>NZ_JBHFIZ010000024.1:0-30682 GCF_057334535.1 Achromobacter colocynthidis
CCGGCCGCGACTACGACGGCCAGACCGTAGAGCGCATGGACGCCGGCCGGCCGCCCGATGGGCACATGCAGCGACCAGCGCCCTGCGTCGGAGCCTTCCAAATCAAACCCGGCGCACGGCCATCGAGCCGTTGGTGCCGCCGAAGCCGAACGAGTTGGACAGGCCGACTTCAATCTTCATCTGCCGCGCTTCGTTCGCGCAGTAGTCGAGATCGCATTCAGGATCTTGATTGAAGATGTTGATGGTAGGCGGCGAAACCTGGTTGTACACGGCCAAGGTCGTGAACACTGCCTCGATGCCGCCGGCCGCGCCGAGCAAGTGCCCGGTCATGGACTTGGTCGAATTGACCACCAGCTTCTTGGCGTGATCGCCGAACGCCAGCTTCAGCGCCTCGGTTTCGTTCTTGTCGCCCAGGGGGGTGGACGTGCCGTGCGCGTTGACATACTGGATGTCGTCCACGTTCAGGCCGCCATTGCGCAGCGCGTTGATGACGCCTCGGCGCGGGCCGTCCTTGTCCGGAGCCGTGATGTGGTGCGCGTCCGAGCTCATGCCGTAACCGGCCAGTTCGCCATAGATGCGCGCACCGCGCTTCTTGGCGTGCTCGTACTCTTCCAGGACCAGGACGCCAGCGCCTTCGCCCAGGACGAAGCCGTCGCGGTCACGATCCCAGGGGCGCGAAGCCGTCTGAGGATCATCGTTGCGGGTCGACAAGGCGCGCATGGCGGCAAAACCGCCGATGCCCAGCGGCGACACGGTCGATTCAGCACCGCCCGCCACCATGACGTCTGCGTCGCCGTATTCGATCAGGCGCGCGGCGTCGCCGATGCAATGCAGGCCAGTCGTGCAAGCCGAGACAACGGCGTAGCTGGGGCCCTTCATGCCATAGGCAATCGACAAATGACCGGAGATCAGGTTGATCAGCGAACCCGGCACGAAGAACGGCGAAATACGTCGCGGACCCTTGGCCATGTATTCGACCTGGGTTTCTTCGATGCGCGGCAAACCGCCGATGCCGGAGCCCACGATCACGCCAATGCGCTCGGCATTGGCTTCGGTGACTTCCAGGCCGCAGTCACGCCATGCCTGCATCCCGGCGGCCAGGCCGTAATGGATGAAGGTATCCATCTGGCGGGCTTCTTTGCTCGAGATATAGGTGCTGATGTCGAAGTCTTTGACTTCGCCAGCAATGTGCGTGGTGATGGCCGAGGGATCGAAACGGGTGATGCGGCTGATGCCAGAACGTCCGTTGACGATATTGTCCCAAGCGGTGGTCAGGTCGTTTCCAACGGGAGAAACGATACCCAGGCCGGTGATGACGACACGTCGCTTCACGGATGACTCCTCAAACAGACAAAAGAAAGGCGGTTTTCGGGATGCGCTGCACGTGTGGCCCACGCGAAAGCGGGTCGGGCTTTACAACGCCCTTCCCGCACGCGGACCACACGGCAAATTCCTGAAACCGCCCCGTTTCCCGGTTGGCCCCGAAAGTCGGGCAACCGGAAGGATATAAATCGAGCTTACTGCTTACCGTGCGAATTGATGTAGTCAATCGCTTGTTGCACGGTCGTGATCTTTTCGGCCTCTTCGTCGGGGATCTCGGTCTCGAATTCGTCTTCGAGCGCCATGACCAGTTCGACCATGTCGAGCGAATCGGCACCGAGGTCGTCAAGGAAGGAGGATTCGTTCTTGATCTCGGCTTCGTTGACGCCAAGTTGTTCAGCGACGATCTTCTTGACGCGCTGTTCGATGCTTTCCATGCAGATCTCCAATTGGGAAAAATCCCGCGAATTATAGCCAAGCGTAGAGGAAAGCAACGCCTGGCCGTGACAAAAATAACACCGCGCACTTGTTCTGTCGCCCGTTGAGGGCACAGGAATACCAGTATGCGGCGTTTCCGGTTGAACTGCGCGCCGCCCAGACCGGTTGCCCGGCAAGGCGCGGCGACCTTAGCCGCCTGGCGCGCAATTCGTGATTTATTGCATGTACATCCCGCCGTTTACGTGCAGGGTGGTGCCGGTAATGTAACCCGCTTGCGGCCCGGACAAAAAGACCACCGCATGGGCGATGTCTTCAGGCGAGCCCAAACGGCCCAGCGGAATCTGTTGCAGCAGCGCCGTGGTCTGGCTTTCAGCCAGCGCGCGCGTCATGTCGGTATCGATGAAGCCGGGCGCGACGCAGTTCACGGTGATGTTGCGGCTACCCAACTCACGGGCCAGAGCACGTGACATGCCCGACACGCCCGCCTTCGCGGCGGCGTAGTTGGCCTGACCCGCGTTGCCGCTGGAGCCGACCACCGAGGTCACATTGATGATGCGGCCCCAACGGGCCTTCATCATGCTGCGCATCACCGCGCGCGACAGGCGAAACACGGACGTCAGGTTGGTATCCAGGACCGCGGACCAATCGTCGTCTTTCATGCGCATCGCGAGCGTATCGCGCGTGATGCCCGCATTATTGACCAGGATGTGGGGGCCGCCGCCGTCTTTGGCCAGCGCGTCGATCAGCTCGTCGCAGGCTTCAGCGTCCGTCACGTTCAGCACCACGCCACGGCCACCCAGGGGCGCCAGGGCTTCGGTGATGGCGGCCGCGCCGGATTCCGTGGTGGCGGTGCCGACCACGGTCGCGCCGCGCGCAGCCAGTTCCTGGGCAATGGCACGTCCGATGCCGCGCGTGGCGCCGGTCACCAGCGCGATCTTGCCTTGCAGTTCGATCGAGTTGTCCATGTCTTTAATTTCCGTTAACGACGGCCAACGCGGCTTCAAGCGAAGCGGGATCGGTAATGGCCAGGCCAGTAAATTCGGGATCAATGCGCTTGGTCAAGCCGGCCAGCACTTTGCCGGGACCGCATTCGATAACGTGCGTGACGCCTTGCGCCTTCATGGCGCGCAGGGTTTCAACCCAGCGCACAGGATGCCATGCCTGACGCACCAGCGCATCCCGGATTGCACCGGGTTCCGTGGGCGAGGCCACGTCGACGTTGTTGATGACCTGGATTTGCGGCGCGGACACGGTCGCGTTCGCCAGCGCGCCAGCCAGCACGTCGGCGGCGGGCTTGAGCAGGCTGGAGTGGAACGGTGCGGACACGGGCAGCAACAGCGCGCGCTTGGCGCCCGCGGCCTTGGCCAGTTCGCAGGCGCGTTCGACAGCGGCCTTGTGGCCGGCGATCACAACCTGCGCGGGCGCATTGAAGTTGACGGCTTCGACGACTTCACCTTGGGCGGCGGCGGCACACGCGGCGCGCACGGCATCGTCGTCCAGGCCCAGGATGGCAGCCATGGCGCCCGTACCCACGGGCACGGCGGCCTGCATGGCGTCAGCGCGCACGCGCACCAGGCGCACAGCGTCTTCCAGCGTCAGCGAACCTGCCGCGGTCAACGCCGCGTATTCACCCAGGCTGTGGCCCGCGACGACGTCGGGCTTGCGGCCGCCAGCGGCCGTCCAGGCAGCATAGAACGCCACACCGGCCGTCAACATGGCGGGTTGCGTGTTCGTGGTCAGATTGAGCTGGTCCGCCGGACCTTGCGCGATCAGGGCGCCCAGGTCCTGGCCCAAGGCCTCGGAGGCGCGCGCCACGGTGTCCGTGACGGCAGCGACGCCCGACCAGGCATCCAGCATACCGACAGCCTGCGACCCTTGGCCGGGAAAGACAAAAGCAATTTTCATGATTAACCGGTTGAATTGATTCAGTGTCTGTTTGGAATGTCGGGCGCGCGTTCGGCGGCGGCGCATGTCGCGCCACCCGCCTGGGCGCGCGCTTACATGCGGGCCAGTACCGAGCCCCAGGTGAATCCGCCACCCACGCCTTGCATCAGAATGAGCTGGCCGGGCTTGACGCGGCCATCGCGGCGCGCGGCATCCAGCGCCAGCGGCACGCTGGCGGCCGACGTGTTGGCGTGACTATCAACAGTGATGACGACTTTCTCGACCGGCACGGCCAGTTTGCGTGCCAGGAAATTCAGGATACGCACATTGGCCTGGTGAGGAATCAGCCAGTCGACATCCGCGAGTTCAATTCCGGCTTCCGCGCACGTGTCGCGCGCCGAACGGTCCAGCACGGTGACGGCCTGCTTGAAGACGGCCTGGCCATCCATGCGCAGGAACGGATCGCCAGTAACGTCGCCATAGGCCACGTTGCCCGCGGCGCTCAGGATCTTCATCTGGCTGCCGTCGGCGTGCAACTGCGCGGCCATGATGCCCGGCTCGTCGGATGCTTTCAGCACCACGGCGCCCGCGCCGTCGCCGAACAGCACGCAAGTGCTGCGGTCGTTCCAGTCCAGGATGCGGGAGAACACTTCCGCGCCGATCACCAGCGCGCAACGGGCGCGGCCCGCGCGAATGAAGCTGTCGGCGGTGGTGAGCGCATAGACAAAGCCGCTGCACACGGCCTGCACGTCGAACGCGGCAGAGCCCTTGGCGCCCAGATTGGCCTGCACCAGGCAGGCGGTGCTGGGGAATACGAAATCGGGGGTGGAGGTCGCGACGATGATCAGGTCCACGTCGGACGCTTCAACGCCCGCGTCGGCCAGCGCACGACGCGACGCCTCGGTGGCAAGCTGGCTGGTCGTGACGCCACGCTCGGCAAGGTGGCGCTGACGGATGCCCGTGCGCTCGACGATCCATTCATCGGACGTGGCGATATCGCGCGTCGCCAGTTCCGCAGCCAGTTCGTCATTCGAAACCACGCGTTCCGGCAAGAAACTGCCGGTGCCCGCGATTGCGGAATATTTCATTGCGGTATCCATCAAGCGGTGTCCCCAGCCACGTTCGCGGGAGGCGTTGCGGCGCCCTCTTCCGACTGAACGCGCTTGGTAATCTGAGCGACCGTCTGAGCGGTGCGCTCCAGCAGTTTACTCACTACGGCTTCACGGGCGCGCTGCAATGCAAAACCGTAGGCGTAGACATCCGCGGAACCGTGGCTCTTGATGACCACGCCGCGCAGGCCCAACAACGCCGCGCCGTTGTAGCGGCGGTTATCGACGCGGTTGCGCAGGCGGTTCAGCACGGGCTTGGCGATAGCCCCGGCCAGCAACGTGAAAATATTGCGTTTGAACTCTTCGTGGATGATGCTGGACAGCATCTTCGCCAGCCCTTCAACGGACTTGAGCACGACGTTGCCGACAAAGCCGTCGCAGACGACGACGTCGACCGTGCCCTTGAAGATGTCGTTGCCTTCCACGTTGCCGTAGAAATTCAAGGGGCTGCCGCGCAGAAGCTCGGCGGCTTCCTTGACGACTTCGTTGCCCTTGATGACTTCTTCGCCGATGTTGAGCAAGCCCACGGTGGGGTTCTCACGATGGTCCACCGCCTGCGACAGCGCGGCGCCCATGATGGCGAATTGCAGAAGGTGCTCGGCTGTGCAGTCCACATTCGCGCCCAGGTCCAGCACCGTGGTGGCGCGGCCCGTCTGGTTCGGAATGGACGTGGCGATCGCGGGGCGGTCAATGCCGTCCAGCGTCTTGAGCACGTAGCGTGAAATGGCCATCCACGCGCCGGTATTGCCCGCGGAAACGCAGGCGTCGGCGCGCCCATCCTTGACGGACTGGGCGGCCAGGCGCATGGAGGAGTCTTTTTTGCGGCGCAGGGCGACCTCGACAGGGTCGTCCATGGTGACGACTTCAGAAGCCGCCACGATTTCCATACGATCGCGCGCAACGTCGCGGTGCTCGGAGAGCGCCGCTTCGATCGCGTCGGGAAGCCCGACCAGCAATAGCCGGGTATCCGGAAATTGCCGGGCGAACTCGATCGCAGCCGGAATCGTGACGGGCAGACCGAAGTCTCCGCCCATACAGTCTATGGCGATGCGTATCACGGGTGCCAGGTATCAGCGCTCAGCCGAATTGGTCCGAGTACGAGTTCGGCCCGGGGGCCTTATTCGTCGGCCTTGGTCTTCAGGACCTTGCGGCCACGGTAGAAGCCATTGGGGCTGATGTGGTGACGCAGGTGGGTTTCACCGGTGTTCGGCTCGATGGCGGTCGACGGAGCAACCAGAAAATCGTGCGAACGGTGCATACCGCGCTTGGAGGGGGACTTCTTGTTTTGTTGAACGGCCATGATGACTCCTAGAAACGGGGCGCATTGTACGCGATGCGGCCCGATGTTGATCTCAATCTTTGTGCTTCAGTTGTTCCAGCACCGCAAACGGCGACGGACGCTTGACAGCGGGTTCTTCAGGAACTTCGCTGACGTTGGCCTGCGCGCCCGGGCATACATCATGCTTGGGCACATACGGAACGCTCAGAATGAGCTCATCTTCGATCTGGGCCAGCAGATCAAAGTGATGCGAACCCACCACCTTTTCAGGTTGGTTGGACACAAAACCATTTCCTTCTTCGTCTTCGTCGTCGCTGCCGGCAGAACCGTCGGTGACATCACCGTTGGTAAAACCATCATCAAGATCGGATTCAGACTTAACCAGCTGCAAGAGGACTTCGCTATCGACCGGATAGACAAACGGTACATTGCACCGCTGGCACACCAGCACCGGATTCGCTTGCACATGAACATGCAGAAGCGGCCGGCCAAGCAACAGCCCCGACTTACCAATCTCGCCGCGCACGGACCATGTCACAAGCCCGGCATCGCCCAGCGGTTGTTCAGGTAACCCTTCAACCGCGCGCGTAAACCGCACAAGAGGTATGGTGCCTTGCGCTTCCCTGCCACTATGGGCAAATGCGAATGCATCGATGCGCTTGATGATCAATCCTTTGCATTCGCGGGACTTTGCCTTAGCTTTTTGCCTTAGCCGTTTGCTTTGCCTTCCGCCTTACCTTCCACTTCCGGCTGCAAAAATCCCGCAAAACGTTAGATAATACTGCGACTTACGCTTACACGTCAAATACCGAATGCCTTCAAAGCCTAGCCTGATCCTCGCGTCCAGCTCGCGTTACCGCAAGGAATTGCTGTCACGCCTGCGCCTGCCCTTTACCGCCATTTCCCCCGATGTAGACGAAACGCCACACCCCGGGGAAACGCCTGAAGCACTGGCCCTGCGGTTATCGGTTGCCAAGGCCATGGCCGTGGCGGCCAAGCACCCGGGCAGCATCGTGATCGGGTCGGATCAGGTGGCCACCATTGATGGCCAGCCTATCGGCAAACCGGGGAATTTTCCCGGCGCCCAAGCGCAATTACGCACGTTGTCAGGGCAAACCGTGGCATTTCACAGCGCTCTGGCGGTCACGGACGGCCAACGGGTGGAAAAAGCCGACATCGTTACGCTCTGCCGCTTCCGCCAGTTGTCGGACTCCGCCATCGACGCCTATCTGCGCGCCGAAGAACCTTACGATACCGCAGGCAGCGCCAAGGCGGAAAGCCTGGGCATCGCCCTGATGGAAAGCATCCAGAGCGATGACCCGACCGCCATTATCGGGCTGCCGCTGATCGCGCTGACGCGCATGCTGGCGCAGTTCGGGCTAGACCCGCTGGACGCCCCGGGCGCACCAGCATGAACGGCGCCCTGCACCTGATTCCCGTCGGCCTGGGCGCCGCCCCGCCCGAGCGCTGGCTGCCGGCCGACGTGCGCGCATTGGCCGGTCGACTGGACACCTACATCGCCGAAAACGCCAAGACCGCGCGCGCTTTTCTCAAGCTGATCGGCACTACCCGCCCGCTGCAAGAAATCACCATACACACCCTGACCGACAAGATCGACGCCGGCCAGATCAACGCCTGGCTGGCGCCGGTGAAGCAAGGGGCCGAGATCGGCCTGGTATCCGAGGCCGGTTGCCCGGCCGTCGCTGACCCGGGCGCCAAGGTTGTCGACGCCGCCCATCGCCTGGGAATACCGGTCCGGCCTTGGGTCGGCCCCTCGTCCATCTTGCTGGGCCTCATGGCCAGTGGGCTGGACGGGCAGCGCTTCGCCTTCCATGGCTACGCGCCGGTGGATGCCGCCGAGCGCGCCAAGCAACTGAAGGCCTGGGAGCAGCATTCCGCCAAGCACAATCAGACCCAGTTGCTGATCGAAACGCCCTATCGCAACGCCGCCATGTTCGCCACGCTGCTGGCCAGCCTGAAAGGCGACACCAAGCTGTGCGTGGCGCGCTCGGTCACCACCGCCGACGAATGGGTGGTCACGCACACCATCGCCGACTGGAAAAAACTGCCCGCGCCCCAACTGGACAAGCTGCCCACGCTGTTCCTCTATCTGGCCCGCTGATCGATGCTACGCCTTATCACCACCCTGCTGGCCACGGCAGTGCTGGCCGGCTGCGCCACGCGCGGACCGGCCGGGCTGGACCTGGACACCTCAATCACTGCCGTCAGCCAGGCCAGCCGCGTGCGCAGCATCGTCCTGCACTACACCAGCGTCGACGACCCGACATCGATCAAGCTGCTGTCGCGCGGCAAGGTCAGCTCGCACTACCTGATTGCAGACTCTGGCCGCGCCTACCGCCTGGTGGATGAAAATCGTGCCGCATGGCATGCCGGCGCCAGTTCCTGGTACGGCAACATCGCCATGAACAGCACGTCGATCGGCATCGAAATCGTCAACCCGGGCTGGACCGAAGGGGCTGACGGCAAGCCCGTCTGGCATGCCTACAACGACCGCCAGGTGCGCGCGCTGACCATTCTGCTGCGCGATCTTATTCAACGCCACGGCATCGCCCCCGAAAACGTGGTGGGCCATAGCGACATCGCGCCGCAGCGCAAGGTGGATCCTGGGCCGCTGTTTCCCTGGAAGGCACTGGCCACTGCGGGCATCGGGCGCTGGTACGACGAGACCGGAGCAGCCGAGCACCTGGCACGCCTGCAAATGCAAGGCATGCCCGATGTGGCCTGGTTTCAGAAGCAATTGCAGCGCCTAGGGTATGCCTGCCCGCAGGACGGCGTGCTGGATCGGGCCACCATCAACACGCTGGCGGCGTTTCAGATGCACTACCGGCCTGCCCTGCACGACGGCCAGCCGGATGCGGAAACCGCCGCCATCATGCTGGCCATGCTGTAGCGGTAACAGGTAGCCGAAACCACCGCTGGCGCTGGCTACGCTAGCCCTTGCGGCGCCACCACCCCACGATGCGCCAGCCCAGCAGCAAGGCCAGCACGGCCGCATACAAGACAGGCTCGGTGAAGTCGTTCTTGCCGGCCTTGTGCCACCAGAAGTGCAGCACCGCAAGCAGGCCGATGGCATAGATGGCTCGATGCAACTGCTGCCAGCGCTTGCCGAGCCGGCGCATGGCCCATTGGGTGGACGTGGCGGCCAGCGCCGTCATCAGCACGAAGGCGGCGAACCCCACCGTAATGAAAGGACGTTCGGCTATATCCTGCAACATGGCTTGGGGATCCAGGCCCCGGTCCCACCACACCCATGCCATGAAATGCATGGCGCCGTAGAAGAAGGCAAACAGGCCGCACATGCGCCGCACGCGCACCAGCGCGGGCTGCCCCGTCAAGCGGCGCAAGGGCGTGATCGCCAGGGTGACCAGCAGGCATACAAGGGTCCACGTGCCGGACGAGCGGGTCAGGAACTCAACCGGGTTCGCCGTCAAGCCATTGTCCAGACCCAGCCAGATCCAGCGCGCGAACGGCGCCAGGCCCAGCAGGAACAACAAGGGCTTGAAGCGGCCCACGGTCTTGGCGGAAAGCTGCGCCTTGCGCGGCGGCGCGCCCGCAGGCTGGGTAGAGGCCTCGGACATGTCGATGTCAGTAATTCGCTTTCAGGTCCATGCCCTGGTAGAGCGAGGCCACCTGCTCGCCGTAGCCATTGAACATCAGGGTTTTGCGCTTGGGCGTGAAGAGCCCGTCTTCGCCAATGCGGCGCTCGGTGGCCTGGCTCCAGCGGGGATGGGGCACATTGGGGTTCACGTTGGCGTAAAAGCCGTATTCCTGCGGCGCCGCCTTGACCCAAGACGACTCCGGCATTTTCTCCACCAAACGAATCTTCACCAGGGACTTGGCCGACTTGAAGCCATACTTCCATGGCACGGCCAGCCGCAAGGGCGCGCCGTTCTGGTTGGGCAAGACCTTGCCGTACAGGCCGAACACCAGCATGGCCAGCGGATTCATGGCCTCATCGATGCGCAAGGCTTCCACATACGGCCAGTCCAGGACGCCGGCGCGCACGCCGGGCATGTTCTCGCGCTGCACCGCGGTCACGAATTCCACGTACTTGGCATTGCCCGTGGGTTCGACCTGCTTGAGCAGCTCCGACACCGAATACCCCACCCACGGAATCACCATGGACCAGCCCTCGACACAGCGCAGGCGATAGACGCGATCTTCCATGGGCGCCAGCTTGAGCAGCTCTTCAATGGTGAATGTGCGCGGCTTGCCGACTTCGCCCTCGACGCTGACGCTCCAGGGGCGGGTCTGCAACTTGCCTGCGCGGGCGGCGGGATCGCCCTTGTCGAGCCCGAATTCGTAGTAGTTGTTGTAGGACGTGATGTCGGCCAGCGAGGTTTGCTTGTCCATCACACTGAGCGCGGCGTTGGACTTGCCAGGCAAGGCCCCGGCGTCCTGCGCGAAGGCGCTGCGGGAGGCCCAGCCGGACAGGCCCACGGCTGCTGCCGTCACCCCGGCACGCAGCATCAATTCGCGGCGCGAGCGCCAGACCGCCTCGTCGGTGATTTCGGACGGAAGAATATCGTCGGGCTTGCGTATCAACATCGTGGTCTCCGGTTCGGCGCAGGCCAGCCATGGCAGCACCCTGCGCAACGCATAGACGTTGCGCCGCCCCATGATATTCCGCGGCGGCACGCCAGCGGGTGGGCATGTTCAGATTGACTGGTCGCGACGCCAGACGTTCCCGGCCGTGGCTGGCCATGTATCTGGCCAAACGCGACCATTTAGCAATCAGGCGCTTGCCGACACGCGGGGCAACAGCCAATCGCGCACGAGCGGCACGCTATCCAATACGGCCTGGGGCGCGCAACCCTCAAGTTCCTTCACGGTATGGGCCCCATACGTCACCCCCAAGCCATGCACGCCCGCGTTGACCGCCATCTGCAGGTCGTGCGAGGTGTCGCCCACCATCACCACGCGGTCAGGTTCCACGTCCAATTCCTGCATCAGCTCATGCAACATGGCGGGATGCGGCTTGCTGAAGGTTTCATCAGCCGTGCGGGTGGCGTCAAACAAGGGCCCCAGACCGGTCGCGGCCAGGGCGCGGGTCAAGCCCACCCGGCTTTTGCCGGTAGCCACGGCCAAGCGCACGTTCTGGCCGGCCAGTTCGGTCAGCAACTCAGGGATGCCGTCAAACAGGCGCAGCTCGGGATCGCGCAGCAGATAGTGCGTGCGATAGCGTTCCAGGAAGCGCGGCATCATGGCCTGCGTCAGTTCCGGCACGGCGCGACGCAATGCGCTTTCCAGGGACAGACCAATCACCCAGCTTGCCTCGGACGTCGAGGGCACCGCCAGTTCCAGGTCGCGGCACGCGCCCTGAATGGCGGCCACGATGCTGTGCGTGGAGTCCATCAGGGTGCCATCCCAGTCAAAAACGACCAGCGAATACGACGACATAATCAGACCGACTCCAGTTGTTTCAGTAGTTTTTGGCAGGCAGGGGGCAGCTCGGCGGTAAGCGTCATGGGCTCGCCAGTTACCGGATGGGCCAACGTCAATTGGTGGGCGTGCAGGAACATCCGGCCAAAGCCCATGCGCGAGAATTCGGCGCGCACATCATCATGGCCGTATTTATCGTCGCCCACGATGGGAAAGCCGCTGGCCGCCAAGTGCACCCGGATTTGATGGGTCCGACCCGTGCGCAGTTCCGCGTCGACCAGACTGTAACTGCCGAAACGCTGCTTGAGCGTGATGATGGTGTGCGCCGTCTGACCGTCGGGGTCCACCTTGACGCGGCGCTCACCGGACTGGGTGGTCCATTTGGACAAGCCCAGCTTGATGTGTTGGCGGTCGTTCACCCAGTCGCCTTCAACCAGGGCCAGGTAATGCTTGTCGCCCTTGCCTTCGCGCAGCATGGCGTGCAAGGCCAGCAAGGCGCTGCGCTTCTTGGCCACCATAAGCAGCCCGGACGTTTCCCGGTCCAGGCGATGCACCAGTTCAAGAAACTTGGCGTCCGGCCGCGCCGCGCGCAGTTGCTCGATCACCCCGAACGACACGCCGCTGCCGCCGTGCACCGCGACCCCGGCCGGCTTGTCCACGACCAGCAGCGCATCGTCTTCGAACACGATCGGAAATTCCGCGCCGGGCACGGGGCGGGGCTTGCCCGGATCAGGCAAACGCAAGGGCGGAATGCGGACGATGTCGCCTTCAACGATGCGATAGTCGACCGAGATGCGTCCCTTGTTTACGCGCACTTCGCCGCCACGGATGGCTTTGTAGATATGCGTTTTTGGAACGCCCTTGCACAAGCGCATCAGGAAGTTGTCCAGACGCTGGCCGGCGTGTTCGCCATCGACCTCCACCATACGGACGGCGGGGGCGGCTTTAGAGGGGGATATGGGGGAGGAAGTTTCTTTGCGCATTGCGGAAAGCGACATATAATCGGGACAGCCTTAAGGGGCTGAACTAGCCGCCTGGCGTAGAGATGCAAACAAGTACGCAACTCCGTCGAGCGCGCGGGCCGCCATTGTACTGCCTGCTGATTCAACCCCTGGGTCTCTTGGTCGCCGGCGCAACCGCGCCCTGCCGGATAGTGGTGTGGCATTCACTTTGCCCGCTGTCCCAGCAGGTCCGTTGCATGCCGCAAGCGGCTCTGAAGCACTGCAAGAATCGTCGCATATTTAAAGCACCAGCTGCGTGTAGGCAACCAATCCGACCGCAACTGCCGTTCACAGCAATTTTTCCGTCAAACCACATTCAGTGAAGCTGACCCTCCTGCTGACAGAACCCCGTGCCCCACGGCACGACGTGCCCGCCTGACCCGCGGCGGATACGCCTGGGCGCCGCCCAGGTACGGTCCGCATTTCTTGCCCGCTTCAGCCGCAGCCCGAGTGACCCGAGGTCACGCGCCGATATCGGCGCGTCATGACAACGGAGAAACCCTCTCATGAAGCGCATGCTGTTCAATGCGACGCATCAGGAAGAATTACGCGTCGCTATCGTTGATGGGCAAAAACTCATCGACCTCGACATCGAGACTGCCGGCCGCGAACAACGCAAAGGCAACATCTACAAAGGTGTCATTACCCGGATCGAACCCGGCCTGGAAGCTTGCTTCGTCAACTACGGTGAAGACCGTCACGGCTTTCTGCCCTTCAAGGAAGTTGCTCGCAGCTTCTTCAAGGAAGGCGTCGATGTCCGTAGCGCCCGCATCCAGGATGCGCTGCGCGAAGGCCAGGAACTGATCGTTCAGGTCGAAAAGGAAGAACGCGGCAACAAGGGCGCAGCCCTGACCACGTTCATCTCGCTGGCTGGCCGCTATCTGGTCCTGATGCCCAACAACCCCCGTGGCGGCGGTGTTTCGCGCCGCGTCGAGGGTGAAGACCGCCAGGAACTGCGCGACACCATGGAGCAGCTTGATCTGCCCCAGGGTATGAGCATCATTGCTCGCACCGCCGGCATCGGCCGCAACGTCGAAGAGCTCCAGTGGGACTTGTCCTACCTGATGCAGCTGTGGACCGCCATCGACGGCGCCGCCCGCGACAACTCCGCGCCGATCCTCATCTATCTGGAATCCAGCCTGGTCATCCGGGCCATCCGCGATTATTTCTCGCCCGAAATCGGCGAGATCCTGATCGATACCGACGAGATCGCCGACCAGGCCACCGCCTTCATGAGCGTGGTGATGCCGGACAACGTCCAGCGCGTCAAACGCTACCGTGACGACATCCCGCTGTTCTCGCGTTTCCAGATCGAACACCAGATTGAAACGGCGTATTCGCGCACGGTGCAACTGCCCTCGGGCGGCGCCATCGTGATCGACCACACCGAAGCCCTGGTTTCCGTCGACGTGAACTCCGCCCGCTCCACGCGCGGCGCAGACATCGAGGAAACCGCGCTGCGCACCAACTCCGAAGCGGCCGACGAAGTGGCCCGCCAGTTGCGCTTGCGCGACTTGGGCGGCCTGATCGTCATCGACTTCATCGACATGGAAGACAGCAAGAACCAGCGCGCCGTTGAACAGCGCCTGCGTGACGCCCTCCATTTCGACCGTGCCCGCGTACAAATGGGCAAGATTTCGCGCTTTGGCCTGATGGAACTGTCGCGTCAGCGCCTGCGCCCGGCCCTGAACGAAGGCTCGCACATCACCTGCCCGCGCTGCAACGGCACCGGCGTGATCCGCGATGCCGAATCCAGCGCTCTGCACGTACTGCGCCTGCTGCAAGAAGAGGCCATGAAGGAAAACACCGCGGCGGTCCACGCCCAGGTGCCGGTGGATGTCGCCACCTACCTTCTGAACGAAAAGCGCGCCGACATCACCAAGATGGAAGCCCGCCTGAAGGTCAACCTGATGCTGATCCCGAACAAGCATCTGGAAACGCCGCATCACCACATTGAGCGCCTGCGCCACGACGATCCGCGCCTGGAAGAGCTGAAGACCAGCTTCGAGCTGGTTGAAGCGCCCGCCACGGATGCTCCCTGGCAGCCGCGCGAAAGCGAAATCAAGGCTCGCCCGGAAGCACTGGTCAAGGGCATTACGCCCTCGCAGCCCGCTCCGGTTTCGACGCCCGCCGCTCCCGTCGCCGCCCCTGCTGCTCCGGCCGCCGCCGGTGGCCTGGGTGGCTTGTTCAAGCGCCTGGTTGGATGGCTGACCGGTGGCTCCGAAGCCGCCAAACCGGCCCCCGCCACCACCACCGAAGACAGCGCCAAGCGCAACGCCTCCGGCCGTGGCAAGGGTCGCACTGGCCATGACGGCCAGGAACGCCGTGGCGAACGCCATGGTTCGGACCGCAACCGCAACAACCGCCGTGGCGAATCGCGCGGCGAAGGCGCCGAAGGCAGCGAAGGCGGCCGTCATCACGCTCGCGGCAACCGTCGCGGCGAAGGTGAGCGCGGCGAACGTGGCGATCGCGGCAACCGCAACGAGGCCCGAGGCGACCGCGACGGTCAGGTAGCGCAAGCCGCCCTGGCGTCGAACCGCCCCGATCAGGCTGACCAAGCCAATGGCGACGACGCCGGCGCCGGCCGCAACCGCCGCCGTGGCCGTGGCCGCAACCGCCGCGAAGAAGGCCAGTCCGACGCGCCGATGAGCGAACAGGAAAGCATGGTGGCCGCGCTGGCGCAGTCTGTAGCGACCGCCCTGCCCGACACCAAGCCCGCCGCCGACACCTCGGCCGAAGCCGCTGACGCCGCCGAGCAAACCGCCGACGGCATGCCCATGGGTGAAGGCGCCGAAGGCGCTGCCGATCCGGAACGCAAGCGCCGCCGCCGCCGCAGCCGTCGTGGCCGCCGCAGTCAGGACGAAGCCGGCCTGGCTGGTAGCGACGAGCAACTGGATGATGGTTCGGATGATGAATCCGCCGACCAAGCCGACAACGCCGCGGTTCCCGCAGCGTCGGCAGCCCCGGTGGAATCCGCCCCGGTCGCTGGCGTGGAAACCGCCCCCGCTGCCCCGGTAGCACCGACGCAGGTCGTCGAAACCAAGGTGACGGAAGCCCAAGTCGTCGAGTCCAAACCGGTTGAAACCGTGAAGGTTGAAGCGCCGGCCCAGGCCCCGATTCAGGTCCCGACTCAAGCCCAGGTTGAAGCCCCCGCACAAACCCAGGGCGAAACCTCGGCTGCGGTAGTTACCAGCCCGGCTGAAACGCCCGCCGAAGCCGCCAAGGCCGAGCCGGTGCAAACCGCCGTCGAACCGGTGGCCCGGCCTGTGCAAGCAGCTCCTCAAGTGACCCAGCCGGTCGCCGTGGAACCTGCCGCGCCGGTCCAAGCGCCCGCTGAACAGCCTGTGCAAGCCGCCGCAGCAGTAGAACCCGTTGTGACGGCGGCAGCTCCGGTTGCCCCCGCAGCGTCCGATGCTCAAGCCATCGTGATGCCGGCAACGACTCCGTCGGCCAAGGCGCAAGCCCTGCACGAAGTGGTCAACGCCGCTGGTTTGAAGTGGGTGGAAACCGATCCGGACCGCCACGCCCAAACCCAGCTGCGCATCGCCGCGGCGCACACGCCGACCCGTCTGGGCCGTGAGCGCAAGCCGGTTGCTGCCGTGTCGAACGAACCCCTGGTTCAAGTCGAAACGCGCCACTAAGCCGTGCGCCACTACGCCGTGCGCCACTAAGCCACGAAGCGCTAGGCGCTAAGCGACAAGAGACCGCCCGTTAACACCGGGCGGTCTTTTTTTTGCCGGTCGTAGCCGACCGAAGCCTGTCGGCAAACGCAGGACGAAAAAAAACCCTCGGCGACGAGGGTTTTTCACATTCTGCCCAGCGGGGAAGCAGAACTGTCAGAACTGATACGTGTAGGTCAACTGCACCACGTCCAGGCCGGGGTTGGGCCGCTTGATGCTGGCGTTGGAGAAGTGCGAGTAACGAAGGCCGATCCGGTTGTTCGGGGTCACCAAAAAGCCCAAGCCGACGTGGTCGCCAAACTGGAAGGCAGTGCTGATGTTCTCGTCGGCAAAGCGCGTGCTGGAGAACAAGGTGGCGCCGATACCGGCTTCAAGGTAGAAGCGCTCGCCCGTCCACCAACGGAACATGGGGATCGCGTTCAGTTGCCAGACGTGGCCCGGCGAACGCGAGCCATCCGCCTGCCAGTACGACGCGCCGATCTCGGGCGTGAGATCCAGGCGCCCCCAATTGCCGCCAAAATGGTACGTCCAGACCGACGGGGTCTCGTAGTTCAACGTCAGGCGCTTGTAATGGTCACCGATGCCGTAATGCAGGCTCACGCCACCCTGGGTGCCTTCCGAGGATTGGGCGCTGGCCATCGTGGCCGCGCCAGCCAATGCCAAACCGACAAGGCGTGTGAGCAGTTTCTTTTTGGTCGACAGCATGAAGCTAACTCCGTGTATATCTGGGACTAACCGGCAACATAGCAAAATACGGGCCGGATGGCTTGCGCCTTGTCGCAATAAGGCAACACAATCGTGCTGGAAAACACTGTTCCGAAAAGCGCAGTCACAATCGAAACGAGATCCGGTAAGCAGCGTCACAAACCCCACACTCCCCTGAATGAAAATGCCGTCGCAAGCTACGCTGACGACGGCATTTTTTCTATTGCGCTTGGGGCTGGCAAGCTTGCCAACGGCCCGTGCGCGGTGGGTCAGGCTGTCACGACGTCCGCCGGCTGATTGGTCAGCAAGGCCAGCAAGCGCGCGATTTCCTCGCGCAGTTGGCGGCGATCAATCACCATATCGATCGCGCCCTTTTGCAGCAGGAACTCCGAACGCTGGAAGCCTTCGGGCAGTTTCTCGCGCACCGTCTGCTCGATCACGCGCGGGCCGGCAAAGCCGATCAGCGCCTTGGGCTCGGCAATCACGACATCGCCCATGAAGGCGAAGCTGGCCGATACGCCGCCCATGGTGGGGGCGGTCAGCACGCTGATGAACGGCAAGCCGGCCGCCGACAGGCGGGTCAGCATGGCATTCGTCTTGGCCATCTGCATCAGCGACAGCAGGCTCTCCTGCATGCGCGCGCCACCCGAAGCGGCCACGCAGATGAACGACGTTTTGTTGTCCAGGGCAGCCTGGGCGCCACGCGCGAAACGTTCGCCCACGACCGAACCCATCGACCCGCCCATGAACTCGAATTCAAAGCAGGCCAGGGTGGCCGGCACACCGCGAATGGAACCGCTCATGACCACCAGCGCGTCGGACTCACCGGTTTGCTTGACGGCCTCTTGCAGGCGCTCGGGATACTTGCGGGTGTCCTTGAACTTCAGCGAATCCACGGACCGCGTGTTCTGGCCAATTTCAACCCGGCCTTCCATATCCAGCAGCGAATCGATGCGGGCGCGGGCGCCAATACGCATGTGGTGATCGCACTTGGGGCACACGTGCAGGTTAGCGGCCAGGTCTTCGCTGTACAGCACCGATTCGCACGACGGGCATTTCACCCACAGGCCTTCCGGGACGCGGCGGGCGCCGCTGTCGCTGTTTTTATTGATGCGAGGAGGCAGGAGTTTTTCGATCCAGCTCATTGATTTTTCATCCCGTTAGAGGTCGCGCACGGCCGCTCAGGCCGACGCGCCGTCTCGTTTTACTTGATCCAGCGCTTGCCGGATGGTGCGCAGCCAGCCGCTGGCGGCGGTGACTGCGGCGTTGGTTTGCTGGGCAGCCGGGGCGTCCGCCACCGCCTGCTCCATCGTTTCAATCAGTTTGCTGCCGATGACCACCGCGTCGGCCACGCGCGCCACGCGCTGGGCGCTTTCGGCGTCGCGGATGCCGAAGCCCACGCCCACCGGAATGCTGCCCATGTGGCGGCGAATGACCGCCACGCGCTCGGCGACGTCGTCGGTATTCAAGGAGCCCGCGCCCGTGACGCCCTTGAGCGACACGTAATACACATAGCCGCGCGCCACTTGCGCCACGGCCTTGATGCGCGCCTCGGTCGAGGTGGGGGCCAAGAGAAAAATTGGGGCAATGCCGTGCGCGCCCAGCGTCGACGCGAATTCGATGACTTCTTCCGGCGGATAGTCCACGACCAGCACGCCATCCACGCCAGCGCGTTCGGCGTTGGCGGCGAATTCGGACTGGCCCATGCGTTCGATGGGATTGGCGTAGCCCATCAACACCACCGGCGTTTGGGTATCGCGCTGACGGAATTCGGCCACCAGTTCCAACACGCGGGCCAGGCCCACGCCTTGGGCAATGGCGCGATCGGCCGCGCGTTGAATCACGGGACCATCGGCCATGGGGTCAGAGAACGGCACCCCCAGTTCGAGGACGTCGGCACCGGCCTCGACCAGCGCGTGCATCAGGGCCACCGTGGCCGCGGGCGAAGGGTCGCCAGCCGCGATGTAGGGAATCAGCGCCGCGGCACGGCCGGATTCGGCGGTGCGAGCGAAGGCCGCAGCGATACGATCAATGCGAGTTGTCATGTTGTTAGAGCTCGATACCGGCACGTTCGGCGACGGTATGCATGTCTTTGTCGCCGCGGCCCGACAAATTGACCAGGATGACGGCGTCACGCGGCAGCGTGGTGGCCATCTTCACGGCTTGAGCGATGGCGTGCGACGACTCCAGCGCAGGCATGATGCCTTCGATGCGGCAGCAGTCGTGGAAGGCCTTCAGGGCTTCATCGTCGGTGATCCCCGCGTATTCCGCGCGGCCGGAATCCTTCAGCCAGGCGTGTTCGGGGCCGACGCCGGGATAGTCCAGGCCTGCCGAGACGGAATGGGTCTCTTGCACCTGGCCGTCGGCGTTCTGCATGACATAGGTGCGATTGCCGTGCAGCACGCCCACTTGGCCAGCCGCCAGCGATGCGGCGTGCTTGCCGCTTTCCATGCCCTCGCCCGCGGCTTCGACGCCGATCAGGCGCACGTTTTCGTAGGGAATATAGGGATGGAAGATGCCCATGGCGTTGGAACCGCCGCCCACCGCCGCCACGACATAGTCGGGCTGGCGGCCGATGACTTCGGGCATTTGCGTCAGGCATTCGTTGCCGATGACGGTTTGGAAGTCGCGCACCATGCGGGGATAGGGGTCAGGACCCGCTACCGTGCCGATGATGTAGAACGTGTTTTCGATGTTGGTGACCCAGTCGCGCATGGCTTCGTTCAGCGCGTCTTTCAGGGTGCGCGAACCGGACGTGACGGGTACGACCGTGGCGCCCAGCAGCTTCATGCGATAGACGTTGGACGCCTGGCGGCGGATGTCTTCGCTGCCCATGTAGACGACGCATTCCATGCCGTAGCGGGCCGCCACCGTGGCCGTGGCCACGCCGTGCTGACCGGCGCCGGTTTCGGCGATGACGCGGGGCTTGCCCATGCGCTTGGCCAGCAGCGCCTGGCCGATGCAGTTGTTGACCTTGTGCGCGCCGGTGTGGTTCAGGTCTTCGCGCTTGAACCAGATCTGTGCGCCGCCCAGCATTTCCGACCAGCGGCGGGCGTGGTAGACCGGGCTGGGCCGGCCAACAAAGTGCTTGAGTTCGTAGTTGAACTCTTCCAGGAAGGCGGGATCGACACGGTAATGGTCATAGGCAGCCCGCAGCTCGTCGAGCGCGTGCATCAGCGTTTCCGCCACGAAAACACCGCCATAGGGACCGAAGTGGCCCTTGGCATCCGGAAAGTCGTAAGGTTTCACCAAGCATCTCCCCCGGTATCACGGCAAGCCACTGCCGGCCGCAAATCCGGTTTGCAACCCGTCATTTTACCTGACCCGAGCCAAGCCGGGGCCGGAGAACCCGTCCCCGGCCTGGCTCGGCAAACACTTAGAGCGACTGGCCCAGGCGGCGCAGGAAGGTCTCGCACGACGCCATTTGATCCATCGCCACAAATTCATCGGGCTTGTGGGCCTGTTCGATATGGCCCGGGCCGCAGACCACCGTGGGAATGCCGATGCCCTGGAACAAACCGGCTTCCGTGCCGTAAGCCACCTTGCGGGTGCTGCGGTCTTCGGTCAGCGCGCGCACCAACTGGGTAATGGCGGCTTCTTCCGAGGCTTCCAACGCCGGGGCCGCGGCGCCCGTTTCGATTTCGATGGTGGCGCCGGCGAATTCGGCCTTCATGCGCGGCAACAGCTCATCACGCACGTATTTTTCGACTTCTGCCTGGATCTGGTCCGGTTGCATCCCCGGCAGGTTACGGAATTCATAGGTGAATTCGCAGAGCTCGGGGATGGTATTGACCGCAATGCCGCCACGGATCTGGTTGGTGGTCATCGTGGAGAACGGCACGTCGTAGAACTGGTCGTACGGGCCATTGGCCTTGAAGCTGTCGGCCAAGTCGCGAATGCGGCAGATCAGGCGGGCGGCGTATTCAATGGCGTTGCAGCCGCGCGGGGTCAGCGACGAGTGCGCCGCCTTGCCATGCACCTTGCAGCGGAACAGGTTGATGCCCTTGTGCGCCACCACCACCTGCATGCCGGTGGGTTCACCCACCACGCAGCCGTCGGGACGGATGCCGCGTTCCAGCAGGTCGGCCAGCATGTACGGCGCCCCGGCGCAGCCCACTTCTTCGTCGTACGAGAACGCCAGGTGGATCGGCTTCTTGCGCGGCATGGCCAGGAATTCCGGGACCAGCGCCAGGGAACCGGCGATGAAGCCCTTCATGTCGCAGGCGCCGCGCCCATAGAGAAGCCCGTCTTTTTCAACGAGCTTGAACGGGTCCGTGCTCCAGTCCTGGCCATCCACCGGCACCACGTCGGTATGGCCCGACAGGACGATGCCGCCCTGTTGGCCGCCGTCTTGCCCCGGTAGCGTGGCAAACAGGTTGGCCTTGGTGCGCTCGGGGTTATGCGACAGCCATGCATCGACGCCCTGGCCCTTGAGCCAATCGCGAACGGTTTCGATCAGGGCAAGATTGGAATTGCGGCTGGTGGTATCGAAACCGACCAGCGTTTCCAGCCAGGTGCGCGCGTTCATGTCACTTCTCTTTTTGGGAAAAACAGAAGTGTAAAGCCCGGAAGCGCCCATGTCTCGGACGGCGCCTGACACCGTTCACGGGTTAAGCGCCTAGAATGTCGCCCGGATTGAAGTCAGCCCCCCAAGGAGAAACCGTGCAGCACAAAGCAGTCCCCACACGCAACATCGTGGCCGCAGTCATAGGCAACGCCCTCGAATGGTATGACTTCCTGGTGTTCGCGTTCATGACGCCGATCATCGCGAAGCTCTTTTTCCCCACCGACCCCAACCTGCCCGGCAGCGAGCTCAATGCCATCCTGATGACGACGGCCATCTTCGGCGTCGGCTTTTTCATGCGCCCGGTGGGCGGCATCATCCTGGGCCTGTACGGCGACAAGAAGGGCCGTAAAGCCGCCATGGTGATGGTGACGTCGCTGATGGCCGTGTCCATTGCGCTGATCACGGTGGCCCCCACCTACCACGCAGCCGGCATCCTGGCCCCCATCTTCATCCTGATCGCGCGCCTGTTGCAGGGCTTTTCGGCGGGCGGGGAATTTGGCACGTCCACGGCGCTGTTGATTGAAATGGCGCCCAACGGCAAGCGCGGCTTCTACGGGTCGTGGCAGATGGCCGGCCAGATGCTGGCCCTGCTGATCGGCGCGGCCTGCGGCACGCTGATCACCGAGTTCTTCACGCAGCAACAGATTGCCGACTGGGCCTGGCGCCTGCCGTTCGCCCTGGGCCTGGTGATTGTTCCCATCGCGATCTATATCCGCCGGAACATCGACGAAACCGAAGTCTTCAAGCAGATGCAGGAAGAAGACCGCCAGGCAGCCGCGCGCGGTGAAGTGAAGCGCCTGAGCCTCGTTCAGATGATCAAGACCCACACCCGCGAAACGATGATTGGCGTGGGCCTGGTCGTGACCGCCACGGTGTCCATCTACATCACGTTCACGTACCTGGTGACGTATTCCACGCAGATCTTGAAGCTGCCGATGAAGGAAACCTTCATGGTGCAGATGGCGGGCGCGGCGCTGATGGTGCTGTTGACGCCGTTCATGGGTGCGTGGTCCGACCGTATCGGCCGCCGTCCATTGGTGATCAGTTCGCTGATCGGCTATCTGATCGTGCTGTACCCGCTGTACTACTGGCTGTCGGACGCGCCGTCGATCGGCCGCCTGCTGACGGTGCAGATCGTGGTCTGCTTCTTCGTGTCGGCCTTCTTCGGCGTGTTCAGCACGGTGATGGCGGAATTGTTCCCGGCGCGCGTGCGGTCCGTCGGCCTGTCCCTGGCCTATAACGTGGCCGTGATGATCTTCGGCGGCTTCGCGCAGTTCATCGTGACGTGGCTGATCAAGACCACCGGCTCGCCGATGGCGCCCGCCTACTACGTGATGTTCGGTGTGACGCTGGGCCTGATTGCGTCGTTCTTCATGCGCGATCGCGCGCACGACAATCTGGACCACTAAAACCAGAGCACCAAACCTTGCCCCCTGCGGCCGCCCGGCCCAGGGGGAAGGTTTAATCAGCAAGCCCTATCGGCGCGATGCCGAGGACACGCCCGCCACTTCGGCCAGGGCATCCAGCGCCCGGGTCAGCGATTCGCCCCCGCGCACTTCCACCGTGAACACCATATGGGCCAGCGACTGCTTGCTTTGCGTGTTCACGCCCACCACGTTCAGGCGCAAACGCGCAAACACTTCGGACAGGTCGCGCAACAGGCCGGGACGGTCGTGCGCGCGCACGCTGATGTCCACTGGATAGAAGGTGTCTGAGGTTTCCCCCCACGCCACGTCGATGACCCGTTCGGGTTCGCGCGCGGCCAGCGCCAGATAGCTGTGGCAGTCGCTACGGTGGATGGACACGCCACGGCCACGGGTGACAAAGCCGGCGATGGCATCGGGCGGCGCGGGGCGGCAGCAACGCGCCAACTGCGTCAGCAAAGACCCCACGCCCACCACCAGCACACCGCTCTTGCCGCTTTTCTCGGCGCTGCCGGCGCTGGCATGGCGCAGCGCCGCGGGTTGCGGTTCAGTGGCCGGCGCCGGCTGCTGAAACACGCTGTCGATCTGGCGCAGGCTGAATTCTTCCTTGGCCGCCGCCACGTATAAGTCATCGGCGCGCGCAAAGCCCAGGTTCTGCGCCAACTGCTCAAGGTTGATCGCGGTCTTGCCCAGGCGTTGCAGTTCTTTTTCCACCAGCGCCTGGCCTTGCGTGATGCGTTGCTGCAATTCAATGGCGTTGAACCACATCCGCACCTTGGCGCGCGCGCGCGGGCTGGCCAGGAACCCCAGTTGGGGATTCAGCCAATCACGCGACGGCCCGCCCGACTTGGCCGAGATGATCTCCACGGTCTGCCCCGTGGACAGATGCGTTTGCAGCGGCACCATCTGCCCATCGACACGGGCGCCCCGGCAGCGGTGCCCCAGGTCGGTATGCAGGTGGTAAGCGAAGTCCACCGGCGTGGCGCCGGCGGGAAGCTCGATCACGCGCGCCTGCGGCGTCAGCACATAGATGCGTTCATCCGTGTGCGGCGGCGGCTTGACCGCGTTGCGGTTCTTGCTGGACGCCGGCTTGCCGGAAGCAGTCTTGCCGGAGTCGGATTTGCCGGATTCGGATTTACCAACGTCGAGTTTGCCGGCATCTTGCCCTGGCTCGCCGCCGCCTTCGACATCGCTGTTCCAGGCCAGCAACTGCCGCATCCACGCCAACTGGCGGTCGTATTCGCTGGACGCCGCAACCTGGCCGCCCTTGGCGCCCGCTTCTTTGTAGCGCCAATGCGCCGCCATGCCGTACTCGGCGAACTGGTGCATCTCGCGCGTGCGGATCTGCACTTCGAACGGGCGGCCGTCATCGTCCGTCACCACCGTATGCAGCGAGCGATAGCCGTTGGGCTTGGGCCGGGAAATGTAATCGTCGAACTCGTCGGACAGCGGCGTCCACATTTCGTGCACCAGCCCCAGCGCCGTGTAGCAGGCGCGCACATCGTCGACGATGATGCGCAGGGCGCGCAGGTCATACATCTGGGAAAAGTCCAGGCGCTTGACGCGCATTTTGTTCCAGATGCTGTAGATGTGCTTGGGCCGGCCGCTGACTTCGGCATCGATGCCGGCCTTGGTCAGCGCCGTTTGCAGGCGGTCGATGGCGCCGGCGATAAACGCCTCGCGCTCAACCCGTTTTTCTTCCAGCAAGCGGGCGATCTGCTTGTAGCGGTCAGGCTCCAGGAAGCGGAAAGACAGGTCTTCCATTTCCCATTTGATTTGCCAGATGCCCAGGCGGTTGGCCAGCGGGGCATACAGGTCCAGCGTTTCGCGGGCGAAGTCGGTCGAGCACGGCGCCTTGCTTTCCGCGTGCCAGCGCAAGGTGCGCAGGCGGGACGCCAACCGCATCAGCACGATGCGCAGGTCGGCCGCCATGGCAAGCAGCATCTTGCGCTGCATTTCCTTTTGCGAACCGGTTTCGGCTTCGGCGTCGCTGGCCTGCCGGGCGACCACGCCCAAGCGCAGCAAGGCGCGGGTGCCCTGCACCAGCCGCGCGACTTCAGCGCCGAACGCCCCCGCGATCGGATCGTTGCGCAAGGCCGGCGCGGGCGCCATCAGGTCAGTGGGCAAGGCCGCCAGCAACGCAGCGGCGCGTGTGGCGGCGTCGGTATGCAAGGCCGCCAAGATGCGGACGACGCCGGCGCCGTGGCTTGCCAAGGGCTCGCCGGTCAGGGCGTGCTGCCCTTCAAAACGCGGGATGGCCCAGGTAACGGCCTGGTCGATCAAGGCAACGCCGGCAGCGTCCAGACCCGCGCCAACCTCCTGCCGCCAGGAAGCGTCGAAAGGCGAAGGCGCGTCGATAACAGGCGGGACGGACATCACAGGCGGCGTGCATGGGTAGGTTGATATCCCGACACTCTACACTAGCGTTTGGTTACGCTGAATCCCCCGCCAAATCCGGCATATAGAAGGAACCAAAGCTTATGTTGCGCTGGCTCAAGGGCCGGGGCGCCCGCCCGTCGGCAGTGGCCGAGATGCAAGCCCGCATCTCGCCGCAACTCTGGCGGCAGGTGCTGGATGCCCATCCTTTCCTGGCGGCGCTGAACGCCGACGAAACCGCGCAATTGCTGGCGCGGTCGGCCTGGCTGCTGGCCAGCAAAACCATCAACGGCGCGCAGGGCCTTGAGGTCTCGGACTTCATGCGTTTGTCGATCGCCGCCCAGGCCAGCTTGCCCATCCTGAACCTGTCTCCCGAGCTGTACGAAGGCTGGGACGAGATCATCGTGTACCCCGCCAGCTTTCGCATTCCGCGCACACGCCAGGACGACGACGGCGTGGTCCACGAATTCATCGAGGACGCGGCGGGTGAAGCCTGGGAAGGTGGCCCTCTGGTGCTGTCCTGGGAAGACACGCAGTTGTCCGAAGGCGGCTTCAACGTGATCATCCATGAATTCGCCCACAAGCTGGACCTGCGTTCGGGCATGGCGGACGGCATGCCGTCGCTGGCCGCCCACCCCGACCTGAAGCCGCAGGTGTGGCGCCGCGTATTGGACGAGAGCCTGGACCGCTTCATTGCCGCCCTGGATGCCGTCGAAGCCGCCATCCCGCACGACGTGGACCCCGAAAGCGAAGACGCGGACGCCTGGTACGGCCAACTGCCGCTGGACCCGTATGCCGCCACGGACGAAGCGGAATTCTTCGCCGTCAGCTCCGAGCACTTTTTTGTGGACCCGGCCCCCATGCAACAAGCCTTGCCCGAATGGCACGCACTGCTGCGGGCGTACTACCGGCAAGACACCTTGGAACGCTACGCATGAAGCAACTGCTGATCGTCTGGCATTCGCGTACGGGCGCCGCGCGGCAGATGGCCGAAGCCGCCGCCCGGGGCGCGTCAGCGGCCGCGGCGCAACTGGAACAGGCCGACGAATTGCGCGTCGTGCTGCACCGCGCGGCCGACGTCGAGGCCGACGCCCTGCTGGCCAGCCAGGGCTATCTGTTCTGCGCACCAGAAAACCTGGCCAGCCTGAGCGGGGAGATGAAAGAGTTTTTCGACCGTAATTACTACGCCGTGCTGGATCGCATCCAGGGGCTGCCTTACGCCTGCGCCATCAGCGCCGGCAGCGACGGCACGGGCGCGGCGCGGCAGCTTGAGCGGATCTGCACCGGCTGGCGGCTGAAGGCGGTAGCGCCCGCCTTGATCGTCAACCTGGGCGCGCAGACGGGCGAGCAGATCTGGGCCGAAAAGGTGGTGCCGCAGGCGGATCTGGATCGATGCGAGGAACTGGGCGGGCTGTTGGCGGCGACGGTGTTGATGGGGGGCTGACACCGGGAGGCTGACACGGCGAACTGACGACGCGCCAGACCAGGGTCACCGTTGATGAGCGCGCAAGAAAAAGCCCTTCGGCATGCCGAAGGGCTTTTCGCAAGCAAGCGAGGATCGCTTAGATCGCGGCCGTCACGATGATCTCGACCTTGAAGTCGGGATTGGCCAAACGGGCTTCGACGGTGGCGCGCGGGGGCGAATTGCCGTCAGCGACCCAAGCGTCCCAGGCCTTGTTCATGCCGTCAAATTCCTTGATGTTGGCCACGTAGATCTGGGCCATCAGGATCTTGGTCTTGTCGGTGCCGGCTTCGGCCAGCAGACGGTCGATCGTGGCGAGCACTTGCTCGGTCTGGCCGGTGATGTCCAGCTTGGCATCGTCCGGCACCTGGCCTGCCAGATACGCGACACCGTTGTACACGGCCATGTCCGACAGGCGCTTGGCGACGTGGAAGCGCTTGATGCTGCTCATGAATATTCCCCTAGAGTCAAGTGGTGGGTTGGATCAAAACAAGGAAGCCAGCAATGTACCCCGAGCCGCCCTCAGGCGGGGGGTAGCTGGAACACCTGGCGCAAGTACGCCAGGTAGGCGGGATCGTCGCACATCGTCTTTTCCGGCGCGTCGGACACCTTGGCCACCGGTTGACCATTGCAGCGGACCATCTTCATGACGATCTGCAGCGGCTCGTGGCCCAGGTCGTTGGTCAGGTTGGTGCCGATGCCGAACGACACCTTGCAGCGTCCGGCGAACTGGCGCGCCAGCTCGATGGCGCGCGGGAACGTCAACGAATCCGAGAACACCAGCGTCTTGGCGCGCGGGTCCACGCGGTTCTTGCGGTAGTGCTCAAGCAGGCGTTCGCCCCAGACGAAGGGGTCGCCGGAATCATGGCGCGCGCCGTCGAACAGCTTGCAGAAATACATGTCGAAGTCGCGCAGGAAGGCGTCCATGCCATACACGTCCGACAGGGCAATGCCCAGGTCGCCACGGTATTCCTTGGCCCAGACTTCCAACGCGAACACCTGCGAATCGCGCAGGCGCGGGCCCAGCGCCTGGCAGGCTTGCAGGTATTCGTGGCCCATCGTGCCCAACGGCAGCACTTCGTGCTGCTTGGCCAGCAGTACGTTGCTGGTGCCGGCGAAGTGCTCGCCCATCTGGGCCTTCATAGTGGACACCACTTCCTGGTGCCAGACCTTCGAGAAGCGGCGGCGCGTGCCGTATTCAGCCACGCGGAAATCGGCCAGCGCGGGGTCGTCCAGCACCAGGTGCATCTTGGACTGCAAGCGTTGGCGGCCTTCTTCCCAATCGGGGTTCTTGCGAGTGTTGCGGAAGTAGACCTCGTTGACGATGGCCAACACCGGGATCTCGAACAGAATCGTGTGCAGCCACGGGCCTTTCACTTCAATCGAGATCTCACCGGGCGCATCGCCTTCGCTGATGTGGATGCAGCGCTCGGGCAGGTGGAACAAGCCGAGGAAGTCGACGAAGTCGCTTTTGATGAAGCGCAAGCCGCCCAGGTAATCCAGTTCGTCCTGGGTGAAGCGCAACTGGCAAAGCTGGTGCACCTCTTCGCGGATTTCATCCAGATAGGGGCGCAGGTCGGCCCCAGCGGTGCGGCACTTGTAACGGTACTCGACCTGTGCAGCGGGAAACTGATGCAGTACCACCTGCATCATGCTGAATTTATACAGATCGGTGTCGAGCAGCGAGGTGATTATCATGGTTGCGCGTATCGTTTCGCGACACCATAGCATAGAGCGCGCGGGGTTCAGGGCCATGGGCCACGATGTCAATACGGGTATTACCGGCACATCGGCCGCGCATTGGGTAAAATCCGCCCAACAAGACACAAAAGCCGCCGATCCCGGAGTTCCTGAATGACCCACGTTGTCACCGAAAACTGTATTAAGTGCAAGTACACCGATTGCGTTGATGTGTGCCCGGTGGACTGTTTTCGTGAGGGTCCGAACTTCCTCGTGATCGACCCTGACGAGTGCATCGACTGCGCGGTCTGCATCCCGGAATGCCCGGCCAATGCCATCTACGCCGAAGAAGATGTGCCGCAGGACCAGATGAATTTCATCGCCCTGAACGCTGAACTCTCGCCCGAGTTCGCCAGCATCAGCCGCGCCAAGAAGCCCCTGCCGGACGCCGACGAATGGAACGGCAAGCAGGACAAGCTGCAATACCTGGAAAAATAATCCACGAGCGCCGGCATCCATTTGGCGGCCGGCCTCGCGCGATGCCCCGATGACCGACGACTCCAAATACACGCGCCAGACCGTAACCCACGTACATACCTGGGTGCCCGACAAGCTGTTCTCTTTGCGCGTGACGCGCGACGACGGGTATACGTTCCTGCCGGGCCAGTTTGCCCGGGTCGGTTTGCCAAGTGCCGATGATCCCGACGGCCCGCCCACGCTCTGGCGCGCGTATTCGATGGTTTCCGCCCCGCACGAGTCCGGGCTGGAGTTCTATTCCATCGTCGTCCCCGACGGCCTGTTCAGCCCGCGCATGGCGCAGTTGCAACCTGGCGATGCGCTATACGTCGAGAAAGCCCCCTACGGTTTCCTGACCCTTGAGCGCTTCGCGCCGGGCGGCGACCTGTGGCTGCTGGCCTCCGGCACGGGGCTGTCGGCCTATCTTTCCATCCTGCGCGACCCCGCAACCTGGCGCGCCTATCGCCGCATCATCCTGGTGCATGGCGTGCGCACCAAGGCGGAATTGGCCTACCGCGAAGAAATCGAATCCTGGGGCAAGCAGCCGGACCTGGCACCGCTGTTCGCGGCTGATCCGCACAAGCTGGTGTACCTGCCCATCGCCACCCGCGAAGCGCTGCCGGGCATGCCGCAAGAACGCCTGACTACCCTGATCGCCGATGGCCGCCTTGAGCAATTGGCCGGGCTGCCGCTGGATCCCGAGCAGGCGAAGGTCATGCTGTGCGGCAACCCCGACATGCTGGCAGACGCCCGCAAGCTGCTCGGCGAACGCGGTTTCAAGCCCGGCCGCCGGGGCATTCCCGGCAACCTGGCGGTGGAAAATTACTGGTGATCCCACACCGCCCGGCGTAGTGCATAAATCCTCCGTTTAGTCTCTATGCAGGGTCTGAAAACGCCCTAAACTGGTGCGTAATGGGATGACGGGTCTCTTTTTAGCAACATATTCCCGGTTGTTGTGGCAGTTTCTTTAGGCTGATTGGATATATCTTTAATCCGCGGCGCAATAATCGGGTCACACGCACGACCCAGAAGGACATTTCCCAAATGCTGTACCAATTGCACGAAATGCAGCGCGCCTTCCTGACTCCGTTCGCTGCATTCACGGATGCCGGTTCTCAGCTGTTCTCCAGCCCCTACAGCCCCCTCGCTTACACCCCGATTTCCCGCCAAATGGCCGCCGGGTATGAGTTGATGACCCGTATCGGCAAGGAATACCAGAAGCCCGCCTGGAATCTGCCCGCCACCGACATCAATGGCAAATCGGTCCGCGTGACTGAAGCCGTTGCGCTGGACAAGCCCTTCTGCCGCCTGGTGCACTTCCACCGCGACGTGCGCGGCGCCAACAAGGATGACCCGAAGGTACTGCTGGTTGCGCCGCTTTCCGGCCACCACGCCACCTTGCTGCGCGACACCGTGCGCGCCCTGTTGCCCGCTCATGACGTCTACGTAACGGATTGGGTCGACGCCCGCATGGTGCCCCTGTCCGCCGGACCGTTCCACCTGAACGACTACGTCCGCTACGTGCAGGATTTCATTCGTCACCTGGGTCCTGACGTGCACGTCATTTCGGTTTGCCAGCCCACCGTGCCGGTGCTGGCCGCCGTGTCGCTGATGGCGACCGCCAACGACCCCTGCCAACCGCGCAGCATGGTGATGATGGGTGGCCCCATCGACCCGCGCCAGTCGCCCACGCAAGTGAATCGCCTGGCCACGACCAAGCCGTATTCGTGGTTTGAAAGCCAGGTGATCCACCCCGTGCCGCCACGCTATCCGGGCGCCGGCCGCAAGGTGTATCCGGGCTTTCTGCAGCACGCCGGGTTCATGGCCATGAACCCGGC
>NZ_JBHFIZ010000024.1:30763-97503 GCF_057334535.1 Achromobacter colocynthidis
GGGTTCCCCCCCCCCCGCACCGCCACATGAAGTCGCATTACGAGTTCTATCTGGACCTGCTGCGTGGCGACGACAGCGACGCCGAAGCGCATCGCCGCTTCTACGACGAATACAACGCCGTGCTGGACATGCCGGCCGAGTTCTACCTGGACACGATCCGCATGGTGTTCCAGGACTTCGCGCTGCCCAGCGGCACCTGGGAAGTCGACGGTCAGACCGTGCGACCGGCGGATATCAAGCAGGTGGCTCTCTTCACCATTGAAGGCGAGCTGGACGATATTTCGGGCCAGGGCCAGACTCGCGCGGCCATCAAGCTGTGCAAGAACATTCCGGCCGAGCGCAAGTCGCACTACACCGCGCCGAACTGCGGCCACTACGGGATTTTCTCGGGCCGCCGCTGGCGCGAAATGATCTGTCCTAAAATTGCCGAATTCATCCGGCAGTCGGCGTAGGCTTAGCCAAGCTCGAAGCCTGCCCGTGATCCTGATCTTGGGCCTCAAGCGCGCGTAATTCATCAGAGGGGTGGGTGCTGTGGCGGAAGTCGCCACGGTGCCTGCGCGGTTTGATGGGTTGCGCGCGTTGGGCTATTTGTTGGGTGTGTTGGTGCTGGGGCTAGTGTTGCCTTGGTGCCGGCGCTGCTTGATGGGTTGCGCGCGTTGGGAAGTTGGGTTCTTGCCTTGGTGGTGCCGCGCTCCACCCATCCTACGGGTGCCACGCTTCACCTATCCCACGGGTGCCACGCTTCACCTATCCCACCGGTGCCGCGCTTCACCTATCCCACGGGTGCCGCGCTTCACCTATACGGTGCCGCGTTGCAGCCATCGTACGTTTTTTTATTGCAGATTAATGAATTCTCGTTTGCTAGCGGACCGTGTTGACGCTTTGCTGCCTCAGACGCAATGTACCAAGTGCGGCTATGACGGTTGTCGGCCTTATGCCGAGGCCATCGCGGAAGGCTCGGCACCCATCAACCGCTGCCCGCCCGGCGGGGATGAGGGCATCGCCGCGCTGTCCGCGCTGTTGCAAACCCCTGCCCTGCCGCTGGATCTTGAGCGCGGCGAACCCGGTCCGCTGCTGGTCGCCCGCATCGATGAATCGCATTGCATCGGCTGTACGCTGTGCATCCAGGCCTGTCCCGTCGATGCCATCGTGGGCGCCAACAAACACATGCACACCGTGCTTGCCGATTGGTGCACCGGCTGCGACCTGTGCGTGGCGCCCTGTCCCGTGGACTGTATTCAAATGGTGCCCGCCGGACGCGCCTGGACCGCGCAGGACGCCACCATCAGCCGCCAGCGCCATCGCAACCATCTGGCCCGCGTTGAACGCCTGGCGGCCGACAATGCGCGCTTGATGGCGCCAGAAGCGCCCGCCGCCCCCAGCGCGCCCATTTCCGACGACGCGCAAAGCGAAGACCGCAAGCGCTCCGCCATTGAATCCGCGCTGGCCCGCGCCCGGGCTCGCCGCAATCCCACGCAGTCATGAACGCAGCCAAACGCCGTGAAATTTTCGCCCGCCTGCAAGCGGCCAACCCGCACCCCACCACTGAACTGGAATACGACACGCCGTTCCAGTTGCTGATCGCGGTGCTGCTGTCGGCGCAAGCCACCGACAAATCGGTCAACATCGCCACACGCAAGTTCTTCCCGCAATACGGCACGCCTGAAGCCTTGCTGGCGCTGGGCGAAGAAGGCCTGTCCGATTTCATCAAGACCATCGGGCTGTACCGCACCAAGGCCAAGAACACGATCGCCACCTGTCGGATCTTGCTTGAGCACCATGGCGGCGAAGTCCCGCAAACGCGCGAGGCGCTGGAATCGCTGCCCGGCGTGGGCCGCAAGACAGCCAACGTCGTGCTCAACACCGCGTTCGGCCAACCCACAATGGCGGTGGACACGCACATTTTCCGCGTGTCGAACCGCACCGGTATCGCACCGGGCAAGAACGTGCTGGAAGTTGAAGACAAGCTCGTCAAGTTCGTACCCCGCGAATACATCCAGGACGCGCATCACTGGCTGATTTTGCACGGCCGCTACATCTGCGTGGCACGTACGCCCAAGTGCCCGCAATGCGGGATTTCTGATTTGTGCGAATTCAAGCAGAAGACGGCGGCTTGATCTGGGATGTTTCGGGTGGATTCTTGATCATCGTAGGATGGGTGTAGCGCGCCACGACCTGCACCAAGAACAGTGACGCCGTTCGCGCGAAACCCATCACACGGACGTTGTGCCGTGGCTGAATTTGTTTAGGACTCCACCGCTGCTTGATGGGTTTCGCGCGCTATATATCAGGGTTCTTGCATAGGGCTCTGCGCGCTTCACCCATCCTACGTGCACGGCGCATTGATCGCGCTCACAGCGCTTTTGCTGCAACGCATTGCTTGTCAAAAAGGGTTTTCCCCGCCTTGCGGCGCACGTATTGTCGGCCTGCCGACAATTGCCCTTTCCGCACTGCAAAACCTATGTAAAACCCTCATGGAATTTTGATAAGGACGTCCGCATACTCGCCGGCAACTCATCGGAAAACTACTAGAGATTATTAGGATTTCCGCCCTTCGGGGGCTTGTCGCAATGACGGCAGGCAGAGACCATATAAATACAACGCTGGTGCAGCGGACATGGATGACACAATCCTGGAGACAAAAGGCCTCACCAAGGAATTCCGCGGATTCGTCGCGGTCAATGGGGTCGATTTGCGTATCAAGCGGGGCGAGATTCATGCCTTGATCGGGCCGAACGGCGCGGGCAAGACGACATGCTTCAACCTGCTTACCAAGTTTTTATCGCCTACGTCGGGAACCATCAAGTTCAACGGCGTCGACATTACCGGCGAACGTCCCGCGCAGATCGCGCGGCGCGGCATTATCCGTTCGTTCCAGATCTCGGCGGTGTTCCCTCACCTGACCGTGCTTGAGAACGTGCGCATCGGCCTGCAGCGCAAGACGGGGCTGTCGTTCCATTTCTGGCAAAGCGACAAGCGCCTGGCCAGCTTGAACGAGCCGGCCCGAGCGCTGCTCGAGCAGGTGGACCTGGGCGCCTTCGCGGACGAGACCACGGTGAACCTGCCTTACGGCCGCAAGCGCGCGCTGGAAATCGCCACGACGCTGGCGATGGAACCGGAACTGATGCTGCTTGACGAGCCCACGCAGGGCATGGGGCACGAAGACGTGCACCGCGTCACGCAACTGATCAAGCGCGTCAGCGCCGGGCGCACGATCCTGATGGTGGAACACAACATGAACGTCGTGTCCTCCATCGCCAACACCATCACCGTGCTGGCGCGCGGCTCGGTGCTGGCCGAAGGTTCGTACGCAGAAGTCTCGCGCCATCCCGCCGTGATGCAGGCCTACATGGGCACCACCGACGGCGAACTTCAAGGAGCGCACGCATGAGCACCCCGGCACTCGAAATTTCGGGCTTGCAAGCCTGGTACGGGGAATCCCATATCCTGCACGGCGTGGATATGCGCGTGGGGCAAGGCGAAGTCGTCACGCTGCTGGGGCGCAACGGCGCCGGCCGCACCACGACGCTGCGAGCCATCCTGGGGCTGACCGGGTCGCGCAAGGGTTCGGTGCGCATCCATGGCACCGAAGCCATCGACCTGCCCACCTACAAGATTGCACACCTGGGCGTGGGTTATTGCCCCGAAGAACGCGGCATCTTCGCCAGCCTGTCTTGCGAAGAAAACCTGCTGCTGCCGCCTGTGGTCGGTTCGCTGGGCGGCGGCATGTCGCTGGCCGAAATCTATGACATGTTCCCCAACCTGCAAGAGCGCCGGAATTCTCCGGGCACGCGCTTGTCAGGCGGCGAACAACAAATGCTGGCGGTGGCGCGCATCTTGCGCACCGGCGCCAACCTGCTGCTGCTGGACGAAATCTCGGAAGGCCTCGCGCCTGTCATCGTGCAGGCGCTGGCCCGCATGATCACGACCCTGAAGCAGCGTGGCTACACCATCGTCATGGTTGAGCAGAATTTCCGCTTCGCGGCGCCGCTGGCCGATCGCTTCTATGTCATGGAGCACGGACAGATCGTCGAACATTTCGAAGCCGCCGAACTTTCAGAAAAACAGGACACGCTCAACGAATTGCTGGGCGTCTAAAACAACCTGTCATCCGCCGGAACCCCGGCAACACTACACCGTAGGGAAGAGGAGTCATCCCATGAAGCTGCACACCATCACTGCTGCACTGGCCATGGCGGGCCTGGGATTTGCAGGGGCAACCGCCCACGCGCAAGGTATCTCCGACGATGTCATCCGCATCGGCTTCATCACCGACATGTCAGGTGTCTATTCCGACATCGACGGCAAGGCCGGTCTGGACGCGATCCGCATGGCGATCGACGAGATGGGCGGGACCATCAACGGCAAGAAGATCGAAGTCGTCTCCGCCGACCACCAGAACAAGGCGGACATCGCGTCCTCGCGCGCTCGCGAATGGTTCGACCAGCAGAAGGTCGATGTCATCATCGCCGGCACGAACTCGGCCACCAGCCTGGCCATGGCGGCCGTGGCCGCCGAGAAGAAAAAGCCGTTCATCGCCATCGGCGCCGGCGCTTCCGACCTGACGAACGCCCAATGTTCGCCCTACACCGTGCACTATGCCTACGACACCGTGGCGCTGGCGCGGGGCACGGGCTCCGCCGTGGTGAAAGACGGCGGCAAGAGCTGGTTCTTCCTGACCGCCGACTACGCTTTCGGCCACGCGCTTGAACGCGACACCATGAAGGTCGTCAAAGACGCCGGTGGCGACATCAAGGGCCAGGTGCGCGCCCCGCTGGGCACTGCCGACTTCTCCTCGTTCCTGCTGCAGGCCCAGGCCTCCAAGGCACAGATCCTGGGCCTGGCCAACGCGGGCGGCGACTTCAGCAATTCCGTCAAGGCCGCGAACGAATTCGGCGTCACGCAGACCATGAAAATGGCCGGCTTGCTCGTGTTCATCAACGACATCCACGCGCTGGGCCTGAAGACCACCCAGAACATGTACCTGACCACGGGCTGGTACTGGGACCTGAACGACGCTTCGCGCGCCTGGAGCAAGAAGTTCGAAAGCAAGGTCGGCCGCAAGCCGTCGATGCTGCAGGCCGGTGACTACTCCGCAGCCATGTTCTACCTGAACGGCGTGAAGGCCTCGGGCTCGGACGACGGCGACACCATCATGAAATGGATGAAGTCGAACAAGGTCAACGACTTCTTCGCACAAGGCGGCTTTGTGCGCGAAGACGGCCGCATGATCCACGACATGTACCTGATGCAGGTCAAGACGCCGGCTGAATCCAAGGCGCCGTGGGACTACTACAAGGTCGTGGCGACGCTGCCCGGCGACGAGGTCTACACCAAGTTGTCCGAATCCACCTGCAAGCTGGTCAAGAAGTAATTCCCGGCTCATGTGACCCCAAGGTGCGGCCCGGCCCAGGCCGCGACCGCACCTTGAATTTGCTCACTTCCATCCGTACGCGCAGGATTTTCAAAAGATGACTGACCTTTTTGGCATCCCTATACAGGCCTTGCTTGGCCAGCTATTACTGGGCCTGGTCAACGGTTCCTTCTATGCCATGCTGTCGCTCGGGCTTGCCGTGATCTTCGGGCTGCTGAACGTCATCAACTTCGCGCACGGCGCGCTCTACATGCTGGGCGCGTTCGTCGCCTGGATGGGGCTGTCGTACCTGGGGTTGAACTACTGGGTGATGCTGATTCTGGCCCCGCTGGTCGTCGGGCTGTTCGGCATACTCATTGAAAAACTATTGCTCAAGCACCTGTACAAGCTGGACCATCTTTACGGGCTGCTGATGACCTTCGGGCTGACCTTGCTGATCGAGGGGCTGTTCCGCAGCTTCTACGGCGTGTCGGGCCAACCCTACCCCACGCCCGCCGCGCTGCGCGGCGCGACCAACCTGGGCTTCATGATCTTGCCGAACTACCGTGGCTGGGTTGTGGTGGCATCGGTGGTGGTCTGCATGGCGACCTGGTACGTGATCGAACGCACCCGCTTGGGCGCCCTGCTGCGCGCCGGTACTGAAAACCCGCGTCTGGTCGAGGCCTTCGGCGTGAACGTGCCCCGCATGATCACGCTGACCTATGGCTTCGGCGTGGCGCTCGCGGGCTTTGCCGGCGTGCTGGCGGCGCCCGTTCTGCAGATTTCCCCGCTGATGGGGTCCAACCTCATCATCGTCGTGTTCGCCGTGGTCGTGATTGGCGGCATGGGGTCCATCATGGGCGCCATCGTCACCGGTCTGGGCCTGGGTGTGATTGAAGGACTGACGAAGGTGTTCTGGCCCGAAGCCTCCAGCACCGTCGTGTTCATCATCATGGCCATTGTTCTGTTGATCCGCCCGGCCGGGCTGTTCGGAAAAGAAAAATGAATCGTCAATTCCTGGGCTATGCGGTACTGGCCGTCGTGGTGGCCGCTCTTCCCTTTCTGGGGGTGTACCCGATCTTCGTCATGAAGATCATGTGCTACGCGCTTTTCGCGTGCGCGTTCAACTTGCTGCTGGGGTTTACCGGCCTGCTGTCGTTCGGGCATGCGGCTTTCCTGGGCAGCGCGGCCTACGCGGCCGGGCATGCGATGAAGGTCTGGGGCTTTCCCACCGAAATCGGCCTGCTGTTCGGCGTGGGCGTGGCGGCGCTGCTGGGGCTGGCGATGGGTGCGATCGCCATCCGGCGCAGCGGCATCTACTTCGCCATGATCACGCTGGCGCTGGCGCAAATGGTGTTCTTCTTCTTCCTGCAGGCCAAGTTCACGGGCGGCGAAGACGGTCTGCAAAGCGTGCCGCGCGGCACTCTGTTCGGGCTGATCGACCTGTCCAAGGACATCAACCTGTACTACCTGGTGATGGCCATCTTCGTCATCGGCTATTTCATCATCTGGCGCACCGTGCATTCGCCTTTTGGGCAAGTGCTGCAAGCGCTGCGCGAGAACGAACCGCGTGCCGTATCGCTGGGCTATGACGTCGATCGCTTCAAGCTGCTGGCCTTCGTGCTGTCGGCCGCGCTGGCCGGGCTGGCGGGCGCCACCAAGACGCTGGTGTTCGTGTCGGCCACCCTGTCGGACGCCACCTGGCAGATGTCCGGGCTGGTCATCCTGATGACGCTGATCGGCGGGCTGGGCACCTTGACCGGCCCCATACTGGGTGCCTTCATCGTGGTGCTGCTGGAGAACAAGGTGGGCGACTTCGGCCAGATGATGGCCAACCTGACCGGCGTGGAATGGTTCCTGCGGCTGGGCGAATCCGTCACCATCGTGATCGGCCTGATCTTCGTGATCTGCGTGCTGGCGTTCCGGCGCGGCATCGTGGGCGAGCTTGGCGCGTTTATCGACAGGCGCCGCGCCGCCCGCGCCTGAGGCGCGACGCGCTATCCCGACGGGGCCGCATCACGCGGCCCCGTTTGCATTTGACGCGGGCTTCCGCCCGTACAATAAAACGCACCCAACTCCACAGGTGCCTGACCATGCGAAACCCGCATCCGCTCGCCCCCGTTCTTGGCGCATTCGCGCTGGCCGCGGCGTTCATCGCCCCCACCGCCGCCGCCGCCCCCTCCTCCGCCGCCACTTGCGAAGTGGACCGCCCAGTCCGCTTTAGCGGCCTGAACTGGGAGTCCAACCTGGTGCTGGCGGGCATTGAACGCTATGTGCTGGAACACGGCTACGGCTGCAAGACCAGCGTTGAAATCGGTGAAACGCTGCCGATGCTGGCGGCGCTGCAACGCGGCGACGTGGACGTGACGCCGGAAGTCTGGCCCGGCCAGATCGAGGGCGCCTGGAAGAAGGCGCTGGCCAGCGGCAAAGTGCTGGGCGTGGGCCACGTGTACGACGCCGGCGAAGGCTGGTATATCCCGCGCTACACGGCCGAACGCCATCCCGACTTGAAGTCCGCATCCGACCTGACACGCTTCAAAGAGGTATTCATCGACCCCGAAGACCCGGGGCGCGGACGCATCTACGGCTGCCCCGCCGGCTGGGCCTGCGGCACACTGAACGACAACCTGCTGCGCGCACTGAAGCTGGACAAGGACTATTCGCTGTTTGCGCCCGGCGCGGGCGCGGCGCAGAAGGCCGCCATCGTATCGGCCTACAAGCGCAAGCGCGACATCGTCTTCTACTACTGGACGCCCACCTCGCTGGTTGGCGCGCTGGACCTGGTGAAGCTGGAACTGCCCGCCTTCGATCAGGCCGCCTACACCTGCATGACCGATCCCAAGTGCGCCAACCCTGTCGCCACGGAATTCAAACCCAACCCCGTGGTCACCGGCGTCAATGCGGCCTTTGCCAAGCAAGCGCCGAAGATCACCGAATTCCTGACCAAGCTGACGGTGCCCGATGACGCCATCGACGCCACGCTGGGCTGGCTGGAAAACGAGGGCAAGGAACCCGAGGACGCCGCGCGCTATTTCCTGAAGCAGTACGGCCCTGTCTGGCGGCAATGGATGCCCGCGGACGTCGCGGACCGCGTGCAGGCGGCACTGCAAAAGGAGTAGATTTTCCAGAGGCGGCCGGCCGCCAGCACCGGCCGCCTCCTGTATCCTGACGTTTCGGCGCCAAGGCGGCGCCCCCCGATTCAAGCGAAGGAAGATTCCAACATGGACGCCCTGTTTTGGCACGACGGTCACTGGACCACTGAAAACCCCAAATTGCTCGGCCCGGCCGACCACGCCTTCTGGATGGCCAGCATGGTTTTTGACGGTGCGCGAGCCTTCCGTGGCCTTACGCCCGACCTGGACCTGCACTGCCAGCGTGTCGTGCGTTCGGCCGAAAAAATGCTGATGAAGCCGCAGATCGGTTGGGAAGCCATCCAGAAGCTGTGCCTGGAAGCCGTAGCCAAATTCCCGGCCGGCACCGAGCTCTACATCAAGCCGATGTTCTATTGCGCCGACGGCTTCCTGCTGCCGGACGCCGACAAGACGCAATTCGTGCTGCACGTGTTCAAGGTGCCGATGCCGGGCGAGCTTGGCTTTTCGGCCTGCTTTTCCAGCTATGCCCGTTCGTGGCCGAACATGGCGCCTACCGACGCCAAGGCCTCGTGCCTGTATCCCAACGGCCAACGCGCCATCCGCGAAGCCGCCGAGAAAGGTTTCGACAACGCCATCATGCTGGACGGCGCGGGCAATATTGCCGAGTTCGCCACCAGCAACCTGTGGATCGCCAAGAATGGCGTGGTTTCCACGCCCGTGGACAACGGCACGTTCCTGAACGGCATCACGCGCCGCCGCGTGCTGGCCCTGCTGCAAGCCGATGGCGTCGAGGTGCAGGAGCGCAGCCTGACCCGCGCCGACATCGAAGACGCGGACGAAGTGTTCTCGTCCGGCAACTACGGCAAGGTGGTCCACGTGAACCGCGTGGAAGACCGCGAGCTGGAGTACGGGCCCATCGCACGCCGCGCGCACAAGCTGTATATGGACTACGCGGAAAGCACCGGCCGCAAGTAAGCGTAGGCCCCCCCGCAATACACGCGGGGTGAAAAAAATGCCGCGATCCGAATCCGGGTCGCGGCATTTTTGTTGGCCATCGAACTAGCCAGAAAGTTGGCTCAGGGTTTGGTTCAGTCCTTGTCGGCGCCCTTGCCCAAGCCCAGATAGCTTTCGATCACCTTCGGGTCGCCGGCCAGTTCGCGCGCCGGGCCATGCAGGATGACTTCACCGGTTTCCAGCACATAGCCGTAGTCCGCCACCTGCAGCGCAGCGCGGGCGTTTTGCTCGACCAGCAAGATGGCCACGCCGGTTTCGCGCAGGCGCGCAATGATGTGGAAGATCTCGCGCACGATGCGCGGCGCCAGGCCAAGACTGGGTTCGTCCAGCATCAGCAAGGTGGGCTTGGCCATCAGCGCGCGGCCCACGGCCAGCATCTGGCGTTCGCCACCCGACAAGGTGCCGGCCTGTTGCCCTCGGCGCTCGCGCAGGCGCGGAAACAGATCGAACACTTCATTGAGCGTGTCGCGCCAGCCGGCCTCGCGGGCGCGGTAGCGGCGAAATCCGCCCAGCAGCAGGTTGTCTTCGACGGACATGGTGCCGAACAATTCGCGGCGCTCGGGCACCAGCGACATGCCGGCCGCCACGCGGCGCTCGACCTGCCAGCCGGACACGTCGGTGCCCGCGTATTGCACGCTGCCGGCTGCATGGCCGGTTTGCGGCAAGGAACCCATCATTGCGTTCAACATGGTGGATTTGCCGGCGCCGTTGGCGCCGATCACGGTAACGATGCTGCCGGCCGGCACGGTCAACGACGCGCCGACCAGCGCGCCGACCTTGCCGTAACGCGCCGACAGGTTGCTGACTTCCAGCACGGGCGATTGCGTTGCGCTCATTGCACACCTCCTGCGGACACGGGCTTGGCCTGATCCGCTTCGGGCAGGTCGTCGTCGATGCCGCCCAAATAGGCTTCCAGCACCGCCGGGTTCTTTTGCACGTCGGCGGGCACGCCTTCGGCCAGCTTGGTGCCGAAGTCCATTACCACCAGGTGGTTGGTCAGGCGCATGACAAAATCCATATCGTGTTCGACCAGCAAGATGCTCATGCCTTCCGCGCGCAGTTGCTCCAGCACGCGAGCCAAGTCTTGCTTTTCTTTGTAGCGCAGGCCGGCGGCCGGCTCGTCCAGCAACAGCAGCACCGGATCAGACGCCAGGGCGCGCGCGATTTCCAGGATGCGTTGCTGGCCCAGCGCCAGGTTGCCCGCCTGTTCGTACAGGTATTCGCCCAGGCCCACGCGTTTGATCTGCTCGGCGGCCTCATGCAGCAGTTGCGCTTCACGGGCGCGATCCGAATGCAAGGCACCCGCCAGCACGCCCACGTCGGAACGCAAGTGCGCGCCCAACGCCACGTTTTCCAGCACGGTCATGCCCGGCAGCAACTGCACGTGTTGGAACGTACGGCCGACACCCAGCTTGGCGATCTCGCGCGCCGAGCGGTTGTCGATGCGCTGACCCATGAACGTGACCTTGCCGCGCGTCACCGGCAACACGCCGCTGATCAGGTTGAAGGTCGTGCTCTTGCCGGCGCCATTGGGGCCGATCAGACCCATGATTTCGCCCGAGCTGACTTTGAACGTGATGTCGTTGACGGCGACCAGCCCGCCGAATTCCTTGCGGATGGCGTCCACTTCCAACACCACCTGCCCGGCTTGGGGCCGCGCACGCGTCGGCAAAGCCGGCGCGGCAGCAGGCGGCGCAAGGTTGCGGCGCGAACCGTCAGCGCCGGTAATGCTGCCCCACCACCCTGCCAGAATGGGCCACAGGCCATTGCGTGCGTATTGCAGCATCAGGATCAGCAGCACGCCGAAGACGATCATCTCGAAGTTGGCGTTGGTGTCCAGCAGCTTGGGCAGCCAATTCTGCAACTGGTCCTTCAGCACCAGGATGACGCCGGAACCCAGCAAGGCGCCCCAGACGTAGCCCGCGCCGCCCACCACCGCCATGAACAGGTATTCGATGCCGTAGTTGATGCCGAACGGGCTGGGGCTGACGGCGCGCTGCATGTGCGCGTAGAGCCAGCCCGAAATGCAGGCCAGCAAGGCCGCCCAGACGAAGATCACGACCTTGTAGGCAGCGGTGTTCACGCCCATGGATTCAGCCATGCCCGCACCGCTCTTCAAGGCGCGGATGGCCCGGCCGGGACGCGAATTGAGCAGGTTGCGGGTGGCCCACAGCGCCAACAACACGAAGACCCAGATCAGGTAATAAATGTTGCGGCCGCTGGCCAGGGACAGGCCGAAGATACTGATGGGTTCAATGCCGGCAATCCCGTCGTGCTTACCCAACCAGTCGATATTGCCGAACAGGAAGTACAGCGACAGGCCCCATGCAATGGTGCCCAACGGCAGGTAGTGGCCGGACAGGCGCAGGGTAATCGCGCCCAGCAGGTAGGCGACGGCGGCGGTCAGCACCAGACCGACCGGCAGGGCCAGCCAGGGCGACACGTCGTACTGCGTGGTCAGGAAAGCCGTGGTGTAGGCGCCCAGGCCCACGAACGCGGCCTGGCCGAAGGACGTCAAGCCGCCCACGCCGGTCAGCAGCACCAGGCCCAGCACGATCAGGCTGGCCAAGCCGATGTAATTGAGTTGCGTCACCCAGAATTCGGGCGTGACCGGCAGCAACGGCAGGCCCGCCAGGACGACGATGAATACAGCAAGCAGAATGCGATTCATGGCGTTTATTCCTCTTCGTCCACGTGATGGGTGCTGAACGAACGCCAGACCAGAACCGGGATAATCAAGGTAAAGACGATCACTTCCTTGTAGGCGCTGGCCCAGAAGGACGAGAACGATTCCAGCACACCCACCAACAGCGAGCCGGCGGCGGCCACGGGGTAGCTGGCCAGGCCGCCGATGATGGCGCCCACGAAGCCCTTCAGGCCGATCAGGAAACCGGTGTCGTAATACACGGTGGTGATGGGCGCGATCAACATGCCGGACATGGCGCCGATGGCGGTCGCCAACGTGAACGTCAGGCTGCCGGACATGGTGGTGCTGATGCCCACCAGGCGTGCACCGCGACGGTTGACGGCGGTGGCGCGCAGCGCGCGGCCATACAGCGTCTTGCCGAAGAACAGCCACAGCGCGGTGATGAGCAGCCCGCAAGTGGCCACCACGAACAGGCTTTGCGCGGACCAGGTCATGAAGCCCAGGTCAACTTGCCCGCTGACGAACGGCGGCGTGCGCCAGCCTTCCGCGCCGAAGAACACCAGCGCCAGGCCGGTCAGCGCGAAGTGCACCGCGACCGAGACGATCAGCAGCACCAGCACCGTGGCTTCGGCCAGGGGTTGATAGACGATGCGATAGACCATCGGCCCCATCGGGATCACCAGCAACAGCGTCAGCAGCATGTTCAGCCACAACGAGTTGTCGGGCGCGGTGTAGGTCTTGGTCAGCCAGAACAGGGCCAAGGGCAGGACGAGGCTGATGAGGAAGGTCTTGGGCAGGCCGGCGAAGTTGCGGGTGCGCAGCGCGCGCACCAGCTCCATCGCCAGGCACAAGGCGCCCAGCAGCGGCAGCAGGTAGGCGGTGCCCGGCATTTTGCCGTCGACCAGCATGGCCAGGGTCAGGGCGCCGAACGCCACGAACTCACCCTGGGGAATGAAAATGACGCGCGTGACGGCGAAAACCAGCACTAGAGCCATGCCCAGGAGGGCATAGATAGCGCCGTTGACGACACCGTCTTGCAGCAGGATCAGCGCAATTGAGGAATCCATCTAACAACCTTATTGATTCTTGGTGTTCCGGCCCCGCCCGGAACACTGATACGACACACCGGCCGGAAAGGCCGGTGCGAAGCATTGCTCAGGCGCCGCAAGGTAAGCGCCAGCCACTGGCGCCCCCTTCGCGTTGCACATCCGTGGATCGGGCAATCCTGGGGAAATTACAGGTCGGGCTGATAGACCCACTTGCCGTTTTCGACCTTGACGATAACGCGTGAACGCTCGTCGAAGCCGGCGTGGGCGGTGGGCGACATATTGAACACGCCCTGCGACGCAGCCAGGTTCTTCACGCCTTCCAGCGCGTCGCGCATGGCGGCGCGGAATTCCGGCGTGCCGGGCTTGGCGCCCGTCTTCAGCGCGACCGGCACCGCGGCCACGACCAATTGGCCGGCATCCCACATGTGGCCGCCGAACGTGTTGGTGGAGTTGGCGCCGTTGGCCTTTTCGTAAGTCTCGACGTAAGCCAGGGCCGACTTCTTGACCGGGTTCGAATCAGGCAATTGGGCAGCGACCAGCAGCGGACCGGCCGGCAGGTACATGCCGTTGCAGTCCTTGCCGCAGACGCGCAGCACGTCGTTGTTGGCGGCGCCGTGCGTTTGGTAGATGGTGCCGCCGTAATTGCGGGCCTTCAATTCCTTTTGCGGCAGCGCCGACGGGGTGCCGGCGCCGGCGATCAGGATGGCGTCCGGCTTTGCGCCGACCAGCTTGAGCACCTGGCCCGTCACGCTGGTGTCGGTACGGCTGTATTTTTCGATGGCGACGATTTCAATGCCCTTGGCCTTGGCGGCCTTTTGCATCACGTCCAGCCAGCCGTCGCCGTAGGCGTCGGCAAAACCGATGAAGCCCAGGGTCTTGACCTTGGACTTGGCCATGGCGTCGGCCAGGGCGCCGGCCATCAGCGCGTCGTTTTGCGGGGTCTTGAAGACCCAGCGGCGCTTGTCGTCCACGGGTTCGACGATCTTGGCGCTGGCGGCCACGCTGATCATCGGCACCTTGGCTTCGGCGGCCACGTCAACCATGGCCAGCGAGCCCGGCGTCACGGACGTGCCGATCAGCACATCGACCTTGTCGTCGGTGGCCAGCTTGCGCGAGTTCTTGACGGCTTGAGTGGTATCGGTAGCGTCGTCCAGGACGATCCATTCGATCTTCTGGCCTGCCACTTCCTTGGGCAGCAGCGCCACGGTGTTGCGTTCGGGGATACCCAGCGAGGCGGCCGGACCGGTGCTGGACACCGTTACGCCTACCTTGATCTGCGCGCTCGCCAGGAGCGGCACGGCCAAGGCGAAAGCGGCAGCCGCCGCGGACAAGCCGAAGTGCTTGCGCATATTTTTGTCTCCTGTGGTGGCTCTTATGTGCCTCGATTGAGGCGAAGCGAGCCTAGTTAAAGTTATACAGAAAAAAATATTATAGGGTTAAAACAGTATCAGATGACGCCACGCAACTACGGTAAATCCCTGATGTGCTGCGGAAACATCGATTCAGCAAACGCATTCGTTAATGGCGAACTTGTACTAGAAAAACTTTCGGCGCGTCAGTTGGGGGATTCCCTTGGAAATCGCAGCATGCCCCAAAGCGCGCGGGCGCCGGGTTACGGTGCTGTCACCCCCGAGCGGCGGCCAAGAACCAACGCCTAACCGCTAACCGCCAACGGCTGACGACTAGCGACCCAACATCGGCCAGACGCGCTCGACCCGTGACGCCACCCACGCTGCAATGACGGCTTTGATGAGATCACCCGGCACGAACACCGCCACCGCCACCGCCGCCTTGGACAAGCCCATCTTGGTGACGGACGCCAGCCACGGCACTCCGAAGGCATACACGACCAAGATGCCGCCCACCACGCAAGCGACCACGTAGCCGCCCAGCTTCGCCCAATCCTGGGTTGCGCGCGCCGCCAACATGCGCGCCAGCCAGCCGATCACCAATGCGCCCACCACCATGCCCACCAGGAAACCGCCCGTCGGCCCAAGGAACGCGCCCAGTCCACCGCGCCCGCCGGGCAGCACAGGCAGCCCGATTGCCGCCAAACCCAGATAGAGCAGGCAAGCCAGCGCCCCACGCACCGGGCCCAGCATGGCGCCGGCCAGCATGGCGCCCAGCGTCTGCAAGGTGATCGGCACCGGAATGCCCGGCAAGGGTATGGGCGGAATCAGGCTCAGGACGACGATCAGCGCCGCGAACAGCGCGATCAGCACGGTGTTGTGGGATTTCATGGGCTTACCTTTATGGAATCAATACGGCGTGGAATCGCTACGGAGTGCAGGCAGCTCAGAGACTACGCGCATCGATGGCCTCCGCCACTTCCTGGGCGCGCTTCAAGGTCAGCACGATCAGCGGCACAATCAACGCCACGGGATGGGCCCCCAGACCACGGGCGGCCTGGGCTTCGCGGATCTCGTGAAAGTTGCGCCAGATTTCGGGTACGAAACGCAAGGCCAGCGCCAGGGCCAGCGCCACCTTGCCGGCGTCAACCAGTCCGATGCGCTCCAGCGGCATCAAGGCGCGTTCGCAGACGGCAATCAGGTCCGATGTGCGGGTCGCCAACGTTACCGCCAGTGCCAAGCCCACCATCGCGCCCACACGCAGCACCACCGCCAAGGCTTCCATCCAGCCTTGGAACAGGCCCGTGAACACGCCCACCGCCAGCAACACCCACAACAGCCCGCGCACCTGGCGCCAGACGGCAGCCGCCGAGACACCGGTCGACCACACCAGCAGGGCCGCCGCCGCGAACGCCACGCCCAGCCAGCGGGGGTCGCGCAGCACGAACAGCCCCGCCCCCGCCGCCACCAACGCGGCAAGCTTCAGCCAGGCGGGGAGCAGGTGCAGCGCCGAGCGGCCGGCAACGTAAAGCGGTTCGATCATGCGCAGTGCTCCCGGTACCAGCGCAGGGCCGCGGCGGGGGTGTCGTCGGCAGCGATCGTGCCGTCGCGCACCACCAGCACGCGGTCAAAATCTTCCAGTAATTCCAGATCGTGGCTGACGACAATCGCGTCGTGAGGCAGCGCGGCTATGGCATGGCGGACCCGGTTGCGGTTGCGCAGGTCCAATTGCGTGGTCGGTTCGTCAAAGACAATTAGCGCCGGCTCCATGACCAGCACCGCCGCCAGCGCCACCAGTTGACGCTCGCCGCCCGACAGCGTGTGGCTGCTGCGGTCGGCCAGGTGGCCCACGCCCAGCGCGTTCAATTGGCTGTCGATACGTGATTCGCGCCGCGCCTTGTCCGGTTCCAGGCGCTTCAGGCCAAACGCCAGGTCTTCGCGCACGATCGGAAACACGATCTGGTTTTCCGGGTTCTGGAATACAAAGCCCACTCGGCGGCGCACGTCTTTCAAGTCGTGCCGGGTATCCAGGCCGTCCACCCGCACGCTGCCCGCCGAAGGCACCACCAGGCCATTGACCAGGCGCGCCAGCGTGCTCTTGCCCGCGCCGTTGGGCCCGACGATACCGATGCGACGTTCGGCCAGGGTTACGCTCACCCCGCGCAACACTTCCGCCTGGGGCGTCGTCACTACCGCCTGGTCAAACTCGATTAACATGGGGCGGGATTATGCCCGAACCATTTCGGGCATCGGGACTCCAAGAGCTGATATGGAAAAAGTACGCAAATCCGACGCCGAATGGCGCGCACAACTTTCCCCCGAAGAATACGTGGTCACCCGTCAAAAAGGTACCGAACGCGCATTCACCGGGCGTTACTGGGATACGACCACGCCGGGCATCTACCGCTGCGTGGGCTGTGGCACGGCCCTGTTCGCATCCGACACCAAATTCGACGCCGGCTGTGGCTGGCCCAGCTACTTCCAGGCGCTGGATCCCGAACTGGTGCGCGAAGAACGCGACACCACCCACGGCATGGTCCGCACCGAAGTGCTGTGCAACGTCTGCGATTCGCATCTGGGCCACGTCTTCCCCGACGGCCCGCCGCCCACCGGGCTGCGCTATTGCATCAATTCCCTGTCGATGACGTTTGAACCCATAGAAGACTGAATGAAGAAGTTTCTGTTCGACCTGTTCCCGCTGTTCCTGTTCTTCATTGCCTATCGGTACACGGACATCTTCACCGCCACGGCCGTCGCCATGGCGGCCGCCGTGTTGCAGATTGTCTGGTTGAAGGTGACGGGCCGCCCCACCGAGGCCATGCACTGGGTGAACCTGACCGTCATCCTGGTCTTCGGCGGCGCCACCATCTGGCTGCACAGCGATGTGTTCATCAAGTGGAAGCCCACGGTGCTGTACTGGTTGTTCGGCGGCGCGCTGGTGATTTCCCGCCTGTTTTTCGGCCGCAACCTGATCCGCCGCCTGATGGAAAAGCAGATTCAACTGCCCGATGCGGCATGGGACAAGCTCAACCTGGTCTGGGCAGCATTCTTCCTGGTGGCTGGCGCGCTGAACCTGTACGTTGCGTTCTCGGGTCATTTCACCGAGTCGCAATGGGTCAGCTTCAAGGCCTTCGGCCTGATGGGCCTGATGATCGTCTTCGTGATCGGGCAATCGGTCTGGCTGGGCAAGCACATCCAGACAGACGAAAACGCCGGCTCGGACACCCCGCCGAGCAAGCCCTGATCCGCAACAGACGGTATCAGCCGGTCCAATAATCGGCGCGCACGCCAAGCGCGCGCGCCGGAACTTTCATATTGCCGCCATGTCAGAAACCACCGACCGCATCACCCTGATCCGGGAGCGCCTGGCCGCCCTGGACCCCGTCACACTGGACATCCTGGACGACTCGCATTTGCATGCCGGCCACGAAGGCAGTAAAAACGGCGCCGGCCACTATCGCGTGCACATCGTAGCGCCTTGCTTCACGGGGCTCTCCGCCGTAGCGCGACATAGGCTGGTGTATCATCATTTGCAAGATTTGATCCCCTATCCGATTCATGCGCTTGCGCTAGATGCCCAGGCTCCCAAATAGAAAGTAAAAGGATATTCATGAAACGCATCGTCATGCTGGCTGCGGCCTGCGTCATCGCCGTGCCTGCTTTCGCGCAGAACGTGGCCACCGTTAACGGCAAGGCCATTCCGCAGAAGAATTTGGATCAATTCGTCAAGCTGCTGGTCAGCCAGGGCGCGACCGATTCGCCGCAACTGCGCGAACAGGTCAAGCAAGAAATGATCAACCGCCAGATCTTCGTGCAAGCCGCCGAATCCAGCGGCATCGCCAAGCAAGCCGACGTTCAAACCGAAATCGAACTGGCCCGCCAAGGCATCCTGGTTCGCGCCCTGATGGCCGACTACCTGGCCAAGCACCCGGTGTCGGACGCCAAGGTCACTGCTGAATACGACAAGATCAAGCAGGAACAAGCCGGCAAGATGGAATACAAGGTCCGCCACATCCTCGTTGAAGACGAGAAGACGGCCAATGACCTGCTGGCCCAGATCAAGAGCAACAAGAACAAGTTCGACGACCTGGCCAAGAAGAACTCGAAGGACCCCGGCAGCGCCGAAAAGGGTGGCGATCTGGGTTGGGCTCCCCCGACCAACTACGTCCAGCCGTTCGCGCAAGCCGTGACCCAACTGAAGAAGGGCGAACTGGTCGACAAGCCGGTTCAGACCCAATTCGGCTGGCACATCATCAAGGTTGACGACACCCGCCCGGTGGAATTCCCGCCGCTGGACCAAGTGCGTCCGCAACTGGAAGAAATGCTGCGCCAGCAAACCCTGGCCGACTACCAGAAGCAACTGCGCGACAAGGCCAAGATCCAGTAAGCCTGGGTCAGACCCGAAACTGCCCGCCGATGCGGGCAGTTTTTTTTCGCCCGTGCGGATCGTGCGTTAGAGCCTAAAAAAAAGCTGCACGCCTTGGGCGTGCAGCTTTCTGATTTGCGCGTTGGTCTACTGCCGTTGATCTACCGTCTTTTGATCACGCCTTGCTACGACATGCCCAGCAACTCTTTCAGCGCATCTTCGTCCAGCACGGTAACGCCCAGTTCCTGCGCCTTGGTGAGCTTGCTGCCCGCCTCGACGCCCGCCACCAGATAGGCCGTCTTCTTGGACACCGAGCCGCTGACCTTGCCGCCCGCGGCCTGAATGTGCATCGACGCTTCTTCGCGCGTCCAGTTGGGCAAGGTGCCGGTCAGCACAAAGGTTTTGCCCGCCAGTGTCGTGCTTTGCGGCACGGCTTCGGCCACGGGGTTGACCCCCTGCGCCTTCAATTGCTCGATGACGTCACGGTTGTGCTGCTCGGCGAAGAAGCGGCGGATGGATGCCGCCACCACCGGGCCCACGTCCGGCACGGACGACAGCGCGTCTTCATCGGCGTCCATGATGGCGTCGATGCTGCCGAAATGCCGGGCGACGTCACGCGCGGTGGTTTCTCCAACGTGACGGATACCCAGCGCGAACAGCAGGCGGTTCAGGCCGGGTTCGCGCGCCTTGTCGATGGCAGCCACCAGGTTGTCGGCGGACTTCTGGCCCATGCGGTCCAGGCCTACGAGCTCCAGCGGGCGCAGGCTGTACAAGTCGGCCAAGGTTTTGACCCGGCCGCTGTCCACCAATTGGTCCACCAGTTTCTCGCCCAGGCCTTCGATGTCCAGCGCCTTGCGGCTGGCCGCGTGCCACAAGGTCTGCTTGCGCTGGGCGCCGCAGAACAGGCCGCCCGTGCAGCGCGCAATGGTTTCGTCTTCGAGCCGTTCAATGGCCGAGCCACAGACCGGGCAGGCCGTGGGCATAACGAATTCCTGCGCGTCGTCGGGCCGCTTTTCAAGCACGGGGCCCAGCACCTCGGGGATGACGTCACCAGCGCGACGCACGATGACCGTGTCGCCCTTGCGCACGTCCTTGCGGCGAATTTCGTCTTCGTTATGCAGCGTGGCGTTGGTGACGGTCACGCCGCCCACGAAGACGGGCTTCAAGCGCGCCACCGGGGTGATGGCACCGGTGCGGCCTACCTGGACTTCGATATCCAGCAGCGTCGTGGTGGCTTCATCGGCGGCGAACTTGTGGGCCAGGGCGAAGCGCGGCGCGCGCGCCACAAAACCCAGCACCTTCTGCGCCGGCAGCGAATCCACCTTGTAGACCACGCCGTCGATGTCGTAGGGCAAGCTGGCGCGCATCGCGCCCACCTGTGCGTAGAACGCCATCAAGCCTTCGGCGCCCGTGGCACGGTGGTTGTGCTTCAGGTTGACGGGCAGGCCCAAGGTGTGCAGCCAGGCCAGCATGGCGCCATGCGAATCTTCAGGCAGTTGCGACGCCTGGCCGACGCCCGCTGTTGCCTCGTCGAACAAGCCGCTTTGCTTGCCGGGCAGGCCCTGCACCTCGCCCCATCCATAGGCGAAAAAGCGCAGCGGGCGCTTGGCGGTGATGCGAGGGTCCAGCTGGCGCAGGCTGCCGGCCGCGGCATTGCGCGGATTGACGAAGACTTTTTCGTCACGCTTGGCCTGGGCCACGTTCAATTTTTCGAAGTCGGCGCGATTCATCAGCACTTCGCCGCGCACTTCCAGCACCTTCGGGGCCGCGCCCTGTAGCTGCAACGGAATCGCCTTGATCGTGCGGATGTTGGAGGTGACGTCTTCACCGGTCTGGCCGTCGCCGCGCGTGGCCGCCTGAACCAGCCGGCCGTCTTCGTAGCGCAGGCTGATCGCCAGCCCGTCCAGCTTCAATTCACAGAAATAATCGGCCTGCTGCGCCGGGCCCAGCAGGCCCGCCCCGCGCAAGGTATCCGTCACGCGGCGGTCGAACGCCACGACTTCTTCTTCGTCGAATGCGTTATTCAGCGATAGCATCTGCACCGCATGGCGCACGCTGCCAAAGGCAGAGACGGGCGCGGCACCCACGCGCTGCGTGGGCGATTCCGGCGTGACAAGTTCAGGGTGCTGAGCCTCAAGGGCTTCAAGCTGCCGCATCAGCCCGTCGTATTCGGCATCCGAAATCGAGGGCTCGTCATAGACGTAGTAGCGGACGTTGTGCTGTTCAAGCTCGGCGCGCAGCCGTGCCGCGGTTTCCGCGGGGTTGACCTCACCAGACACGCCGCTCATTTACGCAAACACCCGTTGAGCACGCTCGCTTCCGGCGGGCAGGCCCGCTTGTTCAAGCTGTTCGAACAGCACTTGCAGGCGTTCGTCGATAACGGTTTCCGACCCCTCGGCCAACGGCTTGCCCTGGTCATCCACCAGTTCCGCGCGCAAGCGGGCGGCTAGGTCGCGGCCCACGTCCACCATGCGGCCAAAGGCGCGCGCGTCGGCCGGTGCGCAGGGCACGTCCAGCAACAGGTAGAGGCGTTCCACGCCCCCCATGCCAGCATCGAAGGCGGCGCCGTCGGCGCGCGACAAGGTGAAGCGGGTGACGCCGTTTTCAGCGGGCCAGGCAAGACGGTTGCCGTCGGCCAGGAAACCGGTGTCGCGGGCTACGGCAAGCACTTCCGCCGCCGGCTGGGCCGAGCCCAGCAACAAGGTCAAACCCACTTGGGTGTCCAGCGCGGCGCAGGTGTCGTCCAGGCGCGCGCCCTGCTCCAGCACGGCTTGCTGGTCCGGCCCTTCGATGGTGGCGTCAAATCGTTCGGCCATGTCTTGCGCACGCGCCCAAGCCTGCGACCATTCGATGGCGGTCAGCGGGCCGCTGCGGTTGGCCAGCAATACGGCTAATTGCATCGATGCGTAGGACTCACCCGCATGCACGCGCGCACGGTGGCGGCGCTGGTCGGTTTCGGCAAATACGCGCATGGGCTTGCGGCCCACGTGACGCAGGCTTTGCATATAGGGAAGCAGGTCGGCGCCGCGCACGGGCTCGGCGAAGTTGATTTCAATGACCACTTCGCAGGCAGGATCGGGTTCTTCGGCGTCGTCGGCGTCGCTGCCCGGGTCCACCGGAGCGGGTTGGCCCGGTTGCGCGCGCGGGGCGTCCCCGCCCATGCCGGGTTCGCGGCGGCTGACGCCAGCCGCCGTGGCCGAGGAGGCGCCGGCAGCGGCGCCCGCGCCCAGCAGCGGATCCTGTTCAGACGTGGGGAAATGGCTTTGCATCTTGCGCCGGACGCGCCGGTCCTGCCACCAGTTGAATCCCAACACCAGCAGTATCAGCAAGACGCCAAGGGCTATCAGCCCGATCTGCAAATCACTCATGTGTACATCCCGCGCCACGATGCGGCGCCATTCTAAATAGAGGGTTTATGCCGCTTCGGAGGCCATCATTTGCACGGCCGAATCTATGTCTACCGCAACGATACGCGAAACCCCTTGCTCTTGCATGGTTACGCCGATCAGTTGCTTGGCCATCTGCATGGCAATCTTGTTGTGCGAAATGAATAGGAATTGGGTTTGTTCGCTCATGTTGGCGACCAGGTTCGCATAGCGTTCCGTATTGGCGTCGTCCAACGGCGCGTCCACCTCGTCCAGCAGGCAGAACGGCGCCGGGTTCAGCTTGAACAGCGCGAACACCAGCGCGGTCGCGGTCAACGCTTTTTCGCCGCCGGAAAGCAGGTGGATCGTGCTGTTGCGCTTGCCGGGCGGCTGAGCCATCACCTGCACGCCCGCGTCGAGAATTTCTTCGCCGGTCATGCTGAGCTTGGCCTCGCCCCCGCCAAAGAGCTTGGGGAAGAGCTCGCCGAAGTGGCCGTTCACGATATTGAACGTCTCTTGCAGCAGCTCGCGCGTTTCGCGGTCGATCTTGCGGATGGCGTCTTCCAGGGTCTCGATGGCGGTCATCAAGTCCTGGTGTTGTGAATCCAGGAAGCCCTTGCGTTCGCGCGAGGTATTCAATTCGTCCAAGGCCGCCAGGTTGACGGAACCCAACGATTCGATCTGACGCGAGATCCGCCCCACTTCCTGTTGCAGCCAACTGGCGCGACGCCATTCGTCGGGCTGATTGGCCAGGTCTTGCGCCAGCGCCTCGCGGTCGACTTCGCGCGCGTTCAATTGTTCGGTGAACTGTTCTTCGGCCAGGCGGGCAGCCTGTTCCTGCAATTGCAGTTCCATGATGCGCGCGCGACGCGGTTCCAGAGTCTGTTCCTGCTGCTGGCGGTCTTCGTCGGCGCCGCGCAGCAAGGCGGCCAGGTTTTCCATTTCCTGGCGCGCGCGCGACAGCGCTTCCTCGCGTTCGGCGCGGGCTTCCAGGGCGTCCTGCAAACCGGCCTGCGAGGCAGAGGCGTCCAGCTCGACCAGATCGCCCATCAGTTGTTCCAGCTCCACCGCGCCACGCTGGCTTTGGTCGGCGGCCAACTGCTGATTGCGTTGCAGGTCGGTGATGCGGACCTGGATGCCGCGCTCGGCGAATTCGGCTTCCTGGGCAGCGCGCTCCAGCTCGCGCAGGCGCGTGCGGGCGGCTTCCGCCTGGGCGGCCAGGGTTTCGCCATCGATTTCGGCATCGGCAAAACGCGACTGGTGCTCGGCGAGCTCCTCGTCCAGCGTCTCGAAGCGGGCTTCGGCTTCTTCGCGGGTGGCGCGCAGATCTTCTTCCTGGACCTTGATTTCTTCCAGGTCCTGGCGCAGACGCGACGCGCGTTCGCCGGATTGCTCCGCCTGCTGCTGCAACCGCGAATGTTCCAACTGGATGTCGTGTACGCGGCGCGTGACCTCGGCCACGCGCGTGCGCGCCGGGGCGATGGCTTGCGAGACCTGCTGCCAGCCCGCTTCGGCGCGGGCGACTGCCGCGCGCGCCTGGTCCGCGATCAACTGCTGGGCCTTGATCTCGCGTTGCAGGTTTTCGATTTCCTGCTGGCGGGCCAACAGGCCGGCCTGTTCGGAATCGGGCGCGTAAAAGCGGACGCTGTGCGCGTCGATCAGATGGCCGGCCTTGACCACGCAGGCGCTGCCGGCGGGCAAGGTCGCCCGCATGGCCAAGGCTTGCGTGACGTCGGTAGCGGTGTAGACGCCGGCCAGCCACTCGTTGAGCAGCGTGCGCAGGTCGGGGTCCGTGATGCGCAGCAGGCTGGCCAACGAAGTAAGGCCGGCGGGCGCGGGCGGCACGGGCGCCGCGACAGGCAATTGGTAAAAGGCCAGCCGGGCGGGCGGCGCGTCTTCGGCGAAGGCGCGGGCCCAATCCAGGTTGCGCACCTCCATCGAGGCCATGCGCTCGCGCAGCGCGGATTCCAGGGCGGTTTCCCAACCCGGCTCCACATGCAGCTTCTGCCACAGGCGCGACAGCCCGGCAAGCTCGTGCTTGGCCAGCCAGGGCTCCAGGGCACCCTGCTTCTGTACATCTTCCTGCAACTTCACCAAGGCCGACAGGCGGGCCTCAAGGCGAGCCAGATTCTGCGCGTCGGTCTGCGCGGCGGCCTGGGCGCGGCTGCGCTCGGCATCCGCTTCCGGCACGCGGCCTTCCAGCGTGGCCAGTTCTTCCTGGGCCTCTTGCAGTTGGTCCTCGCCCGCCAGGCGGTCGCCCGCCAGTTGTTCCAGGCGGATGGGATCCGGGGCGTGCAGCTCACGCAGTTCCTGCTGCAAGCGTTCGCGGCGCTGCTCCAGCACCTGCATCTGGCGATCGGCGTCGCGCTGGGTCTGGGCGACCAGCGCCAGGTTCTGTTCCACGCGGGCCAGGGCGGCGCGCATCTCGTCGCGGCCGGACGCGGCTTCGCGCACGCGCTGCTCAACCGAGGGCAAGCCGGCCTGGGCGTCTTCCGCGGCGGCGCGCGCCTCTTCAGTGCGGGCGGCGGCGGCGGCCAGGTCGTCTTCGGCCTGGGCGATTTGTTCAGTGCAGTGCTCGCGCTGGCTGGTCCATTCCGCGATCTGCTGCTGAAGCTGGTCGCGGCGTGACTGCAAGCGGTTGCGGGAATCCACCACATGGCGGATTTCGGCTTCCAGGCGGCTGACCTGGGCGTTCGCTTCGTACAGCGCGCCCTGCGCGGTATGCACCGCGTCGCTGGCCGCATAGTGGGCCTGGCGGCGGGATTCCAGCGCGGCTTCGCCCGCCCGCAAGCCGGCAATGGCGGCTTCGAGCTCGTTCTGGGCCTGGGCCATTTCCTGGGCCTTCTTGGCGCGCTCTTCGCGCGCCCCGGTTTCCTTCAGGAACCACAGGGAATGCTGCTTCTTTTCGCCGTCGGCCTGAAGCTCGCGGTAACGCGTGGCGACTTCGGCCTGGGCCTCCAGCTTTTCAAGCTGGCTGTTGAGTTCACGCAGGATGTCTTCAACGCGGGTCAGGTTTTCGCGCGTGTCGGACAGGCGGTTTTCGGTCTCGCGGCGGCGTTCCTTGTAGCGCGACACGCCGGCCGCTTCTTCCAGGAACACCCGCAGTTCTTCAGGGCGCGCCTCGATCAGGCGGTTGATCATGCCCTGCCCGATGATGGCGTAGCCGCGCGCGCCCAGGCCGGTGCCCAGGAAAATGTCGTGGATGTCGCGGCGCCGAACCTGCTGGTTATTGACGAAATAGCTGCTGGTGCCGTCCCGGGTCAAGACCCGGCGCACGGCGATTTCGGCGTAGGTGCTCCACTGGCCGGCGGCACGCCCTTCGCTGTTGTCGAACACCATTTCCACCGAGGCCCGGGCGGCGGGCTTGCGATTGCCTGAGCCGTTGAAAATGACGTCCTGCATGGACTCGCCGCGCAGTTCCGAGGCCTTGGCCTCGCCCAGCACCCAGCGGACGGCGTCGATGATGTTCGACTTTCCGCAGCCGTTCGGACCCACCACGCCTACCAATTGGCTGGGCACGGGAATCACGGTGGGATCGACGAAGGACTTGAAGCCGGCGAGTTTTAGCTGAGTAAGACGCACAGTACGATGACGACGGGGTGGGTTGACGAAAGGCGTTAACGGACCTGCCGCACAGATTGCAAACCGGCCCAAGAAGGGCCGGCTCACATATGGGTCGTATGATACCGCAGGCAGTCCCGGCCAAACGTCAGCAACGGTCAACTCGCGGGCAAACGCTCAATGGCTGGCGGCATGGCACCGGCTATACTCCCTGACACTTTTTGGCACGACACATAATTTTCACGCGGACTGGCCGGGCGCTGGCCAAAGAACGGGGACATTCTTGAAACGTGGTTTCTATCTGGTCATGGCCGCGCAGGCCTTCTCGTCATTGGCGGACAATGCGCTGTTCATCGCAGCCATCGCCTTGATACAGGAGCTGCACGGCCCCGACTGGTTGGCGCCCATGATGAAATGGTCGTTCGCGCTGGCCTACGTGGTCCTGGCGGCCTTTGTCGGCGCCCTGGCGGACTCCTTCCCCAAGGGCCGCGTCATGTTCTCCACGAACGCCCTGAAAGTGGCCGGCTGCCTGCTGATGTTCTCGTACGCCAGCATCGGCGTCGCCCCCGAATACCAAACCTATCTGGTGTGCGCCGCCTACGCGGTCGTGGGTATCGGGGCGGCCGCGTATTCCCCCGCCAAGTACGGCATCGTCACCGAAATGCTGCCCCCGCACATGCTGGTCAAGGGCAATAGCTGGATCGAAGGCCTGACCGTCTTCTCCATCATCCTGGGCACGGTGCTGGGTGGCTTGCTCATCTCGTCCTCGGTATCCACCGCGCTGCTCAGCCATTCGTTCATCGGCAGCCTGGTGCACACGCCGGCCGAAGCCGCCATCCTGGTGATCGCCTTTGTGTATCTGCTGGCAGCGCTTTGCAATCTGTTGATTCCGCGCACGCATGTGCGCTATCCGCCGCAGCAAAAAAACCCCGTTCGACTGATGCGCACCTTCTGGGGCTACGTCCGCGTGCTCTGGAAAGACAAGCTGGGGCAGATCTCGCTGGCTGTCACCACGCTGTTCTGGGGCGCGGGCGCAACGCTGCAGCTCATCGTCATCGAATGGGGCCGCAGCCACCTGGGCTATCAGTTGGACAAGGCGTCGATGCTGATGGGCGTGGCCGCGCTGGGCACGGTGGTGGGTTCCATCCTGGCCGGTCGAATCCCGTTGCGCCGCGCGCTGAGCGTATTGCCGGTGGGCGCCGCCATGGGGCTGGTCGTGCTGCTGATGCCGCTGGTCTATTCGCCCTGGAGCGTCTACCTGCTGCTGCTCCTCACCGGGGGGCTGGCCGGCTTCTTCGTGGTGCCGATGAACGCCCTGCTGCAGCATCGCGGCCACGTGCTGCTGTCGGCGGGCCATTCCATCGCCGTGCAGAATTTCAACGAACAGCTCAACATTCTGTTGATGGTGGCGATGTACACGCTGCTGCTGTGGCTGCAATTGCCCATCAACATCATCATCGTCATCTTCGGCACCGTCGTCGCGGTCCTGATGGTGGTGTTCATGCGCTGGAGCAAGCGCAACTTGCAGGCCGACCCCGAGCTGCATGATCAGATTGGTCAGGAAGGCCACGGGCGCGCACTGGACTCCACGCACTAAGCGGTTGATCTGAAAGAAAAAACCGGGGGATGTTAACCAACCCCCGGTTTTTTTTCGTCCTGACACCGACCCGGTATCAGACCATTTGAGATGCCAGCTTCAGGTCTTGCCAGGCACGCGCCTTTTCAGAGGGGCTGCGCAACAGGTAGGCCGGGTGATAGCTGACGATAAGCGGGATCTCGCCGTCGTCCGTCTTCAACTGATGCACACGGCCGCGCAGGCTGCCGATCGTGGCATCCGTGCCCAGCAGCGTCTGCGCCGCGAAACGGCCCAGCACCAGGATGCGTTCGGGTTTAAGCAAGGCAATTTGCCGCATCAGATAGGGGCTGCACGACGCAATTTCCTCGGGCTTGGGATTGCGGTTGCCCGGCGGACGGCACTTGATCACGTTGGTGATGAAGACATCGGTGTCGCGGCTCATGCCAACGGCGGCCAGCATGGCGTCCAGCAACTGCCCGGAGCGACCCACAAAGGGGTGGCCCTGCCGGTCCTCTTGCTCGCCAGGCGCTTCGCCCACGACCAACCAGCGGGTAGGCGTTGCCCCCTGACCAAACACCGCGTGGCGGCGCCCCTGGCACAGGCCACACGCCGTGCATGCCACGACCTGCTCGCGCAATTCGTCCAGGGTGGCGTTCTTGACGGCCTCGGCCACCGGAACACGCGGTGCTTCGACGGCTTCGTCTTCTACCGTCTTGGGAACCGGGCGCGGCGGCGGCCCGCTGCGGTTCAGGATGGATGCCGGGATGGTCGGACGCCCGGTGGCCCGCCCCGTGGGAACGATGACCTGCGCAGTTGGCTCAACCCCGGCTGCGGCAGCGGCCGGCGCGGCAGCGGCCGCCGCGGCGCCCGCAGGCGCGGTCGCTTTCGCCACAACCACCGGCGCAGACGGTTGAGCAGGCAAAACTGCTGCTGAAACAGGGGCTTGCGGCGTGGCGGCGGAAGCAATATCAACCGAAGCAGAGGCAACCGGAATCGCGGCAGGCGGAGTCGTGACGACAGGCGCCGGCCTTAGCCACAGGCGCTCCATGCCGATTTCGCGCAGCCAGATCCGTTGCAGCGGATTGACGCGCGGCGCCGTTGCGGGGGTGTGCAGACTCATGCCGCTACCTCAGTCACCGCGGCGAAGCGCTTCTGCATCACCAGCGCATCTTCGCGCGCACCCTGCTCGGCCGGGTAATACCCCCGACGCACGCCAATCTGCAGATAGCCATGGTGCTGGTAGAAACTGACCGCCGACGTATTGGACGGGCGCACCTCCAGCAACACGCCTTCCAGCCCGCGCTCACGCGCTTGCTGTTCGCACCAGTCCAGCAAGATGCCGCCCAAACCTTGGCGATGCAGATGCCTGGACACGGCGATCACCAGCAGATGCGCCACGTCGGGCGCGAACATCAAAATGCAGAAAGCCGCTACCTTGCCCTCGCGCCGCAGCACCCAGGCGCCGTAGCCCGAGGCCAGCGCGTCCGCGAAATTGCCACGCGTCCAGGGAAACGCCTGTACCTGCGCTTCCAGGGCCACGACCTCGTCCAGATCGGCTTGCGTCAGCGGCTGCGGGGTTTCGGGAGTCAGGGGGGCCTGGGGCGCCAGCGTGGGCTGAGCCTTGGGGTTGCCGCCCTCGCCGCGCATGCGCTCGGCGGTGGTAAACGCAACCTTGTCGCGTACATACAGCGGCGCGGCGGCTTCGGGCGGCAGCGCTTCGCCGCGCAGCCAGCCCTGGCGCGCCAAACGGGCCACGCTGGCAGCCTCCGGGCGCAACGCATCCGGGGCACGGCGCCACGCGGCGGGCGGATTCATGTCGGCGGCGTAGGCATCCCAGGCATCGCCCGCCAGCAGCGGCTGCAGCGGCTGGCCCACCTGGGCCGACCACTGGCTCAGATAGTGCGCCGTCCAGGCAACGACCTCGGCCGCCGCGATCAGCAAGGGGGCTTGCAGCACGTCCCAGCCGGCGTCTTCAGGCGCTGCGGCCTCCTGGCGGCGGTAGACGGCAAGATAAACCTCGTTCATGCGGGCATCCAGCGCGACAATGATGGCGTCTGCCGGCGTCGCCTGGGACACCTGGGCGGCGACGGCCTGATGGGACACCACGGGCACCACGGGAATACCCAGCCCCAACCCCATTCCTTGCGCCACCCCGCAAGCCACGCGCAAGCCGGTAAAGCCGCCCGGACCCTGCCCAAACGCCACAGCGTGCAGCGCGCCGGGGGCCAAACCGGACTCGGCCAGCAGTTCGCCCGCCATCGGCAAGAGCCGTTCCGCGTGCTCTTGAGACCCTTCGTGCTCGCGCGTCGTGACCTCCAGGCGGCCATCGACCGCGCGCAAAAGGGCCACCCCACAACGGGACGAAGACGTTTCCAAAGCCAGCAGGTTTAGTTCCATAGATGCAGATTGTACGAAATACGGCGGCTTTGCCCCCGGTTGTAAGGGGGATTTCAACCATGGTTCGCAATGTGTAATATCTTGTGAACGCCCACTAGCCGCTGGTTCTTGTCACTGTTACATTTCCGGCCATGAATACGCAAAACACCACCCCCACCCGAAAAATCCTCGTCGTCGACGATGATCCGCGCTTGCGCGATTTGCTGCGCCGGTATTTGTCCGAGCAGGGATTCAACGTTTTCGTTGCCGAAGACGCCAAAGAGATGGGCAAACTCTGGCAACGCGAGCACTTTGATTTGCTTGTGCTGGATCTGATGCTGCCCGGCGAAGATGGCTTGTCCATCTGTCGCCGGCTGCGCGGTGGCCACGACAATACGCCCATCATCATGCTCACGGCCAAGGCGGAAGAAATCGACCGCATCGTGGGCCTGGAAATGGGCGCGGACGACTACCTGTCCAAACCGTTCAACCCCCGGGAACTGCTGGCACGGATCAACGCGATCCTGCGCCGCCGCGGCACTGAGGAGCATCCTGGCGCCCCCAGCCAGGAGAACGAATCCATCGCCTTCGGCCCCTACGTGCTGAACTTGTCCACCCGCACGCTCACGCGCAACGGAGAACAAGTGCCCATCACCACGGGTGAATTCTCGGTGCTCAAGGTGTTTGCGCGCCATCCGAAGATTCCCCTGTCCCGCGACAAGCTCATGGAACTGGCGCGCGGCCGCGAATACGAAGCTTTCGATCGCAGCCTTGACGTTCAGATCTCGCGCCTGCGCAAGCTGATCGAACCCAATCCGTCCAAGCCCGTGTTCATCCAGACCGTTTGGGGTCTCGGATACGTGTTTGTGCCGGACGGTGGTAGCTGACCGAGTCGCCCGCCCTGGGCAGGAGCGCAGCCTCGTGCCCCGCTTGCGCAGAACCTTCAGGAACCTGACTTCACGTTTGCGGCTCGGCTTGTTCGGCCGCACGTTCCTGCTGCTTGCCGCGCTGATGCTGGTCAGCCTGGGCGCGTGGCTACAAGTATTTTTCAGCATGGAGCTGGGACCGCGCGCCAATCAAATGGCGCAGCGGGTGATCACGGCCGTCAATATCACGCGCACGGCGCTGATCTATTCTCAGAACGGCGAACGCAGCAAGCTCCTGCTTGACCTGGCCACCAACGAAGGCATTCAGGTCTATCCGCGCGAAGTCACCGACTTTGCCGAAGCCCTTCCCGACGACGACTACTGGCAACGGGTGGCCCAGCACATCCGCACGCGCTTCGGCCCGGAAACCCAGATCGCCTGGGGGGTGAACCAGGTACCCGGCTTCTGGGTCAGTTTCCAGATTGAAAAAGACCTGTACTGGCTGGTGTTCGAGCGAGAGCAGATCGGGCTGACCGGCGGGATCGAATGGCTGGGATGGGGCGCCACGGCGTTGCTGCTTTCCCTTGTCGGCGCGGCGGTCAGCGTGGGGTTCGTGAACCGGCCCCTGTCGCGGCTCGCGCGCGCGGCCCAGGTGCTGTCGCGCGGGGAAACGCCCGCCGCCTTGCCGGAGCAAGGTCCCCTGGAAATCCGCGACTTGAACGCCTCGTTCAACCGGATGGCAAAGGACTTGCGGCAAGCCGAGGCCGATCGCGAGCTGATGCTGGCGGGGATCTCACACGACCTGCGGACCCCGCTTGCGCGCATGCGGCTGGAAATCGAACTTAGCGGCGTGTCGGAAGACGCGCGCCAGGCCATTGACGAAGACCTGGGCCAGATCGACCACAGCATCGGGCAACTGATGGAATACGCGCGGCCGGCGGGCTCGCTGCCGCAATTGGCAACGGACATTTCGGCCGTGCTGGCTGAACTGTACGAACGCGAGCGCAGCCACACCGCGTCGCTGGGCGGCGACCTCGAGGCGTCGCTGGAACCCGGGCTACGCGCCCGGATCACGGCGCTGGATTTGAAGCGCGTGGTCAGCAACTTGATCGAAAACGCCCGCCGCTATGGTCGGTCCAGCGACGGCATGGCCCATCTTGTCATGACGCTGCAAGCCGAAGGCGGCATGATCGTGATCGAAGTCTGCGACCGTGGCCCGGGCATCGCGCCCGAAGATGTCGACCGCCTGCTGCGGCCCTTCTCGCGCGGCGAGGCGGCTCGCACCGGCGTAAGCGGCGCGGGGCTGGGTCTGGCCATTGTCGAACGCCTGCTCAAGCACGTTGGCGGCTCGCTGCGGATGCTGCCGCGCGAGGGTGGCGGACTGACCGCGCGGATAGAGTTGCCCAAAGCCAAGTTTAGGAATTATCAATTAGACAACGATAATCCATAGCGTAGAATTTATGGTTTGAGGCACTGCCTTATCTCCACCAACAACTACTGGGAGTAAACATGAAAACTGTTGGCGACAAACTCGAGCCCTTCAAGGTCACCGGCGTCAAGCCCGGCTTCAACCAGCACGAAGAAAATGGCGTGTCGGCGTTTGAAGACATCACCGAAAGCTCGTTCCCCGGCAAGTGGAAGGTGATCTACTTCTACCCGAAAGACTTCACGTTTGTGTGCCCGACCGAAATCGTCGGCTTCAACAAGCTGGCCAAGGATTTCGAAGACCGCGACGCCGTCCTGCTGGGCGGCTCCACCGACAACGAATTCGTCAAGCTGGCATGGCGCCGTGAGCATCCGGACCTGAACAAGCTGGGCCACTACCAATTCGGCGACACCACCGGTGCCCTGATCGACCAACTGGGCGTCCGCGAAAAGGGTGCTGGCGTTGCCCTGCGCGCCACGTTCATCGTTGATCCGGACAACACGATCCAGCACGTTTCGGTGAACAACCTGAACGTCGGCCGTAACCCGGAAGAAGTTCTGCGTCTGCTCGACGGTCTGCAAACCGACGAACTGTGCCCGTGCAACCGTACGGTTGGCGGCGCCACGCTGTAATTTCCAGCCCGGCCCGGAGTCTGCTTGCAGGCTCCTCGCTGGGCTTTCATTGCGCTAGATTATAGGTAAAAACTATGGAATTTCTTACCACCATTAAGGAACAACTCCCGGATTGGGCCAAGGATATCCGCCTGAATCTGGACGCCGTGATTGCCCGTTCGACCCTGGCGCCCGAAGACGCCGTGGGCGCCGCCCTGTCGGCCGCGTATGCAGCCCGCAGCCCGGTGCTGGTCGAAGCCTTCAAAAGCGGGCTGTCGGAAGGCGACGCCAACGCCGCGCTGACCGCGTCCGCGCTGATGGGCATGAACAACACCTGGTATCCCTATGTGGAAATGACCGGTGACGCCAACCTGAAGAGCCTGCCCGCCCAGTTGCGCATGAACGCGTACGCCACCCATGGCGGCGTCGAGAAAAAGCGCTTCGAACTGTTCGCGCTGGTCGCTTCGATCATTGGCAAGTGCCATTTCTGCGTGGCATCGCACTATGAAAACCTGAAGAACGACGGCCTGTCGACGGAACAACTGCGCGACGCCGGCCGGATTGCCGCGGTAGTCAACGCCGCCGCCCTGGCGCTGGCCGCACAGGGCAAGTAAGCCAGTCCGAAGGATCGCTCTGAAAGCCCGGTGTGAAAGCCCGGGCTGAAAACGACAAAGCCCGCCTGTGTAAAAACAGGCGGGCTTTTTGTCGCTTGGCCTTATTTGCCAGGCACGACGTTTAATTCTGCGCCGGCTTCACCGGTGCCGTCGGCAGCCCATTGGCCACCCAGGCTTCCATGCCGCCCCGGTACCAGTACGCATCCCAACCCAGCGTGCCGACGCGCAAGGCCGCGTTATACGACGATCGATCATTCATGCTGGCGCCCATCAGCACAATGGGCACGCCGCGATTGCCGCCCGCCTTCTTCAACAGCCAGTCATCCAGCGCGCCTTGCAGGTGGTCCTTGACGCTGCCGTCCGACCCCGCGTCGGCCAGCGGATAAGCGATGGGCAGCGTATCGCGCAGCCCGCTGGTATCGACGATGACAATATTCTTGTTGTTCGTGATCAGCGGCACCAGGTCCTTGGTCGTGATGACCTTGGCGCGGTAATGCTGAATCGGCGTCGGGCCTTTATAAGGCGCCGTGAACAGCAAGGTGGTGGCCGGCACGCCGCTGTCCTTCAGTTCATCAAAGGCGCCGGTCGGGGCAGCAGCGCCCTGCCCTTGGCCCTGTCCCAGCCCTTGCCCTTGACCTTGACCTTGACCTTGACCTTGACCTTGTCCCGCGGGCGCTTGCTGGCGGGGCGGCGGCGCCGAACCATCCTTGGCGACCACTTCGCCGCCCACCGTGCCCATTTCAATGTCCGAAATCATCACGGCGATGTTCTCGATCAGCTCGTAGCACATGGTGATCGAGCCTTCGCGCGGGCTGTACCAGGCGTTCAGCTTGCCGCAGTCCTTGAAGACCACGTTCACGGGGCGCGGCAGCACATACGTCTTGCCCAAGAGCTTGATGTTCTCGCTGATGGCGTCCGACAGATGCTTGGCGAACAAGTTGCCGATCTTGCGCGTGGACGGTTCAAACACCACATTCACCGGCGCCCCAGGCGCGTTGGCGGGCTGCAAGCCATCCGGCGTCCAGGTTCCCACGCGGGTATGAGGCGCCAGGATCTTGCGCCAGGCGCGATTCTGCTTGTTGAATTCGTCGGTGCAACGCGCCTTGGTGCGGTCTTCAAAGCCGGTCTGGCGCACGACGGATTCAAACACTTCGGGGTTGCCGCCGTACATGATGCACAGCATGTTGCGAAAGCGCTTCAGGTCGCCGGTGTGCTCGTCCTGCCATGCCGAGGGGGCCTGGCCCTTGCCCTCGGAAAGCTTGCCGCTGTAGTACCACTGCAAGGAGGCGTAGGTGGCGGCTTCGCGGGCCATGCGGTCCACGTCCTTGTTGCCCGACGGGTACATGGTGGGTTCCACGATCTGCAGCGCGGCGTAGATATCCACCGCGTCTTCTTCCGCGCCGGTCGACGGCAATTCCAGTTCGCCGATCAGGGCATGGCCGAATTCGTGCATGAAAATGCTCTTCATCAGGCCGATGTACACCGCGACGATACGCTCGGTGTCGCCGCCAAAACGGGGGTACGGACCCGCGCCTTGCAAGCCGGAATTATTGCTGCCTTGCGCCGGTGCCGACTGCGGCGGCGCAGCGGGCGGTGCCGTGTTCTGCGGACTGGCGCCCGCGCCGCCACCACGAGGAGGCAGCCCGGCCCGAGGCGGCAGTCCGGCAGGCGGCGGATTTGTCGCGGCTTGCGGGGTGCCCTTATTGGTGGTGATGGCGAAGTCCGCAACGCCGAACGTGCCAACGTCATACGCCATGATGCCGATGTCACCGCCCAGCGCGGGCACATCGGCAACGTCGCCGATCTTCTGGCCATTCACGATGAAGCGCGCGGCGCCCGGCACTTCAACCACTTTGATGCGGTCCGACCCGTCCAGCTTGGCCACGTTGGGCACCGAGCCGAAATCGCGGCGGTTCTGGCCTTCCAGACAGAAGAGCTGCGTATTCTTGTCCGCCGAAATCTCAAGCAGGCATAGGCTTTTGCGCGGGCGGTTGTTCAGCACAACGCCGATGGAAGCCTTGGGGTTTTGTGAACTGACGACGACATTGACGTCGGTGATGCGGCCGGCATCCGGCGCGGGGCCGACATTCACGTACAGCGTTTGCTCGCTGCCGGGCGTGCCCTTGTTCTGCAAGGAGAACCAGCCATCCTGCACCCCTGCCGTCCAACCCTGCAACAACTGCTGTCTGACCGTGCCCGCCAGGGGCCCAAGCTGTTGTTCAAATTCGGCGTGCGCCGGAGCGCACACTGCACCAAGGACGAAAAGCAGGGCTGCGCCACGTAAATGCATCCGAATATCTCATGTGATCAGATTTAGATAGCGCGCAGAATATTCCGAATCATATGGACCCGCTTATGCATTTGTTAAAGATGTATGCCAACGTAAATGGCAGGTGCCATCAGGCGTTTGTGCGGGCCAGCAGCGTGACGACAGTCGCGGCAATGCCTTCCTTGCGGCCCAAATAACCCAGGCCCTCGTTGGTCTTGGCCTTGATGTTCACGTCGGCCTCGGCCAGCCCGGTATCGGCGGCGATGTTCTTCACCATGGCGGGCGCGTGCGGGCCAATCTTGGGAGCTTGCGCATGCAGCGTCGCGTCGATGTTGACCGGCGTCCAGCCCGCGGCGCGCACCCGCGCCATGGCTTCGCGCAACAGCACACGGCTGTCCGCACCCTTGAATGCGGGATCGGTATCCGGAAAATGCCGCCCGATGTCGCCCAGCCCTGCCGCGCCCAGCAGCGCATCGGTAACGGCGTGCAGCAGCACGTCGGCATCGGAATGGCCCAGCAAACCATGCGTGTGCGGGATCGTGACACCGCCGATGATCAGCGGCCGGCCTTCGACCAAGGCATGCACGTCAAAGCCCTGCCCAACGCGAAAAGGAATGCTCATAGCCATTTTTCCATCAGTTCGAAATCATCCGGCCACGTCACCTTGAAATTGCGCAAGGCGCCGGGGACCAGCAATGGCGCGTAGCCCGCCGCCTCTAGCGCGGAGGCTTCGTCGGTAACGGTCACGCCATTCACGGAGGCCGCCGTCAGCGCATCGCGCAGCACGCCGGCCCGAAACATTTGCGGCGTCTGCGCCAGCCACAGCCCATTGCGGTCCAGCGTGCGTTCGACGCGATCGCGTCCGCCCTTGACGGTGTCGGCCACCGGCAACGCCAGCAGGCCGCCCACCGGGTCAGCCAGGCAGGCGTCGATCAAGCGGCGCAACGCGCCTTCTGGCAATCCGGGGCGGGCGGCATCGTGCACCAGCACCCAGGTATCGTCGGCCACGCCGCTATCGGCCAGCGCGCCGGCCACGGTATCGGCCCGCGTCGCGCCGCCGCACGCGCGCCAAACGGTGCGCGGCAAGCCCGCCAGCGCCGCGTCCACCCAGCCATCGCCCGGCGTCACCGCCACCCGCACCTGCGACACGCGCTCATCGGCCAGCAGCGCGCGCACCGCATGGCGCAGCATGGGCTGTCCGGCCAATGGACGATATTGCTTGGGCACGGGCTCGGCGCCGGGCTGGCTGGCACGGACGCCGACGCCCGCGGCGGGAACGATTGCAATGATTGAGTCAGACATGGTGCGGTGATTTTATAATCTTCCGCTTGATGCCTGCTTCCAGCCTGATGCCCACCCCCACTTCCCCCGCCACCGCCGCGCCGCCCGTCCCCGCGACCGCCTCAACTTTGTCCGCGCTGAAACCCGGCGCGCGCTATGCGCAGCCCCGGCCGCCCGGTTCGGGAGACGCCTGGCTGCTGGCGGACTTGGCCCGTCAGGCCTCCGCGCCCGTGGTCATCCTGACCGCCGAGCCGGTGGAGGCCCAGCGGCTGGCCGAAGAGATCCAGCTATTCGCGCCTGACCTGCGCGTCAGCCAGTTGCCGGACTGGGAAACGCTGCCCTACGACGCCTTTTCCCCGCACCAGGATCTGATTTCCCAGCGCCTGCACACGCTGCATTCGCTGATGATGAAGACGGTGGACGTGCTGACGGTGCCTATCACCACCGCCTTGTATCGCCTGGCGCCGCCGTCGTTCCTGGCCGCCTACACGTTTTCGTTCAAGCAGAAAGACAAGCTGAACGAAGCGGCCCTGCGCGCGCAGTTGACGCTGGCCAACTACAACCACGTGACCCAGGTCACCGCGCCGGGCGAATTCTGCCTGCGGGGCGGCCTGATCGACCTGTTTCCCATGGGTTCGGTTGTGCCTTACCGGCTGGACCTGTTCGACGACGAGATCGAAACCATCCGCAGCTTCGACGTGGACACCCAGCGCAGCCTGTACCCCGTGCGCGAAGTCCAGTTGCTGCCCGGCCGCGAGTTCCCCATGGACGAAGACTCGCGCACCCGTTTCCGCGCCCGCTTTCGCGAAATTTTCGAGGGCGATCCGTCCCGCGCCCTGCCCTATAAAGATATCGGCAACGGCATCCCGTTCGCCGGCGTCGAGTACTACCTGCCGCTGTTCTTCGAAGAAACCGCCACGCTATTCGATTACCTGACCACGGGCACGGTCACCGTCACCGTCGGCGATATCGACGACGCCATCCAGCGCTTCAATCAGGACACGTCCAGCCGCTACAACTTCCTCAAGAGCGACCGCGAGCGCCCCGTGCTGCCGCCTTCGGCGTTGTTCCTGGATAACGAAACGCTGTACACGCGGCTAAAGGAATTTCGCCGCCTGTCCTTGACCGCCGGCGACCCGCATCCCGATTTCCGCGCCGTGCCCGACGTCAGCGTGGCGCGCCGTTCCGACGACCCCATCGCCAAGCTGCGCGCCTTGGTCCAAACGCGCGAGACCCGCGTATTGCTATGCGCCGACTCCGCCGGCCGGCGCGAGACCCTGGTGCAGATGCTGAACGAATTCGGCGTCACGCCGGACGCGCAGCCCGACACGATCGAAGCCTTCCTGGCGTCGGACGCCAACTTCGGCATCGTAGCCGCGCCGCTGGCCACGGGCTTCGGCCTGCCTCAGGCCAATCTGGCCTTCCTGACCGAAAACGACCTGTACCCGGGCCATGCCAACACGGGCCGGCGTGGCAAGCGCGACCAGGAACGCGCCAGCAACGTCGAAGCCATGGTGCGCGACCTGTCCGAACTGCGCGCCGGCGACCCCGTCGTCCACGCGCAGCACGGCATCGGCCGCTACCACGGGCTGGTCAACATGGACATGGGCGAAGGCGAGATGGAATTCCTCCATCTTGAATACGCCAACGGCAGCACGCTCTACGTGCCGGTGTCGCAACTGCACGTGATCGCACGCTACAGCGGCGCCGACCCCGACGCGGCGCCGCTGCACCAACTGGGTTCCGGCCAGTGGGACAAGGCGCGCCGCAAGGCCGCCAAGCAAGTGCGCGACACCGCCGCCGAACTGCTGGCGCTGTATGCGCAGCGCGCAGCGCGCGAAGGCTTCGCGTTCAACCTGCCTTTGAACGATTACCAGGCGTTCGCCGAGGGCTTCGGCTTCGAGGAAACCGTCGACCAGCGCGCCGCCATCGAAGCCGTGATCGCCGATATGACGTCGGGCCGTCCGATGGACCGCTTGGTCTGCGGCGACGTGGGCTTCGGCAAGACCGAAGTGGCCTTGCGCGCCGCCTTCCTGGCCGTGGCCAACGGCAAGCAGGTCGCCCTGCTCTGCCCCACCACGCTGCTGGCCGAACAGCACGCGCAAACGTTTTCTGACCGCTTTGCCGATTGGCCAGTGCGCGTGGTGGAACTGTCGCGTTTCCGCTCCGCCAAGGAAGTGGCCGCCGCCGTCGAGGGCATCAACGACGGTCGGGTCGACATCGTGATCGGCACGCACAAGATCCTGTCCAAGGACGTGAAATTCAAACGCCTGGGACTGGTCATCATCGACGAGGAACACCGCTTTGGCGTGCGCCAGAAAGAAGCGCTGAAAGCGCTGCGCGCCGAGGTCGACGTGCTGACGCTGACGGCCACCCCCATTCCGCGCACGCTGGGCATGTCACTGGAAGGCATCCGGGATTTCTCCGTCATCGCCACCGCGCCGCAAAAGCGCCTGGCCATCAAGACCTTCGTGCGCCGCGAAGACGGCAGCACGCTGCGCGAAGCGCTCTTGCGCGAACTCAAGCGCGGCGGCCAGTGCTACTTTCTGCACAACGAGGTGGAAACCATCCACAACCGCCGCGCCCGCCTGGAAGAACTGGTGCCGGAAGCACGCATCGCGGTCGCGCACGGGCAGATGCCCGAGCGCGAGCTGGAACAGGTAATGAAGGGCTTCTACCAGCAGCGCTACAACGTGCTGCTGTGTACCACCATCATCGAGACCGGCATCGACGTGCCCACCGCCAACACCATCGTGATCCACCGCGCCGACCGCTTCGGGCTGGCGCAGTTGCACCAGTTGCGCGGCCGCGTGGGCCGTTCGCACCACCAGGCCTACGCCTACCTGCTGACGCCCGGCGAAGACGCCATCACCACCAATGCCAAAAAGCGCCTGGAAGCGATCCAGGCCATGGAGGAACTGGGGTCCGGCTTCTACCTGGCCATGCACGACCTGGAAATCCGCGGCACCGGCGAAGTGCTGGGCGACTCGCAGTCGGGCAACATCCAGGAAGTGGGCTTCTCGATGTACAACGAGATGCTCAACGAAGCCGTGCGCGCGCTGCGCGCGGGCGAAGAGCCCGATCTAGACGCGCCCTTCAACCTGGCCTGCGAAGTCAATCTGCATGCGCCGGCCCTGCTGCCGTCCGACTACTGCGCCGACGTGCATGCGCGCCTGGGCATCTACAAGCGCCTGGCGCACGCCGCCGACGAAGACGACCTGATCCGCATCCAGGAAGAACTGATCGACCGCTTCGGCAAGCTGCCCGAAGCCGCGCAAACGCTCTTGACCTCGCATCGCCTGCGCCTGGCCGCGCAGCCGTTGGGCATCGTCAAGATCGACGCCAGCGAAGCCCAGGCGCTGATCCAGTTCGGGCCCAAGACCAGCGTCGACCCGGCCCGCATCATTGAACTGGTGCAACGCCAACGCAACATCAAACTGGCCGGACAGGATAAATTGCGCGTTGAGATCAAAGCCGCGCAGATCCCCGCCCGCTCAGACGCCATTCGCGCCGTGCTGCGTGCCTTGAAGTAAATCCACGACCTTCTCACTTTTCTTATGACCACCCATCACCTTGTCGTCCAATCCCCCGGCCTTCGCATCGAACAGGCCGAGCAACTGGCCGCCATGGCCCAGGCCCAGGGCGTGGCGCGCATCAGCAACACCGCCGCCCGCTTGCTGGACGTTCAGCACGACGCCCTAACCCGCGCCGAAGTGGTGGCCTGGGCCGAACAGCACGGTGTCGATGTGGCGTTCGTGCCGGCCGGGCTGAAGCTGTCTGACTGCAAAGTGCTTGCGATGGACATGGATTCCACGCTGATCAACATCGAGTGCATCGACGAGATCGCGGGCGTGGTGGGTGTGAAGGACAAGGTGTCCGAAATCACCGAAGCCGCCATGCGCGGCGAAATCAAGGACTTCGCTGAAAGCCTGCGCCGCCGCGTCGCGCTGCTCAAGGGCGTGCCGGCCGAGGCGCTGGAACAGGTCTATGTGGAAAAGCTGCGCCTGAACCCCGGCGCCGAACGGCTCATCTCCACCGCGCAGGCAGCCGGCATCAAAGTGCTGCTGGTATCGGGCGGCTTCACCTTCTTTACCGACCGCCTGCGCGAACGCCTGAAGCTGGACAGCGCCCACGCCAACACGCTGGAAATCGACAATGGCCTGCTGACCGGCCACGTGCTGGGTGACATCCTGGACGCGCAGGCCAAGGCCGTCTACCTGCGCGAGTTCGCGCGCACGCACGGCGCCACCAAAGACCAGATCATCGCCATGGGCGACGGCGCCAACGACTTGCTGATGCTGGGCGCCGCGGGCTTCCCCGTGGCGTATCACGCCAAGCCCGTGGTGCGCGAGCAAACGCGCTTCGCCTTGAACGTCACCGGGCTGGACGGCGTGCTGAACTGGTTTGAAAGCTGATTTCGCCCGGGTTTCAACACGCAAAAAAATAGCCACCGATCAAGGTGGCTATTTCCATTTCCACGTCCGCTCAGTAGCGCATCTTCAGCGTCAACAACGCCGCGCGGCCGGTACCCAGCGCCGCATAGTGCGCCGCGTAGGCCTTGGTGTAATACGTTTCGTCGAACAGGTTCAGCACGTTCAACTGCGCCGAGTAGTGTTCGTTGAATTCGTAGGCCGCCATAGCGTCGAAACGCCAGTACGACGGCACCCAGCGTGCCTTGGGCGTGCCGTTGGCATTGCGGGTGGCGTCTGAATTGCCGTAGACCTTGTCCACGTAATACGCGCCGCCGCCCACCGTCAGCTTGGGCAGCACCTTGTAGGTGGTCCACAGGCTGAAGGCGTTGCGCGGGGTGTTGGGCAGGTCCTGACCGACGGCGCCGCTGTTGTAGGCGCCCTTGGTCATTTCGCTGTCCATGAAGGTGTAGCCGCCGAACACGTTCCACTTGGGCGTGATGTTGCCCGAGAAGCCCAGCTCAATGCCGCGCACCTTGGCCTCGCCCACCTGCGCCACTTCGGTGGCGGAAACGGCCACGCTGGTGTTCTTGCGGATGTCGTGGAACGCCGCCGCCGACAGCGTCAGGCGATCGTCGAACACCTGCCACTTGGTGCCTACTTCCACCGTGCGGCTTTTCTCGGGTGCCAGCGACGACGTGCTCAGCGACGTGGCGTCGCTGGTGGCGCTGGCCGCAATGGCCGAGGGCGTGGACGAGGTGCCGTAGGTGACGTAGATGGTGCCGTTGGGCAAGGGCTTGTACGCCAGGCCGACCTGGTAGTTGAACAGGTTGTCGTTGCGGCTGGTGCTGTAGAACGACGGCGTGCCTGCTGGGTCGTTGCGGCCGGCGGCGATGTTGCTGCCGCTGGTGCGGTAGTTGTCCCAGCGCGCGCCCAGGCTGGCTTGCCACTGCTCGTTGAACTTGATGGTGTCAAACCCGTAGACCGCCAAGGTGTCCGTGTTGTAGCGCGCGGGGTTGTTGTTGCGGGTCAGGGTGCCCGGGTAGTCGGTGCCGGGGTCCGGGTCCCACAAGGACGCGCACAGTGCCGGGTTGGCGTAGGTGTTGACGCCCGCGGCGCTCGTCGCGGTCACGCAGTTGCTGCCGCCCGAGGGCACGCCCGATTCCTTGTAGCCGTCCTTGTTCTGCTTGATGTTGCTGTATTCAAAGCCCAGGTCGAAGGTGTGCTTCAGGCTGCCCGTGTCGAATTCGCCGGTCAGGTCGGTCTGGTTGGCGAAGGTCTTTGTGACGTAGTAGCCCGACTTCAGCGCGCGGTACACCAAGCCGTTGGCCACGTTGCCCTTGCTGTCGTCCGGGTTCGTCGCCGCAAAGTCCGTGGTGCCACGGCCGTAGCGGGTCACGTTGCGCAGTTGCAGCTTGTCCGAGAAATCGTGCTGGAAGTCGACCGTGGCGACATCGTCACGGGTCTTCATGAAGTCGCGGTCGGTCAGGCCATAGAAGGTCTTGCGGCTCACGCCCATCGTCTCCGTGACCGGCTGACCCGTCTTCGGGTCATACGGAATGGAGTAGTCCGGCATGCTGTCGTCTTGATAGTGGTAGTAGCTGAGCGTGATGCGCGTCGGCGTGCCCACGCCCAGCATCAGCGACGGCGCCACGCCCCAGCGCTCGAAGTCCACGGCGTTGTCGCGGCCGGCCACATCGCCCTTGTTGCCCATCACGTTCAGGCGAAAGGCGGCCTTGTCGGCCAGGCGCCAGTTGCTGTCGATGGTGCCACGGTAATTGTTGTCGGTGCCGATCTGCGCGGTGGCTTCGGTGAAGTCGGTCGTCTTGGGCGCCTTACTGACCATGTTGATACTGCCGCCCGCGCCGCCCCGGCCGGAATACACCGAGTCCGGGCCCTTGATCACTTCCACCTGCTCCAGGTTGAAGGTGTCGCGCACCTGCGTGCTGGAATCGCGGATACCGTCCAGGAACAGGCTGCTTGCGGAGTTCTGCCCACGGATGATCGGCAGATCGCCGCCCGGGCGGCCGCCTTCACCGGCGCCGAACGTAATGCCCGGCGAATTGCGCAACACGTCCTGCAAGGTCGACGCGGCCTGATCCTGGATCACCTGTTTCGGCACCACCTGCACCGTGCGCGGGGTGTCCAGCAACGGGGCGGTCATCTTGGGCGACGGCACCGTTGTGGTCTGGTAGGAAGAGCCCTCGCCCTCCACCCGCACCGGCGCAAGCTGCGTGACACCCGAATCCGCGGACTGCGCGGCGGCATAGGGGCTGATGAACAGGGCGGGCGCCGCTATGGCCGCGGCAAGCGAGGTAGCGAGCGTATTCAGCGAATACGAATCTTGGGGCTTCAAACCAGCTTCTCCAGAATGTGAATAGCAACGATTCTTATTTTTTTACCGGTTGCGATTTTGATCCTGAACGCTGAAAGCTGCCTGAACGCTGGCCGCGCCCGTCGCTAAAAGATGAAAAAACAACAGTTGCCAGTTGCTAACAGGGACACGTCCCCCAGCCACCACAACGGCCGCCATAGGGCGCGGCCACAAGCGTGGCGCAATTCACATCCCCAAAACAAAAACGCCCCAGACGGGGCGTTAGTGGCTTTGGCGGGCGCTCAGACCCGCAACCGCGGGTGCCGCTTGAACAGATAGCGGTAGACGAAGCCGGGATAGGCCAGCACCAGATACAGGCTGAGGGTAATGGCGTAGAACTCCCACGTCTGGGCAAAGCGATTGCCCAGGGTGGATTCGAATGCAAAACCCAACGCGCCAACCAGGGCGTAAAACACCAGCACTTCAACCAGACGCATCCAGAACGGCTTGACCGCCACCGCCCCACCCTGCTTCCAGGGCAAGACGGCGAATACACGTTCGGTCAGGAACGGCAGGTTGGCGCTGACCAGCGCCAACGCGATCAACAGCCATACCGCCAGCGTCTGGTTCATGGCTGTATTCCGCTTACAGGCTCAGCGACGAACGAATCGCCTGTACGCACAGCGCCATCAGGCCACCGGGCAACAGGCCCAGCACCAGCATCATGGCGCCGTTGATCGACAGCAGGCCGCGTTGGCCGCAGGTGGCGACGATCGGGGCGGCATCGGCCACCGGCTCGTCGAAGTAAACAACCTTGACGACACGCAGGTAATAGAACGCACCGATCAGCGAGAACAGCACCGCGATCACGGCCAGCGTCACGTGGCCCGCGCTGATCAGCGCTTGCAGCACGGCCAGCTTGGCGTAGAAGCCCACCAGCGGCGGAATGCCGGCCAGCGAGAACATCAGCAGCAGCACGATGAGGGCATGCCACGGGCTGCGGCGGTTCAGGCCCTTCAGGTCGTCGATGTGCTCGCACTCGAAACCCTGGCGCGACAGCAGCAGCACGATGCCGAAGCTGGCCAGCGTGGTCAGCACGTAGGTCAGCATGTAGAACAGCGACGCGCCATAGGCGGCCGACGACAGTTCCGGCTTGCCCTCGACCGCGCCCGACATCAGGCCCAGGAGCACGAAGCCCATGTGCGAAATGGTCGAGTAAGCCAGCATGCGCTTGAAGTTGGTCTGCGCGATGGCGGTCAGGTTACCGATCGCCAGCGACAGCACGGCCAGGATCATCAGCATCGGCTGCCAGTCGGCGGCCAGGCCATGCAGGCCGTCCACCAGCAGGCGCAGCGTGATGGCGAAGGCGGCCAGCTTGGGCGCGCCGCCCAGGATCAGCGTGACGGCGGTCGGCGAACCTTGATAGACGTCCGGCACCCACATGTGGAACGGCACGGCGCCCAGCTTGAACGCCAAGCCCGACACCAGGAACACGATGCCGAACACCAGCGCCATCTTCTCGGCCTTGCCGGCGGCGATGACCTTGGACACTTCGGCCAGGTCAAGGTGACCCGTGGCGCCGTAGACCATCGACATGCCGTACAGCAGGAAGCCCGAGGCCAACGCGCCCAGCACGAAGTACTTCATGGCGGCTTCGGTGGCGACGACGTCATCGCGGCGCAGCGCGATCAGCGCGTACAGCGCCAACGACATCAGTTCCAGGCCCAGGTAGATGGAGATCAGGTTCCCGGAGGAAATCATGACCATCTGGCCCAGCAGCGCGAACAGCGTCAGGACGTAGAGCTCGCCGCCCTTGAGCATGTCACGCACTTGCGCGTAGACACGGCCATAGACCAGCGTGGCGCCCACGGCGATGTAGGACGCGATCTTCAGCAGGTGCGACAGTTCGTCGGTGACGTACAGACCATGGAAGGTCGCGCCCTTAACGCCGTTCATCCATTGCACGGCCGACACGACGGTCAGCGCGCCCAATACCAGCAGGGTCAGCAGAAACGTCGGCTTGCGCTCGGGGTGATTGCTGACCGCGTCGACGAGCAGGATAGCCAGGCCGGAAACCAGCAGAAGGATTTCCGGCGCCGCCAGGGCGAAATCGATTTGGGATTGCATCATTGTCTTGTCTTACAGTTTCGAGACGGCAACGTGTTGCAGCAGGGCCTCGACCGAGACGTGCATGACGTCGGTAAAGGGCTTGGGATAGATCCCCATGTACAACACGGCGATCGCCATCACGCCAAGAATCACAAATTCGCGGCGGTTGATATCGGTCAGCTCGCGGACGTGGTCATTGGCGATGTCGCCCAGGACCACACGCTTGACCATCCACAGCGAATACGCAGCACCCATGATCAGGGCGGTAGCCGCCAACAGGCCGATCCAGAAGTTGTGCTCGACCGCGCCCATGATCACCATGAACTCGCCGACGAAACCGCTGGTGGCCGGCAGGCCGCTGTTGGCCATCGAGAACAGGATGAAGAACGTGGCGAAGCGCGGCATCACGTTGACCACACCACCGTAATCGGCGATCTGGCGCGAGTGCATGCGGTCGTACAGCACGCCGATACACATGAACATGGCGCCCGACACGAAGCCGTGGGAAATCATCTGCACGATGGCGCCTTCGACGCCGGCCGTGTTGAAGATGAAGAAGCCCAGCGTCACGAAACCCATGTGGGCAACCGACGAGTAAGCCACCAGCTTCTTCATGTCTTCCTGGATGATCGCCACCAGGCCGATGTAGATCACCGCGATCAGCGACAGCGTGATCATCAGGCCGGCCAGGCTGTGCGAGGCGTCGGGCGTGATCGGCAGCGAGAAGCGCAGGAAGCCATAGGCGCCCAGCTTCAGCATGATCGCGGCCAGCACGATGGAGCCGCCCGTGGGCGCTTCCACGTGCACGTCCGGCAACCACGTGTGAACCGGCCACATCGGCACCTTCACCGCGAACGCCGCCAGCAGCGCCACGAAGATCAGGATCTGTTCGGTCTGGCCCAGCTTGACCTGGTGCCAGGTCAGGATGTCGAACGAACCACCCGATGCGTGCCACAGGTAGATGAAGGCGATCAGGGTCAGCAGAGAACCCATCAGCGTGTACAGGAAGAACTTGAATGCCGCGTAGATACGGTTATCGCCGCCCCACGCCCCGATGATGATGTACATCGGGATCAGCGTGGCTTCGAAGAACACGTAGAACAGCATGCCGTCCAGCGCGGCGAACACGCCCACCATCAGACCCGACAGGATCAGGAAGGCGGCCATGTACTGCGCCACGCGGCTGGTGATGACTTCCCAGCCGGCCAGCACCACGATGACGGTGATGAACGCGGTCAGGAGGACGAACCACAGCGAAATGCCGTCGATGCCGAGGTGGTAATTGACGTTGAAGGCTTCGATCCACGAGGCCTTTTCCACGAACTGCATGGCGGCCGTGGTGTTGTCAAAACCGGTGTAGAGCGGAATCGTGACGAGGAAACCGGCAACGGCGCCAGCCAGCGACAAGCCGCGCGCCAGACCGGGACGGTCGTCACGGCCCACCGCCAGCACCAGCAGGCCGAATACGATCGGGACAAAGATCGCAAGCGTGAGCCAGGGGAAAGTGTTGGATGCCATCTCGCTTGCCATCATTGGGGAATCAGCACAAAGAAAGTCACCAGCGCCATGATGCCGATGATCATCGCGAACGCGTAGTGATAGATGAAGCCGGACTGCAGGTGACGGCTGACCGCTGCCACCCAGCCCACGACGCGGGCGCTACCGTTGACCAACAGGCCATCGATGATGCCGCGGTCGCCGGTCTGCCACAGGCCACGGCCCAGGGCGCGCATGCCGCGAGCAATGATCTGCTCGTTGACCCAGTCCACGTAGTACTTGTTTTCAAGCACCTTGTTCACGCCGGACAGGTTGGCCTTGATGGCGGCCGGAACCTTGGGATTGATCAGGTAGCAGTACCAGGCAATGACGAAACCAGCCACGACCAGCCAGAACGGCAGGGTCTGGAAGGCATGCAGGCCGTAGGCAACCCAGCCGTGCCATTCTTCTTGCAGTTCGTGCATGGCCGGATGCTGCGGCAGCACCGTGATCACGCCGTTGAAGAACTTGCCGAACAGCATCGGGTCAACCGCCCAGGCGCCAACCAGCACCGACGGAATCGCCAGCAGGATCAGCGGCAGCGTCACCACCCAGGGCGACTCATGCGGCTTGCCGCCATGATGGCCGTGGCCGTGATCGTCGTGACCGTGGTCGTCATGGGCATGGTCGTCGTGGCCATGGCCGTGACCGTGGTCGCTGGTGTCAAAGCGTTCCTTGCCGTGGAAGACCAGGAAGTACACGCGGAACGAGTACAGCGAGGTCACGAACACACCGATCAGCACGGCGTAGTACGCGAAGCTTGCGCCCCAGACGTTGGCGTGGCCGGCCGCGTCGATGATGTTTTCCTTCGAGTAGAAACCCGAGAAGAACGGCGTGCCAACCAGTGCCAGCGTGCCCAGCAGGAACGTGATCCAGGTGATGGGCATGTACTTGCGCAGGCCGCCCATGTTGCGGATGTCCTGGTCGTGGTGCATGCCGATGATGACCGAACCCGCGCCCAGGAACAGCAGCGCCTTGAAGAAGGCGTGGGTCATCAGGTGGAAAATGGCCACCGAGTAGGCCGAGGCGCCCAGCGCGACGGTCATGTAACCCAGCTGCGACAGCGTGGAGTACGCAACAACGCGCTTGATGTCGGTCTGGATGATGCCCAGGATGCCCAGGAACAGCGCGCCGATGGCGCCGATCACGATGATGAACGACAGCGCCACGTCCGACAGTTCGAACAGCGGCGAGAAGCGCGCAACCATGAAGATACCGGCCGTCACCATGGTGGCGGCGTGGATCAGCGCGGAGATCGGGGTCGGGCCTTCCATCGAGTCAGGCAGCCAGGCGTGCAGCGGAACCTGGGCCGATTTGCCCATGGCGCCGATGAACAGGCAGATACACGCCACCGTCAGCAGCATCCAGTCAGAACCCGGCAGGGTCATCGCGGCCAGCTTGTCGGCTTGGGCGAAGACTTCGCCGTAGTGCATCGTGCCGGCGTACGCGAACAACAGGCCGATACCCAGCACGAAGCCGAAGTCACCGACGCGGTTGATGAGGAATGCCTTCATGTTGGCGAAGATGGCCGTCGGGCGGGTGTACCAGAAACCGATCAGCAGGTACGACACCAGGCCCACTGCTTCCCAGCCGAAGAACAGCTGCACCATGTTGTTCGACATCACCAGCATCAGCATGGAGAACGTGAACAGCGAGATGTACGAGAAGAAGCGCTGATAGCCGGGGTCATCAGCCATGTAGCCGATGGTGTAGATGTGCACCATCAGCGACACGGACGTCACCACGACCATCATCATGGCCGACAGGGGATCGATCAGGAAGCCGATTTCCAGCTTGGTCTGGCCGATCAGGCTCCAGGTGTAGACCGCGCCGTCAAAGCGCAGGCCGTTCAGGACGTCGCCCAGCACCACCACCGAACCGATGGCCGAGATGAGCACGCCAAGAATCGTGATGACGTGGGACGCGCGGCGGCCGATGGGACGGCCCAGGAAGCCGGTGCCGAAAAGGCCCGCGAGAATTGCTCCGGCCAGCGGTGCCAGCGCGATGAGCAAGTAGAGATTGGGTGAGCTAGACATTTTCTTCCAATACCCCGTCAGCCCTTCAGGCGATCGAGTTCGTCAACGTTGATCGTGTTCAGGTTGCGGAACAGCAGCACCAGGATGGCCAGGCCGATCGCCGCTTCAGCGGCGGCCACGGTCAGGATGAAGAACACGAACACCTGGCCGGCGGTGTCGCCGAACCAGCTGGAGAACGCCACGAAGTTCATGTTGACGGCCAGGAGCACGAGCTCGATGGACATCAAGAGAATGATCAGGTTGCGGCGGTTCAGGAAGATGCCGAAGATCCCGATGGCGAACAGGATCGCCCCAAGGATCAGATAGTGGGCCAGCGTCAGCGTCATTGTTTTTCTCCTTGGGGCGCGGCGGCGGCGCCGGACGAGGCATCACGCTTGGCTTGGGCACGCTCGCTCTGGGCGGGCATGTTGACCATGCGGAAGCGGTCCTTCGAGCGGACGCGCACGGCGGCAACCGGGTCGTTGTACTTCACGTCGCGGCGGCGGCGCAGCGTCAGCGCAATCGCGGCGACCATGCCCACCAGCAGCAGCGCGGCGCCGACTTCAATGGCGTAGACGTACTGCGTGTACATCACTTCGCCCAGCGCGCGAGCATTGTTGTAGTCGCCGGCGACCGGGGCTTGCGGACCCGCGCCATACCAGGTGGAACCCAGCACGAACGACATTTCCAGCACCAGCACCAGACCGATCACCAGGCCAAGCGGCAGGTAGGTCTTCATGCCCTGGCGCATGGCGTCCATGCGGATGTCCAGCATCATCACGACGAAAAGGAAGAGCACCATCACGGCGCCCACGTACACCAGCACCAGCAGCAAGGCCAGGAATTCAGCGCCCAGCAGCATCCACAGCATGGCTGCGTTGGAGAATGCCAGGATCAGGTGCAATACCGCGGTGACCGGACTGCGCGCGGTGATCACGCGGAATGCCGCGATCACCAGCACGGCGGCCAGTATGTAGAAAAGGACAGTGGTAAAAGTCATGGATCAGACCCTGGGCTTCAACGGTAAGGAGCGTCGTCGGCCCGGCGGCGGGCGATGTCGGCTTCGTAGCGGTCGCCCACGGCGAGCAGCATGTCTTTGGTGAAATACAGGTCGCCGCGCTTTTCACCGTGGTATTCGTGGATATGGGTTTCCACGATCGAGTCCACGGGGCAGCTTTCCTCACAGAAGCCGCAGAAAATGCACTTGGTCAGATCGATGTCGTAGCGCGTGGTGCGGCGGGTGCCGTCCTCGCGTTGGTCCGATTCGATGGTGATCGCCAAGGCCGGGCACACGGCTTCACACAGCTTGCACGCGATGCAACGCTCTTCCCCGTTGGGGTAGCGGCGCAACGCGTGCAGGCCGCGGAATCGCGCCGACGTGGGCGTCTTTTCCTGCGGATAACGCAAGGTGACCTTGCGCTTGAAAAAGTACTTGCCCGTCAGGCGCATGCCCTTGAGCAACTCGGTCAGCATCAGGCTGCCGAAGAAATCTTTGATCGCTTCCATATCCTGCCTCTGCCTGGCGGCTTAGCGCCAAATGTTCCAGGGCGTCTGCATCCAGATCGCCACCACGACCAGCCAAACGCCGGTCAGCGGGATGAAGATTTTCCAACCCAAACGCATGATCTGGTCATAGCGGTAGCGCGGGAACGATGCGCGGAACCACACAAACAACGAGACCACGAAGAATGTCTTCAGACCCAGCCAGATCCAACCCGGAATCCAGGTCAGCGGCGCGATGTCGATCGGGGAAGCCCAGCCGCCCAGGAACATGATCGACGCCATGCACGACAGCAGGATCATGTTGGCGTATTCACCCAGGAAGAACAGGGCGAAGGCCATACCCGAGTACTCGACCATGTGGCCAGCCACGATTTCCGATTCGCCTTCGACCACGTCGAACGGGTGGCGGTTGGTTTCGGCCACGGCCGAAATCACGTAGATCACGAACAGCGGCAACAGCGGCAGCCAGTTCCAGGACATGAACGTCAGGCCCTTTTCCGCAAACCAGCCGCGGTTCTGGACATTGACGATTTCGGACATGTTCAGGCTGCCCGACACCAGCAGCACCGTGACGAGCACGAAGCCGATGGCCAGTTCGTAGGACAGCATCTGTGCCGAAGCGCGCAGCGCGCCCAGGAAGGCGTACTTGGAGTTCGACGCCCAGCCCGCCACGATCACGCCATACACGCCGATAGACGTGATGGCCATGATGTACAGCAGGCCGGCGTTGACGTTGGCCAGCACGATATCAGGACCGAAGGGCACCACCGCCCAGGCGGCCAGCGCGGGCATCAACGTGACCACGGGGGCCACGATGAACAGCACCTTGTTGGCCTGGCTGGGAACCACGACTTCCTTGGTCAGCAGCTTGAACACGTCGGCAAACGGCTGCAACAGCCCCTTGAAACCGACGCGGTTCGGACCCATGCGCACGTGCATGGCGCCGATCATCTTGCGTTCCCAGTACGTCAGGTACGCAACGCACAGAATGATCGGCACGGCGATGATCACAATCTTGATGAGGGTCCAGAGGACCATCCAGACCGTCGGGCCCAGCAGCTCCTGCCCGTGGCTCTCAAGAACATTAAGCCATTCCATCAGGCACGCTCCACGCTGAGTTGACCGAATGCGCCACCCAGGGCTGCGGTGTTATCAAAGGCTGCGGAAATGCGCACGGCGCGGTCGGCCACGGCATCATCCTGCACGGTTTCGAGTTCGACGGCGCCTTGCGCACCCGCCACGCGCACCTTGACCCCGGCCGTCAGGCCCAGGCTGGTGAGCGTGCGGCCGTTCATGGCGGCAGCCGGCTTCTTCGAGGCCGGGGACGCTTGCAGCGGCTCCGAACGGCGAACCATGGCGTCGGTGCGGTAGATCGGCACGTCGGCCACGCGCTCCAGGCCGGTCAGTGCCTGACCCAGGCCCAGCGGCGCCTTGACGTCGTTGGACAGGCGGCCTTCGATGCCACCGGCCAGCGCGGCGTCGCGCACCGATTCCGACGTTTCATCGTCAAAGCCGGCCAAATGCAGCACGTTGCCCAATACACGCAGGACCTTCCAGCCCGGACGGGTCTGGCCCAACGGCGTGACCGTGCCCTTGAAGCTCTGGGCCAGGCCTTGCGCGTTGACGAAGGTGCCCGAGGTTTCGGTGAACGGCGACACCGGCAGCATGACGTCGGCCCATTCGGCGGCGGCCGAGCGGTAAGGCGTCAGGGCCACGGCGAATTGCGCGCCACGCAGCGCGGCGATGGCTTGCTGGCCGTTGTCGGCATCCAGCAGCGGCTCGGCGTGCAGCACGATGTAGGCCTTGAGCGGCTCGGCCAGCATGGCGGCGGCGGTCTTGCCGCCCTTGCCCGGAACGGCGCCGGCCAGGTAACCGCCGACGGTGTTGCCGCCGGAAGTCAGGAAGCCGAACTTGCCACCGGCCAGGTTCGCCACGGCGCGGCCGTTGGCGGCCAGCGTCGAAGCTTGGGCGCTGGCGACGGCCAGGTTGCCCAGCAGCACGGCGGTGTTGGCGCCGGAAGCCAGGCTGGCGGCGATGATCTTGGCGTTTTCGCCCGGGGTGACCGAGGCGAATTCGGCCGGCACGGCTTGTTCCTTGGCTTGCGCCAGGGCAACGGCCACTTCAGCCAGCGCGCGCGGCAGCTCGGACGGCGCCACGGTGATGCGGGCGGCGATGGGCATCAGAGGATCGTCAGCGGCGCTGTCGACCATCAGGATCTGCGTACCGCGCTTGGCGGCTTGACGCAGGCGTTGCGCCATCAGCGGGTGATCCTTGCGCAGGAACGAGCCGACGACCAGAACGCGGTCCAGGTTGTCGAGTTCAGCGATGGGCATGCCCAGCCACGGTGCACCGGTCAACGCGGCGTCGAAAGCCGGGTCGGTCTGGCGCAGGCGGAAGTCGATGTTCTCGGAACCCAGCGCGCGGACCAGGCGGCCCAGCAGCGCATATTCTTCGGTGGTGGCGTATTCCGACGCCAGCGCGCCGATCTGGCCGGCGCCGAAGCTATCGCGAACACGCGACAGGCCTTGAGCCACGGCTTGCAGCGCGTCAGCCCACGAGGCTTCCTGCCACTTGCCGTCGGTGCCCTTGATCATCGGGGCGGTCAGGCGGTCGTCGCTGTTCAGGCCTTCGTACGAGAAGCGGTCGCGGTCGCTGATCCAGCATTCGTTGACGGCTTCGTCTTCGAACGGCACCACGCGCATGACGCGGTCGCCCTTGACCTGGACCACCAGGTTGGCGCCCAGGCTGTCGTGCGGGCTGACCGAGCGGCGGCGAGCCAGTTCCCAGGTGCGGGCGCTGTAGCGGAAGGGCTTGGAGGTCAGCGCGCCCACCGGACAGATGTCGATCATGTTGCCCGACAGTTCGGACTCGATCGAGCGGCCGACAAACGTCGTGATCTCGGAGTGTTCGCCACGGCCCAGCATGCCCAATTCCATGACGCCGGCGATTTCCTGGCCGAAGCGCACGCAGCGGGTGCAGTGGATGCAGCGGCTCATTTCCTCGGCGGAAACCAGCGGACCCAGATCCTTGTGGAAGACGACGCGCTTTTCCTCTTGGTAACGCGAGGAAGAGCCACCGTAACCCACGGCCAGATCCTGCAACTGGCATTCGCCGCCCTGATCGCAGATCGGGCAGTCCAGGGGGTGATTGATGAGCAAGAATTCCATCACCGACTTCTGAGCGGCGCGAGCCTTTTCAGAGCAGGTGTGGACGACCATGCCGTTGGTCACGGGCGTGGCGCAGGCGGGCAGCGCCTTGGGCGCTTTTTCCACTTCAACCAGGCACATCCGGCAGTTGGCCGCGATGGACAGTTTCTTGTGGTAGCAGAAATGCGGCACGTAAAGCCCGACTTTCTGAGCGGCATGCATGACCATGCTGCCTTCGGGCACTTCGACCTGATTGCCGTCGACGGTTAGTTCAACCATTGCTGTTCCTGAGACCTACAGATATTGCGGGACCACACAAGACTTATGCTCGATGTGGTGCGCGAATTCGTCGCGAAAATGCTTGAGGAAGCCACGGACGGGCATGGCGGCGGCGTCACCCAGGGCGCAGATGGTGCGGCCCATGATGTTGCCTGCCACGTTGTCCAGCAAGTCCAGATCTTCCGGACGGCCGTGACCGTTTTCGATGCGATGCACCATGCGGTAGAGCCAGCCGGTGCCTTCGCGGCACGGCGTGCACTGGCCGCAGCTTTCCTCGAAATAGAAGTACGACAGACGCAGCAGCGACTTCACCATGCAGCGCGTTTCGTCCATGACGATCACCGCGCCAGAACCGAGCATCGAGCCGGCCTTGGCGATGGAGTCATAGTCCATCGTGCATTCCATGATGATGTCGGCCGGCAGCACCGGGGCGCTGGATCCGCCAGGGATCACCGCCTTCAGTTTCTTGCCGCCGCGCATGCCGCCCGCCAGTTCCAGCAGGGTCGAGAACGGGGTGCCCAGCGGAATCTCGTAGTTGCCGGGGCGTTCAACGTCGCCGGTGATCGAGAACAGCTTGGTGCCGCCGTTGTTCGGCTTGCCGACTTCCAGGTAAGCCTGGCCGCTGTTGCGGATGATCCACGGCACGGCCGCGGACGTTTCGGTGTTGTTGATCGTGGTGGGCTTGCCGTACAGGCCGAAGCTGGCCGGGAACGGCGGCTTGAAGCGCGGTTGGCCCTTCTTGCCTTCCAGCGATTCCAGCAACGCGGTTTCTTCGCCGCAGATGTAGGCGCCGTAGCCGTGGAACGCGTGCAGCTGGAAGCTGTAGTCCGAACCCAGGATCTTGTCGCCCAGGAAGCCGGCGGCGCGCGCCTCTTCCAGCGCTTCTTCGAAGCGTTCATACACTTCGAAGATTTCGCCGTGGATGTAGTTGTAGCCGACGCTGATGCCCATGGCGTAGGCCGCGATCGCCATGCCTTCAATCACGATGTGCGGATTGAAGCGCAGGATGTCGCGGTCCTTGAACGTGCCCGGCTCGCCTTCGTCCGAGTTGCAGACGAGGTACTTCTGGCCGGGGAACGCGCGCGGCATGAAGCTCCACTTCAGGCCGGTCGGGAAGCCCGCGCCGCCACGGCCGCGCAGACCCGACGCCTTGACTTCGGCGATCACGTCTTCCGGCTTCATGCCGGTGGTCAGGATCTTCTTCAGGGCTTCGTAGCCGCCGCGCTTGACGTAGTCTTCGAGGCGCCAGTTGGCGCCGTCGACATCAGCCATGATCTGCGGCTGGATGTGGCGGCCGTGCAGGCACATCGAATTGGACACGTCGTTCAGCGGGTTGGGGGCGAGCCCCTGCGCGAACTGCTTGTACAGGTCGGGCGCGTTCATGCCGACTCTCCTTGCACCTTGAGGGCCGCGACCAGCGCGTCCAGCTTCTCGTCGGTCATGCGCACGCACATATGCTTGTTGTTCACGATCAGCACGGGGGAATCGCCGCAAGCGCCCATGCATTCGCCTTCAACCAGCGTGAACTGGCCGTCGGCGGTGGTTTGGCGGTAGTCGACACCCAGCTTGCGCTTGAGGTATTCGCCGGCACGATCGCCATCGCGCAAGGCACAGGGCAGGTTCGTGCAGACGGCGATCTTGTTCTTGCCGACGGGCTTGACGTCGAACATGTTGTAGAACGTGGCGACTTCCTGCACCGCAATGGGCGGGACGCCAATGTAATTGGCCACATCTTCAATGGTTTCGGTAGCCAACCAGCCCTTCTCTTCTTGCGCGATGGCAAGCGAGGCCATGATGGCGGACTGCCGCTGGTCGGCCGGGAACTTCGCGAGTTCTCGGTCGATTTTCTGGTAGGCCTGTTCGGAAAGCAGCATAGTTTGAATCCGGGTTATGCGGGCGTGCTCGTGACTGTCTGGGCGGATCAGCGATCGATCTCGCCGAAAACGATGTCCTGCGTACCAATGATGGTGACGGCGTCGGCGATCATGTGACCGCGCGACATCTCATCCAGCGATTGCAGGTGGACAAAGCCGGGGGCCCGAATCTTCAGGCGGTAAGGCTTGTTGGCGCCGTCCGACACCAGATAGATGCCGAACTCGCCCTTGGGGTGCTCCACCGAGGCATAAGCCTCGCCCGGGGGCACGTGGAAACCTTCGGTGAAAAGCTTGAAGTGATGGATCAGCTCTTCCATGTTGGTCTTCATGGCGGTGCGCTTGGGCGGGGCGATCTTGTGATTCTCGATCATGACCGGACCCGGGTTGTTGCGCAGCCATTCCACGCACTGGCGGATGATGCGGTTACTTTCACGCATTTCAGCGATGCGGACCAGGTAGCGGTCGTAGCAGTCGCCGTTGACACCCACGGGGATGTCGAAATCAAGCAGGTCATAGACTTCGTAGGGTTGCGTCTTGCGCAAGTCCCAGGCGACGCCGGAGCCGCGCAGCATCGGGCCGGTAAAGCCCAGCGCCTTGGCGCGATCGGGGTCAACCACGCCGATGCCCACCAGACGCTGCTTCCAGATGCGGTTGTCGGTCAGCAGCGTTTCGTACTCGTCGACGCAGGCCGGGAAGCGGTTGGTGAAGTCTTCGATGAAGTCCAGCAGCGAGCCCGAACGCGCGTCATTCATGATGCGCATTTCTTTGTCGCCGCGGTATTTGCTGGTGTCGCCGTACTGCGGCATCGTGTCCGGCAAATCACGGTAGACGCCACCCGGACGGTAGTAAGCCGCGTGCATGCGCGCGCCCGAGACCGCTTCGTAGCAGTCCATCAGGTCTTCGCGTTCACGGAAGGCGTACAGGAACACGGCCATGGCGCCCACGTCGAGTGCGTGCGAACCCAGCGACATCAGGTGGTTCAGCAGGCGCGTGATTTCGTCGAACATCACGCGGATGTACTGCGCGCGCAGCGGGGCTTCAACGCCCAGCAGCTTTTCGATGGCCATGACGTAGGCGTGCTCGTTGCACATCATGGACACGTAGTCCAGGCGGTCCATGTAGGGCAGCGCCTGGATGTAGGTCTTGTGCTCGGCCAGCTTTTCGGTGGCGCGATGCAGCAGGCCGATGTGCGGGTCGGCGCGCTGGATGACTTCGCCGTCCAGTTCCAGCACCAGGCGCAACACACCGTGCGCGGCCGGATGCTGAGGACCGAAGTTAAGCGTGTAGTTCTTGATTTCTGCCATGATTTAACGCCCCAAGCCGTAGGAGTCTTCGCGGACCACGCGCGGGGTGATCTCGCGCGGATCGATCGTGACCGGCTGGTAAATGACGCGCCGTTGTTCGGGGTCGTAACGCATTTCGACGGTGCCCGACAGCGGGAAGTCCTTGCGGAACGGATGACCGATGAAGCCGTAGTCGGTCAGGATGCGGCGCAGGTCGGGGTGACCTTCGAAGACGATGCCGTACAGGTCGAACGCTTCGCGCTCGAACCAACCCACGGCCGGCCAGCATTCCATCAGCGACGCCACGATCGGGAATTCGTCGTCGGCGGCCCAGGTGCGGACACGCAGGCGCCAGTTGTTCTCGATGGACAGCAGGTGAATCACCACGGCGAAGCGCGCGCGATGCACCTTGGCGGTGGGTTCCTCGGGCAGTTGGCGCGTGCCGTTGCCCCAGGTCAGGTAGTCGACGCCACAGAGGTCGATACAGGTTTCAAAGCGCAGACCGGCTTCGGTGCGCAGCTTGTTGCAGACGGAGAACCACTGCTGCGCGGGCACTTCGAGCGTCAGCTCGCCCAACGCCTCGGTCAGCGCGATGTCCGCGCCGAGGGTGGTCTGCAAATTGTTTTTCAGGGTTTCGAGCCTGGTCATCATCTTGTACGCTTAGGTGAACCGATACGCTGGTTTCGAGAACGCCGGCGGCAAGGGCTGCCGCGGACGGGGCGAAAGATCAGCGCGCAATCGTGTTGGTCAGACGGATCTTGTTCTGCATTTGCAGCAAGCCGTAGACCAGCGCCTCGGCCGTGGGCGGGCAGCCCGGCACATAGACGTCTACCGGTACGATGCGGTCGCAGCCACGAACCACCGAATACGAGTAGTGGTAGTAGCCACCGCCATTGGCACAGGAGCCCATGGAAACGACCCAACGCGGCTCGGGCATCTGGTCGTAAACCTTGCGCAGCGCCGGCGCCATCTTGTTGCACAGCGTGCCAGCAACGATCATCAGATCGGACTGACGCGGGCTGGGTCGGAAGATGATGCCGAACTGGTCCAGGTCATAGCGGGCCGCGCCCGCGTGCATCATCTCAACCGCGCAACAGGCCAGACCGAAGGTCATGGGCCACATGGAGCCGGTCTTCGCCCAATTAAGGAACTTGTCGGCGCTGGTTGTGATGAACCCTTGCTTGAGAATGCCGTCTATAGCCATATTCGTCTCTGATAGCGTGCTGTGAAAAGAACCACCCGAGGGGGTTTATTCCCAGTCCAGCGCGCCCTTTTTCCATTCGTAGATGAAGCCGACGGTCAACACGGCTAGGAAAACCATGACCGTCCAGAAACCGACGAGTCCGACTGTGCCTTGGGCGATGGCCCACGGGAACAGGAACGCGATTTCCAGGTCGAAAAGAATGAACAAAATCGCCACCAGGTAGTAGCGCACGTCAAACTTCATGCGGGCGTCTTCGAACGCTTCGAAGCCGCACTCATAGGGCGACAGCTTCTCAGCGTAGGGACGCCGCGGGCCAAGGAGGGAGCCGGCCGTTAGAAGCGCGAACCCGATAAGGGTGGCCACTACGATAAACAGCAGGACGGGAAAATACTGTTGCAGGTTCATTCAGGCGTCCGTCAAATGCGCAAACCTTAGGATTGTAGCATTCGCGTGGTTACTTCCGGCTGAACTCTGTAGCTTGAACAACGGGTGAAAGACTGCATTCCTCAAATGGAACAATCGCAGTTTTTGGAACAGAGCCGCAAGCATACAGGACTCAACTGACAAGCTCCTGCGCGTCATCAAAAATCAGACCAAAGCACGAAAAAAAGCCACCCCGAAGGGTGGCTTCATACGAACGAGCCGCAGCCCGTTCGTTCGCTTGCGTGTCAAATCCAAACAGGGCTTGCGCCCCGCAGTGGATTAGAAGCGGTGACGGACACCGACGCCGACAGCGGTCGACTTGACGTCGTCGATGAAGGCGTAGTTCTTGGCGTACGAACCGTAAGCGTACAGGTTGGTGCGCTTGGACAGGTCGTAGGTGTAGCCCAGCGAGAAGACGTTCATCGTCTCAGCACCGTTGATACGGTCGTTGCTGGGGTCAACCATTTGCCACGAACCGAACAGCTTGCTTGCGCCGCCGATCGGGGCGGACAGGCCGACCATGTACGAGTTGGCCTTGAAGCCGTCGGCGAAGATGTTGGTGCCGAGGCTCAGCGAGCCGGAGCCGGTGTTCACGCCTTGGCCAGCGAACCAGCCGTCGGTCGTGCGGCCGTAGGCCAAAGCCAGCTTCACAACTTCGAAGTCGTACGAAGCGCCGATGGCGTACATACGCGGGGTAGCGTCGTCGTCACCCAGGATGGCCTTGTTCGAACGGTTCAGCTGGTCGTACGTCAGAGCGACGTTCAGCGGGCCGTTCACGTAGCGCAGACCGGTGGTGATCGCGCGGGTGTTGTCGGCGGTGCGCCAGCCGGTTTGGTCGGCGTTGTTGTCGTCAGCATTGAACGAGTAGCCAACGCCGAACTGGAAGCCGCTGTACGACGGGGTCTGATACATGACCATGTTGTCGTAGCGTTGCGTGTTGGCAGCGCTCATCGAAACGCCGATGTTAGCTTGACCGAAGCCAGCGCCGAACGGGTCGATCGAGCCGAAGTACTTCGACGCGATGTTGGTTTGGCGACCGAAGTCCAGTTGGCCCCAGCTGTCGCTGGCCAGACCGACGGTGGCTTGACGACCGAACAGACGGCCACCTTGAGCCGACTTGCCGTTACCCGAATCAAAGCCCGATTCCAGTTGGAAAACAGCGCGCAGGCCGTCACCCAGGTCTTCCGAACCACGCAGACCCCAGCGCGAACCGTTCTGGACGCCGTTGATCATGCCGAAACGGCTGCCGTTTTGGGCATCGGTGCCACCGCTGATCTTGTTGTAGCCGAGGCCCGTGTCGATGATACCGTACAGGGTGACAGACGTTTCTGCCTGGGCGACACCGGCAAAACCGGCGAGCAGGGCGGCAGCGAGCAGAGTCTTTTTCATTTAAGAAATCTCCGTTGATTTGAGTGACAAGAGCAGCAATCCAGCAAACCAGCCTGCCGCCCCCCTAACTCCGCGAAGGGAAGTTGACGCTATTGCATCAAAAATCGGGGGGACTGGCTATGGTCGGCATCAGAAAAGTGCACGTTTGCGACACCCCTGTTGGGATCTTGCAACATCGCGCGGGCGGCGCGCCAACGGTGTTAGGGCTTACCCGAGCAAAAACAGGCAAGCACGTATCCACGCGACTTTCAGCCCTGCCCCTAATTATTCAGGCCATTCCCGAGGCGTTCTTTCAACCCGCTTTCACGCTTGGCGCTGGCCGGTTCGCCCCCCGGAATCCGTCTGAATGTCTGTGCACGCCTCGTCATTCCTGAGGCGATTCGGCGGCGGTTAATAACATTGTTATTTGGAAAAATCGTCGATATGATCAGCACTCATTCCGTCGACTTCCAGCCGCCCAAATGTCCGCCGCCCCCACCGCACGCACCGAAAGAAATGAACGGCTGAACGCGCTGCGGCGCCAGTTGATTCTGGGCGCCGCGCAACGCGTGTTTGAGCGCGACGGGCTAGAGAAAACGACGATACGGGCAATTGCCAAGGAAGCCGGCTGCACCACCGGCGCCATTTACCCCTGGTTCGCAGGCAAGGAAACCCTGTACGGCGCGCTGCTGGACGAATCGCTCGGGCGCCTGCATGCGCACCTGGACGAGGCGGCAAGCACCGGGCCCGCATCCGGCGCCGCCCGCAAGGCCATCCACGCCTTCTTCGGCTATTACGCCCAACGCCGCACCGATTTTTCCTTGGGCATGTATTTGTTCCAGGGGCTGGGCCCCAGGGGCCTGGGGCGGGACATGGACGAAAAGCTGAACGCTCGCCTGCGGCAATGCGTGGACCTGCTGGGTGGCGCGCTGGCGCGCAGCAAGGGTTGGGACGCGGACACCGTGGCGGTCGAGCAGATGAACCTGTTCACCTATCTGATGGGGCTATTGCTGTTGCTGCATACCCATCGTCTGAAATCCCTGGGTCAGCAGGCCGACGCCCTGCTGGACCATTATTGCCTCGCCCTGGAGCAACGATGACCGCAACCGCACTGGCCGCCGACACCGACGCGCCCCTGATCAGCCTGGCCGATTTCCACATTTTGCTGGCCGACCAGCATCCCTTCTCTCTCTTGCTGGGCATCGACGTGCTGCACATCGGCCGAGGCACCGCCCGCGCGGTACTGCCCGCCCGCGACGCGCACCAGCGCCTGGGCGGCATCGTCGCCGGCCCGATGCTGATGGGCCTGGCGGACTTGGCCATGTATGCCGCCGTGGTCGGCGCCACGGGCCAAAGCCACGCTGTCACGGCCAGCCTGACCATCAATTTCCTGCGCAAAAGCCCCGCGGGGGCCATCTATGCGGATGCTCGGCTGCTGAAGGTGGGCAGGCTGTCGGCAGGTGAAGTCATCTTGACCGGCGACGGCTCGGACGAGCCGCTTGCCCATATCGTGAGCACGTGGTCCGTGCCCAAGCCATGAGCCCGCGCATCAGCATCGTGGGTATGGGCGACACCGGCACCTTGGCCGCCCGGCGCTTGCTGGAAGCCGAACCGGACATCGCGTTGACCCTGTATGACATCGACCCGGAACGCTGCGAACAATTTCGCGGCTCGGCCACGCTGGCGACGTCGGCGCGAGAAGCGCTGATGGAATCGGACACCATCGTGCTTGCCTTGCCACGGGAACGCGAGATTGATCGCACGCTGGAGCGGTTCAGCGACGGCGAGGTAACGGCGCCGATCCAGGGCAAGCTGATCGTGGACCTGACCCCGCCGCCAGCGGAACGCGCCCAGCGGCTGGATCGCGCGATTGCCAGCGCGGGCGGACGCTACACGAGCCTTCCGGGCCAGACCGCCGCCGAGGCGGCTAGCGGCATGCCGCAGCGGCTGTTAAAGCTGTTGCTCTGCCCGGCGTGAGCCGCAATAGCGTTCGGCCACGGCCGCGCAGACCGCCAGCCATGCCAGAGTGACGGCAAACCCAGCCGTCACGTCGCTGGCGAAATGCACCTGCAGCAGGATGCGGCTAAGGCCGATAGCCATGATCAGCGCCGCCGCAACCGCCACGCACGGCAGGCGCCACGACGCAGGCGCCAAACGCCAGACCAGATAGCAGGCCGTGCCGTACACGGCCATTGCCGCCGAGGCGTGGCCGCTGGGAAAGCTCCACCCCGTGGCGGCGACAAATCCGTGATCATGTTCGGGGCGGACGCGCTCGAACGTGTGCTTGAGCAGCCAGTTAAGCGCCCCACCCAGGCCCGTAGTGATGGCGCAGAACGCGGCAAGCCGCCACCAACCCGTCCAGAGCAGATAGAGCGTCATCGCCACGGCCAGCACCGTCAGGAAGTTGCGGTCACCCAGATACGTGAACCAGGACAGCAGCCACAGCAGCGACGCATCCATCGACATGCTCAGCGCGTCGGCCAGCGCGCCATCGAAGACCACCACCCGCCCTTGGGTATGCACCGCAGCGGCCAGCACCAGAAAGGTCAGCAGCGCGGCGGACACCCCTGCCCCGAACATCACGCGGCGCGTCACGGCGGACCCGCCGGCAAACGCACGGACGGCCAACAGCGCCGCCGCCCCAGTCAATACCGGCAGTGCAATAAACAATTCCATGGCGTGGGACGCAACCCACGCCGCATACACCTCGGTCATGTAAGGGTCACCAATGTCTTGTCGACGGGAGCAAACACGTGCGTGGCTTCCGCGTAATCCCAGCGTTCGACATGGCAAAGCTGCTGGCCGCCCTCGCCTTCGTGCGTGATCACGTTCACCGAATTGGGCACGCTACCGCGAACCCGGCGCGAGCACGCCGTGCCCGCCTGCACGATCCAGCCCGCCGGACCATTCGCCGACGACAGCGGCAGCACATAGGGCAGATGGATATGCCCGCCCAAGACCAGGTCGATGCCCGCCTGCGCCCACGCCGCCAGCGCGCGTTCGCGCCCATTCAGCAAGTTGGACAAGTCGGACTCCACCTTGGCGCGAACGGGGTGATGCGCGACCACGATGCGCAATTGGCCCGGCCGGGCCTGGCGCAGGCGTTGCGCGACTCGGGCGATCTGCGCGTCCGAGATCTCGCCGTCTTTATGGCGGCGCGGCCGCGTGGTGTTCACGCCTACCGCCAGCAGCCCTGGGCTTTCGAACACGGGCTCCAGCACCGCGCCCAGCGCGCGCCGGTAGTTGCCGTATGGGTTCAGCGCTCGGGCGAACACGTTGTACAGCGGGATGTCATGGTTGCCCGGCACGGCCAGCACGGGCAGCGACAGGCGCTCGATGAACCGACGTGCCGCGGCGAACTGCGCCCGCCGCGCGCGCTGCGTGATGTCACCGCTAAGCACCACCAGATCGGGCTTTAGCGAGCGCGCCAGATCCAGCGCCGCCTCCACCACGGGTTTGCGTTCGGTACCGAAATGCGTGTCGGACAATTGCAGGATCCGCGTCATGAGCGGTCCAGGTATTGCGAGTCAGCAGGCACCACCAGCGGCAGCTTTTCGTCGGCCACCTTGAATTCCAGCGGCGTGCTCATCCAGGAAATCTCGCCGTCCATCGCCACCTTCACGCGGTTGCGCCCGCGTATCCGCACCCGCATGCGCTCAAAGCCGAAGCTGATGACATGTTCGGCTTCGCCCAGGCGGCTGAACAGGCCGCGCACCAGCAGCCCATACAGCGCAAGCGTGCCGACCGGCTTGACCGTCATGGCAACGAGGCGGTTGCGTTCCAGATCTTCCGACTCGATGCCGACGTGTTCGAGTTGCAGCTTGTTGTTGCCCACCACCAGCGTCGGCGTGCGCAAGTCGCGGACGCCGCCCTCTTCTTCCAGTTGCAGCCGCAGTTGGCGCGGCGCGCGCAGCAAGGTGACCAGCCCCGACCACAGCGCCACCATCCGGCTACGGCCGAAGCGCTGCTTGTAGGCCTCGCGGTCTTCCAGCAAGGTGGGATAAAGCCCCAGGCTGGCGTTGACCAGGAATAGCCGGCCGTTCAACTGGCCGACGCGCACGGGTTCAATGTGCCCCTGAAGAAAGCCACGCAGCGCGACATCCGTGTCTTGCGAAATGCCGTAGGTGCGCCCGAAATAATTGAACGTGCCCTGCGGCAGGATGCCGAATGGCACGCCCTTGCCCAGCACGGTGGCGGCGACCGCGTTAAGCGTGCCGTCGCCGCCCGCCGCGATGACGACGCCCTGCTCGTCCTGGGCGCGCTTGACGGCGTCCTGCGCCGTTTCGGTCAAGTGTTTGGGGTCGTCCACCGCCATCAGCGTATAGCGTCGGCCGGCCTCGTCGAGGATGCCGCGGATGGTGTCTTGCAGGACCTGCGCGTCGCCGCGCCCCGATCCTGTGTTGAGGACGATGAATAGCGGCTCTTGTCCCGTCAGGGAGCGCGCTCCGGTGCCTGGGCGCTGATCGGATAAGGTCATGGGAGAAAGATAGCCCATGCCGGCAAAACGCCGCAAGGCGCTAGCGCACTACCGGCCGAACAGCCCGGAGAGGTCCGAAAACCCCGGGCGCCACGCTCATGGCTCCCGGCTTGGCGACCGTCAGCGGCCGATGGCGTAGGCCTGCATCAGGCGCGGCGTGGCCGCCGCGTGCAAGAGGCCGTCTTCATCCCGCGAGGCAGCCGTCAGGCGGCCGACCGACCATTCCGGCACCTCTTCGATCTGGTGCCCGCGCTGGCGCAGGCCGTTGATTACGTCGGCGCCAAAGCTGGCTTCCACCGCCAGGTGGCCCGGCTTGCGGTCGCGCGGGTAGAACGACGTGGGGAAATGCATGGTGTGCGACATCGGCAGGTCAATCGCTTCCTGCAGGTTGAGCCCATGGTGCACGTGGCGCAGGAAGAACAGCAACTGCCATTGTTCCTGCTGATCACCACCCGGCGTGCCGAAGGCCAGATACGGCTTGCCATCGCGCAGCGCCAAGGACGGCGTCAGCGTGGTGCGCGGACGCTTGCCCGGCGCCAGCGTGCCGGGCAAGCCCTCTTCCAGCCAGAACATCTGGGCGCGGGTATTCAGGCCAAAGCCCAGTTCGGGAATGACGGGCGACGATTGGAACCAGCCGCCCGAGGGCGTGGCCGAAATCATGTTGCCCCAGCGGTCAATCACATCCACATGCGTGGTGTCGCCGCGCTTGGCGGAAGCGCTCATGTCGGAAGCGCGCGCATCGGCAGCCCGCATATCGGAAGCCCGCATATCCGCCAGCGTCGGCTCATTGGTGGCGCTGCCGGGCGCGGACACCGGGGACAGGCGTTGCAGCGTGTCCATCACGCGCGCCACCTGCGCCTCGAAGCCAGGCACCGTGCCGGGCAGCAGGTCGTGCGACGCGGTCTCGCCGATCAGCGCGCGGCGCTCGGCGTTATAGGCGTCCGACAGCAGGTGCGCCAACGGCACGTCGATGAAGGCCGGGTCGCCGTAATAGGCTTCGCGGTCGGCGAACGCCAGCTTCATGGCCTCGGTGACGCGGTGGATGAATTCAACGCTGTTCGGCCCCACGCCCGCCAGGTCCATGTCTTTCAACAGCGCCAGCGTTTGCAGAAACACCGGGCCCTGGCTCCAGGCGCCCGCCTTGGCCACGGTGTAGCCGTGGTAGTCGTAGGTCAGCGGGGTGTCGTAGCTGGCCGACCAACCGGCCAGGTCATCGGCCGTGATGACGCCACGGTGCGTCGTGCCGCTTTCGTCCATCACGTCCGTGTTGCGCGCGAACCGGTCGATCTCTTCAGCGATGAAGCCACGGTAGAAGGCGTCGCGGGCGGCCTCGATCTGGCGTTCGCGGTCCGCGCCCACGCTTTCGGCTTCTTTCAGCACCCGCGTCCACGTGCGCGCCAGCGCCGGGTTGCGGAACAGCTTGCGGGCTTCGGGGACCTTGCCGCCCGGCACATAGACCTGGGCCGTACTGGGCCAATGGGTTTCAAAGAAATCCTTCAGCCCCGTGATGGTGTTCGAGATGCGCGGCATCAGCGCATGACCATGCTCGGCGTAATAGATGGCGGGTTCCAGCACATCGCGCACGCGCATCGTGCCGTGGTCGCGCAACAGCAGCATCCAGGCGTCAAAGGCGCCGGGAATCACCGTGGCCAGCAGGCCGTTGCCGGGAATCAGCTTCAGCCCTTCGGCGCGGTAGCGTTCCAGCGTAGCGCCGGCGGGCGTGGTGCCTTGGCCGCACAGCACTTCCAGCTTGCCGGTGCGAGCTGAATAAAAAACCGCAGGCACTTCGCCGGCCGGGCCGACCAGATGGGGCTCCACCACTTGCAGCACAAAGGCGGACGCCGCGCAGGCGTCGAACGCATTGCCGCCGCGTTCCAGCAGCGACATGCCGGCCGCGCTGGCCAGCCAATGGGTAGAGGTCACCACACCGAAGGTGCCTAGGATTTCCGGGCGAGTCGTGAACATGATGCATCCTGTAGTGGGGG
>NZ_JBHFIZ010000024.1:97572-184263 GCF_057334535.1 Achromobacter colocynthidis
CGCCCCCCCGCAACGATAAAAAACGGGATCCGAAACCGGATCCCGTCGTTGGCCGCCCAGCTTACTTCTTGGCGACGGTTACGCCCTTCAGGCGGATCAGGCCATCAGGGTACGGCACGAAGCCCTCTACCTTCTTCTGCACGCCGAACGTCCACGGCAGGTAGAACAGGTAGACGATGGGGCGCTGGTCCTGCATGCTGGCCAGCACCTGGTCGTACAGGGCGCGGCGCTTGGCCGTGTCGGCTTCGGCGCGCGCGTCGTTCAGCAGCTTGTCCACGCCGGCATCGCAGAACTTGCCGTCATTCAGATTGCCCTTGCAGCTCAGGTACTGATGGATATTGCCGCTGGGATCAACCCGGCCCGACCAACCGCTTTGGCCCACTTGGAAATCGCCGCGCGCAAGCGAGGATTGCAGCGACGCAAATTCCACCGGACGCAGGGTGATGTCAAAGCCGGCCTCGGAGCCCATCGCCTGCACCAGCTCGAACACCTGCTGCATGGTGGTGTTGTTGCCGAAGGTGATCTCGAACTTCACGCGGTCAAAACCGGCCTCTTTCAGCAGCGCCTGCGCCTTCTTCGGGTCGCGGCCCTTGTGTTCGAAGGCGGTGTTGTAGGCAAAGCTGGCGGGCGGGAACGGCTGGTAAGCAGGCTGGAACATGCCTTCGCCGATCACCTGGTTCAGCACATCGCGGTCAATGGCCAGGTCCAGCGCCTGACGCACGCGCTTGTCCTTGGCCAGCGGGTTGGCGGCGCGCGCGCCGTTGCCCAGGTTGATCGAGATGGACTGGAAGCCCAGGCCGGTCACGGGCGCCAGGCGCAGGTTGCCGTCGTCCTTCACGGCCTTGGCGTCGCTGGGCGCCACACGCTCGATGATGTCCAGATCGCCCGCGCGCAAGTTGTTCAGGCGCACGGTGGTGTCGGGAATCGGCGTGAAGACCAGACGGTCGAAATGGTAGTTGGCGGCGTCCCAATACTTGGGAAATTTCTCGAGCACGATGCGGTCGTTCTGCACGCGCTCCTTGAATTGGTACGGGCCCGAGCACACCGGCTTGCCGCCGGGATCCTTGTCGAAGCTGGCGGGCGACATCATCATGCCGGCGCGGTCCGACAACTGCGACAGCAGCGAGGCGTCGGGTTGCGACAGGTTCAGCACAACGGTGTGCTCGTCGGGCGCATCGACGCTGGCCACGGTGGCAAGCTCGCTCTTGCGGTTGCTGTCGGGCAGCGTGCGGGCGCGATCCAGGTTGGCCTTGACCGCGGCGGCGTTGACCGGCGTGCCGTCATGGAAGACGGCGTCGGTGCGCAGCTTGAACGTCAGGGTTTTATTGTCGGGGCCGATCGTCCAGGACTGCGCCAACTGCGGCACGAACTTCAGATCGGGCGAGATATCAACCAGCTTGTCGCACAGCGAGGCGAACACGATACGGCCCACGAACGTGCGCGCGCGCGCCGGGTCCAGCACGTCCGGATCGTCCTGCAAGCCGATACGAAGGGTGGACTGGGCTTGCGCCAGGCCGCTAGCCAGCATTCCCGCCATGGCCATGGCGAGGCAAAGTTTACGCATGAAAGATCTCCGTCGATGCATCTTGTTGGATTCTGCGCCAGGCGCGCGGCGATTGTATAGAGGGGCGCGGGGTAGGCCCCAGCACTCGGGCAAGGATCGGCCGCCTTGCGGACGCCCGCAGCCACGGCCAGACAACAGGGGGGCAGGACAAGCGGGGATCAGGGCAAGCGGCAGCGGTCAGCCAGGCCTAGGTCAGGGCAAGCGGCAAGGCGCCGAAAAATCCACGGCCGCCGCTACGGACTCGCGCAGGCGGGCTACCAGCGGGCGGGCGTCGTCGCGACGCTGCTGGAACGCATAGGGCAAGGCGGCGGGTTCGGGATCGCCTTGCAGCATGCGCAGGCTGCCCTCGGCTTGCAGCGCGCGCGCCCAGTGCTCCGGTATCAACCCTACCCCCGTGCCTTCGATCAAGAGCCCCACGATGGCGCCCCAGTTGTTGCAGCACAGGCGTTCGCCCGCCGCCTCGCGCCCCGCCAGCCAATCGTCAATGATCCGGGTCGTGCCAGCACCGGCCGGCAGCATCACCAGCGGCAGGCGGGCCAGCAAAGCCGGGGTCATGCGGGTTTCGTCGCCCAACACGGCGGGCGCCGCGGCCCAGGCGAAGCGGGCCTCGCCGATCGGGGTCGATGCGATGTTCGCGCGCGAGGATCTGCCCGCGATGACGGCGAAATCCAGTTCGCCGTCAGCCACCCGCTGCTCCAGCACCTGGCCGATGTCCACATACGGTTCCAGCACCAGGTCGGGATACGCCGCGCGCACCACGCCGATCAGGCGCGGCAGCCAGGTCAAGGCGGTCAGTTCGCCCACGCCAAAGCGGCAGCGGCCGCGCAGGCCGGGGGTTTCCGCCATGGACGCGCGCACCTGGTCGGCCGCCGCCAGCAACTCACGCGCCTGCGGCACCAGCCGTTGCCCGGCGTCGGTCAGCGCGGCCTTGTGCCCGCTGCGATCAAACAGCGGCTGGCCCAGCGCATCCTCAAGTTCGGTGATGCGCTTCGATAGCGACGACACCGACAGGTGCAGGCGTTCAGCGGCCACGGCAAAACTGGCGCAGGTCGCCGCCCAATAAAACGCTTCAAGTTGCTTGAGAGTCATACGCGAACGTCGAATGGAATGTACGGACCCGCATGAACCGGGGACCTAGGCAACACATGATCGGGGATACGGTTAACACCTGTTCAGGGACATGGGTAACGCCTGTTCGGAGACATGGGTAACGCCTGCCTAGCCGCAACCTCGGTAGGATGGGTGAAGCGCGCAACCCATCAATCCGCGCCGCCACCCACCCCCACCCGATACGCACACCGCCGCGCCCCGCTAAGAATATGCTCTTCCCGCTCCACCCGAACCCCCGCCCCCAGCACCTTGCGGAACAACTCCAATTCACTGCGGCAAAACCCCATACAGGCCTTGGCCGCCGAACATATCGGGCAGTGGTTCTCGATAAACAAAAACCCGTCACCGTCAGCACGCAGTTCAGCCATATACCCTTCGGCTGACCTCACCTGCACCAGGCGCTCCAACCGGGCCTGCAAATCCTGCGCCCCCGCCATCGCCTTCTGGTAGCCGTCCAGCATCGCGGCCTCGCGCGCCTGAATCAGCTTTTCCACCCCCTCGTCGCCGAACACCTGCCGCACGGCGCCGATCATCTGCACCGTCATTTCGGCGTGCGTGTCGGGAAAGCGGCCATGGCCGGCCTCGGTCAGGAACCAGATCTGGGTAGGCCGGCCACGCCCCGCGCTGTGGCTTTCGGAATCCACCAGCCCGTCCGCATGCAAGCGCGTCATCTGCTGGCGCACGGCCTCGGCCGTCACGTCCATGGCCTTCGCGATGACCGCGGTGGACTGCGGGCCGCGCGTCTTCAAGGTCATGAGCACGCGGTCCGCCGGCTGATGCGGCATCCAGGTGACGGGGTGGGACAGACTGTCGGACATGAGGGGATCGATACTCCGGGAGATGGTTCCTATGGTGCCATGATCTTTGCCGATTCCGCTTGGCCTGGCGCCTGCCAGCCTCCGCCCACGGCTTTGTACAGGGCAACCAGGCGCGTATAGGACTCGGTTTCGGCCACCGCCACGGCGTCCTGGGCGCGCAAAAGCGTACGCTGCGCGTCCAGCACCGTCAAATACGGCGCACTGCCCTCGCGATAGCGCAGTTGCGCAAGTTCCGCCGCGCGGCCGCTATAGGCAGCCGCCTGCGCCAGGTTGCCCAGGCGTTGCTGCGTCTGGCCGAATTCAGTCAGCGCCGATTCCAGTTCTTCCACTGCCTGCAACACCGTCTGCTCGTAGCGCGCCACCACGCCTTCCGACCGCGCAACCGCCGCGCGCTTGCGGGCCAGCGCCGTCGGCAGATGCAAGGCAGGCCAGTTGACGCCGGACGCCACACTGAACGCCCGGCTGGAAGCCGACCCGAAGTCAGCCCCGCGCAACGCGACAAAGCCCAGGAAGCCGCCCAGGTCGATACGGGGATATAGCTCGGCGGTGGCTACGCCCACGTCCGCGTTGGCGGCCGCCATGTTGCGCTCGGCCGCCGCCACGTCTGGCCGGCGCGACAGCAAGGCCGCCACGTCGCCAATCGGCAGGCGCGCAGCCAAGGGCGCCAGCGGCGTGCCCGCGTCCAGCTCAGCCAGTTCCACCGGCCGCAGCCCCGCCAGCACCGCCAGCCGGTAGCGCGCCAGGCGCTTGGCCGTCACCTGCACCGGCACGCTGGCTTGCACGGTTTCCAGTTCGGCGCGCGCACTGGCCAGGTCGCCTTCGTCACCCCGGCCCGCCGCGACCAGGGCCTGCGTCACGCGAAGGCTGTCGCGCTGGCTGTCCAGATTCGCCTGCGCCACGGCCAGACGCTGCTCGGCGCCACGCAGTTCGAAGTAATTGCGGGCGACCTCGGCCGCCACCACGATGCGCGTCTGGGCCAGGTCCGCCGCTTGCGCTTCGCTGCGCGCCGCCGCGCCCTGCGCCGCGTAGCGCAACCGGCCAAACAGGTCCAGCTCCCAGGTGGCGTCAAAACCCGCCCGGTAGCTTTGGGCCAGATTGCGCTGGCCGGCCACGCCGGCGTTGGCTTGCGACAGGCTGCGCTCGTAGCGCCCGTCCAGCGTCACCACGGGCAAGCGGTCCAGTTCCTTTTCATCCAGCACCGCGCGGGATTCTGCCAAGCGGGCCTGGGCGATGCGGATATCGTGGTTGCGGCTTAACGCCAGGTCCACAAGTCGGTCCAACTGGGGGTCTTGCAATTGCTTCCACCAGGTCCGTTGCACCTGGTCGGCGGAAAACAGCGCTTGCTCGGGGCTGGCCAGCACCACGGGCGCGGCCTGCGGCGTTTGGTAGTCCGGGCCGACGGCGCAGCCCGCCAGCGCCAGCGCGGCCAGCGATACGGAGGCCGCGCGGCGCAGGCGATAAGGTCGAAGAATATGGGTCATGGTTGCATCCTTAATGCGTGGGCGCCGGGCGGGCGTCTTCTGCCTGCGCCGCCAACAGTTCACGCGCTCGCGGCGTGTCGTGGGCGGCCCGATGGTCTCGGGCGAACACGGTGTACACGGTGGGCAGCACAAACAGCGTGAACAGCGTGCCCACCAACAGCCCCACCACAATCACCAGGCCCAGGCTGTAGCGGCTGTGCGCACCCGCCCCCGTGGCAAACAGCAGGGGAATCAGCCCCATCACCATCGCGGCCGTCGTCATCAAGATGGGACGCAGCCGGATGCGGGCGGCCTGCTCCATCGCCGCGCGCCGATCCAGCCCGTGGCTAAGCTGCATCTCGTTGGCGAACTCCACCATCAGGATGCCGTGCTTGCTGATCAGGCCGATCAACGTCACCAGGCCGATCTGCGTATAGATATTGATGGTGGCCATGCCCAGCGCCAGCGGAATCAAGGCGCCGCAAATCGACATGGGCACGCTGACCAGAATGATGAACGGGTCGCGCAAGCTCTCGTACTGGGCGGCCAACACCAGATAGATGACGATGATGGCGAAGAGGAAAGTGATCATCAGCGCCGAGCCTTCCTGGCTGAACTGGCGCGCGTCCGATTGCCAGTCATAGCTGAAGCCGGCGGGCAGCCGCTGCGCCTGTGCCGACAGGAACTTCACCGCGTCGCCCATGGTGACGCCGGGCATCGGGATGGCCTGGAACGTGGCGGCGTTCAACTGATTGAACTGGGTCAGCGAATTGGGTTCCACGCCCATGGACACCGTCACCAGGTTGGACAGCGGCACCTGCGCGCCGCTGGCGCTCTTGACGTGGAATTGCGCCAAGGCTTCGGGCGACACACGTTGTTCGCGCTGGCTCTGCGGAATGACGTCATACGAACGCCCGTCCATGCCGAAGCGGTTGACGTAGTTTTCGCCCACCAGCACCGCCAAGGTGTCGCCGATGGCTTTCATGGTGACGCCCAGGCTGTTGGCCTTGGCGCGGTCCACCTTCAACTGCACCACCGGGTTGTTGTAGTCCAGGTCGCTATCCACCACCATGAACAAACCGCTTTCGCGCGCGGCCTTCTTCAAGTCTTCCATGGCCTCGTAGACCACCGGGTAATCGGCCGCGCTCATCAGCACCATCTGCACCGGCAGGCCGCCGGTGGAACCCGGCAACGACGGCAACTGGAACGCAAAGATGTTGCTGCCTTCCACCTGATTGGCCAGCGACTGCATGTCAGCCTGGATCTCGTCGGCGCTGCGCTTGCGGTCTTGCCAGTCCACGAAGTCCACCCCACCGATGCTGTTGGACACGCCATCCGATCCGTTGATCAGCCAGCGCCCCTTCTGCTCGGGCACGGTCTTCATGACGTCGTCCCACTTCTTGCCGAACTTTTCCACGTAATCAATGTTGGCCTGCTGCGGCGACTTGATCGCGGTCAGCACGGTGGACTGGTCTTCCACCGGCGCCAGCTCGCGCTGCGCGGCGTTGTACAGGAACGGCAGGCTGATCAGCACCGCCACCGCAATCAACCCGGTCACCCAGCGATGCCGCAGCGACACGTCCAGCACGCTGCCATAGGCGTTGCCCAGTCGGCCAAAGAAGTGCTCGGCGCGGCGCGCCATCCAGCCATCGGACACGCGGCTGTTCAGCAGAAACGAACTCATCACGGGCGACAGAGTCAGCGCAATGACGCCCGACACCACCACCGCGCCCGCCAGCGTAAAGGCGAACTCCTTGAAGAGCGACCCGGTCAGCCCGCCCATCAGGCCGACGGGCGCATACACCGCGGCCAGCGTGATGGTCATGGCGATCACCGGCCCCGCGACCTCACGCGCGCCGATCAACGCCGCCCGCACGGGCGGCTTGCCCTCTTCGATATGCCGGTGCACGTTTTCCACCACCACGATGGCGTCGTCCACCACCAGGCCGATGGCCAGCACCATCGCCAGCAACGTCAACAGGTTCACGCTGAAACCGAACAGCGCCATGATGGCCGCCCCGCCCAGCATGGACAGCGGAATGGTGACGACCGGAATCAGCACCGCGCGCAACGAACCCAGGCACAGGAAGATCACCACCACCACGATGGCAATGGCTTCCAGCAAGGTTTGCATCACGCCGTCGATGGACGCGCTGATGAAGCGCGCCAGCTCGAAAGGCACTTGCACGCTGGTGCCGGGCGGCAGGTTCTGCTTGATGTTGGGCACCAGTTCTTGCAGGCGCTTGACGATGACCAGCGGGTTGCCCACCGGCGTGGCGTTCAGGCCGAAGTAGACGGCCGGTTCGCCGTCCATCAGGCCACTGGAATCGGTGGACGCCGCCCCCAGTTCCACCGTGGCCACATCGCCCAGCCGCACCAGCGCGTCGCCATCGCGCTTGACGACCAGATCGCGGAATTCCGCCACATTCACCAGGTCGGTGTTGACCTGGATGTTGGACACCACATACAGGCCCTTGGCCTGGCCGGGCGCCGCCTGCACGTTGTTGTCGCGCAGCGCCTGGGCCAGCTCGCCCGCCGAAATGCCGCGAGCCGCCATGCGGTTGGGATCCAGCCATACACGCATCGCCAGCTTTTGCCCGCCGTAGAGTTCCACGCTGGCCACGCCGTCTATCGACGACAACTGCGGCTGCACCACGCGCGACAGGTAATCAGTCAACGCCGCCAATGACAGCGTGCTGCTGGAAAAACCCACATAGGCCACGGCCGTCGCCTCGCCGGCGGACTTGACCAGCACCGGGTCGTAGACGTCTTGCGGCAGCCGGTACTTGACCTCGTTGACCTTGGCCATGACCTCGGTCATGGCCTTGTTGGAATCGGCGTTCAGCTTCATCCGTACCGTGATGACGCTGCGGCCCTGGGTGGAAGACGACGACAGGTAGTCAATGCCCTCGACCGTGGCCACGGATTGCGCGATGGGTTGCGTGACAAAGCCCTGCATCAGCTCGGGCGATGCACCGGGGTATTGCGTGGTGATGGTGATGGTGGTGCTTTCGGTCAGCGGATACTGCCGCACCGGCAGGCCGCTTAGCGCCTTGATGCCCAGCAGCAGGATCAGCGTGCTGACCACCAGGGCCAGCACCGGCCGGCGCACGAAGAGATCGGTGAAAGTCATGCTTGTCTCCGCCGCGTCAATCGGCTTGCGCCGGGGCTTGCGCCACCGTTTTCGCCGGGGTTTGCACAGACCCGCCCAGCGCAACGGTGTCGGACGGAATGACTTCCACCGCCGCGCCGTTGTGCAGGCGCAGCTGGCCCGACGTCACCACCTGGTCGCCCGCTTGCAGGCCCTCGGTCACGACCACTCGACCGCGCAGGCGCTCGGCGGTCTTGACATAGGCTTGCCGCACCGTGGCGGCGGCGCCGTCCTGGCCGGCCTTGGCGCGCGCCAGCACGAACACCGAATCGCCATAGGCGCTGTAGCTGACGGCGGTTTCGGGCACGGTGATCACGTTGGGGCGGTCGGGCAGGCCGATACGGCCGTGCGCGAACATGCCGGCCGCAAGCGCCCCGTCGGCGTTCGCCAAGGTGGCTTGCACGCGCACCGTGCGCGAACCGGCATCCACCTGTGGTTCCACCGTTGTCACCTGGCCGGCGAACTCGCGTCCGGCATGGGCGTCCACCGTCACGGTCACTGGCTGCCCGGCGCGCACCGCGCCCAGCGCCTGTTCGGGCAAGGTGATATTGGCGTACACGGTGGAGGCGTCCGTCAGCGATACCAGCGCATCGCCCGCCCGGGTGAACTGGCCCAGGTTGACGCGGCGCACACCCAGCACGCCGTCAAACGGGGCCTTGACGCGTTTTTGCTCAATCAGCGCCTGCACTCGCTTGATGTCGGCGGCGGCCTGGTCATAGTCTGCCTGCGCCTGCTCCAACTGTTCACGCGTGGCCGCCTGTTGCGGCAACAGGCGCCGCGTGCGTTCCAGCAAGGCGCGCGCATTACGGGCCTGCGCTTGCAGGCGCGCCAGTTCGCCCTGCTCGGGCGCATCGTTCATCTGCACCAGCAATTGGCCGGCCTTGACCTGCTGGCCCGCCGTGAAAAGAATCTGCGTGACGCGGCCGTCCACTTCCGCCGGCACCTGCACCTGGCGCGTTGCCTCCAGGGACCCGATCCCGCTCAAGGCCATTGGAAAAGCCGCCTGCACCGCGGGCGCCACGGCCACCTTGGCAGGCGCCATTGCCCATTCGCCCTGCTGCGACGCCTGGCTGTACTTCCAGGCCAGCCCACCTGCCACCACCAACGCCAGCACGGCGGCGCTTGCCGCCCATGCCCCAGATTTCGCCTTCATGATTCTCTCTTTTATTTATCCAAGGATAAGCTTGGATAATCCATGATTCGGCGTGCTTCGTCAAAGTGGCAGATGCAATGTGGGAAATAGCGCCCGGCTATCGGGCGAAAAAAAAACCGCCAGGCGATGCTGGCGGTTTTGGGTCAGGCGCAAGGTTCCGGCAAGGCCGGGGCTCAGGTTCGAACCATGTGCAGGTAATGGCGATGGCGTTCGTACTGGTCCAGGATGTCGCCGATGACGGCATCGCGGCTCCAGCCCATGATGTCGTAGTCCTGCCCGCCTTCGCGCAAGTGCACTTCGGCGCGGAAATACTTGCGTTCTTCTTCGTCGGCGGCCTCCTCCGGCGTCAGGCTGGGGCGCACAAAGGCCTCGGGCTGCACGGCGTACGAAAAGTCCAGATGCTCGCCGTGGGACACCTCAAGCACGGCGCTGCCGTCGCTTTCGTTTTCGCGCACTTCAACGGCGTAGCCCTGCTTGCGCAGTTCATCAGCCACGTCTTCCAAGGCAGGCCGCACCACGTCGCTGATAAAGCGTTGCACGTGCGAACGGCGCGGCATCATCACCATGTTGCGCAGCCGGCGCTCCCAGGACTGCCCGCCGCGCGCGGGGCGCGACAAGGTCAGTGACTGGTAGCGGATGCCGCGCTTGGTGGCGTCCAGCTTCAGCGCCTTGAACAAGCCCCACAGGGACAGCAGCAAGATGATGGAGAACGGCAGCGCGCTGGCGATGGTGGCGGTCTGAAGCGCCTTCAGGCCATCAGCCAGCAACAGGGCGATGGCCACCGCGCCCATCAGCAGCGACCAGAAGATGCGTTGCCAGACCGGCGTGCGGTCTGATCCGCCCGATGCCAGCAAGTCAACCACCAGCGCCCCCGAGTCGGCCGAGGTCACGAAGAACACCGCCACCATCGCAATGGCAATGACCGACAGCACCCCGCTCCAGGGCAATTGCTCAAGAAAGGCGAACAAGGCCAGTGACGAATCGGCGTCCACGACTTCCGCCAAGCCCTGCACCTTGTCCACCAGGATCATGTGGATGGCGGTGTCGCCGAATACGGTCATCCAGAACAGCGTGAAACCCGCCGGCACCAGCAGCACCCCGGTGACGAACTCGCGGATCGTGCGCCCGCGCGAGATGCGCGCGATGAACATGCCCACGAAGGGCGACCACGCAATCCACCAGCCCCAATAGAACAGCGTCCAGCCGCCGATCCAGTCGGTGGGCTCGTAGGCGTACAGGTTGAAGGTCTTGTTGACGATGTCGGACAGGTACGCGCCCGTGTTCTGGACAAAGGTCTGGAACAGGAACACGGTGGGGCCCACGATCAGCACGAACAGCAACAGCACCGCGGCCAGCACCAGATTGGTTTCGGACAGGATGCGAATGCCCTTGTCCAGCCCGCTGGCCACCGATATCGTCGCCAGCCCGCAGGTGATGATGATCAGGATGATCTGCGTCGTCACCCCTACCGGTATGCCGAACAAGTGATTCAGCCCGCTGTTGATCTGCGCCACGCCCAGCCCCAGCGAGGTCGCCACGCCCAACACCGTGCCCAGAATGGCGAAGATGTCGACGGCGTGCCCGATCGGCCCGTGGATGCGGTTGCCGATCAGCGGATACAAGGCCGAACGCAACGTCAGCGGCAAGCCATGCCGGTAGCTGAAGAAGGCCAGCACCAGCGCCACCACCGCATAGATCGCCCAGGCGTGCAGGCCCCAGTGGAAGAAGGTGATCTTCATGGCCTCGCGCGCCGCGATGGCGGTACCGCCTTCACCCACGGGCGGCGACATGAAGTGCATCACCGGTTCGGCCACGCCGAAGAACATCAGGCCGATACCCATGCCCGCGGAAAACAGCATCGCGAACCAGGTGAAGTTGCGGTAGTCAGGTTCGCTGTGGTCAGGCCCCAGCTTGATGTCGCCATACCGGCTGACCGCCAGGAACACCACGGCTAGCAAGATGATCGCAACGACCAGGATGTAGAACCAACTGGCGTTGCCCAGGATCCAGCCTTGCACCGCGTCGAACACGGTCTGCGCCTGCTTGGGCGCCAGAATCGCGAACCCGACCAGCAGCAGCGTGAAGATGGCCGCTGGAAAAAATACAGGTCGATTGATGGTGGATGGTCGGGTTTCTGAAGTCATGCAGCAGCTCCTTTCGCCCGAGGGTGGAAATTTCCGATGCGCGGCCCCCCTCAGTCCGACAGCGCGCCGCAGGTATTACTATCACGGCCAGCGTGTGGATGACAATGCCTTACTTGCCGTCCAACGGACCGTCCGCCGCCTTCTCCGGTGTAGGATCGCCAAACACCACGCGGCGGAAAAATCCCGCCAGCACGGCTTCGGTCATTTCCAGGCTGACCCCTTGCGGGTCGAACGCATAGCTGAACTGCATGCCGTCCGACAAGGCCAGCAAGCCCACCGCCAACTGTTCGGCGGGCAGCGGCAGCGGCGTGCCGACCTGGGCGGAAAACTGGCGCACGTATTCGGTGGTGGCCGCGCGCAATTCACGCAGGCAGTCGGTGAAGCCCACGCGAAAATCCGGGTCGCGCGCCGCTTGCAGCTTGCCTTCCATCCAGAGCAGGAAGCAATCGTTTTCGCGGTGGTGCGTACTGTAGTACGCCAGCACGCGCGCCTCCATTTGCTGGCGCGATTCGCCTGCTTCGAAGATGGCGCGCATGTCGGCCATTACCTTGTCGTGATCGCGCCTGAGCAAGTGCAGGAAAAGTTCGGACTTGCTGCCGAAATTGGAATAGAAGGCCCCGCGCGTATAACCCGCCAGTTCGGCGATGTCTTCAACGCTGGCGGCCACAAAACCCTTGCTGAGAAAAACCGATTGCGCAGCGTCCAGCAGACGCTGACGGGTCTGGTCTCGGCTTTGCTCACGGGTAAGGCGGACTTTTGACATGGCGCGAGTTTAGCACTGGCCGCAACTTCAAATACACCCTTGTATCTGAATACATTACCGCATTAGAATTCAGGCCGTATTGAGTTTGATTCTTCTTTTTCCATCTTCGCGCCGCGAGGTGTTTCGTGAATTTCCCTGGTTCCCGCCCACATTCGCCGGTGCGCGCCCCTGCCGTCGACACGGCATCTTCGCCTGCCTTTTCGCATCGCCGAATCTGGACGCGCCGCCTGGCGCTGCCGGCCGTGCTGGCCTTGACCCTGGCCGTAGCCGCCTGCGGCCGCAAGGAAGCGCCCGCGCCCGCCCCCCGCCCCGTGGTCGCCATGCCCACCCAGGGCGACGAGCGCCTGCCCGCCTGGACCTTGCCGGGCGAAGTCCAGGCGCGCTACAGCACACCGTTGTCTTTCCGCGTGGGTGGCAAGATCATCGAACGCAAGGTCAGGCTGGGCGACAGCGTGGTGCCGGGGCAGGTCGTGGCCAAGCTGGACCCCGCCGACGCCGCCAAGAACGCCGCGGCCGCCAAGGCCCAATTGTCGGCCGCGCAGCATCAACTGACGTACGCGCGCCAACAGTTGGAGCGCGACCGCGCCCAGGCACGCGAAAACCTGATCGCGACGAACCAGTTGGAACAGACCCGCAACGCCTATGCCTCGGCATTGGCGCAACGCGACCAGGCCGCGCAGCAAGCCGCGTTATCGGCCGACCAGCTTGAATACACCACGCTAAAAGCCGACCAGGCCGGTGTGATCACCGCCGAACAGGCCGACACGGGCCAGAACGTGGCCGCAGGCACGCCCGTCTACCAACTGGCCTGGGCCGGCGATATCGACGCCATCTGCGACGTACCGGAAAGCGTGCTGGCGGGGCTGACCGTGGGGCAGCGCGCCAGCGTCACCTTGGGACCCCTGCCCGGCCAGACTTTTACCGCCGTCCTGCGCGAGATCGCGCCCGCCGCCGACCCGCAAAGCCGCACCTACCGCGTCAAGCTCACGCTGGAATCGCCCTCGCCAGATGTGCGGCTGGGCATGACCGCCAACATCAGCTTCGACAACCCCGGCGCCGCAAGCCAAGCTACCTACACCGTGCCCGCCACGGCGCTGTTCCATGACGGCAAGGAACCCGCCGTGTGGGTCGTGAAGCCGCAAGAAGACACGCTGGAACTGCGCCGCGTAAAGGTGCTGCGCTATGACGCACGTACGGTCACGCTGTCCAACGGCGTGCAAGCTGGCGAGCGCGTGGTTTGGCAAGGGGTACATACGGTGACCGCCGGTGAAAAAGTCCGCCCCGTGGCGCCCTTGCACCCCGAGGACTTCGCATCATGAGCGCCGGCCCCCAAGAACCTGGCAAGGAAGCTGGCCACGAACCTGGCAACCAACCTGGCAATGACCCCGGCCACGAGCACAAGGAAGGCAAATTCAACCTGTCGGCCTGGGCATTGCGCCACCAGCCGTTGGTGATTTTCCTGATTACGCTGGTCACGCTCTTTGGCGTGCTGTCGTACTCCAAGCTGGCCCAGTCCGAAGACCCGCCCTTCACGTTCCGCGTGATGGTCATCAAGACCCTGTGGCCCGGCGCCACCGCGCAGCAGGTGCAGGAACAGGTAACCGACCGCATCGGCAAGAAGCTGCAGGAAACCGCCAATACGGACTTCTTGCGCAGCTATTCGCGGCCCGGCGAATCGTTGATCTTCTACACCATGAAAGACTCGGCGCCCGCCAACACGGTGGCCGACCAGTGGTACCAGATCCGCAAGAAGGTGGGCGACATCCAGGCCACGCTGCCGCAAGGCGTGCAAGGCCCGTTCTTCAACGACGAATTCGGCGACGTCTACACCAACATCTACACGCTGCACGGCGACGGCTTTACACCCGCGCAACTGCATGACTACGCCGACCGCCTGCGCACCGTGCTGCTGCGCGTGCCCGGGGTGGCCAAGGTTGACTACTTTGCCGACCCGGCCGAACACGTCTACATCGAAATCTCCAACACGCAACTGACGCGCTTGGGCGTGTCACCCCAACAGATTGCGCAAGCCATCAACACGCAGAACGCGGTGGCCGGCGCCGGCACCCTGACCACCGCCGACGACCGCATCTTCGTGCGGCCCACCGGGCAATTCGACAACAGCCGCGCGCTGGCGGATACGCTGATCCGCGTGAACGGCAAGTCGATCCGGCTGGGCGACATCGCAACCATCCACCGTGGTTACGACGACCCGCCCATTGAACAAATGCGATTCGGCGGCGCCCCCGTGCTGGGCATCGGCATCACCATGCAGCCGGGCCAGGATGTGGTGCGCCTGGGCGAATCCCTGGACACGACTTTTGAAAAGCTGAAAGCGCAACTGCCTGCCGGGCTGACGCTGACCGAAGTGTCCAGCATGCCGGACGCCGTGTCGGATTCGGTGGATGAATTCCTGCGCTCGGTGGCCGAGGCCGTGGCCATCGTGCTGATTGTCAGCCTGGTGTCCTTGGGCTTGCGCACCGGCATGGTGGTGGTGATTTCGATACCGGTGGTGCTGGCCATCACCGCGCTGTTCATGGACATGTTCGGCATCGGCCTGCACAAGGTGTCGCTGGGTACCTTGGTGCTGGCGCTGGGCCTGCTGGTGGACGACGCCATCATCGCCGTGGAAATGATGGCGGTAAAGCTGGAGCAAGGCTGGAGCCGCGCGCGCGCCGCCGCCTTTGCCTACACCAGCACCGCGTTTCCCATGCTGACCGGCACGCTGGTCACCGTGGCGGGCTTTCTGCCGATTGCGCTGGCCAAGTCCAGCACCGGCGAATACACCCGTTCAATCTTCCAGGTGTCGGCCATTGCGCTGATCACGTCGTGGTTTGCCGCCGTGGTGCTGATTCCGCTGCTGGGTTACCGGCTGCTGCCTGAACGCAAGCGTGAAGCGCATCTGCCGCACGACCACGAACACGACATCTACAACACCCGCTTCTACCAGCGCCTGCGCGGCTGGGTCGCGTGGTGCGTGGACCGCCGCTTCTGGGTGCTGGCGGGCACGGTGGTGATCTTCGTCATCGCGATGGCGGGCTTCAAGTTCGTGCCGCAACAGTTCTTTCCCAGCTCGGACCGCACCGAACTGCTGGTGGACGTGCGCCTGCAAGAAGGCGCGTCGTTCGCGGCCACGCTGCGCCAGGTCGAGCGCGTGGAAAAGGCGCTGGAGGGTCGACCCGAGATCGACCACACGGTCAGCTTCGTGGGCACCGGCGCACCGCGTTTCTACCTGCCGCTGGACCAGCAACTGGCCACGCCGAACTTCGGCCAATTGGTCATTACCGCGCATTCCGTGGAAGACCGCGAAAAGCTGGCCAGTTGGCTGGCGCCGATGTTGCGCGAGCATTTCCCTGCCATCCGCACCCGGCTGTCGCGGCTTGAAAACGGGCCACCCGTCGGGTACCAGGTGCAGTTCCGCGTCAGTGGCGACAAGATTCCGGAAGTGCGCGCGGTGGCGGAAAAAGTGGCCGCGGAAGTCCGCGCCGACAGCCGCTCGGTCAACACACAGTTCGACTGGGACGAGCCCTCGGAACGGTCCGTGCGTTTCGAGATTGACCAGCAGAAGGCGCGCGAACTGGGCATCAGTTCCAGCGACATCTCGGACTTCCTGGCCATGACGCTGTCGGGCTATACCGTGACGCAGTACCGCGAACGCGACAAGCTCATCAACGTCAGCCTGCGCGCGCCGCGCGAAGAACGGGTCGACCCCGCCCGCCTGGCCACGCTGGCCATGCCCAGGCCCAATGGCCCCGTGCCGCTGGGCAGCCTGGGCCAGGTGCATTACGACCTGGAATACGGCGTGATCTGGGAACGCGACCGCCAGCCCACCATCACCGTGCAGGCTGATGTGGTGAGCGGCGCGGAAGGCATCGACGTCACCCGTGCCATCAACAAGAAGCTGGATGCCATCCGCGCCGACCTGCCGGTGGGCTACCGGATCGAGGTCGGTGGGCCGGTCGAGGAAAGCGCCAAGGGCCAGTCGTCCATCAACGCGCAGATGCCGCTGATGGCGGTGGCCGTGCTGACGCTGCTGATGGTGCAACTGCAAAGCTTCGCCCGCGTGCTGATGGTAGTGCTGACCGCGCCGCTGGGCCTGATCGGCGTGGTGGCGGCGCTGCTGCTGTTCGGCAAGCCCTTCGGCTTCGTGGCCATGCTGGGCGTCATCGCCATGTTCGGCATCATCATGCGCAACTCAGTGATTCTGGTTGATCAGATCGAGCAGGACATCCTGAACGGCCACAAACGCGTGGACGCGATTGTCGGCGCCACCGCGCGGCGCTTCCGTCCGATTGTGTTGACGGCCGCCGCCGCCGTGCTGGCGCTGATTCCGCTCTTGCGCAGCAACTTCTTCGGCCCCATGGCCACGGCGTTGATGGGCGGCATCACCAGCGCCACAGTGCTGACGCTGTTCTTCCTGCCCGCGCTGTATGCGGCCTGGTTCCGCGTGCGTCACGACGAACGCGACGAACCCGAAGGCGTGCCACCCGGCGCCAACGCGGCCGACACGCTGGAACGAGGAGCCTGATGATGAAGATCCATCCGATCCACCCCACTCGTCCGACCCCGACGATCCCTTCCGCCCGCCCTGGCGCGCGGCCGCTGGCCCGGCCCTTGGCTTTACCCCTGGCTTTACCCTTGCTGCTGGCATTGAGCGCTTGCGCTTTCGCTCCAGACAGCAAGCCGCCCGCGATGGCCTCGCCCGCCCAGTACGGTGTGGAACCCACGCCCGCCCAGGGCGCCGCCGCGCAAGGCGTGGCGCAGCGCTTTGAACAGGGTGCGCGGCCCGTGCCCGAATGGTGGAAACGCTATGGCTCCGACGCGCTGAACGCCCTGGTGCAAGAGGGCTTGGCCAACAGCCCCAACCTGGCGGCAGCCGAGCGCAACCTGGCTGGCGCGCGCGAACAGTTGCGCGCGCAGGTCAATTCGTCGCTGCTGCCGTCGGTGGACGCAGGCGCCAGCGCCACGCGCAACCGCGCGCTGACCATGCCCAACCTGCCCCAGCCCACGGCGCTCTATAACGTCTTCACCGGCCAGGTCCAGGCCAGCTATGACCTGGACCTGTTTGGCGCGGCGCGCTTTGCCAATGCCTCGCTGGCGGCGCAAGTCGAGCAACAGGCCTTCCAGCTGGAATCCGCGCGGCGCTCACTGGCCGGCAATATCGTCACCGGCGCCATCAGGTCGGCCTCCCTGGCCGAACGGGTCGCGCTGACCGAAAAGCAGGTGGTGTTGTTGCGCCAGGTGGCGCGCGATACGCAGCGACGCTACGAACTGGGCTCGGCCTCGCAGAACGACGCCTTGGATGCCGACCAGGATGCCGCCACGCTGGAGGCCTCGCTGCCCGGCCTGCGCGCGCAATGGCAGGCCACGCGCCATGCGCTGGCGGTGCTACTGGGCCGCAGCCCCGACCAGGCGCCGGACGACCTGGCCTTCAGCATGCTGGCGGTGCCGGCCCAAGTACCGGTGGTCGTGCCCTCGGAATTGCTGGCCTCGCGCCCGGACATTCTGGTGGCCGACGCGGTGGTACAGGCCGCCGCCGCCGATGTGGGTGTGGCCACCGCGCAGTTGTTCCCCAGCCTGTCGCTGTCCGCCTCCATGGGCAAAGGCGGCTTCAGTTGGCCGGCGGCCCTATCGGGCACGGGTTCCATCTGGGCCATCGGGGCATCGCTCACTCAGCCCATTTTCCATGGCGGTGCCTTGTTGGCCGAGCGTCGCGCGGCCAAGGAACGCTACGAGGCGTCGGTGCTGCAATACAAGCAAACCGTGCTGACCGCATTCCAGGACGTGGCCGATACCTTGGCGCGGCTGGACGCCGACGGGCAAGCGCTGGCCTCGGCCGAGGCCTCGCGCCGCGCGGCCGAGCAGTCCTACCGCAACACGGCCAGCCGCGTACGCCTGGGCGCGCTGGCGCCTTATACCGAGTTCGCGGCGGAAGAACACTATGTGGCGGCGCGGCTGCGTGAATTGGAATACGCAAATGCCCGGCTGACGGAAACGGCCGCGCTGTTCCAGGCCATGGGTTCTCCGGCGCGTGCACCGGAAGTGGCGGCGCAAGCGCCCTGACGACGCGCGCTTCTGTCTTCAGCGCGGCTTGACCGCACAGGCCCCAACGCTTGAGGCGCGGGGCCTTGGTTGCTTGTCCTGTTAGAACTGAACTTAGCTTCAGCTTTTCTTGAACAGCCGCTTGACGACGCTGACCACGCCCAGCACCACCGCACCGGCCACGATGCCGAACAGGGCGTTGAGAACGGTGGACGTCAACGCCTGCACCACGCCCCCGCCGCCCACCGCGGCCGCGGCGTGTTCAACGGCCGCGTGCACCGGCGCAATGCCGTGCGTAAGAATGGCGCCGCCCACCATGAACATCGCGGCGGTGCCAACCACCGACAGGGTCTTCATCAGATAGGGCGCGGCGCCCACGATGCCCCGGCCCAGCCACGCCACCGCCTGCGTGCGCTTCTGGCTAAGGTGCAAGCCCAGATCGTCCAGCTTGACGATACCGGCCACCAGGCCGTACACGCCGACCGTCATCGCAATGGCAATGATGGACAGCACCGCCACCTGGCGCGTGAAATCCGCGCCCGCCACCGCCCCGAGGCTGATGACGATGATTTCGGCCGACAGGATGAAGTCGGTCCGAATGGCGCCCTTGATCTTGTTGCGTTCAAACGCAACCATGTCCACCGCTGTGTCCTGCAGGGCTTGCGCGCGCGCCTCGTGGTTGCCCTCGTCAGATTCGCCATGCGGCAGGAATTTGTGCGCCAGTTTCTCTACGCCTTCGTAGCAGAGGAACGCGCCGCCCAGCATCAGCAACGGCGTCACCGCCCAGGGCGCGAACGCGCTGATCAGTAGCGCCGACGGCACCAGGATCAGCTTGTTGATGAACGACCCTTTGGCCACCGCCCACACCACGGGCAGTTCCCGGTTGACCGGCACCCCGCTGACCTGCTGCGCGTTCAGCGCCAGGTCATCGCCCAGCACGCCGGCCGTCTTCTTGGCCGCGACTTTGGTCATGACGGAAACGTCATCCAGAATGGTCGCGATGTCATCGAACAATGCAAAGAAACTGCTGCCGGCCATCAAGCATCTCCCGAGCCCATGAAGGTGCTCAGAGTTTACAGGCGGCCACGCGCGCCAACAAAAAGGCCGCCCAAATGGGCGGCCCTGACTGGCCGGTACGCAGCGCGATGCCGCGGCTTATCAAGACGGCCTGGCATGTGAATCAACCACAAGCCGGCCATGATTGATCGCGGCATCCACTGCCATGCCCGGGCTGGATACAAATCCGCCTGATTCGAACAGCGGCACGGCATGATGCTCGTTGAGTTTGTCTTGGTCGGCCGCCAGTTCAACCGCTACCGTTGCGGTAAACGCGGGCCGGCCGCTGCCCCCGACTGCTATCCGGGAAACATTGGCGGTAAGCCGATAGCCCTTGTAAACCATATTGTTGTGAAACATAAAAGCCCCTTCAGTATTTAAAGGCCAAACGTTAAAGGCCCAATGGGCCTTTATTTACAAAGCGCGAATTTGCGTGGCGTGGGGCCCCTTGGCGCCCTGTGCGGTGACGTAGCTGACGCGTTGGTTTTCCATCAGCACTTTGTGTCCTTCGCTGACGATTTCCGAGAAATGCGCGAATAAATCCTTGCCGCCGTCTTCGGGCATGATGAAGCCAAACCCTTTCGCATCGTTAAACCACTTTACGATTCCGGTTTCCATAATCTCATTCCTTTTTAAATGCAGGCGTTGCCGGCGAAGATGAGCCTATCAAGGAAAGGACAGCGAACAATGAAGCGCCCCAAGGGGAGCAAGACCGGACGAAAATCACGATGCTCGAAAAGCTTCATATCCACTATGGGTGCAGGGGTGGGTAATGTCAATTGGCGTTTCCAATTACCACGCAAGCATCAGTTACGCGAAAAATAAACGCTTATTAATGAAATCATTGCGTAATAAGGGTCTGGGAAGATCCCTTGGCGTTGCCCTATTGAGTAACGAAGCCTGGATAAGCGTATACCCGAACGATAAAGCGCGTATGCTGGCGCAATGGTGCTTGAACGCGCGTCACCTCGCCGTATCGCCATACAGGAGTATGGCCATGCACCACCACCGCAAGCGCTACGCGCGCGCCCGCCCCAGCACACAACGGTCTTTCCTCGCACACGCGCGGATCTCGGTTCCAGCGTGAGCGCGATCCGAAGGTCAATCGCCAAATTCGCCAACGCCTGCGTCAAGTTGCTGCCCTCAGCGCCGCGCCCTGCCCCGGGTGGCGAGCCCAGGCGCGAGCCGCAGCGCGACCACGCCGCCATCGCTTCGCCATGGCGCATTTACCGCATCTATGCGCGGCCCGGACATTTGCTGATGCGCAATGAGCAAGGCCGCATCCTGGACCTGGGCGTCATGAAGGGCGAGGAACCCAACCTGACGTACCGGCTCTTTGCCCGCGATCTGCAAGGCAAGGGCTTTGCTACCCGTACGCAGTTGCTGGACGACATCGCACGCCGCATCGAAGCGGGCGAAGTCAGCAAGGAACTGCTGAACCTGCCCGAGTGGGATCAGCCCCTGGGCGCGGATCTGGACCGTGGCACGCATACGGATGTGTCGATGAAGCTGGGCCGCTAGACGCGGCCGGCAAGCAGCACTACTTTTGCGTCTGCTCTGCCACGCACATATTCACGACGCCATTGACCAGGGCTTCGATCCGATCGCGTTCCGCGCCTTTTTCGTTGGTGATCAACATGCGGTCATAGGCGGTGTAGTCCTTGAGCGGCACGGACTTTTGCAAACCGTCCAGCACGCAATTGCAATAGGCCTCTGAGCGCGCATCGACATCGGGCAACGCGCCCGCGCTTTTCTTGAAGCCTTCCACGCAGGCGCTATAGGTCACGCGGCGAACACTCTCGGGGTATTCATTTTTCTTGCCGCATCCCGCCAGCGCCAACACAGCCGCCGCGCCTGCCACCGCCAACCACTTAGCTTGCATCGAACCGCTCCCTGTTGAAATTCAAAACGGTGCATTTTTGCATAGGGACCTTGCTCGCGAATCAATCCGGGCCAGGATCGCCCCACGTGAGCGCCGGTTCGCGTAACTGGGTCCGATAAACGACCCATTTGGCCCCTTCCCAATTGTTTGGTGTGTATGGTACACATCATGAACAGCCGCGAGATCATCAGACAGCTTCGCCAAGCGGGCTGGGTATTCCGACATGCGAAAGGCTCGCATCACATTTTCGTCCACCCGCAAAAAGCTGGGCATATCAGCGTGCCTCACCCCAAGAAAGACTTGGGGATCGGACTGGTTACGAAACTGCTGACGCAAGCCGGCCTGAAGTAGCCCGGTATCGCTGGACCATTGGTCCGCACATGGCTTGCCAAGGAAACTCATGAAATATCCAATCGCCATTGAACCCGGCAGCGAGACGCAAGCGTGGGGCGTCGTCGTGCCGGATCTGCCGGGCTGCTTTTCCGCCGCCGACTCAGGCATAGACGAAGCTATCGAGAACGCAAAAGAAGCGATCGAGCTGTGGATTGAAACCGCGTTGGATAGCGGCACCCCCGTACCCGTTGCCACCAGCATTGCGGGTCACCAAACGAATCCGGAATTCGCGGGCTGGGTTTGGGCCATCGTTGAAATCGATCCGGCCGTCATGGACGACACCATCGAACGCATCAACATCACGCTGCCCCGCCGAATCCTTGCAAGGATCGACGCCAAAGCGCGTGCGGCGGGAGAAAGCCGATCTGGCTACATCGCTCATCTGGCATTGACGCACTAGATTCAGCGACTAGCAGAGAGGCCCACACCCGCCCCCCGCCTTCAGCTCATATACACGCCGCCGTTGATCGCGTAGTTGGCGCCCGTCACGAAGGCGGCCTCGTCGGAGGCTAGCCAGGCGCACAGCCCGGCCAGGTCGTGGGCGGTGCCCAGGCGTCCGACCGGCACGCTTTCGATGATGCGATCCAGCAGCGCTGGCGGAAACGCCTTCACGGTGTCGTCGGCGATGAAGCCTGGCGACACCAGGTTCACCGTGACGCCGCGCGCGGCCACTTCCTGCGCCAGCGACCGCGTGAAGCCGATCACCGCGCCCTTGGCCGTGGCGTAATTGATCTGGCCGATCTGGCCTTTTTCCGCCGCCACCGAACCAATGTTGATGATGCGCCCCCAGCCCCGGTCGGCCATGCTGTCGACCACCTGCTTGGTGCTGTTGAACAGCGTGTCCAGATTGCTGCGCAGCACCGCGGCCCAGTCGGCATACCCCATCTGGCGAAAGCGCATGTCCAGCATCGACCCGGCGTTGTTGACCAGCACGTCGATCTCGCCGACTTCGCGGCGTACTTTCGCGAACGCCGCCTCGGTTGATGCCCAGTCGGTGGCGTCGCCCTCGGACGCGACGAAGTCGTAGCCCAGGGACTTCTGTTCCTTCAACCAGCTATCCCGGCGCGACGAACGCGGGCCGCAGCCGGCCACCACACGGTGTCCCGCCTGATGCAGCGCCTGGCAGATCGCGGTGCCCGTGTGGCCCATTCCGCTGGTGACATAAGCGATACGCAAAGCCATGACCACTCCTTAATCAATGTGCGGCAAGCGCCGCGAATCAAGCGACCGCGCCCACAAGCGGGAACAGGCCAAACGCCAGGGCGGCTACCAGCATCACCATGCAGACCAGCGTGGCCCACTTCAGCGAATAGCGTTGGTGGTCGCCGAATTCCACGCCGGCCAGGCCCACCAGCAGGTAGGTGGACGGCACCAACGGGCTCAGCAAGTGCACCGGTTGCCCGATGAGCGACGCGCGCGCCATTTCAACGGCCGAAATGCCATAGCCCTGCGCCGCTTCGCTCAGAATGGGCAACACCCCGAAGTAGAAAGCGTCGTTCGACATGAAGAACGTGAACGGCAGGCTGACCAGCGCGGTAATGACCGCCAGGTACGGGCCCATCGCATCCGGAATCACGGCAAGCAGGCTGCGCGACATGGCTTCCACCATGCCCGTGCCGGACAAAATGCCCGTGAAGATGCCCGCCGCGAAAATCAGCGACACCACCGACAGCACATTGCCCGCGTGCTGCGCAACGCGGCGGCGTTGTTCGGCCAGGTTCGGATAGTTGATGATCAGGGCGATCGCGAACGCGATCATGAACAGCACCGGCAGCGGCAGGACGCCCATCACCAGGCTGACCATCAGCGCCAGCGTCAGGCCGGCGTTCACCCACAGCAGCTTGGGGCGGCGCAGGTCATGGTCGACTTCGATTTCAGGCAGGTTCTTGGGGCCGTCCTCGTCGTAGCCGGCATGCAGCGACGCGCCCTCCGGCAGCGACAGCACGCCCAGGCGGCGGCGCTCTTTCAGGCCCAGCATGAACGCCAGGATCAGCAGCGCCACGATCGCCACGCCCATCACCGGCACCAGCGGAATAAAGATGTCTCCCGCGTCCACATGCAGGGCGCTGGCGGCACGCGCGGTCGGCCCGCCCCATGGCGTCAGGTTCATGACGCCGCTGGCCAGCATGGCCAGGCAGGTCATGGACAGCGCGTTCATCTTCAGGCGGCGGTACAGCGGCAGCATCGAGGCCACCACGATCATGTAGGTGGTCGAGCCGTCGCCATCCAAGGAGATCACCAGCGCCAGCACCGTCGTGCCCACCACGATTTTCAGCGGGTCGCCCTTCACGGCGCGCAGGATGCGGCCGACGATGGGATCGAACAGTCCGGCGTCGATCATCACCCCGAAATACAGGATGGCGAACATCAGCATCACGCCGGTGGGCGCAATCTTGCGGATGCCGTCCAGCATCATCTTGTCGATGCCGGCGCCAAAGCCGCCCAGCAATGCAAAAATAATGGGGACAAGAATCAGGGCGACCAAGGGCGACAGGCGCTTGGTCATGATCAACGTCATGAACGTGATCACCATGCCAAAGCCAAGCAGGGTCAACAGCATGAGGGGTATCTCCGACTAGTCGTTGTTATGTGTGGCGCCGCCTCCAGCAAGGGAGGCAGGTGCAGAAGACTAGGAAGAAAAGCTGTCTGGAACCTGTCGTTTTTTCAAACCTCAAGCGGCGCTTTGCACCTTTCCGCAGGCGGCCGCCCCGGGGGAAAATGGCTGGATCGGACGCAGCTACAATCAGCCGATGCGCATCCTGGTGATCGAAGACGACGAGGATCTGGCCGACGCCCTCGTCCGCCGGCTGCGCCGTCTCGGCCATGCCGTGGACCTTCAAAACGACGGCCTGAGCGCCGACGGCGTGCTGCAATACGAAACCTTCGACCTGGTCATCCTGGATATCGGCCTGCCCCGCATGTCAGGCTTTGACATCCTGCACCGCCTGCGCGACCGGGGCAGCAAGACGCCGGTACTGGCGCTGACGGCCCGCATCGACATCGAAGACCGCGTCCACGCGCTGGATACCGGCGCCGACGATTATCTGGCCAAGCCCTTTGATTTCCGCGAACTGGAAGCCCGCTGCCGCGCCTTGCTGCGCCGGCCCAGCGCGCAAGCCGCCGGCGTCCTGCGCTTTGGCGACCTGATCATCGACAGCGCCGCGCGCCACGTGTCGCTGGGCGGACAGCGCATCGACCTGCCCAAGCGCGAATACAGCCTGCTTGAGATTCTGCTGGCCGGCATGAACCGCGCCGTCAGCAAGACCGAGATTGCCAACAAGCTCTTCGCCTTCGATGACGACGCCGCGCCCAACGCCATCGAGGTCTACATCGCCCGGCTGCGCCGCAAGCTGGAAGGCTCGCCGCTACGCATCGAAACGCAGCGCGGCACCGGTTACCTGCTGACGTCCACCGCCCCGCCGGACAATCCCGCGGCCGGCACGCCGCAGGACTAGCCCGTGAAGCTTGGCCGCATTTCCATCCGACGCCGCCTGTTGGCGATGCTGCTGACGCTGTTCGCCGTGGGCTTGGCTGCGCTCTACCTGCTGGTGCGCGGCTATGCCCAGCAAACCGCGGACACCACCTACGACCAATTGCTGCGCGCGTCGGTCCTGTCCATGGCCGACAGCTTGCAACTGGTGCAAGGCGAATGGCAGATGGACATGCCCTACGCCGCGCTGGCCTTGTTGGAACAGGCGCCGCGCGACCGCGTGTTCTATCGCGTTGCGACCACGGCGGGATCGCTGATTTCCGGTTACGCCGACCTGCCCGCGGCGCCGGACCGCCAAGACGCCGACGATACGCCTGAGCTGTACACCACCCGGTATCAGGGCGAGCCCGTGCGGGTTGCCTGGATGGAACGCAAGATTGCCGGGCCGCGTAGTGCCGAGGCTGCCGTGATCCAGGTTGCGCAAACCCGTGAAGCCCGCAATGCGCTGGCCGACAGCATCCTCTGGCAAGGCACTTTGGCGCTGATCGGTTTCACCGGCGCGGCGCTGGCGCTGGCCTACTGGGGCCTGCAACGTTCCCTGTCGCCCATCCAGCGCATCGAACACGAGTTGGCCACGCGCAGCGCGTCCGACCTGCATCCGATCGCCGCGCCCGTGCCCCAGGAACTGGATACGCTGGTGCATTCGCTGGACGGCTTCATGGCCCGGCTATCCGACAACCTCGACACCTTGCGCCTGTTCATCGCCGAAGCCGCCCACCAGTTGCGCACGCCGCTGGCCGCGCTGCATGCACAGATGGAAGTGGCGCTGGATGAAGACGACCCCGCCGAACAGCGCCGCAGCCTGCTGGCCGTCTTGCGCAATGCCGAGAAACTATCGCGGCTGGTCAACCAACTGCTTAGCGACGCCAGCGTCACCCACCGCAGCAACGTCAAGCAGTTTCAAGCGGTCGACCTGGCCGAACTGCTGCGCCAAGCCGCCTATGACACCGTGCCGCAAGCCGCCCCCCAGCCCGACGTGCGGCTGCACCTGCCCGATGCCGCATCCGGCCAGGAATCTGGCCGCCAAACGCCAACCATTCTGGGCGACAGCCTGATGCTGCGCGAAGCCTTCAAGAACCTGATCGACAACGCCTTGCGACACGGCGCCCAAATTTCCAACTCCATCTCCAGCCCCAACGACGGGCACATCGACGACCACATCGACATCACCCTCGACGCCCACGATAACGGCTGGCGCATCACCGTCTCCGACCCCGGGCCGGGCATCCCGCCCGCGCTGGCCAATGCCGCGTTCGAACGCTTCACGCGCGGCCCTAACCCGCGCACCTCAGGCGCGGGGCTGGGTCTGTCCATCGTCAAGCGCGTTGTCGAAATCCATCAAGGCAAACTCAGCTTGAGCAACCGCGTGGGCGGCGGGCTGGATGCGGTCATCACCTTACCGGCGAGCCGTCGTGATGCATAGCGCGCTGGCATGGGTGGGCAGGCTGCTTGGCGCCACCGCCTTTCTGTCGGTCGCGACCGGGGCGGCCATGGCGACCGTGAGCAACGCGACAGCCGCCGAAGTCAGCCGCGACGGCCTGACGCTTGGGCCCGCGGACAGCAAGAACGTGCTGATCCTGCATGCGTCCAACAGCGTGCAGGTGTTCAAGGGTGTGCTGGAAGACTTCGGCCGGCTGAACCCCGGCGTGCGGCTGGAATACACCGAACTGTCCACGCAGCAGCTCTACCAGGACACGGTCGCACGCGCGCAGGACGACGCCACGGCCAAGCGCGGCCCCGACCTGATCATCAGCAGCGCCATGGATCTACAGACCAAGCTCGTCAACGACGGCTATGCGCAACGCCACGTATCGCCGGAAACGCGCGCCCTGCCCGCCTGGGCGAATTGGCGCGACGAGGTGTTCAGCATCGGCACCGATCCCATCGTCATGGTCTACAACACGAAAAAGCTCGCCGCCGCGCGCGTGCCGCATACGCGCCGCGCGCTGCTTTCCTTGCTGCAAGCGCCCGACCGGCCGCTGGCCAACAGCATTTCGACCTACGACGTGCAAGGCAGCGGCATCGGCTATCTGGCCGCTACGCAGGACACGCGCCTGGACAGCATGGCGGGCGCCTTGCTGGCCGCGTTCGGCCGCAATGTCGTCACCACTCACGAGTCCACGGAAGACGCGCTGGACAAGCTGGAACGCGGTGAGATCACGCTGGCGTACAACCTGCTGGAGTCCTACACCCGGCACCGCATCGACCAGGGCGCCCCGCTGGCCATCATTTATCCGCAGGACTACACCCTGATGCTGTCGCGCTCCGCCATCATTCCAAAGCAGGCGTCACGCGGCGATCTGGGCGCGCTGTTGCTCGACTACCTGCTCTCGCCCCGAGGGCAGGAAATGCTGGCCAAGCAATCCGGCATGCGGCCCGTCAATGCCTCGGTCGTTCCGGCCGCGGGCATCCGCCCCATGGCGCTGGGCGTGGGATTGTTGGTGTATCTGGATGCGCTGAAGAAGCGGCATTTCCTGGATTTATGGCGGGCCGCGATCCTGCCAACGGGCGAGCCGCCTCGTCCTGATGGAAACGTCCCGGTGCACACGCATCAAGCGGTTCATTAATCCTGCTCCGCAGCCAGGATTACGCATGTATGTTGCGCAATGATCGCAAATTCGCGGGCATAATTTCCGCTCGGGCCGACGGCCACGTTGGGGACACACCATGCTCAAGCATCAGATTGTCTTCTCCCGCGCAATGGAGGCCGTGCACCATCTGACCGACCCCGACCCGCCCTGGCAAGACATCCTACGCACGGCGCGTGATCTGGTCGGCGCCGACAGCGGCACGCTTATCGTCTTCGACGCGCGCAACAAGCTATCAAACCTGTCCGCCATCGGCTTTTCCGATGCCTGCTTCGCGGACTACCAAGGCCACTACTACCGCCACGACGTGCTGGAACATGACTCGCGCACGGCGCCCGCCGGCACCTGGCTGGACACCGCCCGCATGTACAGCAGCGCCCAACTGCATCGCACGGAGTTCTACGCCGACTTCATGCTCAAGCACCGCATGGCGCAGATCATTTCGCTGATCGTCGAATCCAACTCCGTGCTGCATGCGACCATCGGCTTCCAGCGCTCCACCATCGACGCCAAAGCCAGCGCGCGCCTGCAGACAGGCGACTTCGCCCGCTACTTCCGCCTGTTGCAAAGCCAGCTTGCACAGCGCCAGAAGGCCTTGACCATAGGCTGGAAATCAGTGGAAAGCGCCTTTTCGGAAGTCAACGAAGCGGTGCTGCTGATCAACCAGGAGTCCATGGTCAACAAGATGTCGACACTGGCTCGACACTATGTGGAAGAGGCGCGCGGCTGGCTCGTGCGTGGCGGCAGGCTGCGCCACGTCGACGCCAAAAGCCAGCGCCTTTTCGACATTTATTGCGCCGCCACCTTCCACGATGGCCAGACGCGATCGCTGGCCACGGCCGCGGGTTGGGGGGAATTTGACTGGATGGACCTCAGTGCCGCACCCGATGCGCTAAGCCTGCTGGGTGGCCGCTTGCTGCTGGTGCGCTTGCGCCGCAAAAGCGCATTCGCCAAGCCCGACATCGACAAACTGGAATCCGTGTTCGATATCACCCATGCCGAAGCCGCCGTGCTGGCGGGCCTGGCGGCGGGCCACAGCGTGGAAGAAGTGGCCACGCTACGCCAGTCGTCCGTGCTGACGGTGCGCAAGCAAGTTGCCTCGTTACTGAGCAAGATGGAATGCAGCCGCCAGGCGGAATTGGTGCGGCTGGCTTCCCTGCTATAGCGCAAACGCGGTATGCGCCCCGGTAGCCGTCCCGGGCGTCCACGCCAGGCGTAATCAATTTTGGGTATGCGATGGGCACCCATGCGGCCCTACGATGAGTCCGAAGCCATGAGGGAGAGGGATTGCTATCGTGATCAAGGAGTCGTTCATGAAGACTGTCCTTTCGTTCCGTATGTTCGTCCCGGTGGTGTTGGCCGCCGCCGGCCTGCTCTCCGGCCCCACTTTTGCGCAACAGGCCGTCGCCCCCACGACCGCCGTGCAAACGCCCGATGTCCCGAAAACCCACGACGACGTCATGCGCGACCTCACCGCCTGGCGGGAGGCCGGCGTCGAGCAAAAATGGGAAGGTGACGAGACGCCCGACATCTACAGTGGGGCATATGTCGCCAGCTATAGAAAGTATGTGGACACGGTGCGTCCCGGCAATGCCACGTCCACGATGCAGACGCCATCGCAGAATCAAGGTAAGTGGTGAGCGTGACGGATAGCATGGCGGTCAAGGCCGGTAGTGGAGTTTTCCGGTCTGCCGCCATCATCAACCGGGCGTTCCAAGCGGGCTGTCGCAAACGTTCTTTTGACCTTGATCACGCCAGGCATCTGGCCCCATGGGCCAAGGTACGCACAAAGCGATGGTTCCATGGAAATTACTGGCTCGTTATCCCCGCTTTTTCAATGACCTCTTCCCAACTTCCAATCTGGGCATTTACCCAGCTCTTGGCTTCGACACTACCTCCGAACGGCGCGCGCATGCCCAGGCTGGCAATGCTGGCCTGAAACGCCGGCGAGGCGTACACCTGCGCCAAGGTATCGTCCCACTTCGCTGCAACGTCGGGGGGCATGCCACGTGGCGCCATGACGAGAAAGGCAAACTCCGCTTCAAAGTCCTTCAGTGATTCCACCCCCAGTTGCGCCATCACGGGCACGCCCGGAAGGTCGGGATCCAACTCGCGCGACGATATCGCCAGCGCCCGCATTTTTCCGGCCTTGATGTGCGGTTGCACCGCCGCGGCCGACAAAAAGCCGACCTGGATTTGATCCCCCAACAAGGCATTGATGGCCCCAGGACTCCCGCCAAACGGGACGTGAGCGACCTCAATGCCGGTGGCCAGCTTCAACTTCTCGAAGGCCAGGTTTCCTGGGCTGCCGTAGCCTGCCGAGGAATAGGCAAGGGGCGTTGAACGGGCGTAACGCAGAAACTCTTCGACCGTCGTCACGCCCAAGTCCGGTTGCACGGTCAGTGCCAGGCCGAAGCTGCCGGCGACACTGAGCGGTTCCAGATGCGAGATAACGTCGTCACCCAATCCCTTGAAGACGTGGGGATTGACGGTAAGCAAGGTGTCCAAGGTCATGAGCAGGGTATAGCCATCGGGTGGCGCCTTGGCGACTGCCTGGGCGCCGATGCGTCCCGATGCACCGGGACGATTTTCAACGATGACTGTCTGACCCAACAACTTGCCGGCGTATGTCGCGATGGCGCGTGCGCAGATATCCACCGGGCCGGCTGGTGCGGAATTGACAATCAGCCGGATGGGGCGCGTCGGATACTCGGCCTGCGCCGCAACCGAGGCCCCGGCCATCAGCAACGCCGTGCAAAACAACGAGAACTTGATCATGGATGCCTCCTGTGTGGCGAGAGTCCGCCATCGCTGTGTGGGCGGGCGTGTCACGCAATTGCCGTGGGGTTCGGGCTGGTTTCCGCGTGACGGATCATCGTTTGCGACAGCGCCATCAGCAGTTCACCGCGCCGAGCCTCGGCAGCGGGGTCGTGCCATAAGTTGCGCAGTTCGTGGGGGTCTTCGTGCAGGTCGTACAGTTCGCCCCAATCCGCGTCGGCGTACACGCTCAAGCGGTGGCGCGCTGTTTGCAGCGTTCGCATCCGAGCACGCCCGGGAAAGCCGAACATCGTGCGCTGGCCCTCCTCTTCGATCAGCAGTGCATCGCGCACCGTCTCAGTGGCGCCCGACATCAACGGCAGCAAGGATTGGCCTTGCATGCCGTTGTAGGCAGGTACCCCCGCGCGCGCCAGCACGGTGGCGGCAATATCGGCCGTGGAGCACAGCGCCTGGCTGCGCGCGGCAGCTGGCAGGGCTTGCGGATCACGCCAGATGAACGGCGTGCGGATCAGGCTTTGGTAGTGGATGGGGCCTTTGAACAACAACTGGTGGTCGCCAAAGAAGTCGCCGTGGTCGCTCGTGAAAATGACCACGGTGTTCTCGTCCAGGCCCGTGTCCCGCAGCGCCTGCATGACGCGGCCGATGGTGGCGTCGATATGGCTGATGGAACCGTAGTTCAGCGCAATCGCTTCCCGCGCTTCGCGTTCGGTGCAGGCGAACACGGCCGGCGTGTGCTTGACCGCCATGTTCAGGTCACGCTGCCTATACAGCCACGCCACGTGCGGGGGTGGGTGATGATGGGCGGCCTGGCTGGCGTGAAACGATTCAGGAAGCTTCACGTCGTCAGGCCGATACTGGTCCCAGTACTTGCCAGGCGGCGTGTAGGGATGGTGCGGATCAGGAAATGAACACTGGATGAAGAACGGGGCTTGGCCGGTAGCGTGCCGGCGCAGTTGAGCGATGGTTTGGTCACCGATGTAGGCGGTGGTGGAGCATTCCTCGGGAACGCGCGTGCGCCAGGCCTGCCGGTGTTGAGTCAGCACGAAGTCGGGCGTGCTGAAAGCGTGCTCCGCCCCCCACAGCCGCCGTACTTCCGGGTGTTCGCGGGCAAGCCAGCGTGCGTAATGGCCACCGACCTGATCGCCGTGATCAAGCGCCAGGCGCACGGTGTCGAAGCCGTAGAACGGCGTCTTCACATCATGGCCGGGGTGATCGCGCCACATCGGCCCCCATTCTTGGTCGTAGTCGCCAGGCTCGGGCCGCCACGCTTCGCCCCGCGCAAGCTTGCAGCCTGCCGGCGGCCAGGCGGGGCCAATGCCCGTCATGTTCTGCAAGTGCGATTTGCCGACCAGCGCGGTGGCGTAACCGGCGTCACGCAGCCGCTCAACAAACGTTGTTGCGCGCTGGGATAGCGCAATGCCGTTGTGGCGCACCCCATGCGCCGAGGGCATGCGCCCCGTCATCAACGTGGCGCGATTGGGCATGCAGATCGGGGACGCGACATAGAAGCGGGCGGCGGACCACCCCTGGTCGGCCAAGGCATCCAGCGCCGGGGTTTGCAGCAGGGCGTTGCCGTAACTACCCACGTGATCCGCGCGCTGCTGATCCGTGATGAAGAGCAGAAAGTTGGGCTGCAAGTTGGACTGCGAGTTGGACTGCATATCGGGCTGCATCGGGTCTCCTTGCCTCGGGCTCACATCGGCCTGGCTGTTTTGATGCGGCCATTATGGGTAGCGGTATGGGCGCCTGCGAGCCTGTTGCCCCGGATGTAGGACTCATTCCCGGGGCCGCTAGCACTGTGCTTTGCAGCCCACACATGTATCCATCAGATTCGGTTGGCGGGCCAGCGCATGCCACGGTTACAAGCCATCCCAAATCTCAACAAATAAAACAGCTTTGCCGCGCTAACTGGTTTAGATCTAGCTGAGCTTGCGCGGTTGACCCGGCGCCAGGAGGCCCCGGGGCCCACAGGCATAAAAAAGCAAGAACCCTGGAGGAGGAGCCATGCGTTTGTTTAATCGCAGGATCGCCGCATTGCTGGCGAGTGGGCTGATTGCCTTGACGGCGGGGTGTGCGTCGCCCGGCAAGAAAGACACCATCAACATGGCCGGGCTGTCACAGCCCGTGGAGATTGTGCGGGACCGCCACGGCGTCTCGCATATCTATGCGCAAAACCAGAATGACCTGTTCTTCGCGCAGGGTTTCTCTGCCGCGCGCGACCGCCTGTGGCAGTTGGACCTGTGGCGCCGGCAAGGTGAAGGCAAGATGGCCGAGCAGTTTGGCCCGCGCTTCATCGAACAAGACCGCGCCGCGCGCCTGTTCCTGTTCCGGGGCGACATGCAGGCCGAATTCGCCAGCTATCACCCCGAAGGCCAGGCCATCCTGACCTCATTTGCCGCCGGCATCAACGCCTATGTGGATTGGGTAAAGGCCAACCCCGACCAGTTGCCGCCCGAGTTCAAGCTGACCGGCACGCTGCCTGGCTATTGGCGCCCCGAGACCTCGCTGATCCGAATCTACGGGCTGACGCGCAACCTGACTGCGGAAGTGAAGATGGCAGAGCAGGTCGCCAGCCTGGGCTTGAACGCCGTGCAGGGCTTGAGCACGTTCGAGCCGCCGTTGGCGTTGCAGGTGCCCGCCGGCCTGGATGTGCGCCAGATCGACAAGTCGGTGCTGGCCAACTACAGCCTGGCGCGCAATGGCCAAAAGTTCGTCGCGGCGGATTTCCCGCGCAGCCCGCTTGCCGCCGACAAGCGCGAAGCGCTTGCCAGCGCGCTGTCCGAAGGCAGGCTGGCGGCGCTGGATCCGAATTTCGACCCGCTGGCCACCCGCTATGAAAGCAATAACTGGACCATCGGTGGCCAGCATACCGACACCGGCAAACCCATACTGGCGGGCGATCCGCACCGGTCGATCGCCATGCCGTCCTTGCGCTACATGGTGCACCTGAACGCGCCGGGCTGGAACGTGATCGGCGCCGGCGAACCGGCGCTGCCGGGCGTATCGATGGGCCACAACGACCGCATCGCCTTCGGCTTGACGATCTTTGCGTTCGGCGACGAAGAAGACCTGTACGTCTACGACACCAACCCCGCAAACCCCAACGAATACCGCTATCAAGGCGGCTGGGAAAAGATGCGGCAGATGGACGAGACCATTCCCGTGCGGGGTGAGGCGGCCGCGGTGCGTCAATTGAAGTTCACGCGCCACGGCCCGGTCATCCACGAAGACCCCGTGCGGCGCAAGGCATATGCGTTGCGCGCGGCCTATCTGGAATATCCGGGCACCGCGGCCTACCTGGCCAGCCTGCGTTTGAACCAGGCGCAGAACTGGAATGAATTCGTCGCGGGTATGGAAAAGCACTACACGCCCAGCGAGAACATGGTGTACGCGGACGTGGACGGCAACATCGGCTGGTTCGGCGGCAGCATCGCGCCGATACGCCCGCGTAACGACTGGTCGGGCATGTTGCCGGTACCGGGCAACGGAGATTTCGAATGGCGCGGCGTCTTGCCGGGCAGCGCCCTGCCCCGCGCGTACAACCCGCCCGAAGGCTATGTTGCCACCGCCAACGAATACAACCTGCCGGCCGACTATGCCTACAAGGACATGTCCGCGCGCACCTGGGCAGAACCCTATCGCGTCCAGCGCATCCGCGAGGTGCTGGCCGATGGCAGCCGCCTGTCGGTACAACAGTCGCAGGACCTGCAATACGACAACCTGTCGATACCTGCGCGCACGCTGGGCGGCTACGCCAAGTCGCTTAACTCCGCCGACCCGGCGGTGAACGACGCGCTGAACGTGCTGAAGGACTGGGACTACCGGATGGAAACGGATTCGCGTGCCGCCACGATCTACGCCTTCTGGCTGCCCGAGGTCGTCAAGCGGGTGTCGGACCTGTACGTGCCCGCGAACGGCCGTGCGGCGTTCGGCGACTTGTCCACCCGCAAGACGCTGGAGAAGCTGGCCGTGCCGGACACCGCCTTTGGCACGCCGCCTGACCGGGGCCGCGACGCGCTGTTGCTGCAAGCCCTGAATGACGGGGTGCAGAAGCTGCGTGCCAAGCTGGGGCCGGATTCCACGCAGTGGCAATGGGGCAAGCTGCATCACATCCAGTTTGAACACAGCCTGGCCAGCCTGCTGCCGCCAGACACCGCCAAGGCCTGGGGCACGCCACGCTATGCGGTGGGCGGCGACAACGACACGGTGCATCGCGCGACGTTCCGCAAAAGCGATTTCCGGCAGATCAGCGGGGCGTCGTATCGCCAGGTGATCGATGTGGCGAACTGGGATAACTCGCGTGTGCAGAACGTGCCGGGCCAATCCGCGGACCCGCGCAGCCCGCATTACCAGGACCTGCTCAAGGGCTGGGCCACGGGCGAGTACTTCCCCATGGCGTTCAGCCGCGCCAAGGTGGATAGCGAACGGGCAGATACGCTGACGCTCAAGCCGTCAGGAAACTGACCAGCGGCGCAAGAAAAAATGCCGGGCCGCTTAAAACGGCCCGGCATTTTCATTGACGTCCTTGCGCTTACTTTTTCGACGCGTCCTGCTCCACCACCATATCCAGCACATACACCTTGGACGGCGCGTCGGCGGGCGGGTTCTTCCAGTCGTAGCGCTTCACGCGCAGCACGGTGCGCACGCCTTCCTGGTGCTCGAACCCTTCGATGGACTGATACAGCGGCTGCCATTTATCCTGCGTCGGCTGCTGCACCCCGGCTTCGTTGTAGCGGCGCTCGCGCACCATCAGGCATTGGTAGTTGGGAATCATCGGATGGCTGCACTCGGCCTTCTTGGCAGCCACTTCCAGGAACATGATCTGGCCCGCGCTGCCATACAGCGTCTCGGGCGTGGGCTCACCCACGAACTTCAGCACGGTGCCGTCCTTGCCCACGAGCTCCAGCGCGGGCTCATGCGTATCGCCCGACATCGTGGCTCGCAGATCGCCTTTCAGGCGCTCGTTGATCTCGGCATCCAGTTGCATCAAACTCTGCTCGCAAGCCTTCATCGTGGACGCCAGGTTATCCACTTGCAGCACGCCATTCTGATAGCGATAACCGCCAAACTGCGTATTGCAGCCCCCGCGAATATTCAAGGCATCCTTCGTGAAGGCCAGGCGCAGCTGATGCTCAACGCCCGCTTGCAAGGTCGGAATCGACTTGCTGGATGCATCGGTAGCGGAGACCAGACGCCAGTAATACGCGGGCAAGCTCAGTTGGCTGGCGGGCGACGTCGCGGTAGAAGTGGGCATGGAGGACGATCCTTCGCTGGGAGAGGAAACGGGAGCGCAAGCCTGTAGCAGCGCGGCGCATGCGGACGCAAGTAGGATTATTTTTTTCATGGTTCGTTCCTATGAGCCGTATGGCACTGATCAAAAGCGGCATTCTACGTCCGTGGTATGGACGGATCAGGCGCAGCGCGAGGCAGAGGGTTTCAAAATCTTGCTGGAGGGTGCGGTTGGTGGGCCATCCCTGTACGAGACTAGCGAGCGACTTTCATTCAGAAGGCGCTGAAACAAGCCATAGAAATAATCAGCCACTGCACCTCACCTGAAAATTACAGTCTGACACGTTACGCCCAGCAGATACTCTAAGCATGCGGTACACAAATTGAAGATATCCCAAAAATTGTTGTAGATTTCAGACTCCTGCCTGACACGACCAAAACCATGAAACGAGCAGTTATCAGATTAGGAGATCGCACGAGCCACGGCGGCGTTGTCGTCACTGGCGACCAAACCATCAATGTATTTGGCAAGCCAGCCGCACGCAAAGGCGATATGGTTTCGTGCCCGAAATGCAATGGAACATTCCCGATTGTGGAGGGCTCGCTCTCCTGCGGCAGCGATCGAGAACTCGCGTTGGATGGGATGCGGACATCTTGTGGCGCGATCCTGCTTGCCAGTCAGCAGTTTTGGCTAGAGGAGTATGGAACTGGTGCGTCCACACCGCCCGAGCAAGCCGAGCAATCTCCAACAGAACGGCCAGATGAACCGACTAAGCAACTTGTATATGGGATGGCACAGGTCTCCTTTTATATTCAAGATCGTCGCCAGCCTATTGGCATTGGTCGTTTGGCGGCAGAGTTACTTGCGGACCGCAGCCCCGAACAAGTGAAGCGCTTCATAGAGCTGAACGATCATCTAGGCAAGTATGCGCAATACGGCAGCATCGTTCTCGTCTCGAGCGATTACGAGAACGAGAACTACACTGCGGAATCGATGAAGCTGATCCACTCGGTCAAAGAGGTTGAATCTCTACGCGCCAAGCTCGCGGCTCATCATGTGCAAACGATGTTCGACAACTGGGATCTTCTTGCCTACGCGATCGGACAAAATGGCGATAACGTCGTGGGAGCCGCTGGCACGTTCCTGAAAACGTATGGGCAGGGGATCAAGTCTGCACTAGATCGTCTTGAAGGCGCCGCTCAGCAAGCGCTTGCGCGGTCTGGCAATCTCAGAGACGCTCAGTTTCGCGCTGAACGGGCAGCCATTCTTGCGGACATTGATACCAAGTTCAAGCGAATGTTGTTGGCTCGAGCCGGCATCCCTGATCGGATAAAGTTGTCCGCAGCGCTGAACCTATCGAGCAAGTCCGTGACACATATCTGGCGCTCAGGCGGGACTCCCATCTATGTGCGATATCAGCGAAAAATATACGAATGGTTCCAAAAATATGAATCCAGAGCTGCAAAACTAGCGCTTGCCTTCAGTGTTGGCAAGGCAGGGCAAGAGGTATATAAGGTCTGCGCGGCAGAGGACACCAGCCGAAAAGAATGCGTCGTCGCAAGCTCACGAGAAACGCTAGGGCTAGCTGCCAACATTGGAGGTGGATCAATGGCGGCGTCGGGAGGCGTGGCGTTCTGCGCGATGCTCGTTCCGGCAGGAGGCGCACCCGGTTTGATATGTGCGGCGGGTGTCATCGGTGCGTCGATATGGGCGGGGAACGAAAGCGCCGCTCTTGGTAAGTCGCTGGGCGCCGACTTGAGTACAACGGGATACGAGTTGATTTTCGAATGACAGAACTAAGCGGTCAACATATCGGCGCCATTGCAGGACTGGTCTTTGTCTTGGCGTTCGTCGTTTATATTTCTTCTGCAGCGTACTTCTACTACTTCAAACTTGACGACGCCATCCGTCTGACAAGCCACCCAATGGCGAAAGGCAGGACCAGATCTCAACTAACACTTTACGAAAAACTGGCCATTTCCACCACGCTCTTAATATGGCTAGTACTTCACAAAGCAAAGTTCTGGCCCATCAATAACATTCATCATATTTTTGGTGAAAATGATGTTCGCACCATACCTTCCGATATAAAAATTCCGCTATACCTCGCTTACGGGGGGATGACGATTTCGGTATTGGCGCTGCTTATAGGAAGCGCCCTTAAACGCCTATATGCATGAACGCGCCGGCAATGATGCCGGCATTTGATCTTGCAATGCCGCAATTTACCAGCCAACACATCAGCGCCGTCACTGGAACGATTATTTTCTTGGCGTTCGTGGTTTACGTCGTCGCAGGCTTGCACTTCTATTACCGCAAGCTTGACCACGCTATCGCGCTTACGCGACACCCTTGGGCAAAAGGCAGAACTCGCGCCGAGTTGTCTTTGCATGAAAAGATGAACATTTGCACGTCATTGGCGGTGTGGTTGGCGTTCCCCCATGCCAAGCGGTGGCCGATCAGCAAAAACAACGCAATGTTCCACCCTGTCGATGCAAGGCAAATCCCCGGAGACATCAAGATTCCCCTTTTCTTGGCCTACGGAGGACTCATTACGATCGTCTTGGCATTGATCATCGGAGGAGCGCTACGGAATTTTTATGCGTGACCCTGTCACTGCACCGTAACGCCCACACACGACCACCCTACCCCACCCGCAACATCCCCATCTCTTCACGCACCACGCCTCGCTGCGCCAGGCCGGCTATCGCGTGTCCGATGCGTGCTTCCGCATCCGCCAATGTTCGCGACATGCCCAGCAGCCGGCACACTGACTTGATCACATCCGCTTTCGGCGCGTTGCCGGTCATGGCCAGCACGTGCAGCACGCCGTTCGCCAGTTCCTGGATGCAGACATCGTCCACGCGGCGGCGCGTGGCGTCGTCGTCGCTTGCGCCGCGAAAGCCGGTCCAGGTTTCGGGCGCTACGCCGGCAGGCCAATAGAACGTGGCCTCGCCTTCATCCGTCTGACCCACTTCCATCGGGGTCAAGGTCCGCAACCGTTCAACGATCCGGACGCCTGTGCGTTCCAGGCCCCAGGCGCGGGCGACTTTACGGTGCAGCACGGTCTCGGCAATGGGGCCTTCCGTGTCGATGACCAGGCGTAATTGTTCCGCCAATTGCGCGTTGTTGGCGCGGCTGTAGAAGGCGTCTGGGTCACCCACGGCAGCGCTCAGGTCGGCCAGTTGATAGGTCGCGATGCCGCCCGTGGATGCGCTGGCTGTGGCGCTGGCTGTTGCGCTCTGCATCGACGACCACGCCCCATCACCCTCTTCGGTCGTGATCACAAACTCCACGGCGCCACCGGGTTGAGTAGCGGCTTCGGGTTCGATTGCGGCTTCGGGTTCGATTGCGGCTTCGGCTGCGATTGCGGCTTCGGTTTCAACTTCGGCTTCAGCCTCTGCGTCCTCCACCTCGGGCTCGTCCTCGACCTTGTGTTCCAGCTCTGCGTTCAAGCGGGCCAAAATCTTTTCCACTTCGCGTTCAGGGTTGATCCACCAGTCGGTGGACCAAACGCGATGCAAGCGCCAGCCCAGCCCTTCAAGCACCACCTGGCGCAAGCGATCGCGATCGCGCGCAGTGGCGCCTGAGTGATACGCACGGCCGTCGCACTCGATGCCCATCAGATAGCGCCCCGGCGCACGCGGGTCCACCACGCCCATGTCGATGCGGTAGCCCGAGCAGCCCACTTGCGGATGCACCACCCAGCCATGATTGCGCAGCACCTTGATGACCTGGGTTTCAAACGGGCTGTCCGGCTCGCGGCCGGTCGGCAGCGACTGCTCGACCAAGGCGCGCGGCCCTTTCAGCGCAAACTCCAGGTAGTGCTTCAAGTCGCGCACACCCCGGGCGCGCACGCGCGACAGGTCGATCTGTTCCGGCATCAACGTGCTGTAGATCACCACGCCTTCGCGCGCGCGGGAGATCGCCACGTTCAGACGGCGGTGTCCGCCTTCGCCGTTCAGCGGCCCGAAGTTCATCGTCATCTTTCCGGCCGCGTCCGGGCCGAACGTGATCGAGAAATAGATCACGTCACGCTCGTCGCCCTGCACGTTCTCCAGGTTCTTGATGAACAGCGGTTCACGGGATTGCGCCGAGATCGCCTTGTCGAGCTCCGCATTGGCGCGGCGGCGGGCGTCCAGCAGGGTTTCGATCAGGGATTGCTGCGGCTGGTTGAACGTCACCACGCCCAAGGTTTGGCGGCGGCGGGACTTGTCCAGATAGTGCTGTTCAATGCCTTGCACGATGGCATCGGCTTCGCGGCGGTTGGTGCGGCTGCCGCCCCGGTCGTAGATACCCGCGACTTTCTCCAGGCGCACGGCCACGTCGTCCGTGACGGGCGACGGGAAGGTGATCAGCTGCGAATCGTAATAGGTGACGTTGCTGAACGTGATCAGGCTTTCGTGCTTGCTGCGGTAATGCCACTGCAAACGCAGGCGGTTCATGTCGGCGCCCAGACATTCATCCAGAATGCTCTCCAGATCTTCCACCTGGCCATCATCCCCCGCGCCATCGTCTTCCGGCGTGGACTTGCTGAAGAAGCTCGTGGGCGGCAACTGCTTGGTATCGCCCACCACCACCACTTGCTGGCCGCGCGCAATGGCGCCCACCGAATCCCACACCGGAATCTGCGAGGCTTCGTCGAACACCACGACATCAAACTGCGAATGGCCGGCGTCCAGATACTGCGCCACCGACAAGGGCGACATCAGCAGGCAAGGCTTGAGCCTGGGCAGCAGCGACGGCAAGCGCTGCATCAGTTGGCGCACGGGAACGTGGCGCGCCTTCTTTTGCAGTTCGCGGCGCAGCAGGCCAAGCTCGCTATCTGGGCTGACCAGCACGCCGTTGCCATCGGGCACCTTGCCGGCCAACACGGCGGCAATGTAGGCGGACGTCAGCTTCTGGAAGCGGTCGTCGGCATCGCGGAATTCGCGGATCTTGCGCTCGTGGTCGGCGCTGGAAAACGCGCGCAACACGGGGGCATGGTCGATGACCTTCTTCACCCACCAGTTGCGGTAGCTGAATTCAAAATGCGCTTCGATCTGCTCCAACGGAACGCGGCCCTGCTCAAGAGAAGCGACCAGGCCTTGCAGTTGCGACGCAATGGCCTGCTCGCGCGCCTGACGCCATACGCACCACGGCATCAAGAACTGCTTGTTATGACACCAGCCCGCCAGCACGCCTTGAATGCGCTCCAGCGCGCCGTTGGCATCCGATGCGCCCGCCAAGGCTTCGGTGGGTTTGGCCAAGGCATCCACTTCCGCCAACCGGTCTTGTACGGCGCGCCACGCATCCCGGTACGCCAACAACGACTTGCCCAGCGGCGAACCCGGTTGCAGAAAGGCGCGGTTCTCACCCACCAGCGCTTGCAAGCGCGTGCGCAAGTCGGCGGCGGAAATGGGGTCGCCCGCCACCTGCGTGACCGCGTCGGCAAAGCGCGCTGCCCATTGCTCATGGCGCTGGACTTGCTCCCAATCCGTGGACAGACCCGTATAGCTGTCTTGCAGCAAACGCTCCGCGTCTGCCTTCAACACGGCCAGTTCGCGGTCTTCGATATTCACCAGCGCCAAGGGCGCCAACATGGCAGTAATCGCGGCCTCATCCGGCCGCTGGCCGTCCGTGCGATACATCGCCAGCCGTTTGCGGATGCCGCCCTTGGCAAAGATGGACTTCGGCCACCAGGCCGAACATGCGGACAGCCATTCGGCCTTCAGCGTATTGGCATCAAGCTCGGCCAATTGCGCGTTCCATTGCGCGCCCAACTGCTCCCAATGCGCGTTGCGCGCAAGACCGTGGCGAGCCAGCGCCTGAACTTGAAAGCGGGCGGCGGGGTCGTGCGCTTGCGTGGCCAGGCCCGCAGGCACGTGGGGCGCCGCGAGCAGCATGTCGATCAAATGATCCAGATGCGCATAGGCATCCAGGCTCAAGCCCTGCGCCGGCACGCCTACGCCCTCGCCCGCCGCCACCGCCTGCGCCTGGAAGCCTGCCACCGCTTGCTCCAGCGCCTGCGCCGCGGCCAACAACGCGTCTTGCCAACTGGGGCTCCATTCGGCCATGCCGATGTGCGCCAGCGGATGGCCATGCAACACGCCAAGTTCCTTGGACAAGGTCGACATGCGGCGCGCGGTCTCGCGCAGTTGCGCAAGGTCTTTGACTTGATGCGCCTGCGCGTCGGCCCAGAACATCGGCGACGGATCCTTGCCCGCGTTCTGGATGCAGGTGCCAATGGCGTCATACACCGTCAGGCCGTTGGCATGCGTGTGATGCAGCGCATCGACCAAGCCGTTCAAGTCCTGGCGCAGCACGGTCAGGCGCTCGGCCTCACGCGCCCAGTCATCGCTTGTGCGCTGGCCGCTGTGGTCCAGCGCCTTTCCAAGCTGTTGCAGCACCTCGGATTTACGCGCCTTGGACGAATGCAGTTCCAGGCAGAACGGGCCGAGGCCGATGTTGGCCAAACGGCGATGCACCACTTCCAGCGCGGCCATTTTTTCAGAGACGAACAACACCGTCTTGCCGCGCGCCAGCAGATGCGCGATCAGGTTCGTGATGGTCTGACTCTTGCCCGTACCCGGCGGCCCCTCCAGCACCAGATCGCGGCCCGCGTCCACCGCGCAGATCGCCTTCAACTGCGACGAATCGCTCAGCAGCGGCGTCAGGAGATCTTCGGGCTTGTAGCTGTCGTCCAGCCGGTCAAAGCGCTGATCAAAAGGTTCTTTTGCAAACGCCTGCCCCGGGTGATCGATCAAATGCCTGACGACGCGGTTGGCTTTCAACTGCTCGGTGCGGTCTTGCAGGTCTTTCCACATCAGGTACTTGGTGAACGAGAAGATCCCCAGATGCACCTGTTCCAGCACTTCCCAGCCCGCGATTTCCCGCACGGCCAGCCGGAACGCCTGCAACACGCGCGCCACGTCCACGCCCTTGTCATCGGCGGGCAGGACGTCCAGGCCCGGAATGCGCAGCTCGTAGTTGTTGCGCAGCATTTGCAGCAACGTGGGGTTGATGATGGTCTCGTCGTCATGGCGAACCAACCGGAAGCCGCTGCGCACCGACTGCCGTTGCAGCGACACCGGCACCAGGATCAGCGGCGCCAGATGCGCGCTTTCCGCGCCGGGGCTTTCGGTCCAGCGCAGCATGCCCATCGCCAGGTACAGCGTGTTGGCGCCGCCCTCTTCCTGCCCGGTGCGCGCCGCGCCAAAGATGGTCAGCAGGTTGGCGTCCAGCGCTTCCTGCGTGACGCGCGCGATCAGTTCCTTGTTGGCCAGTGCGTCCAGCGCCATGTCGTCCAGCGGCGCGCGGCCGCCCCGGCCCACATGCACTTCGGCCACGCGCGGATCGCTGCCGTCCATCAACGCGGCGGGCAACGGGCGTATGCGGAATTCGCTGCCATCGACAATGGCGTCTTCCAAGCGGGCCAGGTCCGGCACGACGAGCGGCAAGGTGGACTTGGTCAGCTTGAAGTTCAGCAAACGGTTGCGCAGCGTCAGGTCGAGCAAGCGCGATTTCCACTTGGCCAGCCGGCCTTCCGGCGTGTCGTCAGCGGGCTCCAGGCTGATCACGAATTCCGGGTCCAGCGGCGGCAGGTCGGGCGTGGGTTCGATGGCGGCGGGGATTTCGGCGTCATCGGCATCCATCGGCGCAACCGACACACCACGCGACGGCAGCGGCTTGATCTGCAATTCACGCGCGCGATGCACGTCGATGGCGTAGCGAAAGGTGTTCTCTTCGCGCAAATGGGCCGCGCCCTGCTCCAACGCCCGCCGCAACGACGGCCGGAAGTTGGGATGCTGCGCGATGCCGGTCGTTTCAAAGACCAGGAACTCGCCACTGTCCACGCGCTTTCTTACGGCCTGCACGTCGTCGGTCAGCGGGTCGGCAAAGCAGGCCTGATGCAGCCACACGCCCACCCAGGCGTGCCCGTCCTTCATCAGGATGACCGGGCGCAAGCCGGCTTGCTCCAGGCAGGACGAAAACAGCATCGCCAGGTCCAGGCACGTTGCCACCCGAGCGTCCATGATGCGGTCCGGCGTGCGAATCTTCTGGCCGTCCACGCCGAAAGACGCGGGAGGCTCGGCGTAATGCAACGACTCGGCGGCCAGCGTGCTGTAGATGGCGGACACCTGCTTCCACACGACGTCGCGGCTTTTGGACTGGTAGCCGTTCATCTGCAGATCGGCGTGCTGCGCGCGCAGCAGCTTGGACGCCTTGCCAATCAGCCCATCCACGGCCGGATTATTCGGCATGGAAAACGCGGCCAACAATTCCGGCAAGGCGCGCGTGCCGGCCCATTGGTCATAGGCCAACACGGTAATCGCTTGTGAAGCCCGGCCGATTTCCTGCGTGTCTGACTGCACCACGACGTCGATGCTGGCGCGCACGGCTTCTTGCAAGTCAGCCACGTAGCTGTGGTCAGGCGTCAGGTCCAGCGGGGAAATCCGGCGGATTTCTCCGGGGACCAGCACGTCAAAGCGCAGCGTCACCGGTTGGGCAAAGGCGGGGTTGCAGCGGAGGCGGACCTCAATGTTCTCGAAGGTGTGCGCCGAGCGATTCGTCACGCGCAAGGTCCGAACGATGGGAACCGCGTTCTGAATCGAGGCGTAGCCCAGCGTGGGATCGGCGTCGATATCGATGGTGATGGCGTCGAGCGTGTTCGGCCCCGTGGCGACCACCACGTCGGCCTGCACCGCGCCGGTCTGCGCCGCGCCTTCCTGGATCACCGCCGGTTCCAGGTCTTGTCGCTTATCCATCGATATCTCTCGGTTCGGTTCCGCGCGGGCCTATGCCGGCAGCGAAAATCTGCAATGCCGGATTTTAAGACGCGATGACGCCGCCGCCCGCTGGAAATAGAAAGTTTTGCGTATCGGCGTGAATATCGACGGCATGCGCCTGCACGCCCCCCGCCGCCGGGTTATTGCCCTGGCGGATACGCCGGGTCCGTCAGGCAGGCCTGCACCCATTCGGCATCGTCCGACGCGTCAATCTCGCCATCCAGCTTCGGCAGCGGTTTGTCGGCATACACATACTTCGGCGCCTCGGGCTGCCGGTTCCAATTCGCCTTCGTATCGCCGACGGTGGCGCAGGCCTCGTCGGCACTACTGAACGAGCAGGACGCGATCACACGCGGCTTGCCGTCAACCACGTTGGCGACGTAGCGCTTGGTGTAGACCGCCCCGGACGCCCACGATTCGTCCACCGAGCACACGCGGTCGTTGTTCTGGTAGTGGCGAATCGCGAAGCAGGCGTAGTCGACGTAATCATGCGGCAGCACGTCGCAAGACGTCCAATAGCCCGCGAACGCGCCGCCCGTGAATTGGGACTGGAACTGCTGCTGCTGAACCGCCCGGCGAATCATGGTGGGGGTGGCGGAGCCTTTGCCGGCTTCCTTGAACTGGGCGCTGCGGTTCTCGATCAGCTCGCGCGCAATCTCGCCCGCGGTCTTGTCATCCGGCACGGCGTCCGGGTCCGTGAGCAGGCGGTCCAGCGCGCGGTCACGCGCTTCAAGCCAGCGCTTTTGGCTGGCGACCAGCATCTCGCGGATGTTGTCGTCCGGCGCCTGCTTCAAGATCGCCTGGTAAGCGCGGTTGAGTCCGGCATCGGCCGCCACCGTCGCCTTGTCGGCGCAGATCAGCTTTTCGACGGCGGTGCCAGCCTTGGCGCAATTGATCGCCATGGCCGGCGCGGACAGCGCGAACACGCCGGCCAGGAACAGGCCCTTTACTGCGAAACCCGCGAAACCTGCGGAATATGTGGAATATGTGGAACGTGCGGAACATGCGGAGCGTGCCAATGTCATTGCGTTCTTCTCTCTTGCAAGGGCTGCCGGTTTGGCTTTGCGGCTAGTGACGCAAGCGCAGCGCGCCATTCTGCATGAAAACCACTTACAAAATAGAAACAGAGTTCAACGCTCTGAAACGCGTACCCGGGCTATCCTGCGCCGGCTTCCCCTACCGCTTTCTATACCAAGACCGCTCCCTACCCATGCGCATCCGACTCGCCTCGCTACTGTTGTCCCCCCTGTTGGCCTGCGGGCTGCACGTGCCCTCGGCATGGGCGGACACCACCGTGCCCTCGCTGGACAAGGCCCGCGGCGCCATCCAGACGGAAGACGCCCGCAGAATGTACGACAGCCAGATGAGCGGCGCGCCGCAACCCGACAGGCTTGGCGTAGCCCTGCCCGACGGCTTCACGCGCGACTTCCTGGTGCAGCAACTGGCCCCTGGGCTAGACCCCAAACGGCTGCTGGTTGCAGGTGTCAAGCCGTGGGGGCAGCGCCCAGGAACGTTTGTCGCGATGGTGTGCCTGGCGTCGACGCCCGAACGCGCGGCGCGACTGATCAAATTCGGCGGCGGCGAATGCGCCGACCTGTCCAGCGACGATGACAAGAACGGCGCCTGGTTCGGCGTGTTCGGCACGACGCCGGGCAAGGCCCCCACGCTGCTGGCCCGCACTGACGGCCCCGTCAAGACGCCCACTGACTGGCGCAATACCAACATCGACCTGCCCCAGGACCTGGCAACGGACCACGCCAACGCCCCGTTGCTATCGATGCCCACCGAATGGAAGCACTTCGACCTGGCCGCGTACAAGATCGCCCCCGGCGCCGTGGCCTTCGGTGTGCGCGCCGGGTGGAGCGAAGGCTACTCCGGCGGCGGCGCCAACTTCGAGGCCCTGTACCTGTTCCACATCGACGGCCCCACGCTGCGCGTGGTGTTCGCGCAGCCCATGTCGTTCTTCAAATCCATCGCAGGCGACTGGCACCCCGACGGCACACGCGACCACGACATGTCCGACGCCAGCAACATCCTGGTGGTGCTGCCAGAGAAAACAGACGGGTACTTTGACCTGCAACTGCGCCAGCAAGGCGGCAAGTGGCGCAAGACGTTGAAGTGGTCGGCGGTGGAGCGCGGGTATCGGTGATGGGCACGGCGTTCCACCAATTTGACGGCGTAGGATGGGTGGAGCGCGAAAGACTCAAGGCAAAAATTCAAACGCCTCAACGCGCGCAACCCATCATGCTGCATCCCGGTTCTTTTGGTCTGCAGCCACAACACAACGTCTGTTTGATGGGTTCCGCGCGTTGATGCAGCGGCGTTCTTGTCGCTGGTCTCTCGCGCTTCACCCATCCTACGAATTGGGCGGGTGGTGCCTCGCGCGCGATCAGGCATGCGTACTTGAAGAACCCCTCAATGTATCGTCCGCGCCCCTTTGCGCGCCCGCTTGATCTCATACATGCGTGCATCCGCCAAACGGACCGCGGCTTCGGCGTCCAGGCCGCGCGGGTCGACGGCCACCACGCCGACGCTGGCGCCTTCATAGGGCACCACCGCATCGCCCAGTTGATAGCGGCCGATGGTGGCCGCCGTGGCGCGTTCTTCCAGCGCGCGGGCGGCGTCTTCGGCTTCGCCGCGTTGCGCCTCGCCGGCCGGGCCGATATTGCCGCGTTCGATGGCGGGGCCGGGGCCGATCAGCACGAACTCGTCGCCTCCCATGCGGCCCAACATGTCGGACGTGCGCAAGGTGCTGGCCAGCCGCCGGGAAATCTCTTGCAGGAACACATCGCCCTGTTGGTGGCCGTAGGTATCGTTGATGCCCTTGAAGCCGTCCAGGTCGATCACACCGACCAGCACGCTGCCGCCTTCGCGCAGCGCCCGCTTTTCCAGCCGTTCCAGCTCTTCGTACAAAGCGCGGCGATTGGGCAGGCCGGTCAAGGGATCAGTCAGCGCATAGGACAGCAACTGGACATTCGCGGCCTGCAGTTGCTCCATCAAAATTTCGCGTTCCAGGAAATTGGCGATGACGTTGGAGAACAGCTTCAACACGGCCTCGGCCTGCGACGGGATCTGATGTTGTTGCGCGCTGGCCGCGCACAGCGTGCCAAGCAACGTGCCTTCATCCGTGCGTACGGGCGCGCTCACGTAGGTCTGAATGCCCAACTGGCGCGCGGCTTCGGAATCCGACCAGCAGGCGGCGACGTCGCTTGTGCACATGCGCCCTTCTTCCAACGCCCGCTTGCATAGCGTGTCCGACCACGGCACCGACAAGCCTTCGGGTATCTGCATGTCGCCCACATTGCGGGCAAAGCGCACGTGTTGCAGATCGGCTTTCAGGTCGATGGCGGTCAGGTAGGTGGATTCCAGCCCCGTCACGCTGCCCAACATGTCCAGCAGCGGGCGGGTCAATTGCTCAACCGTCTTGGCTTGAGGCAATGAATTCGACAGTCCGGCAAGTATCGGATCCATATTGCGTCTCCTCGAAGCGCGCGACGCCTGCCGCGCAGTATGGCGAACCCGGCGCATATGGACCGTCCGGGTCAAGCAAACATTATGCACGCGAGGTCACGCTGACTCGCACGGACGGCGCATCATGCAAAAACCCGCACTCCCCAAGTTGGGGAAGTGCGGGTTTTCGTTAGTGGAGCACTCAGGCGGCTTGCACCGCCCGATTCAGGCTGATCAGCCTGCCACGCGGAAACGCTCGGCGTCGTCCATGAAGGGCTTGTCGCCAAAGCCGTTTTCGTTCGAGCCGAAAGGCATTTGCGCGCGCAGCTTCCACGACGCGGGCACATTCCACTCACGCGCCACCACGCCGTCGATCAGCGGGTTGTAGTGTTGCAGGCTGGCGCCGACATCGGCGTTGGCCAGGGCCGACCAGACCGACAGTTGGGCCATGCCGCCCGCCTGTTCCGACCACACCGGGAAGTTGTCGGCGTACAGGGCAAACTTCTCTTGCAGGCTGCGCACGACGTCCTGGTCTTCGAAGAACAGCACGGTGCCGATGCCGGCGGCAAAGCTCTTGAGCTTGGCTTCGGTCTTGTCGAACCCTTCAGCCGGCGCCACCTTGCGCACTTCTTCAATGGTCAGGTCCCAGAGCTTCACGCTTTCGGCGCCAAACAGAATGACAGCGCGCGAGCTTTGCGAATTGAACGACGACGGGGTGTGCTTGATCGCGTCTTGGATCAGGGTCGTCAGGGCTTCCTTGGAGGCCGACACGTTGCGGCCCAGCGAATACTGCGTACGGCGCTTTTTCAGTGCGTCGAGATAAGCGTTGCTCATGTGACTTTGACCTTTCGACTGGTAGATAGGGGGTGATATGGGAAGGAATTCTAACGGCAGGACCGTGACGGCTGCACTAGCGCCGGGATCAAAACGGCCGATTTTGGACGGAACAAACTGTTCTATTGATGGAACCAATGCCGCGAATGGTGCCGCCTACAGCGCAATATCCGTCTGCCCCGCCTGCACCATTTCCAGCATCCAATCCCGCAACGCACAGACCCGTGGATCCGCATCGCTGCCTGCCGGGTACACCAAGTGGTAGGCATACTCGGGCGCGACCCGCACGCCGACGTCAAACAACCTGACCAGGCGGCCCGCGCGCACATCGCGTTCGACCAGTTCCCATTCCACCAACCCCACTGCCCCGCCATCGATCACCGCTTGCACCACATGGCTGGATTCGGTGAACGCCACGCTGCGGCTGTCGTCGAAATCGTCGATGCCGGCCGCGGCCATCCACATCGGCCAGTTCGGCCAGACGATGCCGCCGGGCTTGCAGTCCACGTAGCACAGCGTGCGGCTGAACAGGTCGCGGGGGGACTTCAAGGCGGGGCCGGCCTGGAGCAATGCGGGGCTGCATACGGGAACGACCACGGTATGGAACAGGCGGTGCGAGATGGCGCCTGGGTAGGCGCCAGCACCGAAGCGCACTGCCGCATCCACGTCGTCGGCTTCAAAATCGCGCACGGCGTCGCTGATGTCGAACGTCAACTCCAGCCCGGGATGCGCGGCGCGGAACTCGGGCAAGCGGGGCAAGAACCAGTGCGTGGCAAAACGCGCGCCCAAGGACAGCCGCAACTGTGTCGTGCGCCCCCGGCTCAAGCGCCGGGCTTTGGCTGCCGCGCGTTGCAGGGTGTCCAACGCGTCGCTAGCCGCGTCGAACAGCACCTTGCCCGCGGACGTCAGTTGGATGCTGCGGCTGGTGCGTGTGAACAGCACCACGTCCAACTGCTCTTCGATCTCTTTGATTTGATAGCTGACGGCGGCGGGCGTCAGCCCGACCTCGTCGGCGGCGCGCGTGAAGTTCAAGTGACGCGCGGCGGCTTCAAACGTTCTCAGTGCCCGGGTACCAGGAAGCATGCGAGACATGATCTTCAAGCCAAATTTGATGATTTGGCGAAATTAACTCGTTTCCACTGAGCAGTGCAAACCGGCATAGTGGCAAAACTTGATGATCACCAAGGAAGCCACTAATGCCTGCCAACCCGTCGTCCTATGTCGTGCACCGCAATGGTCTGCCCGCCACCGTTTCAGACTTGAGCCCGCTCGCATTCGCCGGCTACGCCCACTTCACGGCGATGCAAGTGCGCGGCGGACAGGTCCGAGGCCTGGACTTGCATCTGGCGCGCCTGCGCGCGGCCTCACTCCTGATGTTTGGGCAGGCGTTACCGGACGCCGCGCTGCTGAATGCGCTGCGCTCCGCCATCCAGGCGGGCCCCGCCGATAGTTCGCTGGTGTTGACCGTGTATTCCCCAGCCGGTGAATTCACGGTGGCGGGGGCCGATGTGCGGCCGGAAGTGCTGGTACGGACCGGGCCGCCGTCATCAGGCCCTGCCGGCCCCCTGGCGCTGACGGCGGTGCCGCACGAACGGATGCTGCCGTCCATCAAGCATGTGGGCGAAGTCGCCAAGACCTATCTGTTGCGGCAGGCCGTGGCGCAGGGCGCCGACGATGCGGCGTTCCTGGACCGGCATGGGCGCCTGAGCGAGGCCTCAATCTGGAACCTGGCGTTCTGGGACGGACAAGCCGTGGTGTGGCCGGACGCCGAGATGCTTACCGGCACGACGATGGGCATCGTGCAACGGCAATTGAAAAAAATGGGCGTGGCGCAGCGGGTGCAGACCGTGACGCTGGACACGCTGCCGACATTACGCGGCGCGGTCGTGATGAATTCGTGGACACCCGGCATCGCCGTGAACCGGATCGGCGACACGGCCATGCCGGACGCGCCGGAGTTTCTGGCGCTGCTGCACGCGGCCTACCAGGCGGAAGCGTGGGTCGCGCCCTGACGCGCGGCGGCCGAAACGCGATCTCGGCATGAGACGCTGGCCGTCGGGCAAGCCGACGAACCAGCGCAACGTCAGCGCAACGTCAGCGCAACATCAGCGCATCATCACCAAAGCATCAGCGCAACCGTCCCGATCAATCCGCCCGAAAGCCCGTGGCCTTGACCACGTCGGACCAGCGCTTGGATTCGGCGGACAACAAGGTTTGCAACGTCTTCCGGTCGGAACCGACGACGACGAAGCCGGCTTCGCTCAAGGTGCGTACGGCGGCAGGCTGGCGCAGCGCGGCGGCGCTGTCTTTCTGCAAACGGTTCAACACCGCGTCCGGCGTACCGGCGGGCGCGAACAAGGCGAACCACGCCCCGAAATTGACGTCCGGCAAGCCGCCTTCGGCGAAGGTGGGCACCGTGGCCAAGGCGGGAGAACGTTGCGCGCCGGTAATGGCCAGCGCGCGCATCTTGCCGCCCTGCACCTGCGGCACGGCCAACGCGGTGGTGACGAACGCCGCCTGCACCGCGCCCGACACCAGGCCCGACACGGCATCACCCGTTGAGCGGTAATGAATGGCTTCGATCTTCATGCCCGCTTCGCGCGCAAAAAGCTCCGCGCCGAAGTGACCCGGCGTGCCCGCGCCGAAGGTGGCGAAGTTGATTCGGTCCGACGCCTTCTTGCCACCCGCAACGAACGCAGCCAGGTCCTTGTACGGAGAGTCGGCCGGCACCACCAGCACGAAGTCGGCGCGCACCACTTCGGAGATGGGCGCGAAATCGCGCGGCGGGTCGTAGTTCAGGTTGCGGTAGGTGGCGGGCGAAATGCTGATGGAGCCCACCTCGCCCAGCAAGATCGTTTGGCCATCGGCGGGGCTGCGCGCCACGGTCTGCGCGGCGATCTGCCCGCCCGCGCCCACCTTGTTTTCCACCACCACGCTTTCGCCCAGCAAGGGGCCCATGTGTTGCGACAGCGTACGGGCCACGATGTCGGGCCCGGTGCCTGGCGGAAAGCCCACGTTCAGGCGCACGGGGCCATTGGGAAATTGCGCCATCGCGGCGATGGGCAGGCACAGCACGAAACCGCCCAACAGGCGGCGCAGCATTGAGGTCATGGTTGTCTCCGAGTCGTTTTTATATTCATGCCACGGCGGATGCCGAGGGTTCAGCAAATGCGGTAGAAGCGCAGCTCAACCCGGTCGGGATAGCGCGCGCCTGTGCCGATGAAAAGGCTTTCGTTCATCCAGCCCAACGCCGGCGATGCGGTTTCAAAGCGCGGGTAACTGCGGAAATAAATGCGTGCGGGGTCCACGGGCTCACCGCGCACCAAGCGGGCAATGTCGTCCGCGTGGCCCGTGCGTATGCCGGTGTTTTCAACATAGATGCGTTCGCCGTCGGCGGTTTCGATGACATAGCGCGCATGGATGTCGGTGTACGTGGCCGAACGGATGATCTGAAAATCTGCCCCGCCCGGCAGCACTTTGCCGCGCAAGCGCGGGCCATCCACCGTGCCGCCCGTGATCGGGATGACGCGGCGACGGCCCTGCGGGGTGTCGCCCACTTCTTGCGGCGGGCCGACCTCGACGATGACCGTCGTCACATGTTCCAGGCGTGGCGCCAGGGCGTCGGCAGATGCCTCGGGATGGCTCATGGTGTTGTCTCCCGGCTCTTCTTCAAGGCGGCGGGGTCAAACCCCGCCAGTTGTTTGTAGCGCAGCGATACCGCCGCCAGCTCTTGTTGCGTGATCACGTCGTTAATATCCGTAAAGCCCTGCGGCGCGCGCTCTTCGGCCATCTGCATGACCTGCTCGGGGCCATTCAAGCGGTTGCGCAATACGATGCCGGCCGTGCGCGGCAGGCGTTCTGCCTCATATTCCAGCAGCGCGATGTCAAGCGTGCGTACGCTGCCGCCGGCCGCTTGCGCCAACCAGTCCGACAAGCAACGCGCGTCCAGGATGGCCTGGGCCGAACCATTCGAACCGATGGGGTACATGGGGTGCGCGGCGTCGCCCAGAAGCGTAACGCGGCCCCGCGTCCAACGCGGCAAGGGGTCGCGGTCCACCAGCGGAAATTCGTAGATCGCTTCTGCGCCGTCGATGATGGCGGGAATGTCGATCCAGTCCCAGCGCCAATCGGCAAAGCGGTCCGCGAACACGGATTTGTCGACCTGGCGGTTCCAGTCGGTGGCGGGCAGTTCGGCGTCCGGCACCGAGAGTTCCGCGATCCAGTTGATCAGCGAACGCCCTTGGCGGCGCAAGGGTTCCGAAATGGGATAGCAGACGAACTTCTGGTCTTGGTGCCCCGCCATGAACATACTGCGGCCGTCCAGGTAAGGCGGGGCCTCGGTCACCGCGCGCCACAACATGCGCCCGGAAAAGCGCGGTTCGTCGCCTACGGGATGCAATTGGCGGCGCAGCGCGGAATGAATGCCGTCCGCCCCCACCAGGATGTCACCGCGCACGCGATGCGTGGTCCCGTCCGCCCGCCGCCGGAACACAGCGGTGGCGCCGCTTGCGTCCTGCTCGGCGGATTCCAGCACCATGCCCGTGACGATGGCGCCCTGGCCCAGGCGTTCGCGCACGGCTTGCGCCAGCATCATCTGGAATTCTCCGCGATGCACGGAAAACTGCGGCAAGGGATAGCCCGCCTGCAGCCCGCGCGGCTCGCGCCAGATCGGCTGGCCAAGCTTGTTGTAGTAGTGCAGTTGTGACGTTTCGATAGCGCGCTCGGCCAGGCCGGGCATCAGCCCTAGCTGTTCCAGTTCACTGACGGCGTGCGGCAGCAGGTTGATGCCGACGCCCAAGGGCCTGAGTTCCTGCGCGCTTTCATACACGCGGCAATCGATGCCGCGCCGATGCAACATCAGCGCAAGCGTCAGACCGCCGATGCCGGCCCCGGCAATGACGATTTGCATGTCTACTCCTGGTTTTATTTGTTATGCAACATAACAAAAATCCGATACTCTTCGCACCCCGGGGATTTCCCGTAACCCCATGGCGCGGCGGCCCCGACTGCATTAGTGTTGAGGCCCCCGGCATCCAGGCCCCTACCCCCACCCCGCGCCATGTCCCGAGCCGCATCCCAACGCCCCCGCCGCCCCGCCGCGCGCGGCGAGCAATTTCAGCCCCACGTTCTCGGCATCCAGTACGGCGCGCTGGACGGCCTGGTCGGCTATGCCATCCGGCGCGCGCAGATAGTCATCTACGAAGACTTCCTGGCCGCTCTTGCGCCGTGGGACATCACGCCGCAACGCTTTTCCGCCCTGACGCTGATCGCGGCCAATGCCAACCTGAAGCTCACCGACCTGGCGCGCATCCTGGGCATCGCCCGCTCTGGCGCGGTGCAGATCGTGAACCACTTGCAAGGCTTGGGGTACGTGGAAAAACTGGACGTCGAGCACGACAAGCGTGCGTATTCCCTGACGATGACGGCGGCTGGCAGCAAGGTGCTGGCCGACATCACACAGGCCGTCGAGGCACACGACGCCCGGATCAGCCACCAGTTGGACGCGGCGGAAAAGCGGCAATTGATCGGCTTGCTGGGTAAGTTGGGCGGATAACGCGTCGCGTGATGCGAGTCCGATGGCGGTGATACGATCATCCGACTCATTCTTGCCCTTCAGGTACCCATGCCCACCGCCATGCCGCACACGGATAGCTTCGTCGCCACCCAGGCAGCGCTCCAGCGCCGCCTGCCCCTTGAAAAGGTCCACAACGCGCGCGACCTTGGCGGGCTGACCGGCATTGATGGGCGGCGCTTGCGCACGGGCAAGCTCTTTCGCAGTGGCAACCCGGGCCGGGCCAGCGCCGCCGATCTGGACCGGCTTGGCGCATTGGGCTTGGAAGCGGTCATCGACTTTCGCGCAGAACCTGAAAAAGCCCAGGACGAAGCGCACTTCGGCAAACGCTTTCACTGGATTGCATCGCCGGTGCTGGACGGCAACATGGCCATGGCCGTGTTGTTGCCGCGCCTGCGCGAAGCCACGCAAGCCTTCAGCACCACGATGATGGTGGAGATTTATCGCGAGTTTCCCTCGCGCTACCAAGCGCCGTTCGGCGGCTTCCTGAAAACCGCCATGACCGGCAAGACGCTGCTGTTCCACTGCACCGCCGGCAAGGACCGCACCGGCTTCGCGTCGCTGCTGCTGTTGTCGGCGCTAGGCGTGAAGCACGACGACATCGTGTCGAACTATCTGGAATCGAATCACTGCAACGCCCAGTTCTTCCAGGACATCCTCGCCAAATCGTCCGAGCGCGGCGTCACGGAAGACGTGATGATGCCGCTGCTGGAAGTGTCGCCCGCCTACCTGGATGCTTCGGTGCAAGCCATCAAGCAGGAATTTGGCGGCATGGACCGCTATCTGACGGATGTGCTGAAGATCGACGTGGACGTCTTGCGGGACCACTACCTGGAGCGCTGAGGGGTGCGGCCGATGGCAGGGTCCATCGCCGGATCAATCGCAGGATCAACCGCCGGATCAATCGCCGGAACTGCGGCGCAAGCGGTCGGACGATTCCTCGTTCAGGCGTTTCGCTTCCTCTTCCGCGTAGTCCTCTTCGCCCGGGTCGTAAGACCCTTCGTGCATGCAACTGCTGCGGTACCACTGACACTCGCTACTGCGGGAATCTCCAAGTCCAACTAAAGAACACCCCGAACCCATTGCAAGAAGCGCCACTGCCGCCCCGCAACGGACCAATGATTGAATCGACATTTGCTCGCCTACGTTGAAACTACAACGGTCTTTATACCAGCCGTTTGTCCCCATTTAGAGGCGTGCATTACATCCCCTAACTCAAACATCAGGATCGAAACCATGCTGAAAGACCGCGCTTTCCTGGCCTGGCTCGCCGTGTTTGCCGTGGTTGCGGGCACGCTCGTGGCCTTGCTATGGCCCAAGCATTCCGCAAGCCCGTCCATCGGTGGCGGCGGCTACGATCTTTCGGACTGGGTGTACACGCTGGCGCTTCTATCCTTCACGGGACTATGGTCGCTGATTACGCTGGTCATCGGCATGAGCCGTGGCAACGCGATGGCGGCGAAGCGCGCGTATGGGTTAGCGGCGGTGGGAGGGATAACGTTTGTGGTGGGGGTGCTGGCGTTTGGGGGCAATCTTCATTGAGCCAAACGCTGGGTTAAAAGCCAAAAGCAAAAAGCCCGCTGAAACTTTGCGTTTTCAGCGGGCTTGTCCTAAGCGAACATTTTGCGAGGAATTCTTGGTGCCGACGGCGAGACTCGAACTCGCACAGCTTTCGCCACTACCCCCTCAAGATAGCGTGTCTACCAATTTCACCACGTCGGCTTTCACCAGTTTTCTAGGCTTTCCCGTAGGCAAGGCCAGAAAGTCGAGCATTCTAGCACGGAATTTGCTGACGCCGGAAGCCCGCCTGCAAGGCAAGGCGATCCGGCCCGCGCGAAAAAAAGCCGGCGTTTGCGCGCCGGCCTTTTTTAGCATGCCTGAACTTACTTGGCGGGCGTTTCCGCCGGCTTTTCCGTCGTGGCGGGAGCCGGTGCGGACGGCACCGAGGCGGCGGGCTTGGCCGGCGCGGCGGGAGCGGCAGGAGCAGCCGGAACCGATGCAGCGCCCGGGACCGAAGCACCACCGGTTGCCGGTGCGGCGGGCGCGGCGCCCGGCACTTGCGGCACGGAACGGTCGGCCGGGAAGTTCTGCATCACGCCCGAGTCAACGGCGGGGCCGCTGGTGCCCTTGTGGCTGACGTAGGCCAGGCCGGCGGTGGACGCGAAGAAGACCACGGCGGCCCACTTGGTGGCGCGCGACAGGAAGTTGGCGGCGCCGGTGGCACCGAACAGGCTGCCGGACGAGCCGCTACCGAAAGCGGACCCCATGTCGGCGCCCTTGCCCTGCTGCAGCAGGACCAGAACGATGATAGCCAGCGCCGATATAACTTGGACGGCCAGCAAAAGTTTAAGCATCAAGGGCATTACAGACTCCGGAACGGAAACTTAGATGGCGGCAATACGCAAAAATTCTTCAGCCACTAGCGACGCGCCGCCGACCAGGGCCCCGTCGATATCAGTCATGGCGAACAAACTGGCGGCGTTGGCAGCTTTTACGCTGCCGCCGTACAAAACCTGTACTTGCGCCGCGCCCAGCGCGCGCAAGGCGGCGCGGATGGCGCCATGAACTTCTTGCGCCTGCTCGGGGCTGGCGGTGCGGCCGGTGCCGATGGCCCAGACGGGTTCGTAGGCCAGCACCATGCGCGACACGGCGTCGGCGCCCAGCGCCAACACGGGCTTCAACTGGCGTTCGATGACGGCCAGCGTGTTGCCGGCTTCGCGGTCAGCCAGCGATTCGCCCACGCAGACCACCGGGGTCAGGCCGGCGGCCAGCGCGGCTTGCGCCTTGGCGGCAACGATTTCGTCGGTTTCTCCGTGCAGCACGCGGCGCTCGGAGTGGCCGGCCAATGCCCAGCGGCAACCAAATTCTTTCAGCATGGCGCCGGACACTTCACCCGTGTAGGCGCCCTTTTCGTGCGCGCTGACGTCTTGCGCGCCCCAGGACACGCTGCTTCCGGTCAGGGCCGAGCCGGCTTGCGCCAGGTAGGGAAACGGAACACAGATGCCGATCTCGCAGTGGCTCGCGGCGTCCGCGGCCCGCAGCTCGGTCAGCAACGCGGCGTTCTCGGCCAGGTTGCCGTGCATCTTCCAGTTGCCCAGCACAAGGCGGGCGCGGTTTTCGACTGAAGTCATGGCAAGGTGTCAGAGTGGGTGAGCCCCGGGGGGATGATGCAACCGCGCACGGGACTGCCTGGAAAAAATTCCAGGCGAAACCCGAGATTGTATCCTGTTGCGCGGCGATACGCCGAACGCCGCGCGATTCTTACATCGTCAGGATGATTTTGCCGATGTTTTCACCGCCTTCCATCATGGCGTGGGCCTTGGAGGCCTCGGCCAGCGGGAAGGTGGCGTGCACGATCGGCTTGATGGCCCCTTTTTCCAGCAAGGGCCAGGCTTGCTCGCGCAGCGCGCGGGCGATGGCGCCCTTGAAGGCGACCGGACGGGGACGCAAGGTGGACCCCGTGATGGTCAGGCGGCGGCGCATGACCTGGGAAGTGTCCACATCGGCGCGCGAACCGCCCAGCTGGGCAATGATGACGATGCGGCCGTCATCTGCCAGGCATTGCATGTCGCGCGCGATGTAGTCGCCGGCCACCATGTCCAGGATGACGTCCACGCCGCGCCCGTCGGTCGCTTCCATGACTTCCTTCACGAAATCCTGGGTCTTGTAGTTGATGCCCTTTTCCGCGCCCAACGCTTCAACGGCGCGGGCCCGGTCGTCGCTGCCGACCGTGGCATAGACCTTGTTGCCCATCGCGCGCGCCAGTTGGATCGCCGTGGTGCCGATGCCGCTTGCGCCGCCGTGCACCAGCAGGATCTCGCCTTCGGACAGGCGACCGCGATCGAACACGTTGCTCCAGACCGTGAAATAGGTTTCAGGCAAACCAGCCGCTTCAATATCGGACAGCCCCTTGGGGATGGGCAGGCATTGCGCGACGGGAGCAACGCAGTACTCGGCGTAACCGCCGCCCGCAACCAGGGCGCAGACCTTGTCGCCGACGGCAAAGCCGCTGTCAGCCACGTCACCGCCGACGATTTCGCCGGCCACTTCCAGGCCCGGCAGATCGGACACGCCGCGCGGCGGTGCGTAGTTGCCCTTGCGCTGGAACACGTCGGGGCGGTTGATGCCCGCGGCGCTGACTTTGATCAGGACTTCACCCGCGCCGGGCTCGGGCGTGGGACGTTCTACGGGGACCAGAACCTCAGGGCCGCCGGGGCGGGAGATTTCTACAGCATGCATCGCGTGCCTCCTTTGCAGCAAATAGATTATTATTGCGCCCTTTACGGCATCTCGCGTTTTGGTTTTGGCAGAATGTTTGCCTGACGGCCGAATCGCCCAACCGCCGTAACGCCGCAGCCTGACCCGCGGCACAGCATCACCCGGAAGCGTGGCAGAGTGGTCGATTGCACCGGTCTTGAAAACCGGCAACGGGCAACCGTTCGTGAGTTCGAATCTCACCGCTTCCGCCAGACCCTCGATGGCAGCCGACACGCCCTTGCGGCGCGGCTGCGTCCCTCCATACCCCCCCGTTACCCCCGCAGACCGGCCCGAAATGTCTTCGGAATGCCTGCTGCCGCCACGCCGCTGCGCAGCGCTTCCTGCGGCAGGGCGTCGGCCAGCAATGCGCGCGCGGACAAGAGACGGGGTAAATCGACGCCCGTGCGGTAGCCCATGCTTTCCAGCATGAACACCAGGTCTTCCGTGACGATGTTGCCGGACGCCCCCGGCGCGAACGGGCAACCGCCCAGGCCGCCCAGGCAGGAGTCGAACGCGCGGATGCCTTCGTCCAGCCCCGCCAGCGCATTGGCCAGCCCCAGCCCCATCGTGTCGTGCAGGTGCAGTTTGGTCAGCCGAGCGCCCACCGCGTCCTGCGTGGCGCGCACGACCTGGCGCACTTGCTCGGGGTGCGCGTAGCCCACCGTGTCGGCCAGCGCGATTTCATCGACGCCCGTGCGCGCCACGGCGGCGGCCACGTCGGCCACCCGGTGAACGGGCACGGGGCCTTCCAGCGAGCAGCCAAACGCCGTGGCCACCGCCGCGTCGATCCGCATGGGGCGCGGCTGCGCGCGCACCCAATCCACGATGGACGCCATCATCTCCACCTGCGCATCCGTGCCCTTGCCCACGTTGGCGCGGCTGTGCGTGTCGCTGACCGAAATGGGAAACGCCACGACGTGCGCGCCGGCTTCATAAGCGGCGATGGCGCCTTTCAGGTTGCATGCCAGCGCGCAGACGGTCAGCCCGTCGATTCCTAGCGCCTCGGGCAGCACGCTGCCCGTATCGGCCATCTGCGGCACCAGCCGGGGCGACACGAAGCTGCCCACTTCGATTTCACGCAGGCCCGCCGCCGCCAGTTGGCCGATCCACCGCAATTTGTCGGCGGTGGGCATCATGCCCCGCGCCATCTGCAGCCCATCGCGCGGACCCACTTCGCAAATCCTGACTTCCTGGTTCATATGCTGGTTCATATGCTGGTTCATATGGCGCTCCGTTATCGCTGCCGCTGCCGATGCTGCTGCACGATCATTGCTGGACCACAATGCCCGCGCTCTTGATCGTCTGCTTGGCCTTGCCGATGTCCGCCTGGATCAGCGAGGCGAATTGCGCGCTGGAAACGGGATCCGCTTCCAGGCCTTGCGCGGCCAGCGCATCACGCACGTCTTTCTTGGCCAGCAGTTTATTGAAGTCGGCGTTCAGCCGCTGGACGATGTCCTTGGGCGTCTTGGAGGGCGCCAGCACACCGTAGTAGGTCACCACGCTGAAATCCTTGTAGCCAAGCTCGGCAACCGTGGGCACGTCGGGCAACGCGGCATTGCGCTTAGGCGAGGTCACCGCCAGCGCGCGCACCTTGCCCGATTTGATCAACGAAGCCGCCGACGAGATCGATGATCCCGCAAACTGTAGATGGCCACCCATCAGGTCCGCCAGCGCCGGCGCCGAGCCCTTGTAGGGTACGTGCTGCATCTTGAAGCCGGCTTCGTGCTGCAGCATTTCCATGGCGATGTGCACGCCGCCTCCGGTTCCCGAGGTGCCGTATGAAATCTGGTTCGGCGCTTTCTTGGCGGCTTCGATCACTTCGGGCAGCGTCTTGTAGGGCGACGCGTCCGACACCAGCAGCACCATCGGGGTGGTGGCCACCAGCGCCACCGGCGTCAGGTCCTGGACAGGGTCATAGGCCACTTTCATCAGCAGCGGAATCAGCGTGACGTTGTCCGATTGGCCGATCACCAGGTCATAGCCCTGCGCGGGCGCGCGTGCCGCCTCGGCCAGGCCCAGTGCCGTGCCCGCGCCGGGCTTGTTTTCGGGCACGACCGTCCAGCCGTTCAGTTCGTGCAGCTTGGTGCTCATCAGGCGGCCGATGTAGTCGGTGCCCCCGCCCGGGGTGGACGGGATGATGATGCGGATCGGCTTGCTGGGATAGTCCTGGGCCTGGGCGGTGCAGGCGACGGCCAGTACAGCCAGCGCGGCGAGTTTGCGGATCATGTTGTCTCCTTCTTTGATGGATGTCTTGGCGGTCTGACGCCGCCTCGACAGAGGTTCCGGGCGCTATGGCCCGGTCATGCAATCACTCCCGCGGCGCGCAGGGCGTCGATGCGCGCGGCATCCAGCCCCAGCCCCTGCAAGATGGCGTGCGTGTGGGCGCCTTGGTCGGGCGGGTCCATGCGCTTGCCGGCCTTGCGGCCGTCGAATTCAAGCGGCAGCGCCGCGGCCGCGATCTCGCCGCCGTCGGGCAGCCGCGTCTTCAGCAACGCGCCGCCGGCGTTCAGATGGGCGTCATCCAGCAAGTCGTGGGGCTGGCGAATCGGGCCGTAAGACAGGTTGGCCGCCTCCAGCGCAGCGCACAGGTCGGCCGTGTTCCAGGATTTCAGTATCTCGGCCACGCCAGGCACCAGCCAGGAGCGCGCGGCTTCGCGGTCGACCGCCGTGGCCAGGCGCGGGTCGGCGGCCCATTCGGGCGGCAGGAATTTTTGCGCGAAGTTGCGCCATTGCGCGTCGCCCACCACCGCCACGAACACGCGGCCATCGGCGGTTTCGAATACGTCGTACACGCCCCATGGCGGTTTGCGCTCGGCGCCCATGGGCTTGGGCGCGGTGCCGGTCAACTGGAATTGCGCGATGAACTGCGCGACCAGCAACAGGTTGTTTTCGAACAGGCCGGACCGCACGTGGCGGCCGCGCCCCGTGACGTGGCGATCGTGCAGCGCGGCCAAGGCGCCCACCACGCCAAACGTGCCGCCCAGGATGTCGTTGACCGACGCGGCCACGCGCTGCGGCGTGTCGGCGCCGCCGTTGATATAGGCCAGGCCGCCCATCATCTGCACCACTTCATCCAGCGCCGTCCGGTGCTTGTAAGGCCCCGACAAAAAACCCTTGAGCGACACGTAGATCAGCCTGGGGTTCTCGGCCGACAGCGATTCATAGTCCAGCCCATACTGCGCCAGGCTGCCGTCGCGGAAGTTCTCCACCACCATGTCGGTTTGCAGCGCCAACTGGCGCACCAGCTGCTGGCCTTGGGTCGATTTCAGATCAATCGCCAGGCTTTGCTTGTTGCGGTTGAACACTGGAAAGTAGCCGCTGCCCGAACCTTTCAGCCGGCGTGTGCGGTCGCCGTCTATCGGTTCCACCTTGATGACGTCGGCGCCCAGGTCGGCCAGCGACAAGCCCGCGGCCGGCCCCATGATCATGTGTGACAGTTCCAGCACCTTGATGCCGCGCAACGGCAGTTCAGCGTTGTCCATGAAGGGTGAAGGCGGTGCTGCGCTCATCGGGATGTCCTTGTTGGCCGGTGAAGATGCAAGCATGATCGCGGGCGTCGGCGCATCACGGGTAGCGGTCTTTCATCACCGGGGCATTCTCGTTTGGGAACATCCGGGTAAGCCCCTAAGCTGGTAGGCCCATCAGTAGGTAGGCCCCTGATCAGGTCTGCCCCTAAGCAGTTAGGCCCGGGCCTGCTCGCCTTCAGCCCGAGGGCAGCACGCCCAGATGCGCCAGCAAGGTTCGCGCGGCGGGCGCCAGTGCATCCGGGTCCCGCACGGCGATGCACAAGGGCGTGCTGGACCACGGCCCCGTCAGCGGGATGAAGCGGATATCCAAGTGGGCCTGCCGCGCCTTCAGATATAACGGCACCACCGCCACGCCCATGCCGCGCGCAACCAGCGTGCAGATCGTTTCGTGCCCGCTGACGCGCGCGCTGATGCGCCGCGTCACGCCTATCGCCTGGGCGGTTCGCTCGAACACGCTGCTGATGCCGTTGTCACGGTTCAGTTCGATCTGCTCGAAAGGCAGCAGTTGCGCGTAGTCCAGCGTTTCGCGCTGGGCCAGCACATGCTGACCCGGCACCACGGCGGCCAGCTCGCAATGCCCGTACGGAAACACCTGCAAGCCGTCATGCCCGAAGTCCGACCCCGCCGCCACGTCCGCCTGCCCTTCCAGCACGGCGCGAAAGGCGGCTTGCGTTGTGTCTTCCTGCAGCAGGATGTCGATCTCGGGGTGCGCCCGGCGAAACGATTGAATCCGCGCGGGCAAGTCGCCCGACAACGCCGCCACGCTGACCGCCAGGCGCACGCGCCCCCGCACGCCCGTCGCAAAGCCCGCCATCTCGCGGTGCATGTGTTCCAGGTCCTGCAACAGCCGCCGCACGTGCGTGGCCAGCGCGTTGCCGGCCGGGGTGGCCTGCACGCCCTTGACGCCGCGCTCCAGCAGCGGCACGCCAAACGCTTCCTCCATTTCCGACATGCGCTTGCTGACCGCCGACGGCACGATGTTCTCGCGCGCGGCGGCCCGCGCCAGGCTGCCTTCTTCCAGGGCGGATAAGAACAAGCGCAGCGATATGGGATCAATGTCGCGGACGTGGCTTGATGGGCCGGAGGCGCTTGGCGGACTGGATGCGTTTGATGGTGCTTGGGCAGGCTTCATGGCCGAGAGTGTCCCGCGTTGTTCGTGGGCGCGGTGACCCGGGTTTTCCCTAGCGCAAGACTTGAGTATCATCCGCGCTCCGGTCGTGGTTGTACGGCCCCGGCATCACCAGGATTCCCGTTTCCATGCAATGCCCCCGCTGCAATTGGCAAAACCCCGCCTCCAATACGCAATGCTTCAGTTGCCAGGCGCCCTTGCCCGTCCCCGCCGCGCCTGCGCCCGGCAAACAAAAAACCAAACCATCAAAAGCCCCCGCGTCCAAGGCCCCTGCCCAGTCCGCGCATAACAATGCGCAGGTGTTTCCCAGCATCTGGGCCCGGCTGGGCGCAAGCGCCATCGACGCCATCGTCATGGCGGTGGGGATGATCGTCTTGATCATGGCCGCCCAACTGACCTACGAAGGCCTGACGGGCAACAAACCGCCCTTCTTGATCGCCTTTGCCGCCGGCTTGATCGGCTGGTTCCTGCCCGCTTTCATGGACGCGTGGGGTAACGGTTCGCCGGGCAAGCGTGTGTTGAAGCAGCGGGTGGTCAATCGCAAGGGCCAGGCTCCGGGCCTGCTTCGCTCGCTATGGCGCCATACCATGAAGTACACGGTGAACATGCTGCTGCCCGGCCTGTTCCACCATTTGCAGCAGATGATCTTTGGCGAACGCGCCATGCACAATGCCTTGGCGGGCACGCACGTGGTCACGCGCGATGCAAACCCGCGCGCAATGCACGCAGCCGTCGCCCGGGCTCCCTCGGTCACCGGCGCGGGCAAGTTCCTGTTCGCCGTGTTCGGCATTCTGGCGCTGGTCGTGGTGGGCATCGTCATTGGCATCAACGCCACCGGCGATAGCAACAGCGACAACCCGCTGCATGCCGACATCAACCGCCTGGACCTGGTCTCCGACCCCGTGCGCCGGCTGGCGGAAAACCACTATCGGCGCACGCAGAAATTTCCATCCAGCCTGGACGAGCTGGGCATCAGCGCGCAGTCGATGCAAGACAGCGGCTTTTCCAAGGTGGAGATGAATCCGGTCAACGGCGTCTTGCGCTTCACGATTGCCGGCACGCCCAGCACCGACGGCACCCCCAGCCTGGCGGGCAAGCATCTGGTCTACGTGCCGGAACTGCGCGCCGAACGCAAAGGCGGCGGCGTGCGGCGCTGGGAATGCGGCAGCGACGACATCCCCGCCAGCGACCGCACCTACTCTTGCCGCCACGACGCCAGCGCCTTCGCGCGCTAAGCCGCCCGGCCTTGGTCACAAGCTGCCCTGTAAAACGACAGAGCCCCGCGACAGAACCCCGCGGCAGAACCCCCGCGACATAACCCCCGCGACATAACCCCACGACGGAACCCTACGCATGTCCGCCTTGATCGAAGCCATCCAACGCGCCGAAGACGGCAGCGACCTGCCAAAAATGCTGTCGCTATGCGAACAGGCCGTGCGCGAACAGCCTGGTTCAGCCACCGTCTGGGGCTTGCGCGCCCGCTGCCACGCCCAACGCAAGGCCTACGCCCTGCGTGACGCCGACGTGGCCCGCGCCCTGGCGCTGGACCCGCAATGCAGCGACGCCATTGCCGTGCAGGCCGTGGTGCGCTACGACGAAGGCGACGAACAGGAAGCTTGGCGCGCCGTGCGCGACGCCCGCCAACGCGCCCCCTCCCACTACGGCTTGCTGATGGCTGAAGCCTACCTGCTGATCAACGATCGCCGGCTGGATGACGCCATCGCCAGTTGGACGCGAGCCTCTCAGATCCGCTCGGCCGCCGCGGCGCCCCATTGCTATATCGGCTCAAACCTGCACAACGCCGGCCGCTACGCGGACGCCCTGCCCTACCACCAGCGCGCCGTCGCCCTGGCGCCCAACAATGGCGGCTTTCTGTACGACGCCGGCAACAATTACCGCCGCCTGGGCGATTTGAACAACGCCATCGCCATGTTCGACCGCGCCCGCGCCATCCTGGGCGAAGAGAACGCCATCCAGCACAACCGCGCGTCCTGCCTGCAAGCCATGGGCCGCGACGCCGACGCGGTGGAAGAATGGACCAGCCTGCTGCGACGCGAACCCGACTGGGACTGGCCGCTGGAAGGCAAGGCGCGCTCGCTACACCGGCTGGGCCGCGCGGACGAAGCCGTGCCCCTGTGGCGCCATCTGGACGCGCTGTCCGACAACGGCTGGGAAGGCCGCAAGGAACAAGCCCGCGAATACGTGCGCGGCGGCAAACCCGAATTGGCCGAACAGGCCCTGCTAGGCCTGGACCCGCTTGATAGCGGCGACGCCCAGTTGCTGTTCGTGGCGGGTAACGCCCAGCGCGACCAGCGCAACTGGGAAGCCGCGCTGGCGTACTACCTGAAAGGCTATGAACTTGCGCCCGGCGACGATTTCCTGCCCGGCAACGCCGCCGACATGCTGAACTACCTGGAACGCCACGACGAAGCGTTGCCCCTGGCGGAAGTGGCGATTTCACTGGACCCGGACTGGCTGAAATGGCGCCGCGTCCGCATTGAAGCGCTGACGCACCTGGACCGCGCCGACGAGGCCGTGGCCTATGCCGACACCACCCTGGAACGCTGGTCAGACAGCGGCCCCCTGCATGCCGAACGCATCAACGCACTGATCGCCGCCAAGCGCCATGACGAAGGGCTGGCGGCCTGCGACCGCCTGCTTGCGCTGGACCCGGACTATCGCAGTTGGGCGCTGTTCGCGCGTGGCAGGATCTTCGGCCAGATGAAGCGTCACGCCGAATCGGCCGTGGCCTACCGCCAGGCGTCCGCGTCCTACCAGCAAAACGGCAAACCCTATTTTCAAGAGCTGTCGATGAAGAACGCGCTGGAAGCGGAAGCGGCCGCCGCCAAACCCGCCGGCTTTCTTGGCCGACTGTTCGGCCGCAAGTAGCCGGGGCGCGGGCAGCGGGATGTTATAGTCACGCCCGCTGCCGACCCCTGCAAAGCGTCGCGCATTGCCCGAGTGGTGAAATTGGTAGACACAAGGGACTTAAAAAATTTGAGCCCTTTGGGGGAAACTCCAAAGGTGTAGCCCGTCAAACTCGGCGAACGCCCTGGACCTGTTCCGAGCCAACGCCGAGCCAAGCCCCGACTGAAAAGCCGGGGAAGGTGTAGAGAGCAGACGGCGGGCACCTACGGCCGCAAGGCTATGGTGAAGGCGTGCTCCAGACCACGAACAGCGCACCCGCGCTGGCGGCGAAAGCCGAAGTGGTAAGAAAATCCCTCGGCCGCAAGGCCGTACCGGTTCGATTCCGGTCTCGGGCACCACCTGCTGCGCCCGCAGCTTGCACAGGCCAGGCGATTGCGCTTGGCCGGACGACCACACTTGAACGCTCCTTCCGCCCCCGCCCCCTTCATCGTCCTGGACGCCTGCGTCCTGATGTCCGGCATCCTGCGCCGGCTGTTGTTGCGCCTGGCCGAGGCTGGCGTATTCATGCCCGTCTGGACCGAACGCATCGGTGAGGAATGGCGGCGCAACGCGGCGCGCATCTGGGATATTCCGCCCGAGGTGTTGGCCGATTTCTGGGCCGAGATGAACGCAAGCTTTCCCCAGGCCAACGAGGTCGACACGCAGGTGTACGAAGCGTCGTTGCGCTATAGCGACCCGAAGGACTTCCACGTGATTGCGGCCGGGTTGGCGCGGCGTGCGCGCTGTGGCTTGCAGCAGCCGCCCGTGGTGCAGGTGCTGACCTGGAACCTGAAGGATTTCAACCGTTCGGAATTGCGCCGCCAGGGGCTGGACGTCTACAACCCGGACCGCATGCTGGTGCAATGGTGGCAGGCCGACCCGGCACGCATGCGCGAGGCGGTGGCGCAGATTCCGGCCGACTACGTCGCGTTGGACCGCGAGCCGCTGCCGTTGTCCACCATCTTGCATCGTGAACGCTTGTATGGCTTGAAGAGCCTGGTGGCGCGCGAGACAGCCTGAAAGAAAGCTGAAAGCAATCTGACAGCATCCTGAGCGTCGAGTTCGCCGGACGAAAATTCGGGACGTGTCAGCAAGGCAGACTCAAAAAAAGCGGGCCCGGGCAGCTTGCGCCGCACCAGGCCCGGAGCCAATCTTGTTCCCCGTGGTCAGTCGACCTCGACGAACGTTTCCTCACGTTTCTTGCGCAGGGCCGGCAGCATCACCAGCACCAGCAGGATGGCGGCCAGGGCCAACAGCGTCGCCGACAGCGGGCGCGTGACGAACGTGCTGAATTCACCGCGCGACAGCAATAGCGCCCGACGGAAGTTTTCTTCCATCATCGGACCCAGCACCAGGCCCAGCAACAGCGGCGCGCCCTCGCAACCCAACTTGCTCCAGACATACCCGATGATGCCGAAGATGGCGAACATGAAGATGTCGAACACGTTGTAGTTCAGTGAATACACCCCGATCGTGCAGAACACGAGAATGGCCGGGAACAGCATGCGGTAGGGTACGCGCAGCAATTTCACCCAGATGCCGATCAGCGGCAGGTTCAGGATCACCAGCATCAGGTTGCCGATCCACATCGAGGCGATCAGGCCCCAGAAGAGTTCGGGGTGGCTGGTCATCACTTGCGGGCCGGGCTGGATGTTGTGGATGGTCATTGCCCCGACCATCAGCGCCATCACCGCGTTGCCAGGAATACCCAGCGTCAACAAGGGAATGAACGAGGTTTGTGCGCCGGCATTGTTGGCCGACTCCGGCCCCGCCAGACCGGCGGGGTGGCCCTTGCCGAAACGTTCGGGCTCTTTCGACAGCTTTTTCTCAAGCGTGTACGAGGCAAACGCCGACAACACCGAACCGCCGCCCGGCAAAATGCCCAGTGCCGAACCCAGGGCGGTGCCCCGCACGATGGCGGGCGCCGCTTCGCGGAATTCCTGGCGGCTGGGATACAGCGAGCCCACCTTGTCGGTGATTTCGACGCGGTTCTCTTTCTGCTCCAGGTTGGCCATGATTTCCGACAGGCCGAACACACCCATCGCCACAATCGCGAAATCGATACCGTCCTGCAATTCCGGAATGCTGAAGTCGTAGCGGGCGACCCCGGAATTGACGTCGGTGCCCACCATGCCCAAGAGCAGGCCCAGCAAGATCATGCAGATGGCCTTGGGCAACGAGCCCGACGCCAGCACGACCGCGCCGATCAAGCCCAGTGCCATCAGTGAAAAGTACTCGGCCGGGCCGAATGCGAACGCCACTTCCGCCAGGGGCGGCGCAAATGCCGCGATCAGCACGGTGGCGACGCTACCCGCGAAAAATGACCCGATGGCGGCAAGGGACAGCGCGGCGCCCGCTCTGCCGTTACGCGCCATCTGGTGGCCGTCCAGCACAGTCACCACCGCGGACGTCTCACCCGGCAAATTCACCAGAATGGCCGTGGTGGAACCGCCGTACTGGGTGCCGTAGTAAATGCCGGCCAGCATGATCAGGCCGGCCGTGGGCGGCAACACATACGTGATGGGAAGCAGCATGGCGATGGTGGGAACAGGCCCCAACCCCGGCAAGACGCCGACCAGCGTGCCCAGCAGGCAGCCCAGGAATGCATAGCTGAGGTTTTCCGGCGTGAATGCCACCGAGAAACCCAGCATCAGGTTTTGTAGAAGTTCCATTGTTGTCTCCTAGTTGCCGAATGCGCTGGGCCACAGCGGGAAGATCAAACCCAGGCCCCGTATGAACGCAAGGTAGGAGAACGCCACGAGGAACAGGCCGTTGGCGACGGCGACTTTCCAATTGAATTCATGGCTGGCGAGGCTGCTGATGAGAACCAGCAGGAATACCGAGATGTACAGCCCCAGGTACCGCAGCGCGAACCCGTAGAACACCACGGATCCGACCACCAGGAAGAGGATGCGGAAATCGTAGCGGCTGATGGTGGTGGTGTCGGCCTTCTTGGCCAGTGCGCTGATCAGCACGACCGCGCCCATCAGCGCCAGCACGATGCCCAGCCAGAACGGGAAATATCCCGGTCCCATGCGGGCGGCGCTTCCCATGGAATATTCGGTGGCCTGTACCGAGAAGGCCCCCCCTAAAGCAATAAACATGGCTCCGGACCAAAAGTCCTGTCTGTTTCTTATCAAGCTGCAGTCTCCCTAGTCTGACGCGCCGGAACATCGCTGGAAAAAGTGGCGCGCCCTTATCTCTACGCCTTCCCACCCTTGGCAAGCCGTTGGCAAAAAAGCGAAGTTGGAGATGCTAAATCGCATGACGACATATCGAATATCCGTATGAACCATAACTTTTTCGGGGATATCCCTAGTCCAGATATTGGACAGATTTTTCGCCGTTGACGGGAAGGACGGCTTTCGGAATACCTTCAATTCGCTTTCAAGCCAGGCGGCACGGGGGTGTTTTCGATCTTGAAAAAAGTTCCGTGGGTGGCAAATAAAAATTTTCAGCCTTGTCGACGCCACGCATTTTTTTTGCAACGGCTTCCGTCTGAACGGGGCGGACGCAAGCAAAAACGCCCGCAAAGTGCGGGCGTCCGGGGTCAATGTGGTTAACTGCAATGCGGCTTGAGCCGCCCAGGTCAATGGTCGTGATTGCTGGCCGCGAAGCCCGCGGCGTTCAGCACATCGATCACTTCAAGAATGTGTTCCGGCCCGCGCGTTTGCAGCACGAAGTCCACTTCAACGTTGCGCACCGGCAGCGACGTGAAGGCGCGCTGGTGATGCACTTCGGTGATGTTGGCCTGGGCGTCGGCGATGAGCTTGGTGGCATGCGCCAGGGCGCCGGGCAGGTCGCGCAGGTCCACGCGGATGCGGGCCAGGCGGCCGGCGCGCACCATGCCGCGTTCGATCAGTTCGCCCAGCATCAGCGGGTCGATGTTGCCGCCGGTCAGCACCAGGCCGATGCGCTTGCCCTTGAACCGGTCGCTGCCCGCTTCCTGCGCGCGCAGCAAGGCCGCCAGCCCGGCGGCGCTGGCGCCCTCGACCACGGTCTTCTCAATTTCCAGCAACACGACAATGGCGTGCTCGATGTCGCTTTCGCTGACCAGCTCAATGTGGTCGACCAGCTTGGCGACGATGGGCTGCGTCAGCGCGCCGGGCGACTTCACCGCAATGCCTTCCGCGATGGTGTATTGCCCCTGCGGCATGGCCACGCCCTTGACGGCCGCGTACATGGACGGAAAGCGTTCCGTCTGCACGCCCACGATCTCGATGCCGGGATTCAAGGCCTTGGCCGCGGTGGCCATCCCGGAAATCAAGCCGCCGCCACCAATGGCGATCACCAGCGTGTCCAACTGCGGCTGGTCTTCCAGCATTTCCAGCGCCACGGTGCCCTGCCCCGAAATGACGGCTTCGTCATCGTAGGGATGGATCATGATCAGGCCGCGCGCCTGGGCAAGTTCGTAGCCGTGCGCCTTGGCGTCGTCAAAGGAATCACCGGCCAGCACCACTTCGGCGCCGAAGCGGCGGGTGTTGGCCACCTTGACCGTGGGTGTGAAGCGCGGCATCACGATCACGGCGGGCACGCCCATGCGCTGGGCATGGTAGGCCACGCCCTGCGCGTGATTGCCGGCAGACACCGCGATCACGCCCTTGGCCCGCTCTTCGGCCGTCAGGGTCAACATGCGGTTCAGGGCGCCGCGTTCCTTGAAGGACGCCGTGAACTGCAGGTTCTCGAACTTCAGCCAGATCTCGGCGCCGAAGATGTCGGACAGCGTGCGCGACAGGGTAAAGGGGGTCTTCAGCACCTGGCCGCGCAGGTTGTCGCGGGCGGTCTGGATGGAAACGATATCGATCACGATGGGAAGATCCTGTTAGCGCACAGGCAGAAAATTGAATAGCAGGAGACCCTGCGCATAGTTGATGCCGATGCGGCGCGAATTTTCGCCAAGCAGGTTGGCGATCAGGTCCAGCCGGCCGATGATGGCGCCGAACTCGCGCTCGAAGCTCAGGTTCGTGGCGGTGGGAGACATTTCATTGGCCAGCAAAAGCAGTTCGCCCTGATTGTTGCGGCGCGACGCCAGCAGCCAGGCGGCGGCCTCGACATTCCGTGCGGCATTGTAGACCCGCTGACCATCCAGCGCGTCGGTGGCGTACAGGCGGGTCTTGCCGTTGTGTGCCGCGATGATGGTGTCGGCCATGCCGTAGATAAAGGCGCCGACGCGGTCGCCGGAGTAGTTCGGGTCCAGCGACACGGCCAGGATCTGGATGTCTCGCAGGCCGGCCAGGTCGCCGGGAGGGACGCGGACTTCGATGGCGTGCTTGACGCGGTTGACGGCCGCCTTGTGGTCCGCCGCGCCGGTCTTGCGCCATTCACGGGGGTTGCGCCGGTAGAGCTTGTCCAGCAACGAATACAGGCTGTCCAGGTTGTCGCGCACTTCAAGCGTGACCGTGCGGTTGAAATCGGTCTGGCCGAACTGGTCGGCGGACATGGCTTCGCCTTTGGGGCCGCGCTGGCCCGGACCGGGGCTGCTCATACAGCCGGTCAGCAGCGCGGCAAGCAACGCCACGGCGGTGGCGCCCGCCGCCCAGCCTGTCATGCTTGGATCATCCGATTTTCCCTCCGTCTGGCGCAAGACTTTACAGGAAAGGCGGCTTGACCCCAAAAAAAACGGCGCCTTGCGGCGCCGTTCTTCGTTCAATCAGGCAGCAAGCTTATTCAGCTTGCGGTTCCGATTGGGGGGCAGCGTCGGGAGCGGCAGCGGGTTGCTGCGCTTCGATGCCACCGATTGCCTTGATGGACAGGCGCAGGCGGCCCTTGTCGTCGGCCTCGATGACCTTGACGCGGACTTGCTGGCCGACCTTCAGCACATCGTTGATGTTCGCGATGCGGTAGTTGGCGATTTCCGAGATGTGCAGCAGGCCGTCACGGCCCGGCAGCACTTGCACGATGGCGCCGAAGTCCAGCAGACGCAGGACCGAACCTTCGTACATCTGACCCACTTCGACATCGGCCGTCAGTTCGACGATGCGGCGCTGGGCTTCTTTGGCCTGCGCTTCGTCGACGCTGGCGATCACGATCGTGCCGTCGTCGGAGATGTCGATCTGCGTGCCGGTTTCTTCGGTCAGCGCGCGGATGGTGGCGCCGCCCTTGCCGATCACGTCGCGGATCTTCTCGGGGTTGATCTTGATGGTCAGCATGCGCGGGGCAAAAGCCGAGAGCTCGCCACGCGAGCCGTCCAGCGCTTCCTTCATCTTGGTCAGGATGTGCAGGCGGCCTTCGCGGGCTTGAGCCAGCGCCACTTGCATGATTTCCTTGGTGATGCCCTGGATCTTGATGTCCATCTGCAGTGCGGTGACGCCGTTTTCGGTGCCCGCAACCTTGAAGTCCATGTCGCCCAGGTGATCTTCGTCACCCAGAATGTCGGTCAGCACGGCGAACTTGCCACCGTCCAGGATCAGGCCCATGGCCACACCGGCCACGTGATCCTTGACCGGCACGCCGGCGTCCATCATGGCCAGCGAGCCGCCGCAGACCGAAGCCATCGACGACGAGCCGTTGGACTCGGTGATTTCCGACACGATACGGATCGTGTACTGGAAGTCTTCCGGCGCCGGCAGCAGCGGAATCAGCGAGCGCTTGGCCAGACGGCCGTGGCCGATTTCGCGGCGCTTGGGCACACCGATGCGGCCCGTTTCGCCGGTGGCGAACGGAGGCATGTTGTAGTGCATCATGAAGCGGTCGCGGTATTCACCCATGAGCGCGTCGATGATCTGCTCGTCTTGCTTGGTGCCCAGCGTGGCCACGACCAGCGCTTGCGTTTCACCACGGGTGAACAGCGCGCTGCCGTGTGCGCGGGGCAGCACGCCCAGACGCACGCTGATGGGACGAACGGTGCGGGTGTCGCGACCGTCGATACGCGGTTCGCCGTTCAGGATCTGACCGCGAACGATGGCCGATTCCAGCGAGAACATGATGTTGTCGACGGTCACGGCATCAGGCGCGGACTCGCCCTTTTCAGCAGCGGCGGCAGCCAGCTTGGCCGACACGTCGGCCGACACTTCGCGCAGCTTGGCGGTGCGGGCTTGCTTGTCGCGGATCTGGTAGGCGGCGTTCAGGCCTTCCTGGGCAGCCGCGGTCACGGCGGCGATCAGGGCTTCGTCCTTGGCCGGAGCTTGCCAGTCCCATTCGGGCTTGCCAGCGTCCTTGACCAATTCGTGAATGGTGTTGATGACGGCCTGCATCTGCTCGTGGCCGTAAACCACACCGCCCAGCATGATTTCTTCGGAAAGCTGTTGGGCTTCCGATTCCACCATCAGCACGGCGTTTTCCGTACCGGCAACCACCAGGTCCAGCTTGGACGACTTCAGTTGCGATGCGGTCGGGTTCAGGACGTATTGGCCGTCGATGTAGCCCACGCGCGCGGCGCCGATCGGGCCGTTGAACGGGATGCCCGAAATGGCCAGCGCGGCCGAGGCGCCGATCATGGCGGCCATGTCCGGATCAATCTCGGGATTGACCGACAGCGTGTGGATGACGACCTGGACTTCGTTGTAGAAGTCTTCCGGGAACAGCGGACGCAGCGGACGATCGATCAGGCGCGAGGTCAGCGTTTCCTTTTCGGAGGGCTTGCCTTCACGCTTGAAGAACCCACCCGGAATACGGCCGGCGGCGTAGGTCTTCTCGATGTAGTCGACGGTCAGCGGGAAAAACGTCTGACCCGGCTTGGCCTTCTTGGAAGCCACAACGGTGGCCAGGACAACGGTGTCCTCGATCGACACCACAACGGCGCCGGAGGCCTGGCGAGCGATCTCGCCAGTTTCCAGGACGACCGTGTGCTGGCCGTACTGGAACGATTTTGTCACTTTGTTGAACATGACGATTATTCCTTACAAATGAAAAACCGTGGCCGCTGCGACAATACGTCGCACCGACCACGGTTATTGCGTCATGGGGAACCAGCCCCGTCGATCACTTGCGCAGACCGAGTTTTTCGATCAGAGCGCGGTACGAATCGGGATTGCGGCCCTTGAGATAGTCGAGCAGCTTGCGGCGACGGCTGACCATACGCAGCAGACCGCGGCGCGAGTGATGGTCCTTCATGTGTTCTTTGAAGTGACCGGTCAGTTCGTTGATACGGGCGGTGAGCAGAGCCACCTGAACTTCGGGGGAGCCGGTATCGCCTTGAGCGCGTTGGAATTGCGCAACGATATCGGATTTCTTGATGTCAGCTACAGACATTGATGACCTCTTCGGACATGCGACAGGGCCGAGGTGCCCTGACGTGGTTGGGAAAAAATTTGCGTGAATTCCGGCGATAAGCGTTTTTGCTTTCTCACTGCTGCTTCAATAGCTGCCAGAATGGCCCACCACACACGGATTGCTCTGGGTTGGGGGTCACCCTGCAGCCGGACTGCCGGCGCAAAGCATCTTGCAAAATCAATACACTTGATAAAGCTCGGCGATTATAGCTGATTCGCTAGAATTACCCCACAGGTGGTTTTGGGGGCCGGTACCGGCCTGCAGCGCCCGACCGGCGCCCTTGAGGAGCAAACACATGTCTAAATATTTCAGGCCCGCGCGCGCGGCCCTGGCGACCCTGGCGATCGCCAGCTTGGCGGCTTGCGCCAACATGACTCAGATCCCGCCCGGTACTCCCTACGGGGAAGTGCTTACCCAATTCGGCCAGCCCAACTTCGAATGCCCCCAAGCCGGTGGCGGGCGCCGCGTCATCTGGACGCAACAGCCCATGGGCCAATACGCCTGGGGCACCAACGTCGGCACCGACGGCCGCGTGGGCCAGGTGCTGCCCCTGCTGACGGACGCGCACTTCAAAGTGCTGGAAACCGGCGACTGGGGACCGGAGCGCGTACGCTGCGAATTCGGGCCGCCCGCCCAAATCGATCAAACGGGCCTGGGCGAAAAGCGCGAAGTCGTGTGGTCGTACCGGTACAAGGAAAACGGCGTGTGGAATTCCCTGATGTACGTCTACATGAGCCGCGACGGCAGCAAGGTGACGCACTTCCACCCCGGCCCCGACCCCATGTACGACGACGACAGATTCATGTGGCGCTGAACCCGCCATCAACAAAAAACCCGCCAGCAATCGCTTGGCGGGTTTTTTTAATGGCTGCGCGTTGAAAAGCAGCGATCAGCGGATCAGGACGAGTGGCTGCGGCGCTCTTGCGTCAGGCGGCGCGCCTTGTTCCAGCGCCAGCCCCACATGACCCAACCCGACAAGCCATACAGCACGAACAGCCCGAACAGCACAACCGGGGGGTCGCTGGACACGAATACGAATACGGCCACCACCAGCAAGATGCCCCAGAACGGCACGCTACGGCCCAGCGCAAAACTCTTGCCGCTGAAGAACGGGGCGTTGGACACCATGGTGATGCCCGCGTACATGGTCAGCGTGAACGCCACCCAAGCCATCAAGCTGTCGTGGATGGGAAGCTTGTTGTCCACAGCCAGCCAGACAAAACCCGCCACCAGCGCGGCGGCGGCCGGACTGGGCAAGCCCTGGAAATAACGTTTGTCGACGACAGCGATATTGGTATTGAACCGCGCCAGCCGCAACGCGGCGCCTGCCACATAGACAAAGGCGGCCAGCCAACCCCAGCGGCCCAAATCGTTCAAGATCCATTCGTACATGACCAGCGCGGGCGCCACGCCGAACGACGTCATGTCGGACAAAGAGTCATATTGCTCACCGAATGCCGACTGCGTGTTGGTCAGGCGAGCCACCCGGCCATCCATGCCATCCAGCACCATGGCCACGAAAATGGCGATGGCGGCAACTTCGAAGCGATCATTCATTGCCTGCACAACGGCATAGAACCCCGCGAACAGCGCAGCGGTGGTGAATGCGTTGGGCAGCAAGTAGATGCTTCGGTGGCGGTTCTCGGAATCGCGCATGGAAAAATTGGGCATAGTCTCAATAACTTACAACGGACTGTGAAAGGTTAACTCATATGGCCCCGCTTGCGGGACAGAGCAAGTGCCATGCCTGAGGAAAAGGCAATAAAAAACGGCATGCCCTTTGGAGGCATGCCGTCTTGTCGGACGGGGCGCGGGGCCAGCCCGCGCCGGGCGTCGATCAGTTCTTGGACTTGTCCACCAGCTTGTTGGCGGCGATCCAGGGCATCATGGCGCGCAGCTTGCCACCCACTTGCTCGATCTGCGATTCCGCGTTGATGCGGCGGCGCGAGGTCAGCGTCGGGGCGCCGGCGGTGTTTTCCAGGATGAACTTCTTGGCGTATTCGCCGGTCTGGATGTCCGTCAGGCACTGGCGCATGGCCTTGCGGGTTTCGTCGGTGACGATCTTCGGGCCCGTTTCGTACTCGCCGAATTCGGCGTTGTTCGAAATCGAGTAGTTCATGTTGGCGATGCCGCCTTCATAGATCAGGTCAACGATCAGCTTCAGTTCGTGCAGGCATTCGAAGTACGCCATTTCGGGCGCGTAGCCGGCTTCCACCAGCGTGTCGAAACCGGCCTTGATCAGTTCGACGGTACCGCCGCACAGCACGGCTTGTTCGCCGAACAGGTCGGTTTCGGTTTCTTCGCGGAAGTTGGTTTCGATGATGCCGGCACGGCCACCGCCGTTGGCGCTGGCGTACGACAGGGCCACGTCACGCGCGGCGCCCGACTTGTCCTGGTACACGGCCACCAGGTGGGGCACGCCGCCACCTTGCTTGTACGTGTTGCGCACCGTGTGGCCGGGGGCCTTCGGGGCGATCATGATGACGTCGATGTCTTCACGCGGCACGACCTGGCCGTAGTGGACGTTGAAGCCGTGGGCGAAAGCCAGGGCAGCGCCGGCCTTGATGTTGCCGTGCACTTCCTTGTTGTAGACCGAGGCGATGTTCTCGTCGGGCAGCAACATCATGACGATGTCGGCGGCCTTCACGGCATCAGCCACTTCCTTGACTTCCAGGCCGGCGTTGGCCGCCTTGTTCCACGAAGCGCCGTCCTTGCGCAGGCCGACGATAACCTTCACGCCCGATTCATGCAGGTTCTGCGCGTGCGCGTGGCCTTGCGAACCGTAGCCGATGATGGCAACGGTCTTGCCTTTGATGAGGGACAGATCGCAGTCTTTGTCGTAGAAAACTTTCATGGTTGTGCTCCAGATTCCAGTATTTTGGATATTCGATTAATTCAGATGTAGGGTGTGGCGTGGCCTGGAAGGCCGGTCAAATCTTCAAAATCCGTTCACCGCGTCCGATGCCGGACACGCCGGTGCGTACGGTTTCAAGGATGGCACTGCGGTCCAGGGCTTCCAGGAAGGCCTGTACTTTTTCCTGCACCCCGGTCAATTCGATGGTGTAGGACTTGTCGGTCACGTCGATGATGCGGCCGCGGAAAATATCCGCCATGCGCTTCATCTCTTCGCGTTCCTTGCCAACTGCGCGCACCTTCACGAGCATCAGCTCGCGCTCGATGTGGGCGCCTTCGGTCAGGTCCACCACTTTAACGACATCCACCAGGCGGTTCAGGTGCTTGGTGATCTGTTCGATGACTTCATCGGAACCCGTCGTCACGATGGTCATGCGCGACAGCGTGGAATCCTCGGTGGGCGCCACGGTCAGGGTTTCAATGTTGTAGCCCCGCGCGGAAAACAGACCCACCACGCGCGACAGCGCGCCGGGTTCGTTTTCGAGGAGGACGGAAATCACGTGCTTCATGGTGGCCTCCTTACAGGTCTTCAGAGCCAAGCAGCATTTCGGTCAGCCCACGGCCGGCCTTGACCATCGGCCACACGTTTTCAGTGCGGTCGGTGATGAAGTCCAGAAAGACCAGGCGTTCCTTGTGCTTGCCAAAGGCTTCGCGCAGCGCAGGTTCGACATCCGCCGGACGCTCGATGCGCAGACCCACGTGGCCATAGGCCTCGGCCACCTTGACGAAGTCGGGCAGCGAATCCATGTAGGACTCGGAATAGCGCGAGCCGTAATCGATCTGCTGCCATTGCCGGACCATGCCCAGGAAACGGTTGTTCAGGCAGACGATCTTGGGCGTCAGGCGGTATTGATGGCAGGTCGACAGTTCCTGGATGTTCATCTGGATCGACGCTTCGCCGGTGATAACGGCGACGTCGTGCCCAGGGTTGGCCATCTGCACGCCCATGGCGTACGGCAGCCCCACACCCATGGTGCCCAGGCCGCCGGAGTTGATCCAGCGGCGCGGCTTGTCGAACTTGTAGTACTGGGCCGCCCACATCTGGTGTTGGCCCACGTCGGACGTGACGAAGGCGTCGCCGCCCGTCACTTCCCAGAGCTTTTCCACCACGTACTGCGGCTTGATGACTTCGTCCGAGTTGGCGAACTTCAGGCATTCCTTGCCGCGCCAGGTCTCGACCTGGTCCCACCACTTGGTGATGGACGCGGGCTTGTGCTCGGCGGCCGCCACTTCGAATTGGGCGGACAGGTCGGCCAGCACATCCTTGACGTTGCCGACGATCGGGACGTCCACGCGCACGCGCTTGGAGATCGACGACGGATCGATATCGATATGGATGATCTTGCGGGCGTTCTGCGCGAAGTGCTTCGGGTTGCCGATCACGCGGTCATCGAAACGAGCGCCAATGGCTAGCAGCACGTCACAGTGCTGCATCGCCATATTGGCTTCGTAGGTGCCGTGCATGCCGGGCATGCCCACGAACTGGCCGCTGCTGGCCGGGTAGCCGCCCAGACCCATCAGGGTGCTGGTGCACGGCGCGCCCAGTTGCGACACCAGCTTGTTCAACTCGGGCGCGGCGTTCGACAGGATGACCCCGCCGCCGGTGTAGATCATTGGCCGCTCGGCGGCCAGCAGCATCTGCACGGCTTTCTTGATTTGCCCCTGGTGGCCCTTGTTGACGGGCGCATAGGAACGCATCGAGATCTCGCCCTTGGGCGGCGTGTACTTGCACTGCGCGACGGTGATGTCCTTGGGGATATCGACCAGCACCGGGCCGGGGCGGCCCGTGCGCGCGATGTAGAACGCGCGGCGCATGGTTTCGGCCAGGTCCTTGACGTCACGCACCAGGAAGTTGTGCTTGACGCAGGGGCGCGTGATGCCGACGGTGTCGCATTCCTGGAACGCATCTTCGCCGATGGCCGCAGTGGGCACTTGCCCGCTGATGATGACCATGGGGATGGAATCCATATAGGCGGTGGCGATGCCGGTGACGGCATTGGTCACGCCCGGGCCGCTGGTCACGAGGCAGACGCCAACCTTTTGCGACGAGCGCGAATAGGCATCGGCGGCGTGCACGGCGGCTTGCTCGTGACGAACCAGGATATGCTGAAATTTGTCTTGCTTGAAGATCGCGTCGTAGATGTAAAGCACTGCGCCGCCGGGGTAGCCGAAAACGTGTTCCACGCCCTCATCGGCCAGGCAGCGCACGACGATATCGGCGCCATTCATTTCCATGTTTATTTCCTTTCAGTACCGGCCCTGCAACCCTGACTGCTGCTCGCCCGGATACGGCGGCAACGGAACCCATACCGGCTACGACAACATGATCCGGCGCTTAGCGGCTCACGGAGCCACGCCACCCGGACACCCTGCCGACCCGGCACACGCTCGACAGAACGCAGTGCAAACGCCCCTTGGGGACGCTGGAGGTCGAAATGGAAGCTTTGGCAACACACGCTTGTGGCGCGGCCAACAGCAAGTATCACTGCGGCAGGATGGCTGGGGAGGTGACCCGTACCATCCGCCTCAACGCGCCGGTATCGGATAGGCAGACCGGCGCAAGAGGTGGAATTTACCGCGTTGCGTCAAAGGTAGCAAATCGACGTGAAACGACCGTTGCGCGCGCGATGCAGTGCGAATTGCGGGAAAGTCCGGTAACCATCTGACCCCTAAAAATCCTTCGGTCTCTCTATACTTGTTGCGTCGCCTCGAACCCAGACCCGCCCCCATGGATTTGCGCATTGCCAGCATTCGCCGTTTCCTCTACAGCCACTACTTCTTCGGAGGGGTGCGCCAGGGGGTTGGCATGCTGTTGCCCGTGCTGGTGCTGGGCGGGCTGTTCGGCAACTACACCACCGGGCTGGTCGCGACCTTCGGTGCGCAGTGCCTGGCCATCATCGACCAACCGGGCGGGCCGCAGCGTCATCGCACCAATGAAATGCTGGGCGGGGCCGCGCTGGGCACCGTGACCGTCATCATCACGGGGCTGGCGTCCACCAATCCCATCCTGATCTGGCTGGTGGTGATTGCGCAGTGCTTCGTCTATTCGATGTTCACCGTGTTCGGCAAGCGCGGCGGGCTGATCGGCTTTGCCGGCCTGCTGCTGATGACCTTGACGATGCATTCACCGCTACAGCCGCACGAAGTATTCGCACACGCGGTCGCCACCTTGGGCGGAGCGCTTTTCTATGTAGTGTTCAGCCTGGGATTTTCGCGCTTGTTCTGGCTGCGCGAGGAACAGCAGGCCATGTCGGTGGCGCTGTTCGCCACGGCCGACTACGTGGCCGCCCGCGCCGCCTTCTACGACGAGACGGCCGATCTGGACGAGGCCTATCGCACCCTGATCCAACGCCAGTCCGTCATGACGGAAAAACACCAGGCGGCGCGCGACATGGTGCTGCGTGCCCTGCCGCGCGGCAAGGGCGTGGGCGATCGCCAGCGCGTGATGATCTGGAACATGTTCGTCGACATGCTGCAACTGCTGGACACGCTGGTCGCCACCCACACCGACTACGCCGCGCTGCGCCGCACGCTGGCGGGCAATGACTGCCTGATGTTCATGCGCGACGCGCTGGTGAAGATGTCGCTGGAACTCAACCGCATCGCGCTGGACGTGTCGCGCGGGCGCCAGGTGCAGTACCGCAGCAGCGCCAAGGCGGAACTGCGCGCCATCGAATACGAAATTGAACAGCTCAAGCAGCAAGGCCTGGGCGAGCGCGAACCCGAGATGCTGGCGCTGATCATCCAGGTGCTGCGCCGCCTGCGCAATTCGGCCCGCATCGTCGACCGCCTGGCCGACCACACGGCGGCATCACCGGACGCCAAGCCCACCGACGTGCTGCGCATCAACAAGTCGTTGACGCGCTTTATCTCGCGCCAGGAATTCCGCTTTGGGCTGTTGACCAGCAACCTGCGGCTGGATTCCCCACACTTCCGTTATGCGCTGCGCGTGACGGCGGCCGCCGCCATTGCCATGACGCTGGCCAGCCGCTGGCTGTCGCCGGAATTTTCCGCGCACAACTACTGGATCATGCTGACCATCGTCATCATCATGAAGCCCGGCTTCGCGCTGACGCGGCAGCGCAATGGCTGGCGGTTGGGCGGTACTTTGATCGGCTGCATTTGCGCGCTGCTGCTGTTCAACCTGACCGACAGCCCCGAGATCCTGTTCGCCGTGCTGCTGGGCGCCTGCATCATGGGCAACAGCCTGGTGCAACTGAACTACATGGCCAGCGCCATTTTCAACACGCTCTTCGTGGTGCTGGTGTTCCACTTCGTGTCGCCGGGCACCGTGTCGATGGCGGTGATTGGCGAACGCGCCATCGACACATTGCTGGGCTGCGCGCTGGCGCTAATCTGCAGCTACATCCTGCCGTGGTGGGAAGCGCGCTATCTGAAACCGCTGGCCGCCGCCGCCACCCGCGCCAATCGGGAATATTTGCTGGCCGGGCTGCGCTACGTGGAAGCCATGCAAACGCACGCGGGGTCCGCCACCAATGCGGGCGCAAATGCGGGTACGACTGCGGGTACGAATACAGCCACGACGACAGCCGCGAACGCCGCAACGAACGCCACCACCGCCGCGGACACCCCCGCCGTCATCGATGCCGACCTGGCCTGGCGCCTGGCGCGCAAGAACGTGCACATTGCATTCAGCAATTTTGCCGAAGCGTTCTACCGCATGATGAGCGAACCCAAATCGCACCAGCTCAGCGTGCCGGAATTGAACAACCTGCTGATCCAGAACCATGTGCTGGCCTCGCAGATCACAGCGGCGATACCCATTCTGGCGGCGCTACCTAGAACGCCTGAAGCCGTACAGTTAGCGCTGAACGGCATGGTCGACCTGCTGGACGAGAAGCGCCCCCAGATCGCCACGACCCTGCCCACGCAGTTCGACACGGCCGGCGAACAGGCGGCATTGGCGTATCCGTTGAAGCAGATGCTGAAGGCATCGCACATGATCCGCCAGGAACTGCAAGCGCTGGCCGACCCCACGCATGCCCCGCCCGTGGCGGCGGCGGCGTAAATGATGCGGACGGATAGGTAGGATGGGTGCAGCGCGCGTTGGCGTGGGCAAGAAGATTCCGCCAATCGCGCGAAACCCATCAGACGACCGTAAGCTTGTGGCTGATCCTGTTAAAAATTCAGCGCTGCTTGATGGGTTCGCGCGTTGAGCGATTTCTTTCTTTTTTAGACAGTCTCGCGCCACACCCATCCTACGATCGTGCCACTTTGCCCGGAACGTAGGATGGGTGCAGCGCGCGTTGGCCCCGGCCAAGAAACACACCGCCGATCGCGCGGAACCCATCACGACCGACCCAGTTCGCCACGAACGTAGGATGGGTGCAGCGCGCGTTGGCCCCGGCCAAGAAACACACCACCGATCGCGCGAAACCCATCACGATCATCCAAATTCGCCCCGAACGTAGGATGGGTGCAGCGCGCGTTGGCCCCGGCCAAGAAACACACCGCCGATCGCGCGAAACCCATCACGACCACCCAAATTCGCCACGAACGTAGGATGGGTGCAGCGCGCGTTGGCCCCGGCCAAGAAACACACCGCCGATCGCGCGGAACCCATCACGATCGTGTCAATTCGCCACGAACGTAGGATGGGTGCAGCGCGCGTTGGCCCCGGCCAAGAAACACACCGCCGATCGCGCGGAACCCATCACGATCGTGTCAATTCGCCACGAACGTAGGATGGGTGCAGCGCGCGTTGACCCCGGCAAGAACACACCGCCGATCGCGCGAAACCCATCACGATCACCCAAATTCGCCCCGAACGTAGGATGGGTGCAGCGCGCGTTGGCCCCGGCCAAGAAACACACCGCCGATCGCGCGGAACCCATCACGATCGTGCCAATTCGCCACGAACGTAGGATGGGTGCAGCGCGAATCGGCCCCGGCAAGAACACACCGCCGATCGTGCGGAACCCATCACGACCGACCCAGTTCGCCACGAACGTAGGATGGGTGCAGCGCGCGTTGGCCCCGGCCAAGAAACACACCGCCGATCGCGCGGAACCCATCACGACCGACCCAATTCGCCACGAACGTAGGATGGGTGCAGCGCGAATTGGCCCCGGCAAAAACACAACGCCGATCGCGCGGAACCCATCACAATCACCCCACCTTGCGACGAAACACCAGTTTGTCTTCCGTTGAAACCGATGCGTCGTAGGCGTAGCCTTCCAGGTCAAAGCCCTGCAAGCCTTCCGGCTTGGCAACCTTATGCTGGATCGCGTAGCGCGCCATCAGCCCGCGCGCACGCTTGGCGTGGAAGCTGATGATTTTCCAGGCGCCGTTCTTCCAGTCCTGGAACACGCATTGCACCACGCGCGCCTTCAGCGTTTTCAAATCAACCGACTTGAAATATTCCTCGGACGCCAGGTTGACGATCACCGGCGACTTCTTGCCCTCCTGACGCTCATTCAGGTAATCGGCAATCGTCGCCCCCCAATACTCATACAGGTTCTTGCCCTTGGACGTTTCCAGACGTGTGCCCATTTCCAGGCGATACGGCTGCATCAGATCCAGCGGGCGCAGCACGCCGTACAAACCACTGAGGATGGCCACGTGCTCTTGCGCCCAATCCAGTTGCTTGGCCGACAGGCTGGACGCATCCAGCCCTTCGTACACATCGCCATTGAACGCCAACACCGCCTGGCGTGAATTCGCCTGGGTGAAGCTGCGCTTCCAATGCGCGTAACGCTGCGCATTCAGCTCAGACAGCGCCGGGCTCAGGCTCATCAAGTCAGCGATGTCTTCTGCCGACTTCGTCTTCAACACCTTGATCAGGCCGGCGGCCTGATCCACGAACAGCGGCTGGGTGTGCGTCTCGATATGCAGGGGCGAGTCGTAGTCCAGCTTCTTGGCGGGGGAAAGCAAAAACAACATTCCAGAATTCCTCTATTAACGCGCCGTCCAGCCGCCATCGACCGAAACCGACGTGCCGGTAATTTGCGCCGCGGCGTCGGATGCCAGGAACACGGCGGTGCCGCCGAGTTGTTCCGGGGTCACGAATTGCAGCGACGGCTGCTTTTCGCTGAGCAGTTCGCGCGCGGCGGTTTCCTGGTCAACGCCGTTCTTTTCAGCCAGCGCGGTGATCTGTTTTTCCACCAGCGGCGTGCGGACCCAGCCCGGGCAGATGGCGTTGGCGGTGATGCCCTGCCCGGCCGTTTCCAGCGCCGTGACCTTGGTGAAACCCACCACGCCATGCTTGGCCGCCACATAGGCCGACTTGTTGGCCGAGGCCACCAGGCCATGCGCCGACGCAATGTTGATGATGCGGCCAAAGCCCTGCTTCTTCATGTGCGGCAGCGCGGCCGCCGTGCCATGAAACACAGCCGACAGGTTCAGCGCCAGAATCGCGTCCCACTTTTCAACCGGAAAGTCTTCAATCAGCGCGGTGTGCTGGATGCCGGCGTTATTGACCAGAATATCGATGCGGCCCAACTGGCGCACCGCGTTGTCGACCAGGCCACGCACGGCATCGCCCTTGGACAGGTCGGCGCCGTCGTAGATCACTTTCACGCCGTACTTCTCGGCCAAACCCGCGCGTTCCTTTTCGATCGCGGCGGCATCGCCAAAACCATTCAGGACGATATCAGCGCCTTGCTGGGCGAAGGCGGTGGCGATCCCCAGGCCGATACCGCTGGTGGAACCGGTGACAAGGGCAACTTTTCCTTTGAGCATGAGCATTCTCCTGTGGTCTGGCATAGGGATGAAAAGCGAAACGAAGACAAGTGTAGCCGCCCGCGCCGACGGCAATCATGCCATGACCCCACGTCCGGCGGGGTCAAGCGGATGGAGGCTTGTCGGACGAATCCGACCCCAGCCCCGCATCGGCGGCCGAAGGCAGATCCGCCATGCCGCCACGGTTTTCCGGCACGCGTTCCAGCAGCTTGATCAGCACCGGCACCACGCCCATGGATATGGCGACCACCACGGACAGCACATCGCGATGCTCCAGGCTGATCAAGTGGTTGTCCCACGCTTCATTGAAGATGGCGAAGCTGAATTCCCCGCCTTGGGCCAGCACCATGGCGAACAGCAGCCGGTGGTAGCGCGGCAGGCCCATGAACCGCGCGAAGCCATAGAGGACCAGGGCTTTGATCGCCAGCAAGGCGGCAACGCAGCCGATGATGAACGTCCAGTGATCAGCCACCACCTTCAGGTTCACGGACATGCCGATCGCCAGGAAGAACAGGCCCAGCAATAAGCCCTTGAACGGGTCGATGGCCTTTTCCAGGTCGTGCCGGTAGCGGGATTCCGCCATCAACACCCCGACCAGAAAGCCGCCCAAGCCCGCCGACAGGCCCGCATAGTCGAACAATTGCGCGGCGCCCACCACCATCAGCAATGCCGCCGCCGTGAAGAGTTCATTCAATTGCGCCTTGGCGGCCCAGCCCAGCAGCCGCAGCCGGTAGGCCAACGCCACGACCGCCACAGCGATCAGCGCTTCCTTGAACGACGGGGCCGACGTACCGTCAGACCCCAGCAAGCCCGCCGCCACCAGCATCGGAATGGCCGCCATGTCCTGAAACAGCAACACGCCCAATGCCGAACGGCCCAGCGGCGTGCGGGTCAAGCTGCGCTCATCCAACAGCCGCAGCGCCACCGCCGTCGACGACAAGGCAAGCGACAGCCCGCACAACACCGCCGCCTGCCACTCCATCCCGGCCAAATGCCTGAGCGCCGCGCCGAACACCAGCCCCAGCAGCAACCCGCAGACCAGCATCTGCAAGCTTCCCAACAGGAAGACCTCGCTGCGCATCGCCCATAGGCGCCTGGGCGACAGCTCAAGCCCGATGATGAACAGCATCATCACCACGCCCCATTGCGACACGTTGATCATGGTGTCGACATTGGTCACCAGCTTCAGGCAAGACGGCCCGATCAGCACGCCCGCAATCAGATAACCCGGAATGGCGCCCAGCCCAAGCCGCTGCGTGATGGGCACGCACAGCACGGCGGCAAGCAAGAGGATAAGAATCAGGTCCATGAAACGGGATGCCGCCTTGGGTAGGGGTGTAGGCCTGGGCGCGCGATGCCCGGATGGGCGAATTCTGGACAAAGATCGGCGCCGCCGGAAGTGCGCGATGCACCCTTTCAAGGATTTTTTTCGACCCCCTTTACACACAGGAAAAAATTCCTGTAGAATTGCGGGCTTCGCTGCTCCAACAACGAAGATCCTTCCGACCAGGGATCTTGAAGTGAAAACGAAACGTGAAGGGAAATCCTCAAAAAGGAACCCTTCAAATAAGTGATCACCGTTTTGGAACCCAGCCCCGGAGAGGTGGCAGAGTGGTCGAATGTACCTGACTCGAAATCAGGCGTACGGTATCCCCGTACCGTGGGTTCGAATCCCACCCTCTCCGCCAAGTATTCAAGAACGAAGCCCCTGAGAAATCAGGGGCTTTTTTCTTTGTGGCGCGGGGTGGGCATGGGCCAAGCCATGACCCATGACTATGACCCCGGCCATGGGCCCATGGC
>NZ_JBHFIZ010000024.1:184365-287720 GCF_057334535.1 Achromobacter colocynthidis
TGGGCCCATGGCCGTAGCCCAGATTGCGCCTGGACTACTTCCCCTCCGCTGTCCTACTGCCCCACGGTAGCAAGCGCGTGGCCGATCGCGATCCGTTCTGTAGCCCGCCCCACACTTCCTCCCCCCAGCAGCTTGAACGCACTGACCGCGCGCGTCAGGTCGGCGGCCTGATCCTGCATTGAGCCGGCCGCGGCGGCGGCTTCTTCTACCAGCGCCGCGTTCTGCTGCGTTACCTCGTCCATTTGCGACACCGCCCGGTTGACCTGTTCGATGCCGTCGGCCTGCTCGGCGGATGCCGCCGCGATTTCGCCCATGATGTCGGTCACGCGCTGCACTGAACTGACGATTTCCTGCATCGTCGTGCCGGCGCGCTCGGCGCTGATGGAACCCTGGCTGATCTTTTGCACCGTGTCTTCGATCAGCGTCTTGATTTCCTTGGCGGCCTGCGCGCTGCGTTGCGCCAGTGTGCGGACTTCGGCCGCCACCACCGCAAAACCCTTGCCCTGCTCGCCTGCCCGCGCGGCTTCCACCGCGGCGTTCAGCGCCAGGATGTTGGTCTGGAAGGCAATGCCATCGATCACCGACACGATGTCGGCGATCTTCACCGAGCTCGACGAAATCGCGCTCATGGTGCTGACCACCTCGGACACGGTCGCGCCGCCACGGGCCGCGATGTCGGAGGCGGTGGCGGCCAACTGGTTGGCCTGGCGCGCGCTGTCGGCATTCTGCTTCACCGTGGACGAGAGCTGCTCCATGGATGCCGCGGTTTCTTCCAAAGACGCCGCCTGCTGCTCCGTGCGCGAGGACAGGTCGGTGTTGCCCGCCGCGATCTCGCCCGACGCGGACGCCATGCTGTCCACGCCGGTCCGGATGTGCGCGATGGTGCCCGCCAGGTTGGCGTTCATGGACGCCAGGGCCTGCATCAACTGGCCGATCTCGTCGCGCGATGTCACGGTAACGGTGCTGGTCAGGTCATTGGCGGCCACGGTGCGCGCCACGCGCACGGCGGCCGACAGCGGGCGGGTAATGCCGCGCGTCAGCAACACGGCCAGCAGCAAGCCGCTGATCAGCGCCACCGAGCCGATGACGATCATCCAGAAATTGGCCGTGCGATAAGCGCTTTGGATGTCGGCCGCGCGCGCATCAATCTCGGCGCGCTGCAAGGCGGACAGCTTGGTGATCTGATCAATGAACTGGCGCGTGGCCGGCAGGAATTCCTGGGTGAAGACGCGGTTGGCCGTGTCCACGTCGCCGCTCTGCTTGGCCTTGAAGATGGCGTCGCGCGTGCGCAGGTAATCGCCTCGGGACTTGCCGATGCCTTGCCACAGCGTCGTTTCCTCGGGCGTCTGTATCAGCGGCTCGATCTGCTTTTGCAAGGCGGAAGAATTCCGCGTGGACGCGGCGGCCTCTTCCGTGAAGAACGCCGCCAGGCTGGCGTCGGTGCTTTTTGCAATGGCGGTGGTGCGGGTAACGCCGGCCTGGATATTGCGGGCCCAATCGCTGATCCAGCGTTCCTTGATCAGCGAACGCTGGGTCACGGTTTCAACCGATTCATTGATGTTGGCCAGGCTGACCAGCCCAACCAGGCACATGATGATGATCATGGCCAGCAAAATGCCGAATCCCCCCGCCAGGCGGGTTCCAAGTTTCAGATTATTCATGCCGCGTCCAGCCATCCAGACAGGCGCGCGAATGCGGGTTCGGCAGTTGCGTGCGGCCGCGCAAACCGCCGCCCACGCAAGCCAGACGCCCGCCAGCCCCTGGATGGATCTGCCCCCAATATGGTGTTCAAAGATGATGAAAGTGCCAGCGGAGAAGTCGTGAACCGAGGGTTCTCGCAGTGGTCGGGCAGATGCTAGCAGCGGCGATTTACGCCGCATCCAAGGAACTGGAGAACGAATTGGCGCAAGCTCGTCACTTTGCAAAATCGGGTCCGGACCGCCGCTTTGGGCGCGTCCGCCACACCAACAGCCGCGCCCCTCTCGGGCACACCCGTCCTCAGCGCAGCAGGGGCTGAGCCAGCTCGCGAAGCCGGCGCTTGTCTTCATCCAGGCCCAGCGCATTCTCTGCGTATCCGAGCAAGCGCGCGGCATGCCGGGAAGCAGCCGGCTTGAATAGCGTCGGGTTGATCTCCGCCAGGCTCAACAGCGCCTTGGTCATGCGCATGTCCACTTCCAGCAAGCCCGCGCCATCTCGGGCGATAGGGCCGAAAAAGTCGTCGAACAAATCGTCCACGTCCAGGCATTGCACGTAGACCCGCCGGCAGTCGGGTTCGGCATCGGGTTGCGACGAAGGGGGCTGCCCCCAGCAGGTCAGGCTTCTTACGCCCCTGCCGATGACGTCAATGGCCGTTCCGGGGTCATTGACGGCAGGCGACAAGGCGCGGGACGCAATTTCGGAAAGCACCGACAAACCAAAGCGGGGGTCGTGCTCGAACGTGCGATGGGTGCCCATCGTGATGGCGCCCAGGATCGCCTCGTTGGGAGCCTGGCGCGTGGCCGGTGCGCTGCTTGATTCGGGCACGATCCACGCCAGCACCATGCCGACATGGGCAAAGGCGCCGGGCAGCACATCCAGATAAATCAAGGCCTGATGTTCGCGCGCGATCTGGCCCAAGGCCTGCACGTCGACGTGCTGGACGTAGCCCGTCTGGTCACTTGCCACGGCCAGCGCCGACGCGGGGGGCACGCCGGATGCCGGATAAGGAGTGCCGCCCAGACAAGGCCACTGAACGCGGTGCCGGATAGCGTCGATGGTCGCGGTTTCAACGCGGTCGATGGTTTCGCCGACCCGGCCGAGCTTTGACAGATGATCAATCCAGCGCAGCAGCGTGTAGACGATCAGGATCACCACCACGATCGTCACCGCGAACAGCAAGACCCGCCCTTGCGCGCCATAGGCGCCCGTGCTCAGCGCGATGATGCCCACCAGGCTGAACAGAAACGAGCCGATGAAGGTCGCCAAGGCGTTCTGCGTGGTGGTGTCCTGCATCACAAGGGTGGTTGCGCGCGGGGTCACGCCGCTGCTTGCCGCGCCGTAGGCCGCCACCATGGTGCTGAGCGAAAAGGTGGTCACCGCCAGCATGCTGGACGCGATGATGCCCAGGATCTTGTCCACCGCGTCCGCACCGATGCGGGCGGGCAGGGTTTCGGGAATGGCGCCCTTGAATATGACGGCAAGCAAGGCGGTTGCCACGCCCAGCAGCGAGAAAAGACTGGCCCTGAACCACAGGCGCTTGGTCAATTGCTTAAGCGCCCAGCGCCAACGAGCAACCATCTTTTCTCCTTTCAGTGACTGGCTAAGGGTCGGTGGGCCTCGCCAACTGGAACAAATCCGTGCTGCGAGCGTACCACCCGCTGCCGTGCATGCGCGCCACCAGCCCCATCTCGGCGGTGTTCACATAGCCGCGCTCGGCGTCCTGCACATAAGCATCGGCCACGTGCGCGCCCAGCACCCGGCCAATCACGACGACCTGGTGCGGGCCGGTCACGATGGTGGCCTGGCTGACGCATTCCAGCGACACCGGGCTGCCCTGAATCAAGGGCGGGCGCACATGCGCGGCGGGCAGCGCCGTCAGGCCCGCCTTGCTCAGCTCATCCACCCCGGGCGGATAGTCCGCGCAGGTCTGGTTCATTTGCTGCATCAGGGCTTCGGGCACCAGGTTCACCACGAACTCGCCGTTTTCGATGATGTTGGCGCTGGTGTCTTTCAATTCACCGTTGGCGCGGCGCATCAGGCCGAGGGCGACGGTGGGCGGCTGGTGCCCCATGACGTTGAAAAAGCTGAACGGCGCCGCGTTGACGCACCCGTCGCCCGATATCGTGGTGACCCACGCGATCGGGCGGGGGGTGACGGTCGAGGTCAGCAGCTTGTAGACCGTCTGCGAAGGCAAGGCGCTGAAGTCAAAATGCATGTTTCAAGGCTCCTGCGCGCCGCCCGCCTGGGCGCTGGACACGGCGGACACGGCGGAAACCGCCCGCTTTTCGCGGGTGTCGACCTGAAGCTGGAACACGTCCGGGCGCGCGTAGTGGCCAGACACGTCAAAGTCGTACTTGCCGCGCAGGATCTGGTTGGGGTTGATGTCGGCGTACAGAATGGTTTCGTCGGAAAAATCCGGGCCGGCCAGCACTTCGCCCAAGGGGTCGATGATGGCGCTGCCGCCGCGCATCAACACCGTGTCGGGTGCGTTACCCAGCGAGCATTCGAAGTCTTCCGGATACGCATCGCGACGCAGGTGCTGGCAGGCGGTCAGCACATAGCAGCGGCCTTCCAGCGCAATGTGGCGCATGCTGGGAATCCAGCTATCGCGGTCGTCGGCCGTGGGCGCGCAATACAGCGCCACGCCCTGGCTGTACATGTACATGCGCAACATGGGCATGTAGTTTTCCCAGCAGATGACCGCGCCGATCTTGCCGTAGGGCGTATCGAAGACGGGCATGGTCGAGCCGTCGCCAAAGCCCCAGATCAGCCGTTCGCCCGCCGTGGGCATCAGCTTGCGGTGCTTGCCGGCCAGGCCTTCCCGGCCATTGAAGTACAGCACGGTGCAGTACAGCGTGCCGCCGTCGGCTTCGATGCAGCCCATGACGACGAAGCTGTCGGTATCGGCGGCCGCCTGCGCCCCGATGCCGCCCTCTTCGCCATCCAGCCGCACGGCCTGCCGGTGATAGCTGGCGAAGGCGTCGCGGCCTTCGGGCTTGCGCACGCCGATGGGCGCGCCAAAGGAATTGCCCTTGGGGTAGCCACCCAGGAAGGCCTCGGGAAACACCAGCACCCGGGCGCCCTGCTCGGCGGCCTGCCGGATCAGCGACGCGGCCTTGTTGGCGCAGGCGACGCTGTCGGTCGGGATGGACGCCGCCTGGATGACGGCGGCCTTGAAACTCGCTTGCACGGACATGTTTCTCCTCGCTTTTTTAGTGGATGGGGTCTTCGTCGATGGCCTTGGCGCGGGTGTTCGGCAGGAACAAGCTGCCGATGATGCCCACCACCACCATCACGACGACCGGATACATCAAACCGCCAAAGATATTGCCGCTGGCCTGCGCCAGGTAGGTGGCGGTAAAGGGCACGATACCGCCGAAGATACCCGCGCCGATGTGGTACGGGAAGGATAGCGCGGTGTAGCGGATGCGGGCCGGGAACAGTTCAACCAGGTAGGACGCCACCGGGCCATAGACCATCGCGACCACGGCGGTCATCAGCACCAGGATCAGGATGATGGTGGCGCGGTCGACGCGGGCTGGGTCGGCGCGGTCCGGGTAGCCGGCCGCGCTCAAGGCCTTCGCATAGCCCGCGCGGTCAAAGCCGTTGACGGTGACGCCGCCCACGCTCATGGCAATGGTCTGGCCCGGCAGCGGCGCGGCGTATTCAAAGTTGATGCCCTTGCCGACCAGGAATTTCTTGGCCTGCACGCACACCTTCTTGTGGTCGGCATGGCTGCCGACCATCGCGGCCTGCAAGCCGAAGTCGCACGCGCCGCCGCTGGTATCGGCATGCACGCGGACCGGCGTGCTCTGCATGGCTTGGGCCAACGCCGGGTTGCCGGCTTTCAGCAGCACCTCGAACATCGAGTGATAGCCGATGGCGGCAATGAACAGGCCCGCCATCATGATCCATTTGCGGCCGATACGGTCGGACAGCCAGCCGAACAGCACGAACGTGGGCGCGCCGATGATGAAGCCGATCAGGATCAGCGTGTAGACGCTGGTCTGATCCAACTGCACGGCTTGCTGCAGGAAGATCATGACGTAGAACTGGCCCGTGAAGTAGGTGGCGCCCTGGCCGGCGGTAACGCCGATCAGCGCCAGCACCACCAGGCGCAGGCTGGACCATTGGCCGAACGTTTCCTTGATGGGATTCTTCGACAGGCGGTTCTGCTGCTTCATGCGTGTGAAGACGGGCGATTCATGCAGCTTGGCGCGCACGTAGATCGAAATCGCCAGCATCACGATCGACAGGATGAACGGCAGGCGCCATCCCCATTGGCGGAAGTCCTCAGCGCTCATCGCTGCCTGGGTGCACAGGATGACAACCAGCGACAGGATCAGGCCGGCCGACGAGGTGATCTGAATCCACCCGGTCAGCAAGCCACGGCGCTTGGGCTCGCAATGCTCGGCCACATAGATCACCGCGCCGCCGTACTCGCCGCCCACGGCCAGGCCCTGCACCACGCGCAGCGTCAGCAGCAGAATCCACGACAAATGGCCGGCCGATTCATAGGTAGGCAGGCAGCCGATCAGCACGGTGGCCCCGCCCATCATCACGACCGTGATCAGGAAGGTGTACTTGCGGCCCCACTTGTCACCCAGGTAGCCGAACATCACGGCACCCAAGGGGCGAATGATGAAACCCACCGCCAGCGCGCCCAAGGCGGCCAGCAGCGCCACCGTGGGGTTGTCCTGCGGGAACAGCACCTGGCTCATGAACACCGCCAGGGTTCCGTAGATGAAGAAGTCGTACCACTCGAACAAGGTGCCCAAGGTGGACGCCACGACCACCTGACGTTCCTCTTTCCTGCTTAGCGTCGGCGCGTCGCCGATCCGCCCCACTGCTGCCACGTTTGCTTCCATGCTTGCTTTCCCCTGTGTTTTTAGATTGATACTGCTGTATGCATTAACTATTATCAAACTTAAAACCGGCCGGACAAAGCTGGGGGAAACCCGAAACCGGGTCCGGCAAGCAGCCGCAAGCCCCTGTTGGCCGCTGCTACACTGCCGCCAAACACACACTGGAGGCAGCAATGGCAAGGCCCGCCGGCAAGGCAGAAAAGAACACGGAAAAGACGCCGACCGCAGCGCGCAGGGGGATTCAATCCATTGAAGTGGGCTTCCGGATCCTGGACCTGATCCGCAAGACGGGCCGGCCGTTACCGCTGAAGGAAATTGCCGACGCCTGTGAGCTGACCGTGCCCAATGTGCACTACTACCTGGTCAGTTTTCAGAAGGTGGGCGTGGTGCAGCAGCATGCCGACACGGGCCACTACGGCTTGGGTCCGTACGCACTGCGGCTGGGGCTGGCGGCGCTGGAGCAGTTCGACGTGTTCACCACGGCGCGGCCCATCATGGCCGAGGTGGCGGCGGTAACCGGGCACACCGTGTTCCTGGGGGTGTGGGGCAACAAGGGGCCGACCATCGTGTATCGGGTGGAAGGCAGCCGCAGCCGGCCCTTGCTGGAATTGCGCGTGGGCACGGTGATGCCACTGCTGTCGTCGGCGCTGGGCCGCAACTTCCTGGCGCATTTGCCGGACGCGCTGACCCGCGACCTGCTGGACCGCGAGATGGCCTCATCCATTCCCGAAAGCCAGGGCGGCGCCCCCGGCAATTCCTATACGGCGAAAGACGTGCAGGCCATCCGCGACGAGGTGCAGAAGCACCACATCAGCCGCTGTCGCCATGCGCTGCTGCCGCACTTCACGTCGCTGTCCGCGCCCATCTTCGACATGCTGGGCGAGATGACAGCGGCCATCACCTTGATGGGGCCGGTGGGCGCCATCGACGACGACCTGGATTCCGACACCGCGCGCCTGCTGCGGGAAAAAGCGCGGTCGATCTCGGCGATGGCGGGGTGGGAAGGGTCGGAGCCGAACACGGCCCCGGCCGCAGGCTAAAGCGCGTCGCGTCCGGCGAGCAATGGCGGATCGGGCCGCCCGTGCTCGGCGCTGCTGGGCTGCTGGGCTGCCGGACGACGACCGCGCGCGCCGCACGCATCAGCTTTCCACGATGATCTTCGCGTCTTTGATGGTCTTGGCGTATTTGCGCTGTTCCTGGACCATGAAGTCGGCAAAGCGCTGCACGCTGCCCCCGCCGTCTTCCGCGCCCACCTGCGCCAGCTTTTCCTGCACGTCCGCCATCGCCAGGACCTGATCGATATCGCGGTTCATGCGCTGGACCATGGCGTCGGGCATCTTGCCGGGGCCCACCATGCCGAACCAGATGCTGGCCTCGAAGCCCGGATAGCCTTGTTCCGCCACCGTCGGCACATTGGGGTGGCTTTTCGAGCGCTGCTGCAAGGTCTGCGCCAACGCGATCACCTTGCCGGACTGCACCAGTGGCGTGGCCGTCGTCATGCCTTCAAAGCAGTACTGCACATGGCCGCCCAACAGATCGTTCATCAGCGGCGCCGACCCCTTGTACGGCACATGCAGCACGTCGATGCCGGCGCGCGCCTTGAAAATTTCCAACGCCAGGTGCTGGGCCGAGCCCGCTCCCGCCGACCCGAACACGATCTTTCCTGGCTGCGCGCGGCACAGCTTGACCAAGTCAGGCAGCGTCTTGGCGGGCTGCGACGCGCCGCCGATCAGGATGGTGGGCGTCTTGCCCACCAACGCGATGGGCGAGAAATCGCGGTCCACGGAATAGGCCAGCTTGGGCTGCAAGCCTGGCGCAATGCCGTGGCTGTTCACATGCGCCATCAGCAGCGTGTTGCCATCGTTGGGCTGGCGCGCCACCTGCTCGGCCGCGATGACGCCGGCTGCCCCGGCGCGGTTCTCCACGATGACGGGAATATTCCACATCACGCCCAGCTTTTGCCCCAACAGGCGCGCCAGCACGTCGGTGCCGCCGCCCGCCGGAAAGCCCACCACGATTTTCACCGGACCCGACGGCATGTCCTGCTGCGCCCGCGCCGCGTTGGGCAGCACAAGCGCCGCCCCCAGCGCCGCGGCGCCGGTCATGAATTGCCTGCGTTGCATGCTTGTCTCCTCGCGCCGGCCTCGAAGGCCGGCTGCTTGTTTTGAAAAGGCGCCGCCTGTTGCGGGTGGCGTTCAACGACTGATGCGGACCCACTTGCCAAACTTTTCGACCATGCGCTCTTCGAAGCCGAAGCCCAGCCCTGGCTCTTGATGCAAGACCACGCGGCCCAGCTTGTGAGTCAGTTGCCGATCGATCAGCTTGCGGAAATTCAACACCTGGTCATCCCAGAAAAATTCGACGTAGCGCGCGTTCGGCGTCGCCGCAACCAGCGGCGCATGCACGTCGTGGAACCAGTGCGGGCAGACCACCACGCCGTAGCTGGCGGCCGTGGCCGCAATGCGCTTCCACTCGGTGATGCCGCCGCACACCGCCGCGTCGGTCTGCAGGATGCCGGCCGCGCCCTTGTCGAGCAGTTCCTTGTGATACCAGCGGCCATAGCCGATTTCGGCCGTGGCGATCGGCAGATGCGTCAACCGCGCCAGCTTGGCGTGGCTGTCGATATCGTCCGGCCCAAAGGGCTCTTCGATGAAATACGGCTCGTACTGTTCGAAGCGGCGGATGTACTGCATGGCCTGGGTCACGTCCTGCCAGGCGTTGTTGCAGTCCATCATCAGCTCGACATCCGGGCCCACGGCTTCGCGCGCCGCTTTCAAGCGCGCCTCTTCCTCGCGCGGGGACAGGCGGCCGGTCTTCATCTTGACGGCGCGAAAGCCCTTGTCCACATAGCTGGCCATTTCCTCGCCCAGGTGCTGGGGCGTCTTGCCGTCCAGGTAGTAGCCGCCGCTGGCGTAGGCAGGCACGGTTTCGAGTTCCATCGCACCCAGGAACTTGTGCAGCGGCAGGCCGGCCGTCTTGGCGTTCAGGTCCCACAGTGCGATGTCCAGCGCACTCAGCGCGCGCATCACCGTGCCCTGCCGACCTTGCAGCAGCGCCTCTTGGTACATGGCTTGCCACAAGCCTTCAACGGCGTGTGAATCGCGGCCCAGCAGCACCGGCGCCAACAGGCTTTGCACGGCCGCTTCGAAGATGGCGCCGCCGGCGCTGCCCACATAGCAAAAGCCGATGCCTTCCACGCCGTCGCTTGAACGGACCTTGACCAGGCCGTAGTGGCGAGTGGATACGCTGCGGTTCGAAAACGATGTGACTTTATCCAGGGGCACCGCGGCGGCGCAAACGTCGATGGATTCAATAATGGGCACGGCAAGCTCCTTGATGGCGGGGTTCCAACGGGCGACGCCGGCGCCTTGTGCGCGGGCGGATCGCTCTGGACGTATTCTTCCCGCCACCAAAGAAAACAACAATTATCTTCACCCATCTTTAGAATACGGAAAAACCATCTTCACCAAGGGCAAGCGCCGTGGACTCCCGCTTTCTTCAAACCTATGTGCATGTGGTGGAGCTGGGCTCCATTGCCCAGGCCGCGCGCCATCAGGGCTTGACCCCCGCCACCGTGCAGCAGCGACTGCGCGCGCTGGAGGGCGACGTGGGCAGCGCCCTGATCGCCCGGTCTGGCCGCACGGTCAAACCCACGCCTGCCGGCATCCGCATTCTTGAACGCGCCCGACATATCCTGCGCGACGTGCGCGACCTGCGCTCGGCGGCCAGTGACACGGAGCTTCCGGCCGGCCCCTTGCGCCTGGGCGCCACGCCCACGGCGCTGACCGGCATCATGCCGCCGGTGCTGCGCACCTGGGTGGCTCGCCATCCCCATATCGAGATCTACATCGAGCCCGCGCCCACCACCCTGCTCTACAGCAAGGTGCTGTCCGGCGAGCTGGATGGCGCGTTGCTGGTGCACCCGCTGTTTGCATTACCCAAGACGTGCGACTGGCGCGACCTGCGCCACGAGCCGCTGGTGTTGGTGACGCCGGCCGACATGAAGGTGCGCGACCCGTTGGCCGTCCTCGCGCGCGAGCCCTACATCCGCTATGACCGCAGCGTGGTGGGCGGCAAGATGGCCGACGATTACCTGCGCACGCACAACCTGCGGCCACACGTGCGCTTTGAGCTGGACGGCATCGATTCCATTGCGAAGCTGGTGGCCGAGGGACTGGGGGTGGCGGTGTTGCCGGACTGGGCCGTCACCGGCGAACCGGCCGCGCGGGTGACGCGCTGGCCCTTGCCGGCGCCCTGCCCGGTGCGCACAGTGGGCGCGATCTGGCAGCGCGCCGGTGTGCGTTCGGAACTGATGCGGGCGTTCGTCGCGTTGACCGAATCGCAGCTGGGTTTGACGCGCGATCAGGCTTAGGCGATGGCGTCCTGGCCATTGCGGGCCACGACCACGCCATGGGTCACGACCAGACGGCGCGGCTTGCGCGTCACCACGGCCTCGGCCACGCAACTGGCGTCGACCAGCACCAGGTCGGCCCGCGCGCCCGGCGTCAGGCCGTAGTCCGCAAAGCCACAGGCACGCGCGGCGGCGCCGGTGACGCAATCAAACGCCCATTCCACTTCGTCGTCGCGGCGCAGGTCGTTGCGCAGGCCGATCATCATGGCGCGCGCCAGCATGTCGGGGCTGCCATACGGCGTCCAGGTGTCACGGATGCCGTCGTTGCCGCCGAAGATCGTCACGCCCGCCTCGCGGCACGCGCGCACGCCGGGCACCGGCCGCGACGGCGGCGCCGTGGTCAACACGGCCACGTCCAGCGTCGCCAGGCGTTTGAGCAGCCCGTCCAGGCGCTTGGCGTCAACGCCGCCCAGGCAGAAGGCGTGGCTGATGACCACCTTGCCTTGCATGCCCAGCGCCTGGACGCGGTCCAGGATCAGGTCCAGCGTGAACGCGCCCAGTTCGCCGGGCTCGTGCAGATGAATGTCGACCGGCTTGCCATGCTTCTCGGCAAGACCGAATAGCACATCCAGTGATTGGGCGGGATCGCGGTCGATGGCGGACGGGTCCAGCCCACCCAACACATCAGCGCCTTGCGCCAACGCCTGGTCCAACAGGTCGGCCGTGCCAGGTCGCACCAACAACCCCGACTGCGGAAAGGCCACGGTTTGAATTTCCACGCGGCCGGCCAAGGCTTCGCGCGTGGCATGCACGCCATCCAGGTGACGCAGGCCCGCGTCGGTGTCCACATCGACATGGCTGCGGATGCGGGTAGCGCCTTCGCGCAGGAAGGCCAGCGCCAACGCGCGCGCATGGCTGGCCGCATCGTGGCCCGTATTGGCGCGCCAGGTGCGTTCGTTTTCAATGCGGTCGGTCAGGGCGGGGCCAACCGTATTCACATACCAAGGTGAATCCCAGTTGGTCTTGTCCAGGTGAGTATGGCCTTCAACCAGCCCCGGCAACAACAAGGCGCCGCCGCCATCCTCAACAGGGACGTCGGCCGGCGCCTGGATACCCGCTTGTATTTGCAGGATGCGCGCACCCCGCACCAACACGTCGACAGCGTCGGCGGCGTCGTTCGCCGCTACGCGGACGTTTTTCAACAGCAGGTCGGTCATGGATTTTCCCCGGACGAACGAAAGCGGCCGGCCCGAAAGGCCGGCCACGTATCAGCCCAAAAGTTCAGACTTGCGGCGGTTCGATCCAGAAGAAGCGTTCGCCTTGGCGGACCATGTCGGCGACGCCTTCGGCGCCGATGCGGTAGTCCGAACCCATCAGCGATGCACCGCCGTCTTCATGGATGTGGATAACGGCCAGCGGGTCATTGGCCATGGTGTACCAGTAGTACCCGGGCTTGAGATTATGCAGGTCAGTAGTCATTGCTTGAGTATACAAACAACACCGCCTGTACAAAAAGACAACACAAATACAAAGCCTGCCTGACAGCGGGAACACGACACGTCATACTGCCTGCTCCTGATCTGAATTAGCTGGTGCATTTGACACACATCGGTTTGGAAGCGAAACGCAGTACGCGGACGTAATACGCGAACTTCTGCCGAGAGGAGAACAGCGAGCGCATGAAACGGCAGTCACTTCAATTCAGCGAGCCGCTCAAGCAAGCCGTCCTGGCGGGCTTGAAAGTGCAGAGTCGCCGCATTCTGAAGCCGCAACCCAGCAAGCCCACGACGGTTTGGTATGCGGACGCCGCCGATTCCGGACGCTGGGTGGCAATGGGTCCCGTTCGCGATAACCCTTCAGAATTGCGGCGTACATCCAGTTGGGTCAGATGCCCCTATGGCAAAACCGGCGAAAGCATCACCCTGACCGACGAAGCGGGCAACGCATTCGCCACCGCGCTTATCGTGGGTGTGCGCATCCAACGGCTGCAAAGTCTGACCGAAGCCGATGCGCGTGCCGAAGGCACCGAAGCCTTGTACCAATCTTCCGCGCTCTTGCCTGGCGTTCCACTTCAAACAGCGTTTGCATTAACGTGGTGCGAACGCTATGGCTCGCACGCCTGGGCGGCCAACCCTTGGGTATGGGTGGTGGAATTCCGCGGCACTCAATCGATCTGACGCAATCCGGGCCGCGCAGCCCGCGATGATGGTGACCGTCTGTAACGCACCGGTCTGACTTCATCTGATTCCACTTCATTTCAATCGATTTCAGGTCTACGATTACCAGAGCGCAAGTACTATCCCGCGCCGCAGCACGCGCGCGTTGCCCAGCCCGGGGACGGTTGCGGATTGTCGCTATTGAGCGAGCCGCGCTTACGAATCCGCGACCGAAAAGCCCGAAAATAGGGGCGTCGAATACTCAACTTTGCTGTGTCGCGCAGCAGGCAGGTGCAACATGAAAAAATGGCTAATTGCTGGTGTCGGTGCCGCGGGTCTGCTGATTTCCAGCGTGGCCCTCGCCCGGGTGGACGTGGGTATCTCAATCGGCTTGCCCGGCGTGGTTTATCCAGCCCCGGTATACGTGGCGCCCGCCCCTGTCTATGTGGCGCCGCCACCGCCCGTGTATTACCGCCCGGCGCCCGTGTATGTGGCGCCCCCGGTGGTCTACCCCGCTCCGGTCTATTACCGTGGCGGCCCGCACTGGCGCGGCGGTCCGCCCCCGCGTTATTACGGTCCGGGCCCCGGTCATTATCGAGGCCACGGCCACGGCAAGGGCCGCGGCGATTGGCATCGTTAAAAGCAAAGGCCACTCTGACGAGTGGCCTTTTTTTTCCGTTGGGACATTGTCCGGTGCCCCATGGGAATGACGATCAGGCCGCGGGGACCCGTACCGGCTTTTCCGCCACCACGGCGGATTTTTGGGATACCTGCGCGGGCTTGCCATCTGCCCAACGCGGGGATTCCTGAACAAGATCAATCCATCTGCGGGGCGCACTGGACGCCCTCCACCAACCATTATGCGGACGCATGGGCAAACTCCGGCTCACCGTTAAAACGCACACCATTGATTTCTTGGAACAATTGACGGCTTTCCTGTTCTGCTTCGTGCAAGTCTGAGAACGGCGCCTGTCCCGGCACTGTCCAGCATTTTTCCGGCGCGGTTCCGCCAACTCGGCGGGTCCATATCTGCACGCGGTAGCCCTGTTCATCTTCACGAGCGACAGAGCATCTCACACGAAAATCTCCAATCATTCTTGAAGTCATGGACAACTCCTTGTTATATAAGTGAATGAAGCGTGTAGAACGCGGGTGTATTGTGCCGCATCTATCCGGCCCTTTTATTAAAAATACACAATTGCTCACATCAAAATCATGCACTCACCCGCGTAGGATAATGAGCAAAAACGACAGCAATATGTCGACATGATAAAAAAAAACGGAGCCCAAAGGCTCCGTTTTCTTATCAGCCATTTGGCCGATGGACGCGCGGCGTGCTTCAGGGTTTCAGCACCGTCAAACCACCCATATACGGCTGCAACGCCTCGGGAATCAATACGCTGCCGTCAGGCTGCTGATGATTTTCCAGCACGGCGACCAACGCGCGGCCCACTGCCAAACCCGAACCATTCAACGTGTGCACGAATTCCGGTTTGCCCTGGGCATTGCGGAAACGCGCCTGCATGCGGCGGGCCTGGAAGGTTTCGCAATTGGACACCGAGGAAATTTCGCGCCAGGTATTTTGCGCGGGCAGCCACACTTCCAGGTCATAGGTCTTGGCAGAACCAAAACCCATGTCGCCGGTGCACAGCAGCATGACGCGGTACGGCAGGCCCAGCAATTGCAGAACGCGCTCGGCGTGGCCGACCATGTCTTCAAGGGCTTCGTAAGACTGGTCCGGCTGCGTGATCTGCACCATTTCGACCTTGTCGAACTGATGCTGGCGGATCATGCCGCGGGTGTCGCGGCCACCGCTGCCGGCTTCGGAACGGAAGCACGGCGTATGCGCGGTGAGCTTGAGCGGCAGGTCTGCGGCGGCCTGGATGGTGTCGCGCGCCACGCTGGTCAGCGTAATTTCCGACGTGGAGATCAGGTATTGGTCTTCACGCACGTAAGGGTTGCCCGCGGCATCAACCTTGGGATCGTCATCGCCACCGCCCTTGGACACGGCGAACATGTCGTCCTTGAACTTGGGCAACTGGCCCGTGCCGTACAAGGTGGACGCGTTGACGATGTAAGGCGTATAGCACTCGGTATAGCCGTGCGTGCCCGTTTGCAGATCCAGCATGAACTGCGACAGCGCGCGGTGCAGGCGGGCAATGGGGCCGCGCATGAACGAGAAGCGCGCGCCCGACAGCTTGGCGGCCATGTCGAAATCCAGGCCCAGCGGTTCGCCGATGGCGACGTGGTCGCGCGCCTCGAACGCAAGCGCCGGCGGGTTGCCGTCAGCACCCGCTTCGCCCGGCAACCAGCGACGGACTTCGACGTTGTCGTCAGCGGATTCGCCCAAGGGCACACTGGCGTGCGGCAAGTTCGGCACCGACATCAGCAGGTCGTTAAGCGGCGCCTGCAAGGCGGCCAGCTCTTCTTCCAACTGCTTCAGGCGGACAGGCACCGCCTGCGATTCCGCCATGACGGCGCTGGCGTCTTCGCCCTTGGCCTTCAACTGACCGATCTGCTTGGCCAGCGCGTTGCGGCGGGCTTGCAGGGACTCGGTTTCGGTCTGGACGGCCTTGCGGCGAGACTCCAGGTCGTTGAACCGTTCCGTGTCGAAGGACACGCCACGGCTATTGAGGCGGTCGACGACGGTTTGCAGGTCTTTGCGCAGCAGTATCGGGTCTAGCATGTTGATGTCGGTTGAGGTTCTAGTGAAGGCAATGGGCGTGGCCCGTTACCGGTTCTTGGCGCGTTCCTGTGCGTCCAGCTCGCGCAGGAATGCCAACTTTTGCTGGATTTTAGCCTCCAGGCCGCGATCGGTCGGCCGATAGAAGGAAGGCTTGAGTCCATCAGGGAAATATTGTTCGCCGGCGGCGTAGCCGTGCGGCTCGTCGTGAGCATAGCGGTAGGCCTTGCCGTGGCCCAACTGCTTCATCAGTTTGGTGGGAGCGTTGCGCAGGTGGATGGGCACCGGTGCGCTGCCATGTTCGGCCGCGAACTGGCGAGCCTGGTTGTAGGCGTTGTAGACGGCGTTGGACTTGGCGGCACATGCCATGTAGACCACCGCTTGCGCCAGCGCGAGCTCGCCTTCGGGCGAGCCCAGGCGCTCGTAGATATCGGCGCCGTTCACGGCCAGGTCGGTCGCGCGCGGGTCGGCCAGGCCGATGTCTTCCACCGCCATGCGAACCAGGCGACGCGACAGGTATTTGGGATCGGCGCCGCCGTCGATCATGCGGCAGAACCAATACAGCGCGGCGTCGGGATTGGAGCCTCGCACCGATTTATGCAGTGCGCTGATCTGGTCGTAGAAGGCGTCGCCGCCCTTGTCGAAACGGCGCAGGTTCTGCGACAGGGATATTTCCAGCCAGGCGGCGTCCACCGTGTCGCGACCGGCCGACTGCGCGGATTCCGCCACGACTTCCACCGCGCTGATCAAGCGCCGCGCATCGCCGTCGGCCCAGGCGGCCAATTGCTCGCGCGCGTCGGGCTCGATGCGAATGGCTTCGCCGTCATCCAGCCCTTCGTTCAGCGCGTGTACCGCGCGGTCGACCAGTTGCTGCAATTCCTCGGGCGACAGCGATTGCAACACGTACACGCGCGCCCGCGACAACAGCGCCGAATTGACTTCGAAGGACGGGTTTTCGGTGGTGGCGCCGATGAAGGTGAACAGCCCGCTTTCGACGTAGGGCAGAAAAGCATCCTGCTGCGCCTTGTTGAAGCGATGCACCTCGTCCACGAAAAGAATGGTGCGGCGGCCTTGGCCTTGCGCCACCTGCGCCACCGTGACCGCTTCGCGAATGTCCTTGACGCCGCCCAGCACCGCCGAAATTGCGATGAACTGCGCATCAAAGCCATCAGCCATCAGGCGCGCCAGCGTGGTCTTGCCCACGCCGGGCGGCCCCCAGAAGATCATGGAATGCGGACGGCCCGACTCAAACGCCACGCGCAGCGGCTTGTCAGGGCCCAGCAGGTGCGACTGCCCGACCACGTCGGACAAGGAACGCGGGCGCAGGCGCTCGGCCAGGGGCACATAGGGCCGATGCGCAGGATCGGCCGCGAAGAGATCGTTGCTCATTGGCAGCAGATGGGGGAAGACGGCAAGAAATACAAGTCAGCATTACACCATGACCGCCGCCTTTGCCCCGGGGAGCGGGCGGCGTCGCCTAGGCCAGTTCGGGCGGCGCGAAGCGGCGGTTGGCCAGCACCGGCAGCACCTTGCGCGCATGCGCCAGGCGTTCCGGGTCGATATCGGCAAACACCAGCGCCGGCCCCTCGCCCGCGCGCGCCGTCACCACGCCCAGCGGGTCCACCACCATGCTGCAACCGATATTGCGTTCACCGCATTCCCCGGTGGCGGCCACGTAGCAGGTGTTTTCCAGCGCGCGCGCCGTCACCAGCACTTCCCAGTGCATTTCCTTCAGCGGGCCGCGCACCCAGGCCGCCGGCAGTACCAGCAGGTCGGCGCCATCCAGCGCCAGGCGGCGCGCCAGTTCAGGAAAACGCACGTCGTAGCAGGTCATGAGCCCCACGCGCAGGCCGCCAATGTCCAGCAGCGGGGGAAGCTCGGTGCCGGCCGTGACGTTGGTGGATTCCTTCATCGTGAAGGCGTCATACAGGTGCAACTTGCGGTATTGCGACACGATCTGGCCGTCTTGCACGGTAACCAAAGTATTCCAGACCCGCCCTTCGCCCGTCGGAACGTGCACGCACATCATGGTGGCAAGCGACGATCCGCGGCTGGCTTCAAGCAGCCGGGTCATGAACGGGCCGTCCAGCGGCTGGGCCGCCTTCAGCACGATTTGCGGGTCGGTAATGTCGCGGGCCAGGATGCCTTCAGGCAAGACCAAAAGCCCCGCACCGCCAGCGCTGGCGCGCTCCATCAGGTCAATGCAGACCTGCGCGTTTTCATCCCAGACTCGGCTGACGGCGAACTGGCCCAAAGCGACTTTCAACATGGCTTTTCCTTCATGGCGCGCGGTGTTTCGCGGATTTCCTATTGTCGCGCCAACCTGCCCCTGACACAGCCTACGGGTAAGCCCTAGCTGCCGCTTGTAAATTTCTTTCACGATAATGAAAAAAACAAACTTTCACGTAAATATTTTCCAGACTCGAGCGCCCGCCATGACCAATTCCTCTTCCCCCGCCGCCTTGTTGGATGTGAACGGCAAAGGCCTGGGCGCGTTCCCCGAGTCCTGTACGACGGCCGGTGTGGCCGCGCTGAACTGGAACCTGCTGAACGAAGATGTCAGCCTGCCCGTGGCGGTGCTGTACGAAGCCCGCGTGCGCCACAACCTGCAATGGATGCAGCAGTTCATGGAGGCGTACCACGTCAAGCTGGCACCGCACGGCAAGACCACGATGAGCCCCGCCCTGTTCAAGCGCCAGATCGACAACGGCGCGTGGGGCATCACGCTGGCCACCGCGCCGCAAGTGCTGGCCGCGTATCAACACGGCATCCGCCGCGTGCTGATGGCCAACCAATTGGTGGGCCGCGCCAACATGGCCATCATTGCGCGCCTGCTGCAAGACCCCGCATTCACGTTCTTCTGCATTGTCGATTCGCCCACCAACGCCGCCCAGTTGGGCCAGTTCTTCGGCGAGCAAGGCCTGACCCTGCCCGTGCTGATCGAGCTGGGTCCCACGGGCGGACGCACGGGCGTACGCGATGACGCGCAGTTGCAGGCCGTGGTCGACGAGATCGGCCGCTGGCCTAGCCTGGCGCTGGCCGGCATTGAAGTCTACGAAGGCGTGTTGCAGGAAGAGAGCGCCATCCGCGCCTTCCTGCGCCGCGCCACCGACGCCCTGCGCGGCCTGGCCACCTCGGGCCGCCTGCGCAAGAACGGCCCCGCCGTCATCTCTGGCGCGGGTTCGGCCTGGTTTGACGTGGTGGCCGAGGAATTCTCGCAACTGGATATCGGCGCGCCGCTGGAAGTGGTGCTGCGCCCCGGTTGCTACCTGTCGCACGACGTCGGCGTCTACCGATCGGCGGCTGAACGCATCAACGCCCACAACCCCGTAGCGCAAAAGATGGAACCGGGCCTCTTGCCCGCCTTGCAGGTCTGGGCCTATGTGCAATCGCTGCCCGAACCCGGCCGCGCCATCATTGCGCTGGGCAAGCGCGACGCCGCGTTCGACGCCGGCCTGCCCACGCCCGCCCTGCACTTCAGGCCGGGCCTGACGCGGCCCGGCCTGACGCGGCCCGACCAAGACACGCCGGCCGCAGCGCCGCAAACCTGGAAGCTGACCGCCATGATGGACCAGCATGCCTTCATGCAGATCGCCGACGGCGACGACATCCAGGTCGGCGACATGATCGCCTTCGACATTTCCCACCCCTGCCTGACATTCGACAAGTGGCGCCAGGTGCTGCTGGTGGACGAGCAGTACCGCGTCACCGACGTGGCCGAAACCTTTTTCTGACCGCCCCCCGCCCGCCGCATCGCGCCAGGCCCGAGGGGGCTGCTGCAAAAAACCGGGATCCCGGCGCATACCCAATCACGCGACAACCTGTTTTTGACCCTCTGGAGAGAGAATCATGAACTTCCGACCCTCCCGGCGAGGCAGTGGGCTGACCAGCCTGCTCGCGGCCGGCGCTATTGGCTTGACCGCATTGACGTCCCCCGCCCTGAGTGCCACGCCGGTCAAGGGGGGCACGATATCCGTCGCCACCATCGGTGAACCCCCGACGTTGGACCCGATGAGCAGCACCGCCGACCTGGTGGGCATCCTGACGCAGCATTTCTTTGAAACGCTCTACACGTTCGACGCCAAGTGGAACCTGACGCCGCTGCTGGCCGAGAAGATGCCGGAAGTCACCCCGGATGGCCTGGTCTACACGATCGCGCTGCGCCAGGGCATCACCTTCCATGATGGGTCGAAGATGGATTCGTCGGACGTGCTGGCGTCCCTGAAGCGCTGGACCGAAACCGCCACGCGCGGCAAGGGGGCGGCCAAGGTCATCAGCAGCATCGAAGCGCCTGACGCCAACACCATCCGCATCACGCTGAAACAACCCTATGCGCCGCTGACCGCGCTGCTGGCCATGAACAACGCCGCGGCCGTCATCATGCCCAAGAGCAAGATCGCGCCGGTGCTGAGCGAATTCGTCGGCACGGGCCCGTACCAGTTGAAGGCCCGCATGCCCGACCAGTACATCCAACTGGTGCGCTTCGAAGGCTACAAGCAACGCGAGGGCGAGCCCGACGGTTATGGCGGCGCGCGCAAGCAATACCTGGACGAAATCCGCTTCGTGCCGGTCAGCAACGCCAACACCCGTTCCGAAGCCGCCGCCGCCGGCCAGTTCGACTACGTCGACTCGCTGCCCGTGGAAGCGCTGGACAAGCTCAAGGGTGGCCGTTCCGACCCGGTGATGTTGAAGCCCTTCGGCTGGCCGCGCCTGGTGCTCAACACCAAGCAAGGCATCATGTCCAACCTGGCCGTGCGCCAGGCCGTGCAGTTGGCGCTGAACGAAGAAGACATGCTGTTCGCCGCCTTCGGCAACAAGGACTTCTACAAGCTGAACGGCGACCTGTATCCGGAAGGCTACCCGTGGGCCACGTCGCTGGGCGGCAAGGTCTACAACAAGGCCGACTCCGCCGCCGCCAAGAAGCTGCTGGACGGCGCCAACGTGGCCGACAAGAAGATCCGCATCCTGACCAGCCAGCAGTACGAGTTCCATTACAAGATGGCGCTGGTGGCCGCCGAATACCTGAAGGCCGCTGGCTTCACGGTGGACATGCAGGTGGTGGACTGGGCCACGCTGACGCAACGCCGCCAGGACCCCGCCGTGTGGGACATCTTCATCACCCACAGTGTGTTCCTGCCGGAACCCGCGCTGATCGACTTCCCGTCGAAAGATGCACCGGGCTGGTGGGATACGCCGCGTCGCGCTCAAGTCATGGACGCCTTCAACCAGGCCCGCACGCAGGAAGAACGGATCAAGCGCTGGGCCGACGTGCAGCAAGCCGTGTATGACGAGGTGCCGTTCGTGAAGGTCGGTGACTTCAACTCCCAATCCGCGCGCTCGCCGTCGCTGCAAGGCACCAAGCCCGCCCCCTGGCCGTTCTTCTGGAACGCCTGGAAAAGCCCCAAGTAGGATGGGTGAAGCGCGGCATGCCTTGGGCAAGAACCCGATTGCCTGCCGCGCGCAACCCATCATTGGAACGTGATGCTGTACCGGACCGGTTCGAAAGGGCCGATTCGTTGACCGTGTGGCCGAACCGTTTGGCGTTGACGACCGCTTGATGGGTTACGCGCGGCAGGCGACGGAGTTCTTGCCCTTGGCCTGCCGCGCTCCACCCATCCTACGAGCCGACGTGCCGAACGAGCCACCGTGCCGAATGAGTCGCCGTGCCGAATGACGCTTTTTAGGACTTTATCGTGTTGCGTTATCTTTTAAACCGCTTGGTCGGGCTGGTGGCTGTGATGTTTATCGTCGCGACCATTGTGTTCGTCATTATTCGCGTCACGCCCGGTGACCCGGCCGCGGTGATGCTGGGGCCGCAGGCCAGCCAGCAGGACATCGCGGCGCTGCGCGCGCAGTTGGGGCTGGACCAGCCCATGGCGCTGCAATATGTGTCGTGGCTGGGCAAGCTGGTGCAGGGTGACCTGGGCCAGTCCATCTTCATGAACAAGCCCGTGCTGTCGGCGCTGGCCGACCGCGCCGAACCCACGATACTGCTGACCTTGATGTCGCTGCTGATCGCAAGCGCCATCGCGCTGCCCGTGGGTATTCTGTCCGCGGTCAAGCGCGGCACCACGCTGGATCAGTCGGTGCTGTCGTTTTCGATGTTTACCTCCAGCGTGCCCAGCTTCTGGCTCGGCCTGCTGCTGATGCAGATTTTCTCGGTGAAGCTGGGCTGGCTGCCGGTGTCGGGCTATGGCGGCCCGGACGCATCGCTGGCCACCCGCCTGTCGCATTTGATCCTGCCCGCCGTGGTGCTGGGACTGGTGAATTCCGCGCTGATCACCCGCTTCATCCGCGCCAGCATGCTGGACGTGCTGCGCGACGACTACGTGCGTACCGCGCGGGCCAAGGGCCTGCCGGAAAGCAAGGTCATCTTGAAGCACGCCGTGCGCAACGCGCTGATTCCCATCCTGACCGTGCTGGGCCTGACCACCGCGCTCTTGATCAGCGGCGCCGTCGTGACCGAAACCGTGTTCGGCCTGCCCGGCGTGGGCAGCCTGGTGGTGTCCGCCGTGCTGCGCCGCGACTATCCCGTCATCCAGGGCGCGCTGCTGATCATCGCGGCCATCTACGTCCTGATCAATCTGATCATCGACCTGCTCTACCTGCTGGTCGACCCCCGGGTGCGCTACTGATATGGCTATTGCAACTTCCCCCCAATCCACTGGCAGCGGCGACCGCTGGCAGGTGCTGCGCCTGCTGGTGTCGCGCAAGACCGTGCTGTTGAGCCTGATCGTGATCATCGTGCTGGTGGCCGCCGCGCTGCTGGCGCCGTGGGTCAGCCCGTACGACCCCTTCAAGCTGTCCATCATGAACCGGCTGAAAGCGCCGGGCGCCGCCCACTGGTTCGGCACCGACGACTTCGGCCGCGACGTTTTCAGCCGCGTCATCTACGGCGGCCGCCTGTCGCTGATGGTGGGCTTTTCCGTGGTGATCGTGTCCAGCGTGCTGGGTATTGCACTGGGCCTCATTGCCGGCTTCTTCCGATCGGCCGACAAATTCGTGTCGCGCCTGATCGACGCCATGATGGCCTTTCCCGACATCCTGCTTGCGATCTCGCTGGTGGCCGCGCTGGGGCCGTCGCTGGTCAACGTGGTGATTGCGCTTGGCATCGTCTACACGCCGCGCCTGGCTCGCATCGTGCGGGCCTCGACGCTGGTGATCCGCGAACTGCCTTTCGTGGAAGCCGCCCGCGCGCTGGGCGTGCCCACCTGGCGCATCGTTACCGTGCACGTGTTGCGCAACCTGGTGTCGCCCATTCTGGTGCAAGGCACGTTCATCTTCGCCTACGCGATCCTGGCCGAAGCCGGCCTGTCGTTCCTGGGCGTGGGCGTTTCGCCCGACATTCCTACCTGGGGCACCATGATCAACGCCGGCCAGCAGTACATGGGCTCGGCCGACTGGATCATGGTTTTTCCCGGCATTGCCATTGTGCTGTCCGTGCTGTCGCTGCAATTGGTGGGCGACGGACTACGCGACGTACTCGACCCGCGCCTGCGCAAGGAGCTGTAATCATGACGGCAAGCACCCGAGACGTCGTGCTGTCCGTGGAAGGTCTCAAGACCTGGTTCCACAGCCGCGACGGCATCGCCAAGTCCGTGGACGGCGTCACCTTCGACCTGGCACGCGGTGAAACGCTGGCCATCGTGGGCGAATCCGGCTCCGGCAAATCCGTGACCAGCCTGTCCATCATGGGCCTGTTGCCCAAGCCGGCGGGCCGCATCGAAGCGGGCAAGATCCTGTTCCGCGACCGCCAGGGCGTGCAGCACGACCTGGCCCATGCGTCGTCCGCCACCCTGCAGAAGATACGCGGCGCCGAAATTGCCATGATCTTCCAGGAGCCCATGACCAGCCTGAACCCGCTGTACACCGTGGGCGACCAGATCGCCGAAGCCGTGTTGCAGCATGAGGGCGGGTCGTACGCGGCGGCCATCAAGCGTGCCCGCGAAATGCTTGAGCGCGTGGAGATTCCCGCCGCCGATCGACGCGTCAACGAGTACCCGCACCAGATGTCGGGAGGAATGCGCCAGCGCGTGATGATTGCGCTGGCACTGGCCTGCAACCCGGCGGTGCTGATCGCCGACGAACCCACCACCGCGCTGGACGTCACCGTGCAGGCGCAAATCCTGGACCTGCTGCGCCGGCTGCAAAAAGAGATGAACATGAGCATTCTGTTCATCACGCACAACCTGGGCGTGGTGGCCGAGATTGCGCATCGCGTGGCGGTCATGTACGCCGGGCGCGTGGTGGAAGACGCGGGCGTCTACGACCTGTTTGAGAAACCCACGCATCCGTATACCCGCGGCCTCTTGTCCTGTCTGCCCACGGCGGCGCTGCTGGCTTCCGGTGAGCGCCTGCGCGCCATTCCGGGCAACGTGCCCAGCGTGCTGTCGCTACCGGCCGGCTGCACATTCGCGCCGCGCTGCGACATGGCGGCCGACGATTGCCGCGCCGCCGTGCCCGAATTGGTGGCCGTGCAGGCCGAACACCGCGCGCGCTGCATCAAGGTGAACCCGATATGACTAGCCCCCAAGCCACCGTGCGGGCCGAAGACCCGCTGGTCCGCATTGAAGATCTGAAAGTCCATTTCCCCACGTCGCAAGCGCGTCACGCGCCCGTCGTACGCGCAGTCGACGGCGTCAGCTTCGACGTGCCCCGCAATACCATCGTCGGTCTGGTCGGCGAATCAGGCTCCGGCAAGACCACGACGGGCCGCGCCTTGTTGCGCCTGTTCAAGCCCACCGCCGGCCGCCTGTTGTTCGACGGCCAGGACATCACGCACCTGAACGAAAAGCAGATGCTGCCGTGGCGCCGCCGCATGCAGATTGTGTTCCAGGACCCTTACGCCAGCCTCAACCCCCGCATGACGGTGGCCGAGATCCTGGGCGAGGCGCTGGACACGCACAAGCTGGCGCAGCACCGCCGTTCGGCCCGCATCGGCGAACTGCTTGAGCGCGTGGGCCTGAACGCGGACCACAGCCGGCGCTATCCGCATGAATTCTCGGGCGGGCAGCGCCAGCGCATCGGCATTGCGCGCGCCCTGGCGGTGGAGCCCGATTTCATCGTGGCGGACGAACCCGTGTCGGCGCTGGATGTGTCGGTGCAGGCGCAGGTGCTGAACCTGCTGCAAGACCTGCAACGCGACCTGGGCCTGACCATGCTGTTCGTGGCTCACGACTTGGCCGTGGTGGACTACCTGTGCGATGAAGTGGTTGTGATGTACCTGGGCCGCGTCATGGAGCGCGGGCCCACCAGCGAAGTCTACGCACGCCCGCGCCACCCCTATACTCGCGCACTGCTGTCGGCCGCGCCCGTGCCGGATCCGCGTGCCCCGCGTTCGCGTATTCTGCTCAAGGGCGACATCCCCAGCCCGATCAATCCGCCGTCCGGCTGCGTGTTCCGCACACGCTGCCCCCACGCCACCGACGCCTGCGCCACCATCGAGGCGCAAGCGGTGGAAGTGGGTCCGGGCCACTTTGTGGCTTGTACGCGCCTTGACGCCCCCGAGCTGGCCGCCTAGCGCCACTGCCCCGACCCGATCCGACCCAGGAATCCCACATGAACATCATCCGCGACATCGTCTTCCAGATACGCAGTCGGCGGGACGCATTGAGCGTGACCGAACGCAAGGTGGCCGACGCCATCCTGGACGACATCATCTGGGGCGCCAGCGCCACCGTGGACCAACTGGCCACGAAGGCCGGCGTCAGCATCGCCACGATTTCCCGCTTTGCGCGCACGGTGGGCTGCGACGACACCCGCGACCTGAAAATGAAACTGGCGCAGGCCAGCACGGTGGGCAGCCGCTTTCTGGACCCCAGCGCACCGGCCGAGGAAAGCACCTTCTACGCGCGCATTTACGCTGACATCGAAAGCACGCTGCGCGCGCACCTGCCCACGTTTACCGAACAGCTTTTCGAACAGGCGGCCTCCATCGTGGATGGCGCGCGGATGATCTACGTGTTCGGCATGGGCGGCGCGTCCGCCGTGCTGGCGCAGGAAGTGCAATCGCGGCTGGTGCGGCTGGGCTACCCCATCGCCGTGTACAGCGATGCCGTGCTGCTGCGCATGGTCGCCGCCACGCTGGACGAGCGCGATGTCGTGCTGGTGCTGTCGGCGTCGGGCCTGACGCCGGAGATCATCGGGGCGGCGCGCATTGTGAAGCAATATCGCGCCCGCATCGTCGCCATCACCGACGCCACGTCCGAGCTGGCCAAGCTGGCCGACGTGGTGCTGCCCATCCGCACGGACGAAACCGACTTCATCTACAAACCCTCGGCATCGCGCTACGCGATGATGCTGGCCATTGATTTGCTATCAACCGAACTGGCCATGCTGAACCAAGAGGAAAACCGCGAACGGCTGCGCCGCATCAAGCTGGCGCTGGACGAGCATCGCGGCGGCCCCAACCGTTTACCGCTGGGCGACTGAACCTGGAACCCAAGATGTACGACACCCTTATCGGCAACGTCCGTGTCCTGGACGGCACGGGCGGCCCCGAATACCGCGCCAGCGTGGCGCTGGCCGACGGCCGCATTGCCGCCATCGGCGCCCTGCCCGGCGCGCAAGCCCGCCAGATCATCGACGGCACCGACCTTGCCCTGGCCCCCGGCTTTATCGACGTGCATACGCACGACGACACCAACGTCATCCGCACACCAGGCATGCTGCCCAAGCTGTCGCAGGGCGTGACGACCGTGGTGGTGGGCAACTGCGGTATCAGCGCGTCGCCCGTGTCGCTGCGCGCCGAACCGCCGGACCCGATGAACCTGCTGGGTAGCCGCGAGGACTTCGCCTACCCCAGCTTTAGCGACTACACGCGCGCGATCGAAGCGGCCCAGCCCGCGGTCAACGTGGCCGCGTTGGTGGGCCATACCGCGCTGCGCAGCAACCACATGGACCGCCTGGACCGCGTCGCCACCCGCGACGAAGTCCTGGCCATGCGCGAGCAACTGCGCGAGGCGCTGGCGCATGGCGCCATCGGCCTGAGCACGGGCTTGGCCTACGCCTCCGCCATCGAGGCGGACACGGACGAGGTCAAGCTGCTGGCCGAGGCGCTGGACGAATTCGGCGCGCTGTACACGACGCATCTGCGCTCGGAATTCGCGGCCATTCTTGATGCCATGCAGGAAGCCTTCGACATCGCCCAGCACGCCCGCGTGCCGGTGGTAGTGTCGCACCTGAAATGCGCGGGCGCGGGCAACTGGGGCCGCACGAAGGAAGTGCTGTTCACGCTGGAGAACGCCGGCCGCATGCAGCACGTGGGCTGCGACTGCTATCCCTATTCCGCCAGCTCGTCCACGCTGGACTTGAAGCAGGTCACCGACGAATTCGATATCGACATCACGTGGTCGGTGCCGCATCCCGAACAAGCCCGCCGCAAGCTGGCCGACATCGCGGCCGACTGGGGCGTGTCCTTGATGGACGCCGCGCGCCGCCTGCAACCGGCCGGCGCCGTCTATCACAACATGCACGAGGACGACGTGCGCCGCGTGCTGTCGCATCCGCTGACGATGGTGGGCTCCGACGGCCTGCCCAACGACCCGATGCCGCATCCGCGCCTGTGGGGCGCGTTCCCGCGTGTGTTGGGCCACTACAGCCGCGACGTGGGCTTGCTGCCGCTGATCCAGGCCGTGCACAAGATGACGGGCCTGTCCACCGCCCGCTTCGGCCTGGCCGAACGCGGCCTGGTGCGTGAGGGCTATCACGCCGATTTGGTGCTGTTCAACCCGGACACCGTCATTGACCGCGCCACCTTCGCCGCCCCCGTGCAAACCGCCGCCGGCATCGAAGCCGTGTGGGTCAACGGCGCGCTGTCCTATCGGCACGGGCAATCCACCGGCGAGCGCGCCGGCCGCTGGCTGCCGCGCAACGGCGACCTGCGCGCCAGTTTTGCCGCCGCATCGCCCTATTCTTCCGCATCCACCCAAATTTAAGGAGTGCACTCATGAGCAACGCCCCCACCCCCGACAACAACGGCATCACCCGCTACGGCGTCGCCGGCGGCACCGGCCAAGGCGGTTCGCACATGCCATTTGCGCGCGCGGTCGCCGCCGACGGCTGGCTGCATGTGTCCGGCCAGGTGCCGATGGAAAACGGGGAAGTGATTGAAGGCGGCACCGTCGCGCAGTGCCACAAGGCGATCCAGCAACTGCTGGCCATTCTGAAGGAAGCCGGCTACGGCCCGGAACACGTGGTGCGTTGCGGCGTCTGGCTGGACGACGCCCGCGATTTCCCGTCGTTCAACAAGGTGTTCAAGGAATACTTCGGCGAAAACCCACCCGCCCGCGCCTGCGTGCAGTCCAGCCTGATGGTGGACGCCAAGGTGGAGATTGATTGCGTGGCGTATAAGCGGCCGTAAGCGGCTAACGCCAGCTTGTCGTAGGATGGGTGAAGCGCGGGAGGGCGGGGGCAAGAACGCAAGCGTCCAACGCGCGTAACCCATCAAACAACGCCCCAAAATTCTTCTGCGGTCCCACCATACCTCCACCTTCGCCTGATGGGTTACGCGCGTTCGACGCCCGGGTTCTTGCGACCAATCTCCCGCGCTTCACCCATCCTACATTTTCACGACATCTACGCCTTGGGGGGCCGTGAATTGGAATTCCTTGGCGGGGAGCGTGGGGTTGGCGTTAATCGCCGATAGGTCCACGCGCGTGGTCTGGCCGAACGAATCCAACAATTCCACGCGCACCGGCAAGTTGTCCTTCATGCCGATATCCACGCGCGAAAAGCCGGCGTCTGCCGTGCGCGGCTTGGCGCGCAGCCAGTCTACGCCGTCCTTGGATGGCAAAGCCGACACATCGAACGACTGCTCAAGCGAGCCCGAACCGAACAGGATCGCGGCGGGCGACGTGCCGATGGCGGCGTCGACCTTGCGTTCGGTGACTTGCGCCAGGTCGGGGTCAAACTGGAACAGCACGCGCCCGTCTGACACCACCAGTTGCTCATAGGGCTTCTGCACCGCCCACTTGAATTTTCCCGGACGCTGGAACGAGAACACGCCGGTTTGCGCGGGCTGCGTGCGGCCCTGGTTGTTCACCGTGTACTGCGAGAACGACCCGGTGGCCGACGTGACCGTGGCCACAAACGACTTCAACTGCTCTTGCGCGCTGGCGGCAAACGACAGCGCAGGCGCCAGGCTCAGGGCGGCTACAACGGCCAGGCGGCGAAACGTCTTCATCATGCTTCCTCTCGGGCAGCGGCAGCGGGGACCAGGATCTCGCGGTTGCCATTGGACTGCATCGCCGACACCATACCTGATTGCTCCATCTGCTCGAGTAACCGGGCGGCGCGGTTGTAACCAATGCGCAGGTGGCGCTGCACCAGCGAAATCGACGCGCGGCGGTGCTTGAGCACCACTTCGCAGGCCTGGTCGTACATCGGGTCGGACTCCGCGTCGCCACCGATGCCGGTGACGCTGCTGGCGCCTTCGCCGTTGTCGCCTTCGACGCCGCCTTCCAGCAGCCCTTCGATATAGTTCGGTTCGCCCTGCGCCTTCAGGTTTTCCACCACGCGGTGCACTTCGTCATCGCTGCAGAACGCACCGTGCACCCGCACCGGCAGGCCGGTGCCCGGCGGCATGTAGAGCATGTCGCCCTGGCCCAGCAGGGTTTCGGCGCCCATCTGGTCAAGAATGGTGCGGGAATCAATCTTGGACGACACCTGGAACGCGATACGCGTCGGGATGTTGGCCTTGATCAAGCCGGTAATGACGTCCACGCTGGGGCGTTGCGTGGCCAAGATCAAGTGAATGCCGGCGGCGCGCGCCTTCTGCGCCAGGCGGGCGATCAGTTCTTCGATCTTCTTGCCCACCACCATCATCAGGTCAGCCAACTCGTCGATCACCACCACGATGGTGGGCAACGGCGCCAGCGGCTCGGGCTGGTCGGGCGTCAGCGAGAACGGATTGGGGATGGGTTCCTCGCGCTTGATGGCGTCGCGGATCTTGGTGTTGTAGCCCGCCAGGTTGCGCACGCCCATCTTGCTCATCAGGCGATAGCGCTTTTCCATTTCGCCCACGCACCAGTTCAGCGCGTTGGACGCCTGACGCATGTCGGTGACAACCGGCGCCAGCAGATGCGGAATCCCTTCGTAGACGCTCATTTCCAGCATCTTCGGGTCAATCAGGATCAGGCGGGTGTGCGACGCATCGGCCTTGTAGAGCAGCGACAGGATCATGGCGTTGATCCCCACCGACTTACCGGAACCGGTGGTACCGGCCACCAGCAGGTGGGGCATCTTGGCCAAGTCAGCCACCACGGGGTTGCCGGCGATGTCCTTGCCCAGCGCCATCGTCACCACCGAATGGCTGGCGTGATAGGTCTGCGACCCCAGAATTTCGGACAAACGCACCATCTGGCGGCGCGGGTTGGGCAGTTCAAGGCCCATCAGGTTCTTGCCCGGAATGGTTTCCACCACCCGGATGCTGACCAGGCTTAGCGCGCGCGCCAGGTCTTTGGCCAGGTTCACGATCTGGCTGCCCTTGACCCCGGTGGCCGGTTCGATTTCATAGCGCGTGATGACGGGGCCCGCCTGGGCCGCCACCACGGTGACGGACACGCCGAAGTCGGCCAGCTTCTTTTCAATCAGGCGCGACGTGAATTCGATGGTCTCGGCGGAGACGGTTTCCTGGTTGGTAAGCGGCGGATCCAGCAAGCTGATGGCGGGAAGGTCGCCCTCGGCCCCACCGGAAGGCGCAAAGAACAGCGACTGCTGCTTTTCCTTTTCCACCCGTTCGGACTTCGGCACGACGGTAATGGCGGGTTCGATCCGCACCGGCTGCTCGTGCACCAGCTTTTCCTGCTTGGCCACCACCTGTTCGGTGCGCACGGCCTTCGCCACCTGGCCCACCTTTCGGTCTTCGCGCGCGGCGTACGAATCGCGAACGCGGCGCACCAGGCCTTCCAGCCATGCGCCCACGCGCTCGGCCACGGCCAGCCACGAAAACGAGAAGAACAGGCTAAGGCCGATGGCCAACATCACCAGGAAGGCCAGCGTGCTGCCGGTGAAGCCGATGCTGCGGCTGATCAGATCGGCCAACATGTGGCCGATGACGCCGCCCGCGCCGCTGGCGGTCTCGGACGCGCCGGGCAGATGCGTGCCGTGGCTGGCCAGGCGCAGGGCTTCCATGCCCAGCGACCCTACCAGCAGCAGGAAAAAGCCGATGCCCTCTTCCCAATGGACACGCGGCAGCACTTCCGGCTGTTTACCATTAGTTACTTTAAGCTGGCTGGCCAAGCGCCGGTAGCCTGCCCGAACCCGGTGCAGCAGCAGGATGACCCACCACCAGGCCGAAAAACCGAAGAGATAGAGCAGGATGTCCGCTAAGTAGGCGCCCAGCCGGCCGCCATGGTTGCGCACGACGTCGCCGGGCACGGAGTGCGACCAGCCAGGGTCGGACGCGCTCCAGGTGGCCAGCACCAGGGTGAGCCAGGCCGCCAGGGCGGCAAATAGGATCCAGCGGGCTTCGCGCAGCAACGCGGAGATACGCGTTTGTAGCGGCGAAGGACCGTTGCGGGTGTTGCGCGAGGCGCGCGGGGAAGCAGTCGAGATACGCGGCATGCGGCTCATTATAATTGGGCGTTAACCTAAAGATACCCGCCCATGTCCACGCCCACCCACGCTAAAGTTTTGATACTCGGTTCCGGCCCCGCCGGTTACACGGCGGCCGTCTATGCGGCACGCGCCAACCTGAGCCCCGTCCTGGTGACCGGCCTGGCCCAAGGCGGCCAGTTGATGACCACCACGGACGTCGATAACTGGCCCGCCGACGCGGATGGCGTCCAGGGCCCCGACCTGATGCAGCGTTTCCAGAAGCACGCCGAACGCTTCAACACCGAAATGCTGTTCGACCACATCGCCAAGGTTGATCTGTCCAAGCGCCCCTTCACGCTGACGGGCGACACGGGCAAGATCTACACCTGCGACGCCCTCATCATCGCCACCGGCGCATCGGCCAAATACCTGGGCCTGCCCTCCGAAGAGGCCTTCATGGGCCGCGGCGTGTCGGGCTGCGCCACCTGCGACGGTTTCTTCTACCGCAACCAGGACGTGGTCGTGGTGGGCGGCGGCAACACCGCCGTCGAAGAAGCCCTGTACCTGTCGAACATCTGCCGCAAGGTCACCCTGATCCACCGCCGCGACAAGTTCCGCGCCGAACCCATCCTGGTCGACAAGCTGATGTCCAAGGTCGAGAACGGCAACATGGAACTCAAGCTCTTCCACACCCTGGAAGAAGTGCTGGGCGATAACAGCGGTGTAACCGGCGTGCGCGTACGCCACGTGGACACTGGCGCTACCGAAGACATGCCCGTCACGGGCGCCTTCATCGCCATCGGCCATCAGCCGAACACGGAAATCTTCCAGGGCCAACTGGAAATGAAAGACGGCTACATCGTCACCAAGAGCGGATTGTCCGGCATGGCCACGATGACCTCCGTTCCGGGCGTGTTTGCCGCCGGCGACGTGCAAGACCACGTCTACCGCCAAGCCATCACCAGCGCCGGCACGGGCTGCATGGCCGCCCTGGACGCGCAACGGTGGTTGGAGAATGCGGGGCAGTAAGGGCGGCCTGGCCGACCTGAAACGCCTGAAGAAAGACCTGCAAGCCGAGCGCGAACGCGAAGCGCTCGCCAAGCGGGTTGCCGTACTGAAGAAGCCTGAAACCGCCCCCATGGACGACATGGCGGCGTTTCAGCGCACCATGAAGTCCGTCACGCCGATCAAGCAGGCCGCCCGGGTGGAACACAAGCCCGTGGCGGAACCCGCGCCTGCGCTGCGTCGGGCCAACGCGCTGGGCGAAACGCCGTCACGCGCCGATATCGGTGTGTCCGACGGCGGCGAAATCACCCATCTGCTTTCCGAAGGCGGCACCGCTTTCGTGCGCAGCGACGCGGCGCCCGACACCGCGCGCAACCTGCGGCGCGGCCAATGGCGCGCGGGCGCCGAGTTGGACCTGCACGGTTTGCGCGTGGAACAGGCGCGCCATGCGCTGCTGTCGTTCCTGGATGAATGCCAGGACCACGGCATCCGCTGCGTGCGTATCGTGCATGGCAAGGGCTATGGCTCTGAAGGCCTGGAACCCGTGCTGAAAGACAAGGCGCGCACCTGGCTGGTGCAGAAGAACGAGGTGCTGGCGTTTTCCGAAGCGCCCGAACGCGAAGGCGGCGCCGGTGCGCTGCTGGTGCTGCTGCGGCAATCCGAAGGATCGCGCAAATGAAATGGCTATACCTGGGCGTGGCGATCATCGCCGAGATCTTCGCCACCAGCGCCCTGAAGGGCTCGGAAGGCTTCACCCGCCTGATGCCGTCCATCATCACCGTGTTCGGCTACCTGATCTCGTTCTACTTCCTGTCGCTGACGCTGCGCGAGATCCCGGTCGGCATTGCGTACGCCATCTGGTCGGGCGTGGGCATCGTGCTGATCTCCATCGTGGGCGCGGTGTTGTTCAAGCAGCATCTGGACACGCCCGCGCTGGTCGGCATCGGCCTCATCATCGCCGGCGTGGTGGTAATGAACGTGTTTTCAAAATCGGTCTCGCATTGACGGCGCGCACCGGGCGGTTTGGGTGGCCCGCGTCGTGGCGCAGGCAGGCGGCCTGGCTTTGCCTGGCTTGCCTGGCCGGGCTGGCTTGCCTGGGCTACCTGCCGGCCGCCAACGCCGCCGCCGACGCCACCAACGCCAACGCCAACGCTGCCGCACAGGACTTCAACCGCGCCGCCGAGCTGGCCCGCTACCGCTCGTGGCTGAAGGACTTCACGCAGGATCTCGACACGCTGTCCGCCACGCGCCGCCCGCTTAGCGACGCCCAGTTGGACGAGATGTTCGCGCGCACGGTCGTGCCGGCTTCCCGGGCTGCCGGTTTCATCCGCCAGACTTTCGCTCGGCGCGGCACGGACGGCACCTACACTGCCCAAACCGGGCCGCGCCGCGTGCTCCTGGGCGTCTTGAACAGCGGCATTCCAGCGGGCCAGGGCGGGCGTTACCCCGAGACGGATCCAGCCCTGGATGTCACCGACCTGACCGTCTGGTACCTGCACGTGGACGTGGGCGACATGACCAATACGTACCTGCTGTCATCCGAACATTTCACGCCGTACCGGCTGCCCCCGCCCGGCAAGCTGGAACGCAAGGCTTACCCCTTCCTGTTGATGCAGGCCGATCACGGCGCCTTGCGCCTGGGCGGCGTCAGCAGTGAACTCTGGGGCCTGATCGTCTATTTGCACAATGCCGCGTATTAAGTCCGCCCTGCGCCTGCTGGCCGTGGCCACGCTACCGCTTGTCTCCACCTGGGCGCATGCGCTATGCCAGCCCATGGCGGCATCCGGCCAACGGGAAACCGTGGTCGCCGACGTGCGTCTGGACGACACCAACACGCTGCTGGCGCTGGATGGCTCGCGCATCAAGACGTGGGAGCCCCCCGTTAACGTACGAACCGGCCAACGCGCCACGCCCTACGCCTGGGCCGAAGCGGTGGACTGGTCCGTGTACGCCGCCGTACCGGGCGCCACCATCGGCCCTACCCTGCTGCGGTTCGAGCGCGGCCCGGATGGCGTCAGGCACGTCTGCGGCATCGCCGAATACAGCGCCCGCGCCGTACACGACGTGATGGAATCCGGGCAGTCCTCGCTGCCTATGCCGGACAACGAAACCCGCTTTCTTTACGACGACGCGGGGCGGCTTGCCGGCTATGAACTGCGGTCACGCAATGCAGCGGGCCGAGCCAACCCCACGCAGCATTTCTGCCTGCGCTATGACCGCCACGGCTGGCTGGCCGAACAGGGGGCCAACGCCTGCGACAAGCCCTCGCAGCCGCTGATGCGCTACGTGCACGACGCGTCCGGCCGCCTGCTGCGCAGGATTTCCTACTTGGAAAGACAAGGCGACGTGATCGAGGTCAGGGAGTTCGACACGCAAGGCAAGCCGGGCCAGCGCACTCTGCGCCAACGGCTGGATTGGGACAACGATAAGGTGGTGCTGGGCTTGCCCTACCCCGAGCGCGCATCGGAATATTCCATCCTGGTGCTGCCCGGCCCGAACTGGGCGGCGCCGGCGCTGGAGTCGTATCACTATGACTGGGCCATCGTGCAGCCCAAGGGCGATGGCCGCGAGGTCTACGCCGCCCGCCGGGATCCCACCGCCGTGCTTGCGCAGGGCAACAGCGGCCCGAACGGCCGCTTCACGCTAAGCAACGCGCAGCGCCGGAAGGTTTGGGAGGCGGCGGGCCAGCACCCCGGCGGCGTGCAATGGCTATGGGCGCCCGGGCAGATCCATACCCTGTTGCAAGCCCTGCCGGACAAGATCTGGCAGGCTTGCATCGACCCCGAGAACCGGCAGGCGAACGCCTGCAAGGCGCCCTAGGATTTCCTTAGCCGCTTCCCAGGTGCTTACTAGGTACTTTCGGCCGGCGGCCGGGTCGCACCGGGACGGCGCAGATAATCCACCAGCGCCACCGTCGCGCTGTCGGGTGGCGGGGTCAGCAAAGACACCACGATGATCGTCAGGAACGCCACCGGCGCGCCGAACACGCCCGCCGCGATCGGCTGTATGCCCCACCACAAATCCACCGGTTGTATGCGCGAGATGCCCAGCACCGATTCGCGCAGCCACGGATGCGTGTAGGTCATATAGGCGAAGGTCACCAACAAGCCCGCCGCCATGCCCAAGGTGGCGCCCCATTTGTTGGCGCGCCGCCAGAACACGCCCATCACCAGCGCGGGAAAGAACGACGAGGCCGCGAACGAGAACGCCGCCGACACCATGAAAAGAATGTCGGCGGGTTTGCGCGCCGCCACCCAGGCCGCGCCAAACGCCACCACCAGCAGCAGAATCTTCGACACCATCACACGGCGCGCGGCCGACATGCGCGGTGACACCATCCGGTACCACATGTCATGCGACAGGGAATTGGACAAGGTCAGCAGCAGGCCGTCGGCCGTGGACAAAGCCGCGGCCAAGCCGCCCGCCGCGACCAGCCCCGAAATCACATAAGGCAGGCCGCCGATTTCCGGCATGGCCAGCACCACGACGTCCGCCCCCATGCTGATTTCGCTTAATTGCACGACGCCGTCGCGGTTGATGTCGGTGACATCCAGCAGGTTGCTGTCGACCGCGCTCCAGGCATGCACCCAGTTGGGCAGGCTAAGAAAGTTGGAGCCGACCACTTGCGTGTAGACCTCGTACTTGACCAAGAGCGCCAGCGCGGGCGCCATGAAATACAGCAACAGGATGAACAGCAGCGACCAGCACACCGACTTGCGCGCCTCGATCACCGAGGGCGTGGTGTATGAGCGCATCAATATGTGCGGCATGCCCGCCGTGCCCAACATCAGGCACAGCACCAGCGCCAGGAAGTTGATGCGCATGTTGCGCTGTTCCTCGGGATCCTTGGCGGGGAATGGTTCGGCGTGCGGCGTGGCGGGCGCCGCCCGCGCCTCGAAGGTGGCGCGCGCCTGCGACCAGGCCACCCGCGCATCTTCCACGCTGGCGGGGTAGGCGGCCAGTTCGCGCTCGACCGAGCGGATGTCGACCATGGGCGCCTCGGTGGCGCTCAATTGCGCCAGGCGGCTGCGCAGCTTGTCTTTTTCCAGCGTCCAGGATTCCGGCAACGTCTGCACACGCTTGGCCATTTCATCCGCATGCTGCTGCCACAGCCGGCGCACCTCGATCTCGGACGGATCATTCTGCAGATAGATCTCTTTTTCGGTCACCTGCTGCAACACCACGCCCGCGGACAACTGCGGCACGGGCATGTTCGTATGCTTGACCGACAGCCACACCACCGGCACCAGATAGGCGATGACCAGGATGATGTACTGGCCCACCTGCGTCCACGTAACGGCGCGCATGCCGCCCAGGAACGAACACACCAGCATGCCGCCCAGCGCAACGAAGATACCCAACTCGAACGAAATGCCGGTCATGCGCGTGGTGATGATGCCCACGCCGTAGATCTGCGCGACCAGATAGGTGAACGAGCACAGGATGGCGCAGGCCACACCGGCCAGGCGCGGCAAGTTGCCGCCGTAGCGCGCGCCCATGAAATCGGGGATGGTGTACTGACCAAAACGCCGCAGGTACGGCGCCAGCAGCATGGCGACCAGCACATAGCCGCCCGTCCAGCCCAGGATGTAGGCCAGGCCGCCGTAACCCGTCAGGTACAACGTGCCCGCCACGCCGATGAAGGAGGCCACGGACATCCAGTCGGCCGCCGTGGCCATGCCGTTGTAGATGGCGGGCACACGCCGCCCGGCCACGTAGTATTCCACCTGATCAGACGTGCGGCAGACGATGCCGATGCCGGCGTACAGGCTCACCGTGACCAGCAGGAACACATAGCCGATCCAGTTGCGCGGCATGCCCAGCACTTCGGCCAGCGCCAGCATCAGAATCATCAGCGCAAAGCCCGCCGTGTACAGCACGTAGATACGCCGCAGCCGGATCTTGAATTCCTGGGGTGTGTCTCCGCTGAAAAACGGCATCAGCGGTCTCCCCTGGCGGCGTCGGCATCTTCTTCAGCCAACTCATCAGCGCTGTTCATGACCCGGGCGTAGATACCAATGATGATCAGATAAGCCAGGGGTGCCCCATAAGCCGCCATCCAGAAGGCGAACGGCCAGCCGATGAAATCAAAGCTGAGCCTGCGCGCGAAGAAGGTAGGCACGAACGTCAGCGCCGCCCAGACGACAAGCAGCAACAGAATCAGCCGCAAATTGCGGCGCCAATAGGGAGTCGGGGTGGAAACAGGAAGAGGTGCGCGGGATTTCGGCATGGCTAGGATGTTTTCAGACCCTACCTGGATAGCGCGAAACGCTGCGTCTGAAAAGCCCATGCGGCAAAAATTCAGGCTTTTTATGCGACAACGGCTGGCACTGCCTGGTGCCAGCCGTTGTGCGTTTTGCTTTTTTTGAGTACTGCTTTACTTTTTTTATTTACCGGTGCCGCCGGTATTTGCCCATGCAGGGCTTTGTCTCCTCACCTGCATGGGAAGAGATTCTGCACCATGTGCGGGAATGTCACACTAGGGGAATGCCCTAAGACGGAGCATTCATTTACATATTCCATGCCCCATCGTGGTGCGAAATGACCACAAAGTTCTAAATATTGGGATTTTCTGGCTGAAATCCCGGAATTGAGCGGAATTCAGGAATCTCGCCCGTCCCGGAATATGACGCTTGCCACCGCGCCATGCCCGGAATCGGGCGCGCCGCATCCACCTGCACCCCCGCCACATTTCTGCCCGCGATGGCGGCGTTTATTTCTTGTTTACGCCCCGCCCCCGAAGCTATATCCCGTTTTTACCCCCCGCTCCGTAACCTGCCGGTGTCCTGCTTTGGTCACCTGGCCTGCCCGGCGCGCATCCGCTTTTGCCGCGCAGGCCCGTCGTTCGAAGGGAGCGCCGCTCCCGGGAGGAAAAACGTGGATGCCATCTATATCACCGCCTTCGCCGTCATGGCTGGGCTGACATTCGGCCTGCTGCAGTTCTGCGCCGGCTTGTCGTCGGGAGAGCCGTCATGAACTGGCTCTATGCATTCAGCGGCCTGACGGCCGCGGCGCTGTTCGTCTACCTGCTGGTGGCGCTGTTCAAACCGGAGAAATTCTGATGACCGCCGAATTCATCGGACTGCTGGTCTTGTACCTGGCAGTCCTGCTTGCGATCGCGCCGCTGCTTGGGCGCTACATCCGCATCGCCATGGAAAACGGCCAATCCAGGCTGACCGCCTGGGGCCGCCCCCTGGAACGCGGCATTTACCGCCTTGCGGGCATCGACCCGCAGGCTGAAATGGGCTGGAAGCGCTATGCCGTGGCAGTGCTGGCCTTCAACCTGATCGGCGTCGCGATGGTCTATGGCCTGCAACGCTTGCAGGGCATGCTGCCGCTGAATCCCGCCGCCATGGGCGCCGTCACGCCGGATTCGGCGCTCAACACCGCCATCAGCTTTGTCACCAACACCAACTGGCAAGGCTACGGGGGCGAAGCCACGATGAGCTACCTGACGCAGATGCTGGCGCTGACGGTGCAGAATTTCGTGTCCGCCGCCACCGGCATCGCCGTGCTGTTCGCGCTGATACGCGGCTTGTCGCGCCACAGCTCGGCCACGATCGGCAACTTCTGGGCGGATATGGTCCGCTGCACGATGTATGTGCTGCTGCCGCTGTCCTTCGTGCTGGCGCTTGCCCTGGTGAGCCAGGGCGTCATCCAGAACTTCAGCCCTAACCAAGACGTACAGACCGTTGAAGCCCTGCATTACGAGCAGCCGCGCATGAACGCCGACGGCCAGCCCGTGCTTGATGCCGCGGGCCAGCCCGTGATGGATCCCGTGACGACCTCGACGCAGACGCTCGCGATGGGGCCCGTGGCCTCGCAGGAAGCCATCAAGCTGCTGGGCACCAACGGCGGCGGCTTCTTCAATGCGAATTCGGCGCATCCGTTCGAGAACCCCTCGCCGCTGTCTAATTTCCTGGAGATGCTGGCCATTCTGGCGATTCCCGCCGCGCTCTGCTTCGCGTTCGGCGAAATGGTCGGCAGCCGCCGCCAGGGCATCGCCATCCTGGCGGCCATGACGGTGCTGTTCGTCGTCTTCGCGCTGACCACCGCCTATTTCGAACAGCAGCCCAACCCCATGGCCGCGCAGGCAGGCGCCGACAGTGCGCTGTCCGCGTTGACACCGGGCGGCAACATGGAAGGCAAGGAATCGCGCTTCGGCATCGCGGCCACCTCGCTCTTTGCCATCATCACCACGGCCGCGTCCTGCGGCGCCGTGAACGGCATGCATGACTCATTCAGCGCCATGGGCGGGCTGCCGCCGATGCTGCAAATGCAGTTGGGTGAAGTGGTCTATGGCGGTGTGGGCTCGGGGCTGTACGGCATGCTGGCCTTCGCGGTGCTGGCGGTCTTCATTGCGGGCCTGATGATCGGCCGCACCCCGGAATACCTGGGCAAGAAGATCGAAGCCTACGACATGAAGATGGTGTCCATCATCATCCTCGCCACGCCCTTGCTGGTGCTGGGCGGAACCGCCCTGGCCGTCTCCGTCTCGGCGGGACAGGCCGGTGTGCTGAACCCGGGCATCCACGGCTTCTCGGAAATTCTGTATGCGCTGTCCTCGGCGGCCAACAACAACGGCAGCGCCTTTGCCGGGCTGTCCGCGAATACGCCCTTCTACAACGTGCTGCTGGGCATCGCCATGTGGTTTGGCCGCTTCGCCGTGATCGTCGCGGTACTGGCCATGGCCGGCTCGCTGGCGGCCAAACGGCGCTTGCCCGCCGGCCCCGGCAGCATGCCCACCACCGGCCCCCTCTTTGTGGTGCTGCTGATCGGCGCGGTGCTGCTGGTAGGCGCGCTGACGTATGTGCCGGCGCTGGCCTTGGGGCCCGTCGCCGAACACCTGCAACCCTGAATGCAACAGGCTAGGAAACAACATGGCCAAGATTGAAATGCCAACCTCAAGCGCTGGCGGCGCAGCCGCCCACGCCCCCGCGGTCACCGCACAAGAGCGCCCCTTCGGCATGTGGTCCCGCTCGCTGGTCGCGCCCGCCCTGCTGGACAGCCTGCGCAAGCTCTCGCCCGCCGCGCAGTTGAAGAACCCCGTCATGTTCGTCGTGTACGTGGGCAGCATCCTGACCACCGTGCTGTGGGTCATGGCGCTGCGCGGCCAGGCAGAAGCCCCGGCGGGCTTCATTCTGGCCATCGCCGTATGGCTGTGGTTTACGGTGCTGTTCGCCAACTTCGCCGAAGCGCTGGCCGAAGGCCGGGGCAAGCAGCAGGCCGCGACCCTGCGCGGTTTGCGCACCACCATCAACGCGCGCTTGCTCAAGGGTTTTCGCGACGGGGATGTCCGCGACGCGAACCCGGCCCAATGGCGCAGCCAGGCTACGAGCCAGGCCTCGGGACTGCTGCGGCGCAATGACGTGGTGCTGGTCGAAGCGGGGGATACCATCCCCGGCGACGGCCAGGTCATCGCCGGTGTTGCTTCCGTGGACGAAAGCGCCATCACCGGGGAATCCGCGCCCGTCATCCGTGAGTCGGGCGGCGACTTCTCGTCCGTCACGGGGGGCACCCGGGTGCTGTCCGACTGGATCTTCGTCCGCATCGCGGCCGACCCCGGCGAGAGCTTCCTGGACCGCATGATCTCCATGGTGGAAGGCGCCAAGCGCCAGAAGACGCCCAACGAACTGGCGCTGACCATTTTGCTGGTCGGGCTGACCGTGGTGTTCCTGCTGGTGGTCGTGACGCTGATGCCGTTCTCCATCTACGCGGTCAACGCGGCGGGTGGCGGCGCGGTGGTCACGGTGACGGTATTGGTGGCGCTGCTGGTCTGCCTGATTCCGACCACCATCGGCGGCCTGCTGTCGGCCATCGGCGTGGCGGGCATGAGCCGCATGATGAGCGCCAACGTCATTGCCACGTCCGGCCGCGCGGTCGAAGCGGCGGGCGACGTGGACGTGCTGCTGTTGGACAAGACCGGCACCATCACTTTCGGCAACCGCCAGGCATCCACGTTCCTGCCCGCGCCGGGCGTGTCCGCCCGCGAATTGGCCGACGCCGCCCGCCTGGCCTCCATGGCCGACGAAACGCCGGAAGGTCGCAGCATCGTGGCGCTGGCCGACAAGACCACCCACGCCCCCGCCGCGCGTGTTGCAGACGCCGAGTTCGTTCCCTTCACCGCGCAATCCCGCATGAGCGGCGTGAACCTGGGCGAACGCATGATCCGCAAAGGCGCGGTCGACGCCGTGCAGTCCTGGCTCAAGGCGCTGGACGCCAGCGTGCCCGACGCCGTGTTGCATCAGGCCGAAGACGTGGCGCGACGCGGCAGCACGCCGCTGCTGGTCAGCGACGGCAACCGCGCGCTGGGCGTGGTGGAACTGAAAGACATCGTCAAGCCCGGCATCCAGACGCGCTTTGCCGAGCTGCGCCGCATGGGCATCAAGACCGTGATGATCACCGGCGACAACAAGCTGACCGCCGCTTCCATCGCGGCCGAAGCCGGCGTCGACGACTTCCTGGCCGAGGCCACGCCCGAGGCCAAGCTGCAACTGATTCGCGCCTATCAGGCCGAAGGCCGCCTGGTGGCGATGACGGGCGACGGCACCAACGACGCCCCCGCGCTGGCGCAGGCGGACGTGGCCGTGGCGATGAACTCCGGCACCCAGGCCGCCAAGGAAGCCGGCAACATGGTGGACCTGGACTCCAACCCCACCAAGCTGATCGAGATTGTCGAGATCGGCAAGCAGATGCTGATGACGCGCGGCGCGCTGACCACGTTCAGCGTGGCCAACGACGTGGCCAAGTACTTCGCCATCATCCCCGCCGCCTTCGCCACCGTCTTCCCGCAGTTGAACGTGCTGAACATCATGCACCTGACGACGCCCGCCTCGGCCATCCTGTCGGCCGTGATCTTCAACGCGCTGATCATCGTGGTGCTGATTCCGCTGGCGCTCAAGGGTGTGCGCTACCGGCCCCTGGGCGCATCGGTGCTGCTGCGCCGCAACCTGCTGATCTACGGGCTGGGCGGGCTGCTGGTGCCCTTCGTTGGCATCAAGCTGGTCGACATGGTGCTGGCCGCGCTGGGCTGGGCCTGAGCCCGAGCCGGCCAGGCCTGGCCTGGCCGCCGCCTCCCCCACAAACAAGGAATCCATCATGAAATCCATCACTACCCCAACCCCCGCCCAAGCGCGCCAAGGTGGCGTGCTGCGTCCCGCGCTGGTCGTTTTCGCCGCGCTGTCGTTGGTGACGGGCCTGGCCTACCCCTTCCTGACGCGCGGCGTGGCCGCCGTGGTGTTCCCTCACGAGGCCGCAGGTTCGCTGATCACGCAAGGCGACAAGGTGGTCGGGTCGGAACTGATCGGCCAGTCGTTCACCGCGCCGCAGTACTTCTGGGGCCGGCCGTCCGCCACCGCGCCCATGCCGTACAACGGCACGGCCTCGGGTGGTTCAAACCTGGGTCCGCGCAACCCCGCGTTGGCCGAGGCCATCCAGGCCCGCATCGCGGCGTTGAAAGCGGCCGATCCCGACAACCCCACGCCGGTGCCGGTGGACTTGGTGACCGCGTCCGGCAGTGGCCTGGACCCCAGCATCAGCCCCGCCGCCGCCAACTATCAGGCCGCACGGGTGGCGCGGGCCCGCCATGTGCCGCGCGCGCAGGTGGATGCACTGATCCAGGCCCACACGGAAAAGCCCTGGCTGGGCGTATTGGGGGAACCGGTCGTCAATGTGTTGACGCTGAACCTGGCGCTGGACAAATTGCACCCGGCACAATGATGGCGCGGCGTATAGTATCGCCAGCCTTTCCCACCCCACTCTTGCGCGTTCATGGCTGACATTGCTGGCGAGCGTCCCGATCCGGACGCGCTTTTGAAAACGCTGGACGACGCCGCGCGCGAGGCAGCGCGCGGCAAGCTGCGCGTGTACTTTGGCGCGTCGGCCGGCGTAGGCAAGACCTACGCCATGCTGGTGGCCGCCCGCGCTCAAGCGGCCCAGGGCGTGAACGTGCTGGCCGGCATCGTCGAAACTCACGGCCGTCGCGAAACGGCCAGCTTGCTGGAAGGCATCGCAGCCCTGCCGCTGAAAGACGTGGCGTACCGGGGCCACGTACTGAAAGAGTTCGACCTGGACGGCGCGTTGGCCGCGCGCCCCGGCCTGGTGCTGGTGGACGAACTGGCGCATTCCAACGCGCCCGGTTCCCGCCACGCCAAGCGCTGGCAAGACATCCACGAACTGCTGGCCGCCGGCATTGACGTCTGGACCACGCTGAACGTGCAGCATCTGGACAGCCTGAACGAAGCGGTCGGTAGCATCACGGGCGTGCGCGTCTGGGAAACCGTGCCCGACGAGGTCTTCGACACCGCCGACGAAGTCATCCTGGTGGACCTGTCGGCCGATGAACTGCTAAGGCGGCTGAAAGAAGGCAAGGTCTATCTGCCCGAACAAGCCCGCCACGCCACGCGCAATTTCTTTCGCAAAGGCAACCTGATCGCCTTGCGCGAGCTGGCGCTGCGCCGCACCGCCGACCACGTGGACGACGACGTGCAGGCGTATCGGCGCGACCGCGCCATCGAACCGGTATGGCGCACGCGCGAAGCCGTGGTGGCCTGCATCGGCCCGGACGCTGACGCCGAATACGTCATCCGCAGCGCCCATCGCCTGAGTCAGCAACTGGAATGCGATCTGCACGTGGTCACCATCGACACGCCGCGCGCGGCACCCACGCCTCAAGCCGAGCAAGACCGCATGCAACGCAGCCTGGCGCTGGCGGACAGCCTGGGCGCGCGCACGGAAACGCTGGCGGGTGGCGACATGGTCGACGCGGTGGTGCGCTACGTGCGTCGGCACAACATCACCAAGGCCGTCGTGGGCCGTACGCGCGCCAGCGGCCTGCAGCGCCTGCGCGTATCCCTGTCCGCATTACTGTCCGCCGCCCTCGCGCCGGGATGGCTATGGCGCCGGCACAGCTTTGCCGACATGCTGGCCGCGGGCTGCCCCGAAATCGACATCATCCGGTTGGGCGCCCCCCCGCTGCCCGCCAGCGCCCCGCCAGGGCGCGACCCGCTGACACTGGGGCGTGGCGCGCGCATCAACGCCGACGACCGTGGCGCCAGCCCCTGGCTGGGCTATGCCTGGGCGCTGTGCTATTGCGCGGTGGCCACCGGCTTGTCGATGCTGGCGTTTCCCGCGCTGCACCAGACCAACATCGTCATGCTGTTCCTGCTGGCGGTGGTGGCGGTGGCGCTGCGGCATGGGCGCGGCCCTGCCGCGCTGGCGTCGGTCGTCAGCGTCGGGTTGTTCGACTTTTTCTTCGTGCAGCCGCTGGCCTCGTTTGCCGTGTCGGACGTGCAATACCTGCTGACTTTCGCCGTGCTGCTGGCCGTGGGCCTGTTGATCGGGCAACTGACGGCGGGGCTGCGGCTACAGGCGCAGGTATCGGTCAAGCGCGAAGCCGACGCGCGCAGCCTGTATGAGTTCGCGCGCGAATTGTCGTCGGCGCTGTTGCCCGAGCAGATCGTGGCCCTGGCCGGGGCATTCGTACACGCCACCTTCGGCTCGCGTTGTGCGCTGTATATCCTGGGACTGGACGACCGCTTGAAGCTGGCCTCACCCGCCGCCGCCGACATGCCTGCCCTGGAATCGGCGCTGGCCCAATGGGTGTATGACCACGGCCAGCCCGCCGGCGCGGGCACCACCACGCTGTCCAACAGCGAATTGCTGTATCTGCCGTTGAAAGCGCCGATGCGCACACGCGGCGTGCTGGCCCTGGCCGCGCCCCGCCGCAGCCTGTTCACGCATCCCGATTCGCGCCGCCAGATCGAAGCCTACGCCACGCTTATCGCCATTGCCCTGGAACGGCTGCACTACGTCGAGGTGGCGCAGCAGGCGCTGGTCAGCATGGAATCGGAACGGCTGCGCAACTCGCTGCTGGCGGCGGTGTCGCATGACCTGCGCACACCGCTCACCAGCCTGGTCGGCATGACCGACACGCTGACGCGCCGGCCGGGCACGCTGCCCGACGATGTACAGGAAACCATCCGCGCCATGCGCGACCAAGCCCAGCGCATGCATGCGCTGGTCGTCAATCTGCTGGATATGGCGCGGCTGCAAAGCCACGACACGCCGCTGCGTCTGGAATGGCAATCCATCGAAGAGCTGGTAGGCGCGTCGCTGGCCGCCATGCGCGAACCCCTGGCCGCGCACCGCGTGACCGTGGCCCCGCTGTCGAACTTGCCGCTGGTGGAGTGCGATGGGGTGCTGATCGAACGCGTGCTGTGCAACCTGCTTGAAAACGCGGCCAAGTACACGCCGCCCGGCAGCACCGTGCACATCCACGCAACGGTTCACGACGGCATGCTGCGCGTGGCCGTGTGCGACAACGGCCCTGGCGTCGCGCCGGGCGCCGAACGCCGCATCTTCGAAAAATTCACGCGTGGCGACCGCGAGTCCGCAACGCCCGGCGTGGGCCTGGGCCTGGCCGTGTGCGAGGCCATCATCCAGGCCCACCACGGCCGCATCTGGGTCGAGCACGCCCCCGGCCAAGCCTCGGGCGCGCAATTCGTCTTCAGCCTGCCGCTGGGAACGCCGCCCGACGTTCAACCCGAAATTCAATCCGACATTCCTTGAAGACACGCGCAGCATGTTCGACTACCAGCCTATCGTTCTGATCATCGAAGACGACGCCAACATCCGGCGCTTTGTGCGCCAGGCCCTGGAAAGCGAGGGCTGCGTCGTGCACGAGGCCGACACCGTCAAGCGCGGCCTGATCGAGGCCGGCACGCGCCAGCCCGACGCCATCGTGCTGGACCTGGGGCTGCCCGACGAAGACGGCATGACGCTGATCCGCGAACTGCGCGGCTGGACGCAAGTGCCCGTGCTGGTCCTGTCCGCCCGCAGCGCCGAGCCCGACAAGGTGGCCGCGCTGGACGCGGGCGCAGACGACTACCTGACCAAGCCCTTCGGCGTCAGCGAACTGCTGGCCCGGCTGCGCGTGCTGTTGCGCCGCCATGCGCGGGCGGGCGCCGGCAACGCGGCCGAGATCACGTTCGGCGACGTCCGCATCGACTTCGCCAAGCGCGTCGTCGAACGCGCCGGCCAGCACGTGCACCTGACCGCCATGGAATACCGCCTGCTGGCCGCGCTGCTTGCACATCGCGGCAAAGTCATGACGCACCGCGAGTTGCTGCGCGAGGTCTGGGGCCCCTCGCACATCGAAAGCAACCACTACCTGCGTATCTACATGGGGCATCTGCGACAGAAACTGGAAGCGGACCCGGCGCAACCCGTCTTCCTGATGACCGAGATCGGCGTGGGCTACCGCTTCGCAGGCTGATCGCGCGACACAGATCAGTTTTTCTCGGCCACTATCCCGCCTTTATCCCGCCTTTACGGGAACAGCGCGAGTCTTGTCTCGCGGTTTATGCCGATCCTCCTATTGTTGCGATCCCGTTCAACACCAGGAGTACTCCATGTTCCGCAATTCCGTCGCCGCGCTCGCGCTGCTGAGCCTGGCCGCCACCGCGCAGGCCAGCGACATGCCCGCCCCCGCTGCCGCCCCCGCCGCCAGCGACTTCACGCTGTCGGCCAACCTTACGCTGGCCAGCCAATACCGCTATCGCGGCTTGATGCAGACGAACAACAAGCCCGCCATCCAAGGCGGCTTTGACCTGGCCCACGCCAGCGGCTTCTATCTGGGCAATTGGAACTCCAGCATCAGTTGGCTGGGCGACAGCAACCCCGACGTGTCCGCCCCCGTCGAAATGGATTTCTACGGCGGCTACAAGGGCAATCTGGCCGAAGGCGTGCCGGTGGACCTGGGCATCTTGCAGTACTACTACCCGGGCGACTTTCCCTCGGGCTACACCAGCCCCGACACCACCGAGCTGTACGCCGGCATCGGCTACGGCCCGGTCATGTTCAAGTACTCCATCGCCCTGACCAACCTGTTCGGCTTCGCCGACAGCAAATACAGCCAGTACTTCGATGTGGCCGCCAACGTTGATACCGGCGTATGGGGGCTGACGCTCAACGCCCATGTGGGACGCCAGCTTGTGAAGAACGTAGACAACGGTTCCTACACCGATTGGAAGCTTGGGCTGACCAAGGACTTTGGACAGGGCCTGTCCGTGTCGCTGGCCTACCTGGACACCAACGCGGACCGTGCCGTCTACACCAACACGCACGGCCGCGACATGGGCCGCGCGACCGGCTTGCTGTCGCTGACCAAGACCTTCTGAGCGCCCGGGCGTTGACGCGATTTTTACGCGCCGCGCCCGCCTTTTTCGGCAGGATTTACGGCGCGATTCCTATAGTGGAATCGTCATCAACCAACAGGAAACGCGGATCGCCCCATGCGGCGCCTCCGCTCCGACCCCGCCATGATTCCCCGACTGCATACGAGCCGCCCTGCTTCGCGCAATCTCACCGCAAGCTTGCCACTGGCGCATAGCCAGCAGGTAGCGTTGACGGTCAGGATCGATACGCTGGATGCGTTGAAGGTGCGCCTTGCGCTGCACCAGGCACTGGGTAATCGCATCGGCATCTACCTGCTGTCGGTGGACCACGCGCACGCGCAAAGCACGCTGCAACTGCAATGCGCCCGCGACGAACTGGACGACATGATGCATGCCGTCATGCGTGGGCTGCCCCAGGCAGAATTCGGACCGGTGCGCGCGGCCACCGCCATCACGAGACGCTAGGCCATGGACATGCCGCTGACTCACAATCCGCTGACTCACGATCCGCTGACTCACATGCCGCTGACTCGCATGCCACTGCCTTCGCGTTTTGAAGGCATCTGGCTGCCCATGGTCACGCCGCTGCGCGGCGGCTACGTGGACATGGACGCCGCGCAGGCGCTGGCCCGCTACTACCGCAACGCGGGCATCGCCGGCCTGGTGCTGTTCGGTTCCACCGGCGAAGGCAATCTGCTTAGCCTGTCCGAGAAAATCGAGATGGCCCAGGCCATTGCCAGCGACCCGCATGCGCTGCCGCTGATATTCGGCGCGGGCGGCGTGGACACACGAGGCGTGGCCACGGCCATCCGGCGTCTGGACAAGCACGGCCCGGCGGGCTATCTGGTGCCGCCGCCTTACTATCTGGGCCCCTCGCAAGCCGGCATCCTGTGGCATTACCGGCAGATCGCCTGGGCCACCGAACGCCCCATCATTCTGTACAACATCCCCAAGCGCACGGGCGTGACCATGACGGTCGAGACCATGGAATCGCTGGCCTTGCTGCCCAACTTTTCCGCCGTCAAGGAATGCAACCCGGCAGTGCTCGCCGCCCTGAACGCGCGCGGCAAACTGGACGCGCTGTGCGGCGACGACCTGTCCTTGCTGGACCATTGGCTGGCCGGCGGGCGCAGCGCCATCCCGGCCGCCGCACACCTGTTTCCCGAGCGCTATGTGGAAATCATGCGCCTGGCGCACGCAGGCCAGGCGCAAGCCGCGCGCGAGCTTTTCGAGCCGCTGCGCGCGCTGATCCGGCTACTGTTCGCCGAGCCGAATCCCGCGCCGATCAAGCGTGCACTTGCCATGCAGGGGCTGATCGCCGACGAACTACGCATGCCCATGATGCCCGCCAGCCGTGACCTCACCCCGCGCCTGCAACGCGCAATGAACGCCCTGCAAGACTTGCCTAGCCGGCTGCAGACAGCTTGAATACCGACACCGCGCGCGCCAGGCCATCGGCCTGCTCGTGCAGCGTGGCCGCTGACGCGGCAAACTCCTGGACCAGCGCCGCGTTCTGCTGCGTCACGCTGTCCAGGTGCGTGACGGCTTGGTTGATCTGTTCGATACCCACGCTTTGCTCGGCTGACGCGGTGGCAATCTCGCCCATCAGCGGCGCGCTGGTGGCGGCTGATTCCAGCACGCTGCCCATGGTTGCACTGGCCTGACCCACCCGTTCGCTGCCGCGCGTGACGGAGTCCGACGAGGTCTCGATCAAGCCCTTGATCTCTTTGGCGGCCGTGGCGGAACGCTGGGCCAATGCCCGAACTTCGCCCGCCACCACCGCAAAGCCGCGTCCCTGCTCGCCTGCCCGCGCCGCTTCGACCGCCGCATTCAAGGCCAGGATATTGGTTTGAAAAGCAATCCCGTCAATCACGCTGATGATCTCGCCGATGCGTTGCGAGCTGTGTGAGATCTCGCGCATGGCGTCGATGGCGTGCTGCGTTTCTTCGCTGCCCTGGCGGGCCAGTTGCGCAGACTGGCCGGCCAGGGAACTGACTTCGCGCACGTGTTCCGCGCTTTGCTTGGCGGTGGCCGTAATCTCTTCCACGCTGGCGGCGGTTTGCTCAAGCGCCGCGGCCTGCTTCTCGGTACGGTCGGACAGATCCATGCTGCCGGCCGCGATCTGGCGCGAGGCCGCCGCGATGGATCCCGTGGACTGCACGATCGTGCGCAAGGCGGCTTGCAGGCGGTCCTGCATGCGCCCCATTCCTTCGAACAGGCGGCCTATCTCGCCGCGATGGTGGTGCGACACGCTGCCCGACAAGTCGCCATTGGCCACGCGCTCGCACAGCGCCACGGCCTCATCCAAGGGGCCGATCACATGCGTGCGGAAGAAGCGCAACGCCCCGATCAGCAGCAAAGCCAGCAGGCCCAGCGTCACGCCCCCCTGGCGCCACAAGGTGCCGGTGAACGCGGCGTCGACATCATCCACATAGAGCCCGGTAAAGATCAGCCAGCCCCACTCCGCGTCATAGGCCGCGTAGCTGATCTTCGGCAAGGCCTCGTCGGCGCCCGGCCTCGGAAAGCGATACTCCACATAGCCGCCGCCGGCCTTGCCTTCGGCATAGAGGTTTTCGAAGATCGGCAGGCCGTCCACATCCCTGATGGCGCGTACGTTCGTGCCCACCAGCTTGGCGTCCGGGTGCACCAGCAACGCATAGTCATCACCGAACACGCCCACGTAACCGTCGTCACCGTAGCGCAGTTGCGCCAGGCGCCGCGCCACATTCTGCTTGGCCTGCGCCAGCGGCATGCCTTCGCTGACGCTTTGCTTGCCATTGCGCAGGATGCCTGCCGACAGGTCCAGCACATGACGCAATTCGGTCTTGCGCTCGGCCACCATCTCGGCGCGGCGCTGCCAGGCATCCCAGGCACCCAGCATCAGAACCACCGCGCCAATGGCGAATACGAACCACAACAGCTCCCTGCGCAGACTGGAATTTTTCACAGCCTCTCCTCGTTATTTTCCAATCTGCGACATGAAACTTTTGACGGCAGAATGTGACGGTTTATGTATTGCGATCCGTCAGGATACGGTGACGCAGCAGGGTTTTCACTAGTAAGACGTAGGGCCATTGATCTAACGCAAGGCCCATAAGAAAAACGCAAGGCCCGTGGGCCTTGCGTTCGGTAGTGCTTGCATTGCGGAGATTTCTCCGCTTGTCGTCAACGCCGCAATGCGCTTTGGGCCGCCTGCGCGGCGCGCGGCGTCGTCAACGCAATCAGCGTCACCACGATCAACGAATAGTTGGGCACGCTGCGCATGTTGCGGAACATCATCTCGGTCAAGCTGAAGGCGCAAAAACCCAGGCAGAACAGCAACCCCAACTGCGCGCCAACGCGAATCACCCGATCATCGCTAGCCAGCCGACGGAAGAATACCGCCGCCGGCACCAGGTACAGGATAAGAATCGTGAGCAGGCCCAGCACGCCATACCCGGACAAGGCCCCGAGCATGTCGTTGTGGGGCTCGCCAAAGCCCTCAACCACTTCCTGCGTGACGATGCCCTGGGTTTGCAACGTGCGCAGTTCATCGCGGAATTTGCTGGGGCCCACGCCCACGATGGGGCTCTTTTCGAACATGAGGATCGACGCATGCCACAGTTGCAAGCGGATGCCGAAGGACGTATCGCGGTTGGCCGACGTGGCAAACCCCTGGACGTCTTTCGAGATCTCGTGCATCCGGCTGCTGAACGTCCAGATGGCGGCGGCGCTGGCCACCAGCGCCACACAGACGGCCAAGGCACAGTACACCTTGTGGCGGCGCTTCCAGTTGCGCAGGCCCAGCAGGAACACCAGCCCCAAGATGGGCAGCAGCATCCAACTGCTACGCGTTTCAGACATCCAGGTGGCGATGACGGACAACACCACCACCAACAGCTTCACCGCCGTCTCCAGGCGTGGCCAGCGCGTGGCGGGACCGAAGCCCAGGGACAAGAGCGTCATGGCGCCGAACAACAGCGTCATGTTCGCGAAGGCTACGGCGTTATAGCGCCCGCCCACGTCGACCATGGCGGCGCGGCCCTCGGTCTGCATGGTGACGATCAGCAGCACCGACCCGGCAAGCGCGCCCGCCAGAATGCTCCACTGCACCAGCTTGAGCCACCGCTGCGGCGCGCGCAGCAACAGCCATAGCACCGGCAGCGCCAACGCAAAGCGCAGCAGCTTTTCAAGTTCGGAATTACTCCACACGCCTCGCACCGCGGACGTGGTGAACATACAGGCCAGTGGCAGCAGCAGCACCAATGACATCGGCCACAAGGCGCCGAAATTCATGGGCTCGTACCGCTTGACGGCGTTCATCACCAACGCGGCCAACGCGATCGGGGCGCTTAGATAAAGCACGGCGGGTCCGCCCACAGGGCTGGTCAGGGCCAGCGCGGGAACCAGCAACACCAGCCAGGTGGCTAAGGAAACATACATTCGGGGCACAGCGATCAGCCTGGAAAGAACAGCGCAAGCGACAGCGCGCTTCATGCGGATTAGGTAGACAAAACCCGCCCGCCATGACGGCGGACGGGTTCAGCGGAACATCGCGGGAGGGTCCGCGTGTTTACATGTTTTCGATCATGACCTGGCCAAAGCCCGAGCACGACACCTGGGTCGCGCCTTCCAGCAGGCGGGCGAAGTCATACGTGACCTTCTTGGACAGGATGGACTTTTCCATGCTGGAGATGATCAGGTCGGCGGCTTCGGTCCAGCCCATGTGGCGCAGCATCATTTCGGCCGACAGGATTTCGGAACCGGGGTTCACGTAATCCTTGCCCGCGTACTTGGGCGCCGTGCCGTGGGTGGCTTCGAACATGGCGACCGAGTCCGACAGGTTGGCCCCCGGCGCGATGCCAATGCCGCCCACTTGCGCGGCCAGCGCGTCCGAGATGTAGTCGCCGTTCAGGTTCAGCGTGGCGATCACGTCGTATTCGGCCGGGCGCAGCAGGATCTGCTGCAAGAAGGCGTCGGCAATCACGTCCTTGACGATGATCTCGCGGCCCGTCCTGGGGTTCTTGAACTTGCACCACGGGCCGCCGTCGATCAGTTGCGCACCGAATTCCTTCTGCAGCAGCTCGTAGCCCCAGTCCCGGAAGCCGCCTTCCGTGAACTTCATGATGTTGCCCTTGTGCACCAGCGTCAGCGACGTGCGGTCGTTGTCGATGACGTACTGCGCGGCCTTGCGCACCAGGCGCTCGGTGCCTTCGCGCGACACGGGCTTGATGCCGATGGACGAGGTGTTCGGGAAGCGGATCTTCTTCACGCCCAGCTTGGTCTGCAGGAACTGGATCAGTTCCTTGGCCTGCTCGCTTTCGGCCATGTATTCGATGCCCGCATAAATGTCTTCCGAGTTTTCGCGGAAGATCACCATGTTGGTCTTTTCGGGTTCACGCACCGGCGAGGGCACGCCCTTGAAGTACGCCACCGGACGCAGGCAGACGTACAGGTCCAGTTGCTGGCGCAGCGCCACGTTCAGCGAGCGGATGCCGCCGCCAACCGGGGTGGTCAGCGGGCCCTTGATGGACACCACGTAGTCCTTGACGACTTCCAGGGGCTCGTCGGGCAGCCAGACGTCCGGGCCGTAGACCTTGGTGGCCTTCTCGCCGGCATAGACTTCCATCCAGTGGATCTTGCGCTTGCCGCCATAGGCTTTTTGCACCGCGGCGTCGACAACCTTGATCATCACCGGGGTGATGTCAGCGCCCGTGCCGTCGCCTTCAATGAAGGGAACGATGGGTTGTTCAGGCACATTCAGCGAGAAATCAGCGTTGACCGTGATTTTCTGGCCGCCAGCGGGAACCTTGATATGTTGGTAGGACATGAATGCTCCATTTGCTCCGGGTGGTTTTTCTGCACGCGCCGCATCGGAAAGCGTCCGATTCCGCAGGGAGAATCGCCCTCGCGAACCGCACACCGGATGGCGGATAGCAACCAATTCTATATCGCAAAGGCCCCGGGGCAAGCGGCCGCCATCGGGCGCGCGGTAAAATAATGCGTCCTACACCGCATTCCGTCCCCACCGATGTTCAATCCCTCACGCGACCAAGTCCGCGAATTCTTTATCGACACCTGGCGCAAGCACCGCGCCAACGAGGTGCTGACTCCGCTCGAGGCCATCGCGCTGGACTGGATCATCGAGCATCCCGAATACCACGGCGACCTTGAAAGCCCTGAGGCCATGACCATGGAATACGCGGTGGAAAAGGGGCGCACCAATCCGTTCCTGCACCTGTCCATGCACCTGGCCATCGCGGAACAATTGTCCATCGACCATCCGCCCGGCATCCGTCTGGCTTACCAGCAATTGACCGCACGCTCGGACGCCCACCACGCAGCCCACGAAATCATGGAATGCCTGGGGCAAGTGGTGTGGGAAGCGCAGCGGCTGGGCACGCCGCTGGACAGCGACAGCTATATCGACCTGATCCGCCGCCGCGCCAGCCTGTAAGGCGTAATTACTTGCGTACGCCCAGGTCGCTGGGCAGGGACGCCAGCCATGCCGACACGTTGGAAATATCCTGGTCGGACAATTGGGTGGCAAAAGCGCCCATGATGGGGTTCTTGCGTACGTTGGCGGTGGCGGCGCTGCCGGAGGCTCCGCGCTTGTAGGCCTTCAGCGCGTGGACCAGGTAATCAGCGTGCTGGCCGGCCAGCGTGGGGTAGGACGGGTCCACCGCGGTCTTGGCGTCGGCGCCGTGGCACGACGCGCAATTGAATTTATCGAAAACGGCCTTGCCGGCGGCCAGGTCCTGCGCCTGGACGGAAGCGCCCGCCATGGCGAAAGTCGCGCCCAGAAGGGCAAGCATCGTGCGATTCATTGTTTGCCCCTTATTTGAGATTCGCGTAGTACGCGGCCAGATCGGCGATGTCCTGGTCGGACAGGCTGCCGGCAATGGCGTCCATCGTGGGATGGCTGCGCGCGCCTTTCTTGTACTCGTTGAGGGCGGTTTCGATGTACTTGGCGTTTTGGCCAGCAATCATCGGCACGTGATAGAGCTCGGGGAACGTCGCCTTGTAGCCTTCGATGCCGTGGCAACCGATGCACATGGAAACCTTGTCGCGGGCGTTTTGGATGTTACCGACAGGCGCTGCGTCAGCAGCAACAGCCTGACCGGCGATCGCACAGGATGCTATCGCGGCCAACACGGAAACCGTGCACTTCAGAGAGGTTCGCAACTTCATTGGAATGGCTCTTCTTGGTATGGCTTAAGGACTAGGGCCTGCTCACACGTCGGCCCCCTGCAAACACGTTGCGGGTCGAACCCAACTGCAAAACCGCCTGATTGTACGATAATTGCTCAGGATTAATACCTTGCGTTGGGTATTGATCACCGTCAATCCTCGGAAGCCATCAGCCTATGTCCGCAGCCCAGTCCGCACACTCCGCCACGCCTGCCCGCTTCAACGGGACCGACTCTTACGTCGCCACCGACGACCTGAAACTGGCCGTCAACGCCGCCCTGACTTTGCAGCGTCCGCTGCTGATCAAGGGCGAGCCGGGCACCGGCAAAACCATGCTGGCCGAAGAGGTGGCGCGCGCGTTGGGCCGGCCGCTGCTGCAATGGCACATCAAGTCCACTACCAAGGCGCACCAGGGCCTCTACGAATACGACGCCGTGTCGCGCCTGCGCGACTCGCAATTGGGTGACGAGAAAGTGCGCGACATCCGCAACTACATCGTGCAAGGCACCTTGTGGCAAGCGTTCCAGGCGGACGAACCGGTGGTGCTGCTGATCGACGAGATCGACAAGGCCGACATCGAATTCCCCAACGACCTGCTGCGCGAACTAGACCGCATGGAATTCCATGTGTATGAAACGCGCGAGACCATCTCCGCGCGCCATCGCCCGCTGGTCATCATCACGTCCAACAACGAGAAGGACCTGCCCGACGCATTCCTGCGCCGCTGCTTCTTCCACTACATCCGCTTCCCCGACCGCGACACCATGCGCGACATCGTCGCCGTGCACTACCCGCACCTGAAGCAGGACGTGCTGCGCGCGGCGCTGGACACCTTCTTTGCGCTGCGCGATGCGCCCGGCCTGAAGAAAAAGCCGTCCACCTCTGAACTGCTGGACTGGCTGCGCCTGCTGCTGGCCGAAAACGCCACAGCGGCCGAGATCGACGCCCACACGGCCACCGCCGTGCCGCTGATGGCCGGCGCGCTGCTGAAGAACGAGCAAGACGTGCACCTGCTGGAACGCCTGGCGGCCATGACCCGCGGCGGCCAGCGCCGCTGATCCCCACGCCACCGGCCGCCTGCCCATGCTGATCGACTTCTTCTACCACCTTCGGGCGCACAAGCTGCCCGTCTCGGTCAAGGAATACCTGACCCTGGTGGACGCCCTGCGCCACGACCTGATGGCGCCCACGCTGGACGAGTTCTACTTCCTGGCGCGCGCCACGCTGGTCAAGGACGAATCGCTCTACGACCGCTACGACAAGGCCTTTGGCGCCTACTACAAGGGCATCCAGGCAGCCCTGCCGGCGGACAAGGAAATTCCGCTGGACTGGCTGATCAAGGAGTTCGAGAAGAACTTGTCGCCCGAAGAAAAAGCCGCCATTGAAAAGCACGGCTGGGACAAGCTGATGGAGCTCTTCAAGGAACGCATGGAAGAGCAGAAAGAGCGCCACGCGGGCGGCAGCAAATGGATCGGCACCGGCGGCACCTCGCCGTTCGGCAACGGCGGTTATCACCCTGAAGGCATCCGCGTGGGCGGCGCGTCGGCGGGCAACCGCTCGGCGGTCAAGGTCTGGGACATGCGCCAGTTCAAGGACTATGACGACCAGGTTGAACTAGGCACGCGCAACTTCAAGGTGGCGCTGCGGCGCTTGCGCCGCTTTGCGCGCCAAGGCGCCGACATGGAGCTGGACCTGGACGACACCATCGCCAGCACCGCGCGCAACGCCGGCCATCTGGACCTGCGCATGGTGCCCGAGCGCCACAACACCGTGAAGGTGCTGATGCTGCTGGACGTGGGCGGCAGCATGGACGACCACATCGGCCGCGTGGAAGAATTGTTTTCAGCGGCGCGCAGCGAATTCCGCAATCTGGAAGTCTATTACTTCCACAACTGCCCGTACGAAAGCCTGTGGCAAAGCAACCGCCGCCGCCAGAACGAACGTTTCGACACCTGGGACGTGCTGCGCAAGTACAACCCGGATTGGCGGCTGATCATCGTCGGCGACGCCACCATGAGCCCGTACGAAATCCTGCAACCCGGCGGGTCCGTCGAGCACTACAACAAGGAACCGGGCGCGCAATGGATGCGGCGGCTGCTGGATGCCTGGCCGAAATCGGTGTGGCTGAACCCCGAACCCACCGCGTCGTGGCAATACCGTCAGTCCATCGCGCTGATGCGCGACATCATGCAGGACCGCATGTATCCGGTCACCGTCGCGGGTCTGGAACAAGCGATGCGGGTCCTCTCCAAATAAGCCTTACCCGTCCACCGGCTGCTCAGACGTATCCAGCGTCAACTGATAAAAAGCCAGGTCCAGCCAGCGGCCGAACTTGAAGCCCGCTTCGCGGATTGTGCCGGCGTGTTTGAACCCCAGCTTCTCGTGCAGGCGGATGCTGCCGTCGTTCGAGGCATCAATGCCGCCGACCAGCACGTGCACCTGATTGATGCGTGCCCGCTCGATCAGCACGCGCATCATCGCTTCGCCCAGGCCCCGGCCGCGAAAACGCCCGTCCACGTAGACGGAATGCTCGACGGAATACTTGAACGCGGGCCAGGCGCGGAAGGTGCCATAGCTGGCAAACGCCATCAGCTCGCCGGCCGCGTTTTCAAACCCGACCACCGGAAAGCCGCCCTGCTGCTTGGTCTGGAACCATCCCTGCATCGCTTCGCGCGGGCGGGGCTTGTAGTCGTACAGCGCGGTGGAGTTGACGATGGCGTCGTTGAAAATGGCCAGTATCTGATCCGCGTGGCGTTCGTACGTGCAATCAACAAGGGTTGCGCCGTCGGGCGCGTGGGTGTCAGCGGGCGAGTTCATGGCGAAAAATTGTACTGTCACGGCCCGCATTTGTAGCCGCTGGCAACGGGCCTGGGCACAAAAAAAACCGCCGATCCGGCGGTTCAGTAAAGTGTTGCCGCTTCTGGCCACTCTCAGGCGGCGCGGCTCTCCACAGATCGGTTGGTGGCGGACGCGTGCCGCGGGCCGGGGCACTTGCGCCATGAAAGCTCGTCCGCATCCATGTCCAGGTCAAACAGATCATTGGCGGCCGGCCACGGATGGCTGCGCACGGCCGCGCCTTCCATCTCAAGCACATGTCCGGCAAACCCACGGGGCGAACCGCCGCATTCCGCGAAGTATCGTTGTGCGTTCAAGTCCACCACATAGGTGGTCATATCATGGGTCAGTATGGCCACGAATTGGCCGTCATCACTGGCATAGGCGTACTGAAACTGCCCTTTGATTCCGTCGCCGCTCAAGGCGCTACCGGTCAATTGGGACAGAGCACGCGTGACGATTTCGGTCAGCATGGGTCGTTCCTCCGAAAAATGCGCCGGCAGGATGCCGGCAGCGAAGGCGCGAACGACAAGCACCGGCGCCGCGCTTGCGGCGGCGTCTGGCGTTGGACGGGAAGCCGGGTAGACGGCTGTCGCGCATCCCGTCGGCAACAGCTACTACGTCTGGAAAAGCTTACACCCGCAAGCCGGACGACCTCAAATTTGCCTTGCGCACGAAGGATATTGCAGTGCAGCACCCTCTGGTGGCGCTGCTTTCCGCGCCTTATGCCGCCGCAACCGGCATGCCGCCTGGCTCTGCGTCACCGTTATTCCGACCCATCCAATGCTCGCGGCGCAGGCGATAAAGCACATGCTCACGCAGCGGATGGCCCGGGGACAACGCCGGATGATCAAACGTGCCGGCATCGGCCTGCATGCCAAGCCGCGCCATCACCGCGCGCGAGCGCTGATTGCCCACCGCCGTGAACGCCACGATTTCATCCAGCCTGATTTGTTCGAACCCGACGCGCAATGCCGCTTCAGCGGCTTCGCTGGCATAGCCACGCCCCCAAAACGGCTGCGCCAGACGCCAGCCCACTTCGACCCCCGGCGCGAACGGCAGCATCGCCGGCATGGGCTTGATACCGACAAAGCCGACGAAAGGCGCCACACCGGGCGCTTCAACGGCCCAAAACCCCCAGCCATGCTCGTCAATGCCCGCCGCCAGCCGTCCGGCCAGCGCATCGCTTTCCGGTGCCGACAGCGGCAGCAGGAACTCGGTCACGCGCGGATCCCCGTTCATTTCCGCGAACGGCTGCCGGTCATCCGCGCGCCATTGCCGCAGCACCAGTCGCGACGTTTCTACTTCCAGCGATAACGACATGTCGCACTTCCTTGTATTGCGTCTCAGGCTTGCAGCGCCTGAACCATTGCCAACGTATACACTCCAACGGATTCTGCCATGCGAAAGGAATTGTTTGCCATGCGCCTGTCCCTGTCGAAGCTGCCGCGCCCATTGGGTGCGCTGCTGTTCTCCTCCTTCCTGGCCTTTCAGGCCGGCGCCGCCGATCTTCCGGCGGGCGTCTCGGAGGCCGCCTCGGTTGAAGGCATCACTGAATATCGCTTGGCCAATGGCCTCAGGGTGCTGCTGGTACCCGACGAGTCCAAGCCGTCGACCACCGTCAACATGACCTACCTGGTGGGCTCGCGCAACGAGAACTACGGCCAGACCGGCATGGCGCACCTGTTGGAACACATGCTGTTCAAGGGGACGTCCACCACGCGCAACGCCATGGGCGAGTTTTCCCGCCGTGGCCTGCAGGCCAACGGGTCCACCTCCAGCGACCGCACCAACTACTTCGCCAGTTTCGCCGCCAACCCCGACACCCTCAAGTGGTACCTGGGCTGGCAAGCCGACGCCATGGTCAATTCCCTGATCGCCAAGGAAGACCTGGATTCGGAAATGACCGTGGTCCGCAATGAAATGGAAAGCGGCGAAAACAGCCCGTCGCGCATCCTGATGCAAAAAATGCAGGCGGCTGCCTACCAGTGGCACAGCTACGGCAAGAACACCATCGGCGCCCGTTCCGACGTTGAAAACGTGGACATCGGCCAGCTTCGCGCCTTCTATCACGAGTACTACCAGCCCGATAACGCCGTGCTGATCGTGGCCGGCAAGTTCGACCCCCAGGCCACGCTGGCGGACATTGAACAAACGCTGGGCAAGCTGCCCAAGCCCGACCGCAAATTGCCGCCCGAGTACACCGTTGAACCGGTGCAGGACGGCGAACGTTCGGTCACCTTGCGCCGTACCGGCGGCACGCCTCTGGTAGCCGCCATGTACCACATCCCCGCCGCCGGCAGCCCCGATTTCGTGCCGCTGGACCTGGCCACCGTCATCCTGTCGGATACCCCGTCGGGCCGCCTTTACCACGCACTGGTCGCCACGAAGATGGCCTCGGGCGTGTTCGGCTTCACCATGGAAAACCGCGATCCCGGCCTGGCGATGTTCGGCGCGCAATTGCCGCCCGGCAAAGACCTGGACGCCGCCATGAAGACGCTGACCAGCACGCTGGAATCGCTGGGTAAAACGCCTTTCACGCAACAGGAACTGGACCGCGCGCGCAGCAAATGGCTGACCGCCTGGGAACAAACCTACAGCGATCCCGAGCAAGTTGGCGTGGCGCTGTCCGAAGCCATCGCCGCCGGCGACTGGCGCTTGTTCTTCCTGCAACGCGACCGCGCCCGCAAGGCCACGCTGACTGAAGTCCAACAAGCCGCAACCACCTATCTGCTGCAAAGCAACCGCATCGAAGGCCGCTACATCCCCACGGAAAAGCCGCTGCGCGCGCCGCAAACGCAACGTGTGGACCTGACTTCCGTGTTCAAGGACTACAAGGGTGATCCGGACTTCAAGGCGGCATCCGCCTTTGATCCCACGCCCGAAAACATCGACAAGCTGACGCAAAGAAAGACACTGGAGCTCGCCAACGGGCCGGTTCAATTGGCGCTGTTGCCCAAGGCCACGCGTGGCAGCCGCGTGCAGGCGCAGATGCTGATTCAGTTCGGCAATGAAAAAGACCTGCTTGGCCAGCGCGTGAACTCGAGCGCTGCGGCGGATCTGTTGATCCGAGGCACGGCCAAGCTGTCGCGCCAGGAAATCCAGGACCGCCTGGACAAGCTGCAAGCCGAGCTGGGCTTCAGCGGCGGCGGCACGACCCTGAAAATCGCCATGTCGACCAAGGGCGAGAACCTGCCCGAGCTGACCGCGCTGGCTCTGGAAATCGTGCGCAACGCCAACTTCCCCAAGGAACAGCTGGACGAATACCAGCGCCAGCTTGAAACCTCGATCCAGAACGCCATGACCGAGCCCACGGCCTTGGCCGGACGCGCCCTGGCCCGCCAGGACAACCCCTGGCCCGCTGACGACCTGCGCTATGTGCCGACGTTTGAAGAATCCTTGGCCAGCGTGCGCGGCCTGAACCGCGACGCGCTCGCCAAGTTCCACGCCAAGTTCTACGGCGCCGGCAAGATCGAGTATTCCGCCGTGGGCGACTTCGAGCCCGCGGCTGTTGAAAAGGCCATCACCACAGGCCTGGCCGGTTGGAAGAAGGCGCCCGCTTACACCCGCGTGCCCAACCCGTATCGCGACATTCCCGCCAAGCAGTTCGACATCAATACGCCCGACAAGGCCAACGCCTTCTACGTGTCGCGCATGCCGTTGAAGCTGCAAGACACGGACGCGGATTACGCGGCCCTGTATCTGGCCAACTACCTGTTCGGTGCGTCGGAAACGTCACGCTTGTGGAACCGCGTGCGCGAAACCGAGGGCCTGTCCTACAACGTGCGCAGCTCGCTGTCGGTGTCGTCGTTCGAACCCAGCGCCAGCTGGACCATGTACGCCATTTACGCCCCCCAGAATCGCGAACGCCTGGAAAAGGCTATCAACGAGGAACTGGCGCGTGTGCTGAAGGACGGCTTTTCCGACAAGGAAGTGCAGGACGGCATCAACGCGCTGCTGAACTACCGCAATCTGGCCCGCGCACAAGACGACATCCTGGCCAGCACCTGGCTTGACTACCTGCAACGCGGCCGCACGTTTGAGTGGTCAGCCGAGATGGACAAGAAGATCTCCGCCTTGACGCCCGATGTGGTCAACGCGGCGTTACGCAAGTACCTGCGCGCCGACGGGTTCAGCACCGCGGTTGCGGGCGACTTCACGAAGAAAAGCACGCCCTGAACAATAGGCACCCCACAAACCCCTGCCTTGTGCAGGGGTTTTTTTGCATCAGCGGATATGCACCGGGCCATCCATCAGCTTGCCCGGGCATGCATAACCCTACGAAAAACGGGGAGATTTTCCAAAATTGAACGTATTACTCGACTATTTGGAAAGATGTTTTCAGGTATTAAGGGTTTATCCCAGGTGAGATAGCGCGCAGAATTCGGTCATCGGGAACAAAAAACGAACCACGACGGTAATGCCGAATTCGCTCCCATCCAAGATGACACGGAGGTCTCAATCATGAAAACCCTAACCACCACCCTGCTGCTATCCCTGGCTTTGGTTGGCGTTGGCGCCCAAGCCGCCGGCGTTGAACAAGCCAAGACCCGCGACCAGGTCGCGACCGAATTGCAGCAAGCCAAGGCCAACGGCCAATACACGTTTGGCGAACTGGACTACCCGCCCGCCCTGCCCCAAGCCGCCAGCTTGAGCGCGCAAGACGTGCAAGCCCAGTTGCAACAAGCCAAGATCAGCGGCGAATACACCTTCGGCGAACTCGAATACCCGCCCACCCATGCAGCGCCGGCCAGCGTGAAGACCCGCGCCGACGTCCAGCAAGAACTGGCCCAAGCCAAGGCCAGCGGCCAATATACGTTCGGCGAGCTCGACTACCCGCCGACCACCCGGTGAGCTGCTTGCTGTAGCCCGGCCGGTCTCAGGCGGCATCATGGCCTGGGACCGGTTTTTTAAGGCACAGCGGCAACCGCAGTAGCAGTAGAAGTAGAAGTAGTAGCAGTAGAGTAGTAGCAGTAGCAGCACCAAGGCCGCGGCATAAAACCGCGGCCTTTCTATTACGTAGGATGGGTGAAGCGCGAGCCCCCCGCCATCAGCATGCCAACCTCCATCGCGCGCAACCCATCAAGCAGCGCCCAACCCCACACAAATCCCCCTCAAGAACCAACAAAATCCCCCGCAAAAACCCAAAAAAAAGCCGCGACCAAATTCGCGGCTTTTTCCCATCCCCCAGCCCTATCAGCTGAAGAACTCCTTCACCCGATCCGTCCAGGACTTGCTTTGCGGCGAGTGGCGATCGCCCCCGTCGTTCAGCGACGTCTCGAACTGGCGCAGGATGCTCTTTTGGTCCTCGCTCAGGCGCACCGGCGTTTCCACCACCACGTGGCAGTACAGATCACCCGGATAGCTGCCCCGCACGCCGCGAATACCCTTGCCGCGCAAACGGAAGGTTTTACCGGACTGCGTGCCCTCGGGAATCGAAATCTCGGCCTTGCCGCCCAACGTCGGCACCTGCAATTCGCCGCCCAACGCCGCCGTGGTGAACGGAATGGTCAGCTCGCAGTGCAGGTCGTCGCCATCGCGCTGGAAGATCTTGTGCTGCTTGATGTGGATTTCCACATACAAGTCGCCCGGAGGACCGCCGTTGATGCCCGGTTCGCCATTGCCGCTGGAGCGGATACGCATGCCGTCATCGATACCGGCCGGAATCTTCACCTGCAGCGTCTTGTTGCGGCGGATACGACCCACGCCGTCGCACGCCGGGCAGGGATCAGTGATTTCCTTGCCGTTGCCGTGGCAGGTCGGGCAGGTTTGCTGCACGCTGAAGAAACCCTGCTGCATGCGCACCGCGCCCGAACCCCCGCAGGTGCGGCAGGTCTTGGGCGATGTGCCGGCCTTGGCGCCAGAGCCGTGGCAGGTATCGCAGTGTTCCCAGCTCGGTACGCGGATTTCAGTGTCGAACCCGGCCGCGGCCTGTTCCAACGTGATTTCCAGCGCGTACTTGAGGTCGGCGCCGCGGTACACCTGCGGGCCGCCGCCACGACGGCCACCGCCGCCGCCGCCAAAGATCTCGCCAAAAATGTCGCCGAAGGCGTCGGCGAAACCGCCGCCCATCCCCGCCCCGCCCATGCCGGCGGAATTGGGGTCCACGCCCGCATGGCCGTAGCGGTCATACGCGGCACGCTTCTGTTCATCGCCCAGGACCTCGTAGGCTTCCTTGGCTTCCTTGAACTTCTCTTCGGCTTCTTTGCTGTCCGGATTGCGGTCCGGGTGGTATTTCATGGCCAGCTTTCGATAGGCCTTCTTGAGTTCGTCGTCCGAGGCGTTCTTTGCCACGCCCAGAACTTCGTAATAGTCGCGTTTTGCCATGATCCGTGGGCTCAAAAAAGAGCCATCTTTTCAGTGCTACAGAATGAGTACGCCCGGTAGGCGGATTTCTCCGGCTACCGGGCGGCAGAGGCTGGTCAGCGCCCGGCCATTATTGGTCGCGCTTGACTTCCTTGAAGTCGGCGTCAACGACGTTGTCGTCCACCGGCTTCGCGTTATCGGCCGCTTGCTGCTGGCCGGCGGCTTGCTGCGCCTGCATGTCGGCGTACATCTTTTCGCCCAGCTTCTGCGATGCGGTCGACAGGGCTTCCACCTTGGCGTCGATCGCGGCCTTGTCGCCTTCCTTCAGCGTGTCTTCCAGGTCCTTGATGGCGGCCTCGATGCTTTCCTTTTCGGAAGCCTCGAGCTTGTCGCCGTACTCGGTCAACGACTTGCGGGTGGCGTGCACCAGCGCGTCGGCCTGGTTGCGCGACTGAGCCAGCTCGGCAACGCGGTGATCTTCCTCGGCGTTGGCCTCGGCATCCTTGACCATGCGCTGGATCTCGTCTTCCGACAGACCCGAGTTGGCCTTGATGGTGATCTTGTTTTCCTTGCCGGTGCCCTTGTCTTTCGCGGACACGTGCAGGATGCCGTTGGCGTCGATGTCGAACGTGACTTCGATCTGCGGCATGCCACGCGGCGACGGCGGGATCCCTTCAAGGTTGAACTCGCCCAGCGCCTTGTTGCCCGCGGCGATTTCGCGTTCGCCCTGGAACACCTTGATCGTCACGGCTGGCTGGTTGTCGTCAGCGGTCGAGAAGGTTTGCGAGAACCGGGTCGGGATCGTCGTGTTCTTCTGGATCATCTTCGTCATCACGCCGCCCAGGGTTTCGATACCCAGCGACAGCGGCGTCACGTCCAGCAGCAGCACGTCCTTGCGATCGCCCGACAGCACGGAACCTTGAATGGCGGCGCCAGCGGCGACGGCTTCGTCAGGGTTCACGTCCTTGCGCGGTTCCTTGCCGAAGAATTCCTTCACCTTTTCCTGAACCTTGGGCATGCGGGTCATGCCGCCGACCAGGATCACGTCGTCGATGTCGGAAACCTTCACGCCGGCGTCCTTGATGGCGACGCGGCAGGGTTCGATCGTGCGTTCGATCAGTTCTTCGACCAGCGCTTCCAGCTTGGCGCGCGAGATCTTCAGGTTCAAGTGCTTCGGGCCCGAGGCGTCCGCCGTGATGTACGGCAGGTTGATTTCGGTTTGCTGCGCCGAAGACAGTTCGATCTTGGCCTTTTCAGCCGCTTCCTTCAGGCGTTGCAGGGCCAGCACGTCCTTGGACAGATCAACGCCTTGTTCTTTCTTGAACTCGGCAATGATGTAGTCAATGATGCGCTGGTCGAAGTCTTCGCCGCCCAGGAAGGTGTCACCGTTGGTCGACAGCACTTCAAACTGCTTTTCACCGTCGACGTCAGCGATTTCGATGATGGACACGTCGAAAGTGCCGCCACCCAAGTCATAGACGGCGATCTTGCGGTCGCCCTTTTCGGTCTTGTCCAGACCGAAGGCCAATGCAGCCGCGGTGGGTTCGTTGATGATGCGCTTGACTTCCAGACCGGCGATGCGGCCGGCGTCCTTGGTGGCTTGGCGCTGGCTGTCGTTGAAGTAGGCGGGCACCGTGATGACGGCCTCGGTCACTTCTTCGCCCAGGTAGTCCTCAGCGGTCTTCTTCATCTTGCGCAGCACGTCGGCCGACACTTGGGGAGGCGCCATCTTCTTGCCGCGCACTTCCACCCAGGCGTCGCCGTTGTCGGCGCGGGCAATGGTGTAGGGCATCAGATCGATGTCCTTTTGCACTGCCTTTTCTTCGAACTTGCGGCCGATCAGGCGCTTCACCGCGTACAGCGTGTTGCGCGGGTTGGTCACGGCCTGACGCTTGGCAGGCGCGCCGACCAACGTCTCGCCGTCGTCCATGTAGGCGACGATCGAGGGAGTGGTGCGAGTGCCTTCCGCGTTTTCAATGATTTTGACCTGCCCGCCGTCCATGACAGCCACGCAGCTGTTGGTCGTGCCCAGGTCAATGCCAATAATCTTGCTCATGGTGGGTTACCTTGAATTAAATCTATGAAAATAGAGGAAAACTTCTTGTCCCCACATAACTGGGGTTGCTCGCAGGGTTTTCAAGACGTCTGGCTTGAATTTTCCGCAATCGGATCCTGCAAGCGCTGGATCGCCGCCGTGAATTGGGGCAATCCGGGCCAACCGGTGATGCGCCCCAACCGTTTGCCGGCCCGATACAGCACAAAAGTGGGGACACCATGCAGCGAAAAGCGCCGGCCCAATGGTTCGTCGGCGTAGACGTCAGCCTCGAACCAGGTCAAGCCCAGGCTCAACAAACTATCCTGGTGCAGCAGCGCCGCCTGCTTGAAAAGATTGCAGTTATAGCAATCCTGCCCCCACAAAAACACGCAACGCAGATCCGTTCCCGGCGCCTGGACCACGGCGGCGTCGAATCCCGCGGTGTCGACATGACGCATGCCGAACACCTGGAAGACTTGAGCCGGATCGAAGCGGGGGTCGGTCATGGCGCGCGGGGAGCGGTTCAGCCTTGGCCGGCGGACACAACCACCAGCGCCGGGCGCAACGTGCGGTCGGCAATGACGTAGCCCTTTTGCAGCAACTGCACCACGGTATTGGCGGGCTGCTCATGGGGAATCGACGAAATTGCCTGATGCAGGTGCGGGTCGAACTTGTCGCCCTGGGCCGGCGCGATGTCCTTCAGCATGTTGCGCTCGAACGCGGCGGACAACTGCTTCAGGGTCACTTCGACGCCTTCGCGCAGGGTCTGAACGGTCTGGTCGGGCTGGGCCAACGCGGCTTCCAGGCTGTCTTTGACCGGAACCAGGCTCTCGGCAAACGATTCGATGCCGAATTTGCGCGCCTTGGACACTTCTTCCTGGGCGCGGCGGCGCACGTTTTCAGCTTCGGCTTGCACACGCAGAAGCTGGTCGTGCTGCTCATTGACGGTAGCCTGGGCGGCGTCCAACTGGGCGCGCAACTCGTTCAGCTCGGCCTGAGCGTCGTCCTGGGCGGCGGGGGCCGCGTCGGCGTTTTGGCCGACTTCGGGCGTCTGATCTGCAGGCTCGTGGGGTGCCGTCATGGGGAATCCTCCAAAAAGAATGGCTTTCGCAGACATGAATGGGGGCCAATACCCCTATTTCAAGCCCGGGAAAGCGAAATATTCCCTGACGGCGCCCGCCCAGGCCGGGGCGGGCTGGGCCGCTTACTTTTTGTGGGGCTGTGCGGGCGCAACCGGGTCGCTGGCCGGAAAGCTTTCCTTCAGCGCGCGGTCAACCTGCTTGTCGTCGTCGTCCGGTTCCGGACGGATCGCGATGGGGTCGCTGGCCGGGAAGGTCTCCGCCAGCGCTTCGTCCAGGTCATGCTCGACCTGATCCTCGTCCACCGGGGTCGCAACCGTCCCCTTTTTCACATCCTTGCCGCTCTTGGGATCATGGTGCATGCGCCTTCTCCTTCAAGTCCGTGTTGACCTGGATCTTCAACGGCCAACCCTGCAAGTTTCGTTCCACCAAAGTGGCCAAGCCGGCGATCCACGCGGGATCATCGTTCAGCGCGGGTATGTACCGAAACTGCTTGCCGCCCGCCTCGATAAAGGCGTCGCGGCATTCCAGGCTGATCTCTTCCAGGGTTTCCAGACAGTCTGCCACAAATCCCGGGCACACCACATCCACCTCGGTGACCCCCGAAGCGGCCAAGGCCTTGAGCGTGGGCTCGGTATAGGGTTCGAGCCAACGGGCCGTGCCGAAGCGGCTTTGGAAAGTCACTTCAATCTGCTCGCGCGGCAGGGACAGGCGCTGCGACAGCAGGCGTGCCGATTCCATGCAATCGCGGTAATAAGGGTCGCCCAGCTCAATGGAATAACGCGGCAAACCGTGGAAGCTCATGACCAGTTTCTGCGGCTTGCCGTGGTCGCGCCAGAAGGATTCGATGCGGGCAGCCAGCGGGTCCAGCCAGAGCGGGTCTTCGTGGAACCGCTTGGTGAAGCGCAGTTCGGGCTGGTCGCGCAAGCGCGCGGCATGCCGGGTCACGGCGTCCACCACGGTGGCGGTGGTGCTGGCGGCGTACTGCGGGTACAGCGGCACGGTCAGGATGCGCTCGCAACCGGCCGCGCGCAAACGGGAGATCGCATCCGGAATGGACGGGTTGCCATAGCGCATGCCCAATTCGACCACGGCGTCGATGCCCGCCACTTCCAGCGCGGCACGCACGCCATCCGCCTGCCGCCGGCTGTAAACCATAAGCGGCGAGCCGTCCTTCAGCCAGACGCCGGCATAACGCGGCGCGAGCTTCTTGGGACGCAAGGTCAGTACCAGCCCATGCAGAATGGGCTTCCAGAGATAGCGGGGGATTTCAATGACGCGCGGGTCGGACAGGAACTCACCCAGGTATTTGCGGATGCCCGGGATATCCGGGGTATCCGGCGTGCCAAGGTTGACCAGCAGCACCCCGACCTTGCTCGGCGCGCGGGCAGGCGGGTCTTCGTTGAAGGGGTCGTCCTGCTCGGCTTCCGGCAGGTAGCGTTCAGGCCACAGATACTTGAACAGGCGAAGAAACACAAAAACTCCCCTTCCTCCGCAAGGAGGATGCAGCTTTGAATGGAACTACTGATTGTGGCTGAGCGCGTTGGACAGCAGGCGAGCGGTAATGTCCACAATGGGAATCACGCGCTCGTACGCCATGCGGGTGGGGCCGATGACTCCCAGCGTGCCCACCACCTTGCCGTCCACGCCGTAAGGCGCCGTGATGACCGAAACCTCTTCCATCGGCACCAACTGGGAATCGCCACCGATATAGATCTGCACGCCCTGCGCGCGGCTGGACACGTCCAGCAGTTGAAGCAGATCGGTCTTTTTTTCGAACAGCGAGAACATCTTGCGCAGGCGGTCCATGTCGGACGCGATGTCGGTCACGTCCAGCAGCTTGCGCTCGCCGGAAATGACCATGGCGTCGCCGTCCTCGGCGGCTTCGGCGCTGGCCTCGACCGCCGCCTGCATCAAGCGCGAGATGTCTTCGCGCAGTTGTGCCAGTTCCGTGGACAGCGTCTGGCGCACCGCGTTGAAGGATTTTCCCGCGAAGTGCATGTTGAAGAAATTGCCGGCTTCCAGCAATTCGGCTTCGGCGTAGTCGCGCTGTACGAACAGAATGCGGTTCTGGACGTCGCCGTCCGGCGTGACGATGATCAGCAACACGCGCTTGTCGGACAGCCGAATGAATTCAATCTGGCGAAACACCTGGGCGCGCTTGGGCGTCAGCACCACGCCGGCAAACTGCGTGAGGTTCGACAGCAAGGCGGCGGCCGCATTGACGGCACGGGTGGGTTCCGCGGCCGACAGCATTTCGCCGATGTTGTGAGGCTGCAATTGATACTGCTGAACGGCCAGCAGGGAATCGACGAACATGCGATAGCCCCGCGGCGTGGGAACGCGGCCGGCGGAGGTGTGCGGGCTATGGATCAGCCCCAGCTCTTCCAGATCCGCCATGACATTGCGGATGGTGGCTGGGGACAAGTCGAAGACTTTCGATAGCGTCCGCGAGCCGACAGGCTGCCCATCGGCGATGTAGCGTTCTATCAACGCTTTCAGTAGTGCGCGTGCGCGGTCATCCATAGCAGGTATTTTAGGGAATCTTTTCCAATTAAGGCGATTTTTGTCCCGCAAGCCGATATGCGGCCCCATATAATCGGCTAATCCGCCCATTCCGGGTAGATTTTGACCTTCGGGTCCCGCCTTTTTGATTCACCCGCATCCATGCACTTTCCTACCGTCGCCCTGATCGGCAGATACCAGGACACTGGCCTGGACACCCCGCTGAGAGCCCTTGCGCACGCGCTGACGCAAGCGGGCAGGCATGTGCTCATCGATGCGGACACCGCCCGCAACACGGGCCTGACCGAATACCCGGTGGCTACCCTCGAAGAGATTGGCCAGAATGCGGCGCTGGCCGTCGTGATGGGCGGCGACGGCACCGTGCTGGGCGCGGGCCGGCATCTGGCGCCCTACGGCGTGCCGCTGGTGGGCATCAACCATGGACGGCTGGGCTTCATTACCGATATTCCCTTGCAGGACGCGCACGGCGCCTTGGCCCGCGTGCTGGAAGGCAGCTTCCAGATCGAAGAACGCATGCTGCTCGAAGGCAGCGTGTGGCGCGGCGACCAGAAAATGTATTCGGCGTCGGCACTCAACGACGTCGTGCTGAACCGCGCCGGACGCGGCGGCATGATTGAAGTGCGCGTCGAACTGGACGGCGCTTTCATGTACACGCAGCGCGCCGACGGCCTGATCATCGCCACGCCCACCGGCTCAACGGCCTATGCGCTGTCGGCCAACGGCCCCATCCTGCACCCCGGCTTGAACGCCATGGTGCTGGTGCCCGTGGCGCCGCAAACGCTGTCGAACCGCCCTATCGTCATACCCGACACCGGCGTGCTGAACATGACGCTTACCGCCATGGGCCGCGTGGAAGTCGGCGCCAGCGTGCATTTCGACATGCAGACCTGGTCGGACCTGCAACCCGGCGACCGTATCGTCGTGCAGCGCGCGCCGCACACCATCCGCTTCGTGCATCCCGAGGGCTACAGCTTCTTTTCCACCCTGCGCCGCAAGCTGCACTGGAACCTGATGCCCCAAGCCACCGACAACGTAGAGTAGTAAGCGCCCCGACATGCTGCGCACCCTGCATATCCGCGACTTCGTCATTGTTGAGCAAACCGAGATCCATTTCGGCTCGGGTTTTACCGTGTTCTCCGGCGAGACCGGCGCCGGCAAATCCATCCTGGTGGACGCCCTGGCGTTGACGCTTGGCGAACGCGGCGACGCCAGCATGCTGCGCGAAGGGGCGCCGCGCGCCGACATCACCGCGGTGTTCGACACCCCCAAGTCACTGCACGCCTGGCTGGCCGAACGCGAAATAGACGCCGACGACGAACTGTCGCTGCGCCGCGTCATCGACGCGCAAGGACGCAGCCGCGCCTATATCAACGGCACGCCGGCCACCGTGGGGCAATTACGCGAGCTGGGCGACAGCCTGGTCGACATCCACGGCCAGCACGCCCATCAAAGCCTGATGCGCCCCGACGCCCAACGCGATCTGCTTGACGCCCACGGCGGCCATGGCGATCTGCGCCAGGCCGTGGGCCAGGCCTGGAAGCAATGGCGTGCGCTGGCACGCCAATTGGAAGCCGCCGAAAAAGACGCCGCTAGCTTGGCTAACGAGCGCGACCGCCTGCAATGGCAGGTTGATGAGCTTGACCAATTGGCGCTGGGGCCGGACGAATGGGACGCCCTGCAATCCGAGCACACGCGCCTGTCGCATTCCCAGTCGCTGCTGGACGGCGCCTCGCAAATCCTGGAAGGGCTGGATGGCGAAGGCGATTCCGCGCACCACCGCGTCACCGCCGCCAATCACCGCATTCACCAACTGCTGCGGCACGACCCCGGCCTGCAAGGGGTGTACGACGAACTGGAGTCCGCCCGCATCGCCATCAGCGAAGCCGTGTCCGACTTGAACAACTATGTCAGCCGTGTCGACCTTGACCCCAAGCGGCTGGCCGACGTGGAAGCGCGCCTGGGCCTGGTGTTTGAAACCGCGCGGAAATTCCGGGTCGAGCCCGACGCGCTGTGCGAACTGCGCGATTCCCTGCATGCCGAACTGACTGCGCTGCAAGCGGCGGGCGACATCGACGCGCTGCGTGCCCAGTCGACAGCCGCCCAAGCGCAATACGACGCCGCCGCCGCCAAGCTGACGACGGCCCGCCGCAAGGTGGCCAAAGACCTTGGCAAGCAAGTCACGCTGGCCATGCAGACGCTGGCCATGCAAGGCGGCAAGTTTGAACCCACGCTGACGCCCGGCGCGCCGTCCGCGCACGGCAACGAGCAGGTGGAATTCCTGGTGGCCGGCCACGCCGGCACCACGCCGCGCCACTTGGCCAAGGTGGCTTCGGGCGGCGAGTTGTCACGTATTTCACTCGCGCTGTCCGTCATCGCCAGCCGCGCGGCGCGCGTGCCTACGTTGATCTTCGACGAGGTCGACAGCGGTGTGGGTGGCGCGGTGGCCGAAGCCGTGGGCAAATTGTTGCGCGAACTGGGCGAACGCCATCAAGTGCTGTGCGTGACCCACCTGCCCCAAGTGGCGGCTTGCGCCAACAACCAGTTCCTGGTCAGCAAGGCGGAATCGCGCGGCACCACGCGCTCCAGCATCGAAGAGCTGGACGCCGCGGCGCGCGTCGAGGAAATCGCCCGCATGCTGGGCGGCATCAAGCTCACCGCGACCACCCGCGAACACGCCCGCGAAATGCTGGAAGGTTTCGGCCAGCCCGCCGCCTGACGCCGTGCGGGTTCAGGTTCTCGCATACCGAACAGACATAAAAAAAGCCCCTTCTTCTAAAAGGGGCTTTTGATCTCACTGGCCCGCAGCGAGCGCGGCCACAGACCGTGGGGCGAACGCTAGCGGTTTAGCGCCCTTTCAAGCACGTGCTGCACACGCCGTACAACACCATCGCGTGGCTTTCCAGCGCGAAACCGTTGTCCTTGGCGATTTTCTGCTGGCGCTTTTCGATGTCCGGATCCGAGAACTCGACCACCGTGCCGCAATTCGTGCAGATCAGGTGATCGTGGTGGTCGCCGTCGTTCAGTTCGAAGACGGCCTTGCCGCTGTCGAACTGGCTGCGAGCCAGGATGCCTGCCTGTTCAAACTGCGTCAGCACGCGGTAGACGGTCGCCAGGCCGATTTCGACGTTTTCGCCGATCAGGGCGCGGTAAACATCTTCGGCGCTGAGGTGGCGCAGGTCGGACTTCCGGAAAATATCAAGAATTTTCAGGCGCGGAAACGTCGCCTTCAAACCCATGTTCTTCAGTTCGCTTTGGTCGCTCATGGTGTAATCGCTCTCCGTCCGCGTAGGCATGGGCAGGTTCAAGGGTGCACCGCGAGCCGGCTCACCTGATTTCATGCCGCCTCGCGGAACTATCCTTATGAAACCTTTATGATAACGGTTTTGTCTGCTTCCAAATAATAGGGGCGCGTAGTGTCCATGATTGCACGAATTCCCTCCCGCTCGCTGAAGACCGGATTGGCCGTCGCCGCCCTGGCCATCGCCCTTGCCGGCTGCTCGGGGGACAAGTGGGGCTTCCCCTACAAAGCCGGTGTCCAGCAAGGCAACTGGATCACCCAGGAACAAGTCGCGCTGTTGCAGCCCGGCATGACCCGCGAGCAAGTCCGCTTTGCGCTGGGCAGCCCCACGCTTACCAGCGTGCTGCACGCCAACCGCTGGGACTACCCCTACTATTACAAGCCCGGCTACGGCGAAGCGCGTGAACGCAAGTTCACCGTCTGGTTCGAAAACGATCGCCTGACCCGCTGGGAAGGCGACAAGCAGCCTGACCTGCAACCCTATCAGCTGAACACGCCCAGCAGCACCGCCGACGAAAAGGCGGACAAGCGCCTGGATCAGGACGAAGCCCGGATCAAGCAAGAGCAAGACCTGGAAAAGCGTGATGCCGACGCCCCCGTCAGCCCGCTGGACCAGTACCCCGGCCAGCCCGGCAACGCGCCCGAGCCGCTCCGGTAACTTCCAAGGATTTTTTTCATGCGTATTGCAATTGCCGGCGCAAGCGGCCGTATGGGCCAGATGTTGATCGACGCCATCCTCAAGTCCTCCGACCTGCAATTGACGGTTGCGCTGGACCGCAAGGGCTCGACCTCCCTGGGCCAGGACGCGGGCGCCCCGCTGGGTCAGCAAACCGGTGTGCTCATCACCGATGATCTCGACGCACTGGCCAATGCCGATTGCCTGATCGATTTCACCCGGCCCGAAGGCACGCTCGAACATCTGCAAGCCTGCGTGAAGCACGGCACGCGCGCCGTCATCGGCACCACCGGGTTCGACGACAACGGCCGCGCCGCCATCGAAGTGGCCGCGCAAAAAATCGCCATCGTGTTCGCGCCCAACATGAGCGTGGGCGTCAACGCCACGCTCAAGCTGCTGGACATGGCTGCCCGCATCCTGAACTCGGGCTACGACGTCGAGGTGTTCGAAGCACACCACCGCAACAAGGTCGACGCGCCCTCGGGCACCGCGCTGAAGATGGGCGAAACCATCGCGTCCGCGTGGGACGTGGCGCTGCCCGACGTGGCCACCTGGAGCCGCCATGGCGACACCGGTGTGCGCAAGCCCGGCACCATCGGCTTCTCGGTCCTGCGGGGCGGCGACATCGTGGGCGACCACACCGTATCGTTCTGCGGCATTGGCGAGCGCATTGAAATCACGCATCGCTCCGGCAGCCGCGCCACCTACGCGGAAGGCGCGCTGCGCGCAGCCCGCTTCCTGGAAGACAAGCACAACGGCCTGTACGACATGCAATCCGTGCTGGGCCTCTAAGCCTGCGCCCTTCCAACAAAAAAGGATCCCCACGGGATCCTTTTTTAATGCGCGCACCGAATTGCCCTAGACCACCACCGGCTCAGGCTCCAACCTGACACCGTATCGCGCCTGCACCGACGCTTGAATCGCACGCGCCAGAGCCATGATGTCGGCAGCCTTGGCGCCGCCGCGGTTCACCAGCACCAGCGCCTGCCGGTCATGCACGCCGGCCGCTCCCAGCGCCTGCCCTTTCCAACCACATTGGTCGATCAGCCAGCCCGCCGCCAGCTTGTAGCGGCCGTCGGGCTGCGCGTAGGACACCAAGCCCTGGAACTGCTGGGCCAGACTGTCGCGCACATCCGCCTCAACGATCGGGTTCTTGAAAAAGCTGCCGGCGTTGCCGGTCACGGCAGGATCCGGCAACTTCGCTCGGCGGATGTCGCACACCGCATCGAAGATGTCCCGCGCAGTCGGCGCACCCTGGGCAAGCCGCTCGTGACGTTGCAGGTCGGGATAGCCCAGCACGGGACGCCAAGGCCGGGGCAAGGCGAAGCGCACGCTGACGATGATCCAGCGGCCCGGCGCGTCGTGCTTGAAGGCGCTGTCGCGATAATAAAAACGGCAGTCGGACGGCCCCATCTCAACAAACCGCCCCGCCGGGACATCCCAGGCGGTCAGGCTGTGAAACCGTTCTTCAAACTCAACCCCGTACGCGCCAATGTTCTGCACCGGCGCTGCCCCAACCGTGCCCGGAATCAGCGCCAGGTTTTCCAGCCCATCCCAACCTTGCGCCACACATTGCTCAACAAAGCCGTGCCAGTTTTCCCCGCCCGCCGCCTCAACCAGCCAGGCGTCCGGCAGGTCTTGCAGCAGGCGCACGCCCTTGAACGCCACCTTGGCCACCAGCCCGGGAACGCGCTCGGGCAACACCAGATTGCTGCCGCCGCCCAGCACCAAGAGGCTATCCGCGCGCCGCGCCAGATCGGACAAGGCCGGCAGTTGGGACACGTCGTCCAGCGATACGAACGCTTCGGCTCGTGACGCCAATCCCAGCGTATTCAGCGGGCTCAGGTCTTGGGCAACGGGAGTCAGCGCGTTTGGCGCCGATTCGATAGCAGAGTGAGTTGACATGGGTGCTACGGGTTATGCTATAGTTTCTGTCTTCGCTCATATTACTTGATTGAGTGTTTGGGTTTAGCCCACTGGCCATTGGTTCGGCCAAGTACCAAACTCAAATGACAAGCTCAAAAAAATCATGTAAGATGCGCGCCTTCTGATCGATAACCAAGTTGATCAGAGTGAATAAGAAACAGGTTCTGAGTAGTTCATGACGGAACCCATGCGGGAGTAGCTCAGTTGGTAGAGCGCAACCTTGCCAAGGTTGAGGTCGCGAGTTCGAGACTCGTCTCCCGCTCCAAATTCAGATTTGCAGCGTTCAAGAATCCAAGCGTTCATGAACACTGAAAGTCACCAAGAAGGGCCCGACACACGTTGTCCGGCCCTTTTTTCATTTCCGCCGCGCATTCGCGTTCGCGCGCGAGCCCCCTCCTCCTTCCCCAAAAAAAACGCCCCCGCCAGAAAACCGGCAGAGGCTGCGGTGCTTCACGCGGCAATCGCGTCAGGCTTGGTCGATGGAAGACTTATCGCTGAATCCACGCATCGCGCCAATGCGAACCCGTACCGGGTGCATAGTGCGAAGGCGACTGGCTGCACCAGCCGCTGTAGGGGAATATCTTGCATTCAAACGTCTTGCCCACGTTCACGACCTTATCACCCGCTTTGTAGATCGTGCCCGCCTTGTACTGGGGGTATCCGCCCACGGCAGGCTTCGCCAACACCGTCACGGTGTGGCTGGCCTGGACTTCGCCGCGCGAGTTGCTGACCGTCAGCGTAAAGCGGTAAGGCGTGTCCTTCGCGGTGGACGGTGCGACGAAACTGATGTCCGCCTGGTCCAGCGCCCCGGCGGAAATGCCCGCGGGCACAGTCCAGCGGTAGCGCAGGTCCGTACCGGTGGACGCCTTGCCCGACAAGACGACGCGCTCGCCGCTCTTGACCGTGGCAGGGCCGCTCAGCTTGGCTTGCGGCGCAATCACTTCGGGCACCACCTCTTTGGCCTTGGCCTTGACTACGTGGCTGGCGGTGGCGGTACGACCGCGATCGTCGGTCACGGCAAGCTTGAACGTCAGGTTACGGTCCTCGCCCAGCGGCGGGCCATAGAACGTGACGGTTGCGCCATTGCCTTGCAAAGCGATGTCATCCAGGCTCGTCCACACATACTTCAGGCCCTGGCCCGTGGAACCGGTGGCTGACAACGTGGCCACTTGCAACGCCTTGACTTCGGGCGGGCCGCTGATACGCGCAACCGGAAGCGGCACGGGTGCCGGCTCCAGATCGCAAGCTTCGGGCATTTTCCACGGCTTGCCGTACTGGGCCGAGTTCTTGTCCGGCGCGGCATCCACGTTCCAGTAGTTCTGGTGATAAACCTTGCCGTTGTACGACACCGCCTCGTTCGGCACGTTGTACACCTTGCGGGCATCCCAGGCAGGCGCGTTGGCGCACACACCGGCCGCCTTCGCCTTGACCAGCACGCCATGGTGCGTAGTGGCGCTGCGCCCTTGCGAGTCGGTCACTTTGAGCGTGATGCGGTAGGCAACGTCCTTCGTGTTTTCCGGCGCGACGAAGCTGGCCTTGACGCCTTGTTCGACGAACTTCAGCGCAGGCTGGCTGCTCCAGGCATAGGCCAGGTCCTTGCCGGTCGATTCAGTTGCCGACAGCACTACCTTGTCGCCCGCATTGGCTTGCGCCGAACCGTTGACATGCGCCTGCGGCGCCTGGCCACCGATGCTGTCGCCGCCCAGCAGTTCCGCCGCGCGGACCAGGTCGGGTTGTACACCGATGGGGCGAGCCGGATCAACGATCGGCACCGGGTTGCCGCTGTCCACCAGGATCTGCCGCATGACCTTGGGGGGAATATTGCCCAGGCCACGCTCGCGCGCCAGGCTCTGCAACCACGCCACGCTGCCTGCGATGATGGGGTTGGCGGACGACGTGCCGCTGTAAGCCGTCGTGTACAGATTGTGCTGACCGTCCTTCCAGTCCGTGGTCGTCACGCGCCCGCCCCAGCTGAAAGTGTCCACGCGGCTGCCGTATTCCGAGAACCACGCAGTACTGCCCAGCATCGGATCGGCCGCGCCCACATAAATGGCGCCTGAATCACGCTTGGTACGGTCATAGCGCCCACGGTGATAGGGATCATCCAGGTTGGCGCTGCCATTGGCCGCCGCCAGGATGACGTGCACGCCCTTTTCCTGGGTCAAATAAGAAATGGCGTCATACACCACATCCACGTGCTCCACCGGCAGGAAGCAAGCGGTGGTGGGCCCGCAGCCATTGCTGAACTTGTATTGCACGCCGATCTGCACCACGTCGCCAGCCTGCAGCACGTTGCGCAGGTCGATCATGCCGCTGGGGCTGTACTTGGTATAGCCGGCCTGGGCTTGCGGCACGATGCCGGTCACGCCATAGCCATTGTTCTGGCCGAACATGATGCCGGCCGACATGGTGTCGTGGGAATCAGGCTTCTGCACATAGCTACCGTGGTGCAGGAAAGGCTTGGGCAGGTCCAGATGATCGAAGTCCCAATGCCCGATCTCGTTGGAAATGACACGGACGTTTTCGCCATAGTGACCGGTCAGGCGCTGCGCCTCGAAGGCGTTGACGCCACCCAGCGGCCAATAACCGGGCGTGGGCGACTGCATATAGTTTTGGCAAGTCGGCGCAAGAGCGCCGTCGCACTTGCTGTAGTCCGGCGGGCCGGACGCGGCGCGCGTAATCTCCATGACGGGTTCGGCCTCCAGGCCCTCGCCCATCGACATCGGCACAGGCTCGATCTGGGCGCTTTCCACCAGCGGATTTTCCAACAACTGCTTGACCAGCAATTCCGCATCGCGGCCGCGCATCATCTCGGCGGAAATCTTGTAGTAGCGCGTGAGGTTATGCCGTTCCAGCGCGGCAATATCCTCGTGGCTGCGCATCATGGGCGACAGGGGCACCAAGGGCTCCATGCCGGGGGTCAGGCGAGTCAGCGCGTCCATCGCGTTGGCCACGTCGGGCGCAGGCGCGGTGCGCTGGGCCGGATTGGGAGCCTCGGCCTTCAGCCGAATGTAGATGGGCCGAGGCTCATCACCCTGTGCGGCGTGCCCCGGAGCGGAAAATGCCGTGCCGAGCATCAGCGCAAGCATCGATAACTGTATTTTGTTTTTCATGGCTATTCAGTGATCCGCCTTGACGGCGGATCCAACAACGCAAAAAGAAAGCCCACCTCCCATCACTGAGAGGGGGCTGGCGTCCAGCGCGGGCCAAGACGTCTACCGCCTTGGCCCGCCTCAATAACGACGGCTTACTTGATCAGGTTCCAGGCCTGGGTCCAGTAGCCGCCCTTGCCGGGCTCGTAGTGGAACGGCGACTGGCCGCACCAGTTGGTGTAGGGCCACGGCTTGCACTCGTAGACCTTGCCCAGGTTCGTCACGCGCTCATGCGCCTTGTAGGCGGTGCCGGCCTTGTAGGCGGGCGGCGTATCGCCGGTGCCGCCATTGCCGCCGGTACCGCCGCTACCACCATTGCCGCCTTCATCGACGACCGGCTTGCCCTTGACCGTCACCAGGTGCGAGGCGTCCGAAGTGCCCTTGTCGTTGCGGGTCGTCAGCGTGAACGAGTACTGCTGGTCCTTGGTCAACGTGGGCGCCACGAAGCTCAGCGTGGGCTGATCCTTCACCGCGGCGCTGATGCCGGCCGGCACCGTCCACGAGAACTTCAGATCGGTACCGGTCGACGCCGAACCCGACAACGTCACCTTCTGGCCCGCTTGGACATTGACCGGGCCGATGATGCTCGACTGCGGCGGGATGACCACGGGATCCGGCTTGATATCAGCCGCTTCCTTGGTGACCACGAAGTGGTACTTGTTGCCGTCCATCGAATACACGTGCGACTTGTCCACGCCCACGATCGGCGTCACGGTCTTGCCGTCGGCGCCCAGTTGGCCGACACGCACGCGCTTGGACGAGCCGTTGACGGCATTGCCCAACACTTGCGTCCAGCGCTCGCCTTGCACGGCGTTCTCGTCCAGCGGCACGCGCAGTTGTTCCAGGTATTCGCCGTTGCGCTTGGGGTCGGCCAGACGCCAGACCAGCGTTTCACCCACCTTGGTTTCGCCAATCGAATACAGCGCGCCGATATCGGACGGCTTGATGACGTTGCTGACGCCTTCGATGTTCACGTCGCCGCAAGCGCGGTAGGACTCGCCCGAGGTGACGCCATCACCCACGTGGTTGGTGTTCCAGACGCTCATGATCAGGTGGCGACCCGTCTTGCCGGCGGGTAGCGTGCAGCTGTATTCCTGCTCACGGCCTTCGCCCGCAGCGGCCGGCGTGAAGTCGCGCTGTTCGCAGAACTTTTCGAAGTCGGAAAATTGCAGCGGCTTGGTCGAGTCGTACGGCATCTTCGTGATGAAGAATTGCAGCGACTTCGTGCGGTGGGCGACGGTGTGGTTCCACTTCAGCGTGACATTGCCATTGGCGTCCGGCTTGAGCGTGGTGATGGGCCATTGGGCCAACGCGTTCAGGCCGCGATGCGATGCCTTGGTGCCGCCGTCGCAAAGGCGATCGCCCGGGGTGGTGGCAACGGTCTTTTCGCCGCCCGGCTTCTGCCAGACTTCACGCCAGTCGTACACGCTGCCGCCCTGCGCCTTGAATGCGGCGCAACCTTCGCTCTGACTGCCCGCGTGGCAATGCAGGATGCGCGCCTTCGGATGCGACATGGTGCCGTGAGCCAGGACCGAACCGGATACGGCCGCCAGTACCAGGCCGCCCACCAGAGTTAATTTGAATTTCGCCATTTTTTTATAAACACTTCAGAGTGAGGTTGAATAAATCACCTTCCATGCAGCACGCAGGACAAGGTGAATTCATTCTCGGCCGGAAGCCCTTTGATAATCAAAGTTGATAAACGATTCCTTAAAGCACTTTCCCCACACTCATTAAGAAAATAATCTGGCGGCAAAAAAAAATCCCCCGCGCTTTCGCACGAGGGACCAGGAACTTCATTTTTCCGCGTTATTTACTGCGGATTTTCAAGCAGTTTCAGCTCAGACTGAGAACAGTGAAGGGAATTACTTCACCAGGTCCCAAGCTTGCTGCCAAGCCAGGCCCTTGCCGGGAGCGTAGTGCAACGGCGAAGCGCTGCACCATGCGGTCACGGGCCAGATCTTGCACTCGTAGACCTTGCCGCCGTTGGTGACCTTGTCGCCAGCTGCGTACGTGGTGCCTTCCTTGTAGGCCGGGTACTGGCCGGTCTGGCCGCCGTTGCCGCCATCGGTACCACCGTTGCCGCCTTCGTTACCGCCGGTGTTGCCACCGTCAGTGCCGCCGCCGATTTGGGCTTGCTTCTTGACCAGGACCGAATGCGTCTTGCTCGACGAACCCTTTTCGTTCGTGACCTTGACGGTGAACGAGTAGGACTTGTCTTGCGTCAGCGCCGGAGCGGTGAAGCTCAGGTCAGCCTGGTTCAGCGCCGAAGCGGTGATGCCAGCCGGAGCGGTCCACTGGAACTTCAAGGTGCCGCCACCGTTGTTCGAACCCTTGGCCGACAGCGAAACGCGCTCGCCAGCATTGGCCGTTGCCGGGCCAGTCAGTTGAGCCGTGGGCGCATTGATGACGACGGGCGGCGGATCCACCGGCTCGGAAGCCTTCTGGTCAATCGCGAAGCCAACCTTCTTGTTCAGGCCATAGACCTGGTTTTCGGTATCGCTTTGCTGCGGCAAGACTTGGCCGTTGGACTGCATCTTGCCGACCTTGATGACGGACGACTTGTTGTTGACTTCCTTGGCCAGGGCGTACATCCACTGGGCGGCCTTTTCTTCACCGGCCTTGACGATGATCGAATGGCTTTCCAGATCGCCGGCACGGCTCAGATCGAACACGCGCAGGGTCATCTTCGAGCCGACGTTGACTTGGCCGCCTTGCAGCGCGCCGCTGGCTTGCCATTGCACGTTGGCAGGCATCACTTCCACGTTGGAGCAAGAGTAGAAGCCTTCCTTGGCGTCGCTCGGGTCACGTTGCCACACGCTGTAGATCACGCGCTTGCCGGTAAAGTGGGCGGGAATCTTGACATCCAGGGGCGTAACGGCGTTCACGACTTCCGGGCGCGGCAGAAAGCCGGTATCGCCGATCAGTTCCAGATCTTCCCAGCGCAGGCCGCGCTTGGGGTCGTAGCTGTCTTTGCTGATGTAGGTCTTGAAGTACGTGGTGATGTGCGGTGCCGTTTGCAGGTACTTGAACTGCGCATTGCCGTTGGCGTCAGGCGTAACTACCGTGGTGGGCCACTGGTGATCGCCATCCAGCGCCTTCCAGCTTTCCTTTCCGCCCGCGCACAGCAGGCCATCAGGGATGAGATCCTTGTGGTTGTTGAACACGCCGCCGATCAAGTTGGACTGCCAGTTTCCAATAAGGTCGTTCGATTTGCCGCAACCGGAGAACTTGGGATTATTCCAAGGAGTATCAAACTTGTGGCAAGCATATTCCCGGCTCGGGGGATCGATCATGGAACCGTGAGCCGAAGCGGTCGTCGGCGCCATGGCCATGAGCACAGCCTGCGTCAGCGCCGCGACCGGCAAGCCAAGCTTGGCGGCTGCACCGCGCAATGTGGTTTTAGTCATCAAATATCCTATGTTTAGTGGATTGTTTTTCGCATTCTCATGAACCGGAAATCACACGGAACCCGTGAAAGCGAAGCCATTATTCCCGGCGCTGGAAAACGGCAAAACCTTTCTCAATACACTATTAAAAGCAGGTGTTGCATCCTTGCCGCATCGCATTGATGACGCGGTAAAACGCGATAAATCACGCAATACAGAACGTCCAGACGGCCAAAAAAAGCGCCACGAGGGCGCTTGTTCACGAGGCGGGATTTAGGCCCGTTCGATAACCGGACCGCGTTTCCTGGCGATTGCCTTCCGCGCACGGAATCGGCATCAATGGAAATGTGAGTGAAAACTCGCTTCCCTTCCCAGGACGCGAGCTGACCGACAATTTTCCGCCGTGCGCATCCACCACCGTGGCCACCAGCGCCAAGCCCATGCCCACGCCGTCACGGCTGCCGGGCTGCACCTGAAAAAACGCCTCGCACAGCTGCGGCATGACCGAATCCGCAATGCCGATACCCTCGTCGATCACACTGATGCGGGCCATATCGCCCTGGCGCTTCAGGCACAACGTGATGCGTGTGGACGGGTTGGAATACTTGATCGCGTTGTCCAGCAGGTTGATGACGGCGCGTTGCAGCATGCAGTAGTCGCCTGATACCCACAGCTTTTCCCCGCATTCGCGGATATGCACGTCGATGCCCTTGCGCTCGGCCAGCAACAGGGTTTGGTCGGCGGCTTCCTGGCCCACATCAAGCATCGAGACCGGTAGGAAATTCGCTTTATCCAGGCGCTCCGCGCGGGAAAGATGCATGAAGTCTTGCGCCACGGTCAGGCTGTACTGCGCCAGGTCACGCACCGACTGCGCAAAGGCTTCCTGCTTCGGGCAGTCGCTTTCGGCGCTTTGCTTTTCCACCATCACCAGGATCGTCGACAGCGGGCTGCGCAGGTCATGCATCATTTGCAGCATCACTTCGTTGTCGCGAGCGCAGTTCGGCTTGGCGTGGGTTACGGCAGGCGCATCCACCGGCGCGGCCGTGCGGGCCAAGACACGTTCACGGCGCGCGCCCCGCGTGGCCATGCGCCAGCGGACTACGCTGATGTACGCCAATGCCACGCCCACCACGGGCGCCACCATCGGCGTCCAGCGGCGTGCCGTGATCACGACAAAAGCGGCCAGCAGCCAAAACCCGATCAGCCAACCCAATGCCCGCAAGCGCATTTTCGATTGGCCCGCGATCACGCTGAACAACGCCAGGCCCGCCAAGATGCCGAAGTCCGCCAGCACGCCGGGCGCGGCCGCAGTCAGGGGCTGCCCATCGCTGGGCATGGCAAAGCACAGCAGGATGATGCCCAGGTTGCAGAACAGCAGCGCATCGTTTTTTCTGGCGCCCAGGCGCGTATAAGGCCAAATCAGGAATTTCATCGTCACGCTCGAAAGGTGGGTCGCGATGCGGCAAGCACGCGGTCGGACCGGCAGCGCACGTCAGGCGCGGACTGCGATTGGAAGGGGGAAGTTGCGTGTACTGCCGAAGCAGCGCGGCGGACTGGCCAGGGCGAATGCCCGCTGGCTCAATACATGCGTTCGAGGCGGTAGCCGTAGTTGTACACGGTAGCGATCACATAGCCATTGCGCGAGCGCAGGCCCAACGCCGAACGCAGATTGCTGACGTACGTCGCCAGACTCGCGTCGTATTTACGGTCAACGGTGCCCCAGATCTGCTGGCACAAGGCGTCCTTGGTGATGATGCGGCCGGGGCTGCGAAACAACATCGTGGCCAGATCGAATTCCCGCGTGGGCAGGGTCACGGGGCGTCCATCCACCGTCAGCGTCTTGGCTTCCAGGTTGAAGGCGAAATGGCCAACCTGAAACTGCAACGCGGAGGCTTCGCCGCGTTGCGACTTGCGCAACTGGGCGCTCATGCGGGCCAGCAATTCGCGTTCGCGAACCGGTTTTTGCAGGTAGTCGTCGGCGCCCATGTTCAGGGCCTGCACGATGCTCTCTTCGTCGTCGCGCTGCGTCAGCATCAAGATGGGCATGTTGGGCGCAAGGTTGCATCGCGCCCACTTCAAGACGGCCAGGCCCGATGCGCCAGGCACTTCCCAGTCCAGCAGCACAACGTCAACCTTCTGTTGTTGCAATAGCGCGATGAAGCCATCGCCGTCGCGGCGGGAGAAGGCCTGGTGGCCGTGGCTTTGCAGCAGCTTGGTGACCCACTCGACTTGAGTGGGCGAATCTTCAAGAATGGCGACAATCATTGAGTCCGATCTTATGTAAGCGCAATTCCCGAAGACTTTTATTATTACGGCAATCACATTGATACCCCGGCAGAATGATTTCATGCCGGGATAGACACAACAATAAGAAATTTCTCAAAGCCAAAACTGGAAAGCCAAATGTCAATATATGAAAATAAAACCTTAATATGCGGCTACTTCTTCGTGAAAGACAAAAGATAACCCGGTGATTATCAACAAATTCCTGGCGCGCCTTTAACCACCGTTTAGAAATCGCCAAGCAGGCTTTTAATTAATCCCCATGAAGACAAATTTCCAATCCTGATAGCTGGATTTTCCCGACATATCCCCCAGCTCCGCGGCAAACACGTCCTGTTTGATCGGTTTTCGTTCCGACAGGCTATATACCCCCATGATTCCCCCATCCGGTGATTTGACGATGCCCCACTCGGTGCCGCCGGTAATCGGGTCGGCATAAAGACGGCGCAAATGGCGACGCGTGAACGACACGCGGTCGTCCTTGAGCAGCGCGTCCATGGTTTTGGGATACGCCGGCGCGGTGCCGGACAGGTAATACGAGGCCAACGCTCGTTGATATTGCTGACCGACGAAAAGCAGTTCGGCCTCCTGGTCGCGCAGCTTCTGCATCGACCATGGCTGCACCACCGCGGTCAGCCCGGTCGCCACCGCCATCACCAGCATCAGCACCATCAGATAGCCGAAGCCCGCCTGACGGTGCGACAACGCACCGCGATCACCACCGCGCATAGTCCAACCCATCCAGCCCCCTGCCGGTCGCGCCGCTGATTACATCGTTCACGCCCGGCGCATCCCCGTTCTGCGGCAACCAGCTGTCGCGTTTGCCCGTCACCGGGTCCATGGGAAGCTCGCGCAGGTATTTGTCGGCGACAAGCACATCCAGCGAATCGGGATTGTTGCCATGGTCGGCGCGGTAATCGTCGATAGCGTGACGAATCGATTGCAGGTTGTGACGCAACACCGTTTCGCGCGCGCGGTCGTTGCTTTTTAAAAACGACGGCGCTACCAGCGACATCAGCGCACCGATGATGGCCATGACCGCCATCAGTTCAATCAGCGTAAAGCCGGCGCAGCCGCGCTTACCAATCTTTGTACGGAACGCCATTGAGACCTCTACGTTGACTTTTTGAACGCACATCGAACACATCACGGCCCGATGAGAATGAGTCGGCCGAACTGTCATAGCTTCGGGTGTCCCAGGTGTCGGCCGCCGAGCGGTTTTCGCAGTTCTCGCACATGGGATCGGCCGGCAGGCGGCGCAGGAAATACAACATGCCGCCATTGGGGTCCGTCTTGTTCTGCACGCCCTTGACCAGGGCTTCCAGGTCTGGCGGGTAGCCGCTGCGGTCCAGCGGCTTGTCGACCTTGCCTTCGCGGCTGGCCTGGTAATAGGCGTCTATCGCGTCGCGCATGGTGTGCAGGTTCTGGCGTAGCTCGCGCTCCAGCGCGCGCTGCTTGACCAGCGATGAGAACGGCAGCGCGACGCTCAACAGCAGGGCCAGCAAGGTCATGGCCGCCATCATCTCGATCAGCGTGAAACCCGATTGCTTGCGCATGACCCTTCCTTAGAAAGGCGGCTTGGTCAGCGCCGCATCCAGCGCCGGGGCAACACCCGCCGCAGCCGGAGCTTCCGCCGGGGCGGGAGGAGCCTGCGTGGTCATCGGCATCACGGTGACCCGTGCTTCCGTGCCCGACGGAAAGTAGCTGTCGGCCGCCGACGGCAACGCCATCGAGCGTTCGATGTGCGGCGTCAGGAGCAGCACGATCTCGGTGTTCTGGTCCGTCTTCTTCTGGCCACCGAACAGGCTGCCCAGCCAGCCCATCACGCTCAGTCCGGGCACACCGCTGCTGCTGCGCGTTTGCTGCTGGTTGACCAGCCCCGCCAGCACCTGGGTTTCACCGTCACGTGCCGTCATCACGGTTTCCGCGTTGCGCGTGCTCATCGGGTAGACGATGCCGCCGCCCGCCGTCTTGACCTCGCCCTTCAGGTTGCTGACTTCCATGCTGACCTTCACGCTGACTTCATTGCTCAGGCTGATGCGCGGCTCCACTTGCAGGATCAGGCCCACGTCCTGGTAGTTCACGGATTCCGTCACCACGCCATTGGCGTTGGTCGTCGTCACGACGGGGACCTTCTCACCGATCTTGATGCTGGCCTTTTCCATGTTGCGCACGCGGATCTTCGGATTCGCCAACACCTTGGTCTTGCCACGCTTTTGCAGCAGGTTCAGCGCGGCCGACAGGTCATTGCGGCTGGTCACGCCGATCTTCCCCTGGTTCAGCCCCAGCAGATCGCCCACCGTGATCCTGCCGTTTTCGCCTTGCGGCAGCACGGAAAAGCGCAAGTCGCTGGGGTAGTCCACCCCGATTTCAAGCTCGTCGCTGGCGTTGACTTCCAGCACTTGCACGTCCATCGTCACTTCGGACTGCGCGATGTCCAGCGCCGCCACCACGCGCTCCACCACCGCCATGACTTCCGGGGTGTCGCGCACCAGCACGGCATTGGCGCGTTCGTCCAGATGCACGTTCTTGGGCGCGCTGATCTGCCGCAACGCGGCCAGCACATGCGTGGCATCCGCGTGGTTCAGGTAAAACACGCGCACCATCAGCTCGCGGTATTCCTTGTCTTTGTCCGGACGCGACGGGTAGATCAGCAAGGTGTGGGCATCCAGCACCTTCTTTTCCAACTGATTGGTGCGCAACAGCAGGTTGATGGCATCTTCCGCCGTGGTCTGCCGCGCCATGATGCTGGCCGGCATGCTGGTCTGCACGTCCGGGTCCAGCACGAAGTCCACGCCCGCCGCCAGCGAAATGGTGTCCAGGATCTGCACGATGGGCTGCGCCTTGAAGTTCAGCGTAACGGGCTTGCGCAACGCATCCGCCAGGCGCGGCTTGACCGACTGACGTCCCACGTCGCGGCGCTGCAGTTGCGTACGCAGCGCTTCGGCCGACGGAAACCCCGGCTGCTCCTGCAGGATGCGGTTGACCTTGTAGAGCGCCTCGCGCGGGTGGTCGAATTGAAGCCTGACCGCTTCGGCCAGCTCGGCGTTCAGATGCACACGCTGCTCCAACTGCGTCTTGAGCTGTTGGGCGCGCATATTGCCGGGGGTGATCGTCAACAACTCCATCACGTCCTGCAGGGCGGCCTCGTCATCGCCCGCTTCCATCTTGACGCGTACCCGTTGCAGGATCTCGCGCGACAGCGCGACGCCGTCACGCGCCACATCCTTGCCCGCCTCGATATCGTTGGGGTTCTTGTCCAGCTTTGCGCGGCCGGCGGCCAGGCGGTCAGCGGTCGACGCGGGCTCGCCGCCCAGCGCGCGCTTCAGGGATTCCGGGGCCGCGCATCCACCCAGCAACAGGCTGAGGAACGCGGCCAATACAACAGGTTTTGCAATCATGATGTCTTGCCATTCCCAAAATAATTTTTCGTTTCGATGAGCGTCTTGCTCATTGCGCCAGCGGCGCCAAGTCCACATGCAGCTCCCGACCCTGCGCATCCAGCAGCACCACGCGCTGCGGTTCCAGCGCCTTGAACCGGTACTGCGACGCCACCATGCCGCCGGGCCACACCGCACCGGCGATGTCGCAGCGTTGGCACAGCAAATAGGTTTGCTCTTGATGCGCCAGCACCACGATGCGGCGTCCGGTGTCAGACCATTCGCCAATGGCCATGAACGCCGGTATGCTGGCCGCGCCGTTACCCTCGGGCGTGGTCGGCAGGGCAAGGTCAAGCGCCGGGACCTCGGCCTGCGCCGTGGCGGCGTCGGCGGCGTCGCCCTGCGCCTGCGCATTGCCACGATCCAACAACGAGGCCCAGCTTTGCGACGGAAACAGATCCACTTCGCGTGCCGGCTCGGCCAGCACGGCGGCGCCGGGCGCCAGGGCGACAAACACCGCGGTCATCCATCGCTTCATCACACCACCCCCAACATGCTCAAGCGCATCTTCACGTTCACCAACATGTTCTCCGGCCGTTGCCGGTCCAGTGACAGCGACTCCAGGCGCAGCAGCGGCTCATCGGTCAGCTTGCGCAAGCCCGCGCTCAGGTCCTGGTAGGAACCCACGGCGGTGATGTCCACCGACGTACGGCGCAACCGGCCTTGGATGGTCTCTTCGCCTTGATACTGGATGTCGACCAGCAACAAGCCCGACCGCACCAACTGTTCCATCACGGCCAGCTTGCGTTCGTCCGGGTCCAGGCGCAGTTGCACGCGCAGTTCGTCCATGTCGTTGCCGGACGGAGCCACGTGCGGGGTGCAGGCATTGATCTCGGCATGCAGTTCCAAGGCACGTAGTCGCAGCTCACCCTTCTCCGGCCACAACACCACAACGAAATGCACGATCAAGACCCACAAGGCCACCAGCGCCAGGAGCCCGCCACGCCCGAGCCGCTCGGCCCAGCACTGCCAATGCCACCGCAAACGCGAACCGGCTTCGCGCTGGCGCAGCGCGGCAAGGCGGCGACGAATTTCGGTAATGGATTTCATCGCAGCTCCACCCGCACCGTAGACATCGTGGCCAGGTTGGGATCACCCGACTTGATACCGTGGCGAACTACCGTGGCGCGCATGTCGGGCTCGGCGTTCAAGCGGGCCGCAAAGGCGAATACTTCGGTCAGGTCCACCGTCATCAATTCAAGCTGGACGGACTTGCCAGCCCCCTCGATCTTCAGGTTCATCACGGCCAGGCGCGGGCTCCAGGCGTGCTCGATGGCGCGAAGCAGGACGGGCCGCAGCCGGGTCTCGGCGCGTTGCGCGGAAACCATTGCATCAACCCTCTTTTCCTCCGGCGACTGCGCCAGGGCACGGCGCTGCTCGCGTTCGTGCTGCATGCGACGCTCGACCAACTGGCTCTCCGAGCGGGTAACTTCCACGCGCAACGCCCACAGGTCCCATTCCCGCCATGCGCTCAACAGCGCCACGCACAGCAACAGCAGCACGACGATGGCGGCCCACGGTTGTGTGGCGCCGCGCTTGGTGAAATCCAGCTTGCTCATCTTCAGACCGGGCATGATCGCGCTCCCAACATGGCGTGCGGAAAGCCCAGCCAACGTGCTTGCGGCGGCAAGGACAGATCCGCCGGCTCCAAGGTTGACGTCCAGTTGCATTCCGGCACGATGGGCTGGTTGCACAGCGCCTGCGCGCCGGCAACCGCAAAGGCGTGCGACTGGCCGGGCGACCGCTGCAAGGTAATCATGTCGTCCCACCCCTGCGCCGACGGCCACAGGCACGTCACTGCGCTGGCCTCCGCCAGCACCAGGCAGGCGCCTTCGGTGCGCGCGGGGCGGTGATAACGTTGCAGGCTTGCGGACAGCAGGTCGCGGCAGGCTGCCAGCGCCCACTTCTGTTCGCGTAGCTTGCCTTCCAGCGCATCCAGCATCAGTGCGTCCGCCGCGACGGCCAGCCGCGCATGCCCATGGCGCGCCGGCCCCAGCCGCACGCGCGTCTGCACGGTGATACCGCGTTCGCGCAGCAGCGCCTGGGCGTAGCCGCGCCAGTGCGTATCGCCGCCGGGCAGGCCCGGCTGCCAGGGCAGCAGCAGGGTGTGCGTCCACGGGTAGCCCAGCCAGACATGCACGCGGTTGCGCCACCACGGCCGCAGCCGCGCGCAGGTGGCGAGCAAGGCGACCACGGCCTCGGCCGGTTCACCGCCGTGGCCACACTTCAGACGGTCATCCACCGCCTTCGTCGGCGACAACAGGCTGACATGTTCAGCATCGATCAGAACGGCTTGATCATTCCATAGCGACCGCACGGCAAACCTCCTGATAAGTCGTCAGTCCGTGCGCGATGGCCTCGTGGGCGGCGTCGCGCATCGATTGATAATCGGCGCATTGCGCCAGCGCCTCTTGTCGACGCTCGGGCGAGCGATCCAGCAGCGCGGTCTTCATGCGGCTATCCAGGCGCAAGACCTCGGCCAGCGCAATGCGGCCCAGGAACCCCGTGTGGCGGCAGGCTTCGCAACCCGGGCCGGCACGTGCCTCGCCCGGCGGCGCGCAATGCGGACACAAGCGCCGCACCAGCCGCTGCGACACGACCCCATTGAGCGATTCCAGGAAGGTCGCGGGTTCCACATCCATGTACAGAAAGCGGTCGATCACGCTGAACGCATCGTTGGCGTGTACCGACGACAGCACGCGGTGGCCGGTCAACGCCGACTGCACGGCAATGGCCGCCGTTTCGGCATCGCGGATTTCGCCAACCAGGATGGTGTCCGGATCGTGGCGCAAGATGGATCGCAGGCCGCGGGCGAAGGTCAGACCCTTCTTCTCGTTCACCGGAATCTGCAGAATGCCGTTCATCTCGTATTCCACCGGGTCTTCGATGGTGATCAGCTTTTCGTCACCGCTGTTCAGTTCCGACAAGGCGCCATACAAGGTGGTGGACTTGCCGCTGCCCGTGGGGCCGGTGATCAGCGTCAGCCCATAGGGCAATTGCGCCAGCGCACGGATGCGGCGCGCCGTTTCCGCCGGAAAACCCAAGGTATCCAGGCTGAGCTTGTCGCCGCGCTGCGAGCGGTCCAGCAGACGCAAGACGGCGTTCTCGCCATGGTTGCCCGGCATGATGGACACGCGGAAATCCACTTCCCGCCCTTGCAGCACTACCTTGAAGCGGCCGTCCTGCGGCACGCGCTTTTCAGCGATGTCCAGGCTGGACAGCACTTTCAGACGCGACATCACTTGGTTCGCGGTGACCTGCCCCGGCACCTTGCGGATGCGCAGCATCACGCCGTCGATGCGGTAGCGGATCAACAGCCCTTCCTCGTCCGACTCCAGATGGATGTCGCTGGCGCGGCTTTGCAGGCCGTCGTAGAGCGTCATGTTCACCAGGCGGATCACCGGGCTTTCGTCCTTGGCCAGCGAGGCCAGGGAAATCGATTCGACCGCCTTGGCCAGCGAGTCGTCCGCCATGTCCACGGACACGCCGTCCAGCACGCGCGCGGTGGCCTCGGCCTGCTTCAACCAGGCATCCACCACGCCGGTGGGACACACGGCAAAGCGCAGCGCATGAGCGGACAGCATGGCTTGCAGCTTCAGGCGCGCTTCGCGCGAGAACGGCGCGGCCATGGCCAGCAGGAATTCGCCATCCACCTGCAAGGGCGCCACGCGGCACGCCATGGCGTCCGCCAGCGGCAACACGTCAAAGCGCGGCGCGGCCTGGCGGCATTGCTGCGCGGTCAAGGGCTCCATGCCCAAGGCCTGCGCCAACACCGGCAGCAGTTGCGGGCGGCGCGCCAGTTCCTCGTCCAGATAGTCGGCCAGGGACAGGCTCAGTTCCGCCGCGCGCTCGCGCCACAGCCACCATGCCTCGTCGGCCACGGTCGTGCTTTCCATTGCGCCATCCTCCTGACTGATTTCGAATTCGTGCATTACGTTCATCCCAGACTCCCGGCCATCTCGAAGATGGGCATGTACAGCAAGATGACGATGGTGCCCACCAGCCCGCCGACAACCAGCATCAGCAGCGGCTCGAACACCTTTCCAAATACTTCGATGGCGTGATCCAGCGTGCCATCGTGGAACTGCGCGATGCGTTCGCACATGCCGCCCAGGTCCCCGCTTTGCTCGCCCACGCGCAGCAGCCGTTCGGCTACCGCTGTCGTCAAGCCATGGCGCGCCAAGGTTTCCGACACGCTGCGGCCCGCCCCCAATTACTGCAACGCCAGGTCCAGGCGTTCGCCGTAGGCGGGCGGCAGGATGCGGTCGGCCAGTTCAAAGGCCTGCAACGCGGGGGTGCCGCCTTCAATCAACAAGCCGACGGTGCGATAAAAGCGCGCCAGCACGAACAGGTTGCCCACGTCGCGCAGCTTGGGCAGCCGCCAGAACAGATTCATCAACGCCGCCTTCACCGTCTGCGTGCGCAGCGCCAACGCGGCGGCGAGCAGGCTTGCGCCGATGCCCGCGCCCAGCAAATGACCGTCGGACTGCACCAGACGCGCCCACCACAACATGGCCTCGGCGGTGGCCGGCAAGGTGCGCATGCTTTCGAATACGACCGCAAAGCGCGGCACGACAAAAAACAGCATGAACAGCAAAATGCCAAAGCCCACCGCAATGACCACCAGCGGGTACACCAGCGCGCCCACCACTTTCTTGCGGATGTTCTCGATCCGCGTTTCGTAGTACTGATAGCGCCTGAGCACCACCGGCAATTGCCCGCTGCCTTCGGCCGACGCCACGGTTGCCACCAGCAGCGCCGGATACACCAAGGGCTGCGCCTCCATCGCCTTGGACAGCGGCTGGCCCTGATACAGCGAGCGCAGCAGCTGGCCCAGCGAAGCCTGCAACGCCTTATTGCCCTTGCCAGCCTTGTCGCTCAGCGCCTCAAGCGCTTCGATCAAGGCCAGCCCGGCGTCCAGCAACGTGGAAAGTTCTTGCAGCAGCAGCCCAAGCGAAAAGGCCTTCTTGCCGCGCGGCTTGATGCCACGGCGCACGGCCGAACGTTGAATGTCCAGAACCATGCCGTCGGCATCGCTCAACTGCGCGCGTGCCTCGTTTTCGCTGGAGGCGCGCACGGTGTGCACGCGCAGCGTTCCTTGCTTGAGCAAACGGATCCGGAACTCATTCATATCAACGCTCCGCGTGTTGCGACTGGCGATAGCGGGCGTCGCGCGCCTGGCTCAATTGCAGATAGTGTTGCCACACGCGGCTCACGTAGCGCTTGCGTGCCGCTTCGCGATTGGCCGCGCCGCCGGCGTTGTACGCCCCGACCGCGCGCCAGGTGTAGCCGTAGCGCTTGACGAAGCCCGCCAGGATTTCGGCGCCCACGTCGATGGACAGACAGGGTTCGTCCAGCAAGCGCTGGCGGGTGATGCCGCGCTTGGCCAGGCCGGGCAGATGGATGCTGTTGATCTGCATCAGCCCGACATCCTGAGTGCCGTTGGTGTTGTTGTTGATGGCGCGAGGGTTCAGGGACGACTCCACCTTCGCGATCGAATACAGCAGCAGCGGGTCCACGCCATGGCGGTCGCCTGATTGCTGCCAGCAACTGGCGGCGGCGGCGGTGGACAACGTCATCCCGACGAGCACGGCCGCCGCCGACTTAGAGGCCATAAACCAGCTCACCGCTGCCTCCCGCCCGGCCTTCCTCGCCGAAAGAAACCACTTCAGCGTCCGAGCTGCGCCCGGGCACGTTCAAGACATAGGGGCGGCCCCACGCATCAGCAGGCACATCCTTGGCCAGGTACGGGCCATGCCAGTTGGGCGCGCCCTGGGGTGCCTTCACCAAGGATTCAAGGCCCTGCTCGGTGGTGGGATAGCTGCCCACGTCCAGGCGGTATTGCGTCAGGGCGTCGCCCAGCGTCTTCATTTGCGCCTGCGTGGCGCGCACCTTGGCGCGATCAACCTGAGAGAACAGCTTCGGGCCGACATAGCCGGCCAGCAACGCGATGATCAACAGCACGACCAGCAATTCCAACAAGGTAAACCCCTGTTGCAGGCCAAGACGGCGTCGGAAGGTAAGAGTCTTCATGAGTCCACTTTTTCTGATTGAGCGATCACCGCGCGGCGGCGACCTGGAGTGAAGTGCGGGCAGAGGCGAGCATCGTGAGGAACGATGCGGGTCCGAGCGCCGGCGTGACCGGACGCTTCAAAGGCGGAAAAATCTCTACGCAGGCCGGCATATTTCCATGCGGGCGATAGGCCAACAACGTTTCTAAAGAGAGCCTCAATCGCCTGCCAGAGGGGGCAGGACGGGCTTCAAGAAGTGTTGAGGAAGATGGCGCGGCGGCAGGGGCGGCGCTTCAATCTCGCCTCTCAGGCCATGCCCCGCCGCAAGCGGGAGCAGGCTGGCCCCGCTAGAAGGAAGACCATGCAATCCCCCCCCGCCGCCCTGGCCACTCAGGCCTACACGAAAGCGCAGATCGCCCTGCATTGGCTAAGCGTCAGTTTGATGAGCATCCTGGTGCTTGCCGGTGAATTGCGCCATCTGCTGACAGCGCAGACGGGCGTGTCCATGCGCTCGGTGATGATCGTGCACATTGGTTGCGGCATGGCCCTGCTTTTGGTCACGCTGGTGCGGACGGTAGTGCGCATCACGCGCCGCCGCGCCGTGGGCGACGGCTTCTGCATGCAGGACGCCTGCGCCCACGCGGTGCATCTGTGCATCTACGCGTTCATCTTCGCGTCGTGTCTTGTGGGCTGGGTCGTCGTCAACGCGAAGGGCCTGGCCGTGCCCGTGCCCTTCACCAGCCTGGAGTTCCCCCGGCTGGTCTCGGCCGACCCCGCCCTGGTCGCCACGACGGTATGGCTTCACAACATGCTTACCTGGGCGCTGTACGGCCTGCTGGCCTTGCACATTGTTGCGGCGCTTGGGCATCACTACATCGTGCGGGACGACACGCTGGCTCGCATGGCGTGGCGCCGCCCGGCGCGCCGGCTAGCCGACAAGGGGCCGGCCAAACCCGCGCGCGCGCGTTCGCCACGGCAAGCCCAAACGGCCGGCGTGCATTTTTCAAAAAATTAGGTATACTTCCGCCTCGCTTGCAAAAAAACGACGTCGAAAGACAGTGCGGCAAGCGAAGAGCAAGCAAAGAAACACCCCTGCGGGAGTAGCTCAGTTGGTAGAGCGCAACCTTGCCAAGGTTGAGGTCGCGAGTTCGAGACTCGTCTCCCGCTCCAGGATTTTTTTCCATGGAGATCAATAGATTCCATGGTGTGTAGAGAAAAGGAGCTTCGGCTCCTTTTTCTATTTCTGGACCTTCTCTGAGCCTCGCGCTCAACTCAGGAGAGAGCGCGCCGCGTCACGGCACTGCTTACCTCGTCCAAATGCCGAAACGCTGAAGCAATCTTGTCGCACTCTCGTGCACAAACCCCATACTGCTCGAAGCACATCCTCCACTCCCGCACAACAGTCCAGACCTGAGCGATCAGCCTACCTGCACGCTCCTTGCTGATCGAGAACCGTTGGCAACCTGCCAGCGCGTTATCAATCGATGCGATCCGTCCTTGCGGTCCGATTTCAAGATGCAGCAGACGCTCGGTGGCATGCGATGGCCGCGGCAGCACATCATAAAGAGGACTTAGTCGCCAACCCGGCAATCGGGGATCCCAGATGAATCCATGGTTGCGCAGGTGATCGTCGTCATTACTCACAAAGATGTTGAACACCATGCGCTTGAACAATTCCTCGTTGTCGGCGCGGATGACCGAAGGATGGCAGTACCGGCGTATCCCCGTGGCCAAGTCAGCGTAGGCTTTGGTATGCGATTCTGTCTCGTCGCACCCCAGCAGGGTCAGCCCACTGACAAAGGGCATCCGGCGCTCAGTCCGGCTCGTGGCAGGCGCCAGCGAAAGATCGCTATCCACCTGCGGCGTCGCTCCCCGGTCAAGCCAAAATCGATCGAAGCGGCGGATCATCATGACCCAACGACCGTTCAACATACGGGTCTCCACCACAGGAACATCGAGCCCCGCTTCCGTGGCCAACCGCAATGACGCAGCCTCAATCAGAGGCACGTCGAATGTATCGGTCTTGCTAGGAAACTTGGCGAGAACCAGGTGCCCCGCGTCATCCCGAACGGATGCCTTTGGTCTGGCACCGCCCAGCGCGGTGCCTTGCACGAAGATCAGCTCAAGACTGGCGGGAACCGGCAAGCCTGCCTCGATGCGCTCCGCCGCTTCCATCAAGTACTCGATCGCATGGACATTGCCTACCGCGCCGGTCGCGGGCGTGTGGATGTCTGTACGAATATCCAACGCGCCCACACGGTCACTTCCCGCATGCAACAGATACTGTGATTCCGGCAGGCTATTGGCCGGCATCTTCAGCTTGGCTTCGATGACTCTACGTCCCCAGGCATCTGGCGCCGCATCGCGAATACCGCCAAACCCCGTCAAACCGTTGACAGGTAGAAGCCTGCTGCCTTTTACCGGTTCACCATGGATGCCCAGGCTCACAGGATCAACTTCGATCGCATCGGGCCGATCCAGATACCGCAGGCCATAGGCGAAACTCGAGGCAAGCAGCGCCGACCCTTCCTCCGTCAGCGTGAGCTGACCACAAGGAGCCCAACCTTCCCCCAGATAGGCGAAAGTCATAAGTAGCTGGTCTTTGACCATCGATATTGGCCCCTAAAAGTCCAGGCTTTGCAGTTCCGAGGCCGACAGGCCTCTCACGCGCTTGGTCGCCTCGCGCGACTGCAGCGCCTTGAGTGCCGGGTCCGTTTCCGCCAGCAGGCTCGCCAGAGTTGCCCCCGGCGCAATCGCATCCAGGTAGCGAAGCACCTGACCGAATGCCAAGCCGGGATCGCCCTTTTCGATTCGGTAAGCCGTGTTGCGGGACAGGCCGGCGCGTATAGCGGCATCTGCCTGCTTGATGTGGCGGGCAAGTCGCAGACGTGCCAGAAGCTGGCCAATGTGGGCCGCCTGCTGGACAAGCTCAGGGGATAGAGCGGAAGCCTGGGATACTTTCATGCTCGTAAAATCATTTATTAGCCGTATAAAGATTGTTTTTACGAGCATATTAACGTTTGGCAGCGTGTTTGAGCAATATGATCGTAAAAACGATCTTAATTGGTTTAATAACGTTTTTTAGGTACTTTCGATGAGTATTGCTGCCAGGATTACCCCGCATTTCCTCTATTCGAACGGTTCAACTTGGTATTCCCGCCCCGCCTCCAACAGCATGCGTCCGACATAGTCCGCGAAGCTGCGGCGCACCACCACTTCAACGCCACCCTCATCAAGCGCGCGCACCATGACGCCGGCCTTGAAATAGTGGCTTTGCGCGCATTGGCCAGGGCCGAAGACGCGCGGATGCAGATCCAGCGGGCAGCCTTTTGCCAGCACGTCGCGCGCGTGCTCGCCCGTCAGTCCCAGCACCGTGTACCCGCTACTGACGTCCACCACGCAGGCGGACAAGCCCTGTAGCACCGGGCGCAACGTTTGCTCCAGCGCGGGGCGTGCGGGCGCCAGCGATTGCAACCACCATTCATCCGGCCCCATCCAGGCCAACAGGTGTCGGTGGCCATGCGCCACGGTGTTGGGGGCCAGGGGAGGCGCCGTGCCCAGGGCGCGTTCTAGCGCCTTCGCAAAGTCTGGCGACCGCGCGTTGCCGCGCAGCACGGCCAAGTCCAGGAATGGCCTTTCAAGAAGTTCCAAGCGCCGGGCGTCTGCCGTCTGGGCAGTTCGGTGCACGGAATCCAGCCCCTTTAGAGGCGATTCCAGATACGTTTCAGTCCACATGCTGGCGTGCTCCTTCGGGGTCGTAGAACACGGGGCTGCCGATCGTGGCCGGCACGAAGCCGCCGCCGGGCAACGCCACCTCGACCTGCTGCCCCATGCGTTGCAGGCCGTCCTGCACCAAACCAAGCGCGATCGAACGATTCAAGGTGGGGCTCATATAGCTGGATGTGATGTGGCCGACCATCGGCATGATCGGCGCTATCGGCGCGTGGCTCGCCCGGTTCATGATCTGGCTGCCTTCCGGCAGCACGATGGCCGGGTCCCGCGACAGCAGGCCGACAAACTGTTTGCGCTTGTCGCTGGCCGTGTGTTCGCGCAAGAGCGAGCGTTTACCCAGGCAGTCCTTGGACTTGGCGACCATGCCGCCCATGCCCAGATCCTGCGGCGTCACGGACCCGTCCGTGTCCTGGCCCACGATGATGTAGCCCTTCTCCGCGCGCAGGACGTGCATGGCTTCGGTTCCGTAGGGCGTGATGCCGTATTCGTGCCCAGCTTCCATCAAGGCATTCCACACGTGTTGACCCAGATTGGCGGGCACGTTGACCTCGTAGGACAGTTCCCCCGAAAAGCTGATGCGCATGATGCGCGCCGGGGTGGACCAGCCGGCGCCGGCTACCGTGCCCTCGCGAAACGTCATGAAGGGAAACGCCGCATTGGAAAAATCAATATCGGGGCAGACCGCGCGCAGCACCTCGCGCGACCGCGGCCCCGCCACCGCGAAAGTGGCGAAATGGTCGGTGACGCTGGTCAGGTGCACATCCAGATGCGGCCATTCTGTTTGCAGCCAACGTTCCATCCAGGTCAGCACGCGCGCCGCGCCGCCGGTGGTGGTGCTCATCAAGTAGTGCTGTTCGCCCAGGCGCATGGTGACGCCGTCGTCGAACACCATGCCGTTTTCATCCAGCATCAGCCCGTAGCGGCCTTTTCCCACTTCCAATTTGGTCCACATATTGGTGTAGACCCAGTTCAGCAAGGTGGCGGCATCCGGGCCTTGCACGTCGATCTTGCCCAAGGTGGAGGCATCCAGCATGCCAACGCCATTGCGCACGGCCAGGCATTCGCGGGCGACGGCAGCCTGCATGCTTTCGCCCGCCAGCGGAAAATACCAAGGCCGCTTCCAGTTGCCCACATCTTCGAATGCCGCCCCTTGGGACACGTGCCATTCGTGTATGCAGGTCTTGCGGATGGGGTCGAAAAAGTCACCCAGCTCGCGGCCCGCCAGCGCGCCAAAGGTAACCGGGGTGTAGTTGGGCCGGTAGGTGGTGGTGCCGGTCTGCGCGATGGTCTGGCCCAGCGCGTCGGCCAACACGGCCGCGCCATTGATGTTGCCCAGCTTGCCCTGGTCGGTACCGAATCCCATGGCGGTGTAGCGCTTCACATGCTCGACCGAGTGATAGCCCTCGCGCACCGCCAGGTGGATGTCGGCCACGGTCACGTCGTTCTGGTAATCAACGAACTGCTTGGCGCCGCGTCCGGGCCGCTGCCGGCTCGCTACCTGCCAAATCGGCAGCAGCGGATCTTCGGCGATATCGGCGGTGCGCCACGATAACGGCGTCGCGCCGTTCAGCCCTGCCCGCGTTGCCGCGAGCTCGCCCGCCATGGCGCCGCCATGCAGCGCCTGCGCCAGCGAAAAGTCCCCGTTGGCCGCGCCCGCGCTGACCTGCGCCTGCCGTGAACCCTCGGGAACAAAGCAGGCCCGGGCATCGTCCCAGCGCGTCTGACCGCCCGACTGCGCGTGCAAGTGCAAGGCCGGGTTCCAACCGCCCGACACCGCTACCAGATCGCAGGGCAGCTTGGCGTTCGGCGGGCCAGCCTGGCCGGCGGTATACGACGCCACCACCACGCCGGACACCTGCCGCCCGCCGCGCGCCTGTAGCACCACCGATTCATTGCGAACCTCGATGCCCGCGCTGCGCACCGCATCGGGCAGCGCGCCGCGCCCCGGCGGCCTCGGATCAATCACGGTGACGTTCGCGCCTTGCTCACGCAGATCGAGCGCGGTGCGGTAGGCGCCGTCGTTGTTCGTATAGAGCACCACCCGCCGCCCCGGCAGCACGGCGTAGCGGCGCACATACGTGGACACCGCCGACGCCAGCATGATGCCCGGCAGGTCGTTATTGCCGAACAGCAGTGGCCGCTCGTGTGCACCGGTGGCCAGCACGACTTGCCTGGCGCGCACTTTCCATAGCCGTTGGCGCACGCCCCGACGCTGCGACAGGGGTAGATGGTCGGTGACTTGTTCGCACACCGTCACCAGATTCTGGTCGTGATAGCCGAACGCCGTGCTGCGCGTCAGGATGCGGACGTCTTTCATGCCTTGCAGCTGGGCCTGTGTCTGGCGGATCCAGTCCAGGTTGGCCGCGCCATTGATCAATGCCGGACTGGACAGCAGGCTGCCCCCCAGTTCCGCCTGGTTGTCGACCAGCATCACGCGGGCGCCAGTCATTGCCGCCGCCATCGTCGCGGCCAGGCCAGCCGGCCCGGCGCCCACCACCAAGACGTCGCAATGGGCGTAGCGCTTGTCGTAGTGGTCTGGGTCAGGTTGCCCGGGCGCGCGGCCCAAACCACCCGCTTTGCGGATCAGGCGTTCGTAGTGGGGCCACCAGCGCCGGGGCCACATGAAGGTCTTGTAATAGAAGCCCGCAGGGATGAAGCGGCCGAGCCGCTGAAACACCGCCATGCGATCGCGCTCCAGGTCGGGAGCCGCGTTGACGCTGACGGCGCGCAAACCTTCGTAGAGTTCGATCGTGGTGGCGCACGGGTTGGGCACGGTGTGACCGTCTTCTTCCAACTGCACCAACGCGTTCGGTTCTTCGACGCCCGCCGTCATGATGCCGCGCGGCCGGTGATACTTCCAACTGCGCGCCACGAAATGTTCGCCGTTGGCCAGCAGCGCCGATGCCAGGGTGTCGCCCTGGCACCCGAAGTACGTGCGGTTATTGAAGGTGAACTCGATGGAAGACGCGGGGTCGATGCTGACGCCGCGTGCAAGCCGATTGGGCTGCGTCATTTGCGATCTCCGGCCGCTTGCTCGAACGTGTGAAACGCATGGAACTCATGGCTGATGGTGTCGCGTTCGGCCAGAAACCAGCGCCGGCACCCATGCGCATGCTGCCACTGCTCGCGCGCCCGGCCGCGCACGTTCTTGCGCATGAAGGCGTAGTCCGCCCATTGGGCATCGGTGAGCGTGTCGCAATCGGTTGGGCGCACGATATCGGCTTCGCCGCCGCAAGTGAATTCGGTTTCGGCGCGCGGGCCGCAGTAGGGACAAGTCAGCATCAGCATGATCAAGCTCCGCAATCAGTGCGCGACGGCGGCGGCGCCGTGCTCGTCGATCAAATGGCCGGTTTGGAAGCGGGCCAGGGAAAAAGGCGCATTGAGCCGGTGCGGCGCATTGTTGGCGACTGTGTACGCAAACACCCACCCCGACCCCGGCGTGGCCTTGAAGCCGCCCGTGCCCCAACCGCAGTTGAAGTACAGCCCCTTGACGGGCGTCGTTGAAATGATGGGGCAGGCGTCGGGCGACACATCCACGATGCCGCCCCATTGGCGGTTCATGCGCACCCGGCTAAATGCGGGGAACATCTCGACGATGGCCTGCAGCGTGCTTTCTATCAGGTGGAAGCTGCCGCGCTGCCCATAGCCGACGTACTGGTCGATGCCCGCGCCGATGACCAGATCGCCTTTGTCCGACTGGCTGATGTAGGCGTGCACGGCGTTGGACATCACCACCGTGTCCAACACCGGCTTGAGCGGTTCGGACACCAGGGCTTGCAGCGGGTGGCTTTCCAATGGCAGCCGGATGCCCGCCATGTCCGCGATCACGCTGGAATGGCCTGCCGCCACCACGGCGACCTTGGCGGCCTGGATATACCCACGGCCCGTCTCCACGCCACGCACCTCGCCGTTTTCGCGTCGAATGCCGGTGACCGGGCAATTTTCAATAATGTCCACGCCCAGCCGATCGGCCGCGCGCGCATAGCCCCACGCCACCGCGTCATGGCGCGCCACGCCGGCGCGGCGTTGAAACGAGGCGCCCAGCACGGGGTAGCGGCAATCCAGGTTGATGGCCGGCACGATTTCCTTGACCTGCGCTGGCGTCAGCCATTCGCCGTCGATGCCGTTGTAGCGGTTGGCGGTGATGCGGCGTTGGGTGTCGCGCACGTCTTGCAGGTTGTGCGCCAGGTTCATGACGCCGCGCTGGCTGAACATGACGTTGTAGTTCAAGGCCTGCGACAGCCCTTCCCATAGCTGCATCGACTTTTCGTACAACTGGGACGATTCATCCCACAGGTAGTTGGAGCGCACGATGGTGGTGTTTCGAGCGGTGTTGCCCCCGCCCACCCAGCCCTTTTCCAGCACGGCGATGTTTTTCAGCCCGTGCTCCTTGGCCAGGTAGTACGCGGTGGCCAGGCCGTGGCCCCCGCCGCCCACGATCACGATGTCGTAGACGCGCCGGGGCTCCGGACTGCGCCAGGCGCGCGGCCAGCGATCATGGTTCGACAACCCATTGCGGATCAGGCTGAACAGGGAATAGCGGCTCATCGTGGCTCCTAGGCAGGGTCCCATTCTTCTCTGAAGGCGCGCGCCGCACCTTCCCCCGCCGGACGGGAACTTGCCTGATCCCGCCAATGGCCGGGTGGCCAGGGCGCCTGTCGCGTACCCGCTGGTTCGTGTCGCGCCGGGCTGCGTTGCCCGCTAGCCGGCTTGCCAAAATCGGCCATTGGCGGGCACGGGCCCGCATCCATCCGGCCCGGCCGGCAGGGAGACGCAGACATGGCAGCGAACAGAGGCGTGGTGTATGTGGGCGACGGGCGAGTCGAAGTGCAGTCGATCAGCTTTCCAAAACTGGTGGACCCACGTGGCCGCAAGATCGAGCACGGCGTGATCCTGAAAGTGGTGTCCACGAATATCTGCGGATCCGACCAACACATGGTGCGTGGACGCACCACGGCGCAGAAGGGCCTGGTGTTGGGGCACGAGATCACCGGCGAAGTCATCGAGGGGGGCCGCGACGTTGAAACGCTGAAGGCGGGCGACCTGGTTTCAGTGCCGTTCAACGTGGCCTGCGGCCGCTGCCGCACCTGCAAGGAACAAGACACCGGCGTCTGCCTGACCGTGAACCCGGCGCGCGCGGGTGGCGCGTACGGCTACGTGGACATGGGCGACTGGATAGGCGGCCAAGCCGAATACGTCATGGTGCCGTATGCCGACTTCAACCTGCTGCGCTTCCCCGATCGCGACCACGCCATGGCCAAGATCCGCGACCTGACCTGTCTGTCGGACATCCTGCCCACGGGATTCCACGGCGCCGTCAGCGCGGGCGTTGGCCCCGGCAGCACCGTCTATGTGGCTGGTGCGGGGCCGGTGGGCATGGCCGCCGCCGCCTCCGCCCGCCTGCTGGGCGCGGCGGTGGTCATCGTGGGCGACATGAACGCCTTGCGGCTTGAACATGCGCGCAAGGTCGGCTTCGAAACGGCCGACCTGTCCCTGGACGCCACGCTGGGCGAACAGATTGCGGCGCTGCTGGGCACGCCGGAAGTGGATTGCGCCATCGACGCCGTGGGCTTCGAAGCGCGCGGACACGGCGCTACCGGGTCGCAGTCGGAAGCACCCGCCGCCGTATTGAATGCCTTGATGGATGTGACCCGGGTGGCCGGCCGCATCGGCATCCCCGGCTTGTACGTCACGGACGACCCGGGCGCCGAGGACCCCGCCGCCCGTCGCGGCAGCCTGTCGGTACGCTTCGGCCTGGGCTGGGCCAAGGCGCATAGTTTTCACACCGGCCAGACACCGGTGCTGAAATACAACCGCGCGTTGATGCAAGCCATTCTGTGGGACCGCATCAATATCGCGCAGGTGGTGGGGGTTCAGGTCATCACGCTGGATGCCGCGCCCGATGGCTACGCGGCTTTCGATGCGGGCGCGCCGAAGAAATTCGTGATCGACCCGCACGCCATGCTGCCCGCCTGATGTCCCCCCCCCCGCCCCCCCCCAGCCTCGAATGAAGCGCCGCTCGCTGC
>NZ_JBHFIZ010000024.1:287794-442936 GCF_057334535.1 Achromobacter colocynthidis
CTGCTGGGCGCCCGCCCGAAGCGAGCGCGGTACGCCTTGCTGAAATGGCAAGGCGACTGAAAACCACAGGCTACCGTCACGCCCATGATGGTCATGCGCGTCTGCAGCAATAGTTCGCGGGCGCGCAGCAGCCGCAACCACAGGTAGTAGCGCATCGGCGACATGCCCAGGTAATACTTGAACATGCGCTGCAACTGCCGCTGCGACAGGCCTATCTGGCCGGCAATCTGCTTGAACGTCAGCGGGTCTTCGATATGCGCTTCCATCAGTTGGGCCACGTTGACCAGCTCTTCGCGGTTGAACCCGACCCTGGCCACCATGGGAATGTGCTGCGGCTCGGTGGACGCGCGGATCCGATCCAGGCCGAACTGCTCTGACACGCCGTCGGCCAGCGCCATCCCGAAGCGCTCCGCCGTAATGCCCAGCATCAGGTCGATGGGCGCGGTGCCGCCCGAACTGGTCAGGCGGTCGCGGTCGATCGCGAACAGTTCGTCGGTCAGTTCAACGGAAGGGAATTCCTCGCGCACGGCGTACAGGTTTTCCCAGTGCATGGCGCAGCGATAACCTGCCATCAGGCCAGCCTTGACCAGCGCATAGCTGCCTGTACAGATGCCGCCCAGCGCCACGCCTTGCCGGGCCAGGCCGTGGAGCAGCCTGACGACGGGCTCGGTGACGTGGTCCTGCACCTGTATGCCGCCGCAGACGAATACCGCGTCCCAGCCGTCTTCCCTTCCGGAAGGAGCCAGTGGCCCGATCGGCAAGTGGTTGCTGGCTTCGACTTCCGCGCCATCCAGCGTCATGACCGACCAGCGGTAGAGCTCGCGCCGACTGACGTAGTTGGCCATGCGCAGCACTTCCACCGCCCCGGAAAACGCAATCATCGAAAACTTCGGCAGCAGCAAGAATCCGAAATGCAGCTGGGGCGCGCCGGCGGTGTGCCGCGCGGGCTCGGGATCGGGCTGTAGCTCGGGTTGAGACACGGGCCAGGACTCAGCAGAAAGGCGCGCGAAAGCTCGGTGCGTAGTCATTGAATCTTGATCCCCATCACTTATCGATGAGCAAATTGCTTAGCGGACGGCTACAGCACAGCAACACCATGCCCTGATCGATCTCGCGCTGGCGGATTCCGCCCTGGTGCCGCATATCCACCCGCCCATCCAGCAAGCGCACCTTGCAGGTGCCGCACAGGCCCTGCGTACAAGACGCCGCCAGCCGCAGGCCCGCGTCACGCGCGGCGTCCAGCAAAGGCTGACCGGCCGCGCATTGTATGGTGCGCTGGCTTTTCTGGAAGTGGATGCTGAAGGCGGGTTGGGCCGCGCTTGCCAACGCCGCGTCGGTTGAAGCGACGGCCTCGGCGGGTTTGGACAGCGCATCAAACGAGAAGCTCTCTTCGTGATGGCGCGCCATGTCAAAGCCGGCCGACTCCAGCATGTCACGCACCGCCAGCATGTAGGGCGCGGGCCCGCAAACGAAAATTTCGCGCCGCAGGAAATCAGGCGCCATCAGTTCCAGCAGCGGCAGGCTCAGGCGCCCGGTCAGCCCGTGCCATCCTGCGTGCTGGCCCAACGATTCGCAGATGAAGTGCGCGCGAAAATGACGCTGGCTTGCCGACAGCAAGGCCAGCTCGCGGCTGAAAATAATGTCGTCAGGCGTGCGGGCGCTATGCACGAACACCGTATCGCGGTCATCGCAGAGATCGCGATGGGTGCGCACCATGGACATCAGGGGCGTGATACCGGAGCCGGCCGACAGGAAAAGATATCGCGGGGCGGGATGCAGGGCCGACGAAAATTCGCCCGCCGGACCCAGCACCCGCAACACATCCCCCACTTCCAGGCAATCATGCAACCAGTTCGACACCTTTCCCCCCGGCACCCGCTTGACCGTAATGGACAAGGTGTGCGGCCGAGTCGGCGGAGACGAAATCGTGTAGCAGCGGTTGAACGGTTCGCCGTCGATGTCCAGCTCCAGCGTCAGGAATTGTCCGGGCGAAAACTGAAACGCATGCCCGGCGCGCGAGCGAAAGTAGAAGCTCTTTACATCGGCCGTCTCTTGCCGCACCTGGCAGCACAGCAGGGTTTCCTCGACGTTGCTGTCCCACGGTGAAGGCAGCCGCTGCCAGAAGCCGGGCTGATGGATGCGTAAAAGCGCGTGCGGCATGGCGGCCTCTTAATCCACGTAGCGGGCCGCCAGGCGGCCGACATACCAATTGCAGAACTTGTCGACCAGGCTCTCGGTGTAAGGCGAATAAGGCCCGGGCTGATACGCCGGGCTGCGCACCCCCTGCTGCGAAAGTTCTACCAGCGCGCGGTCTTGCGCATTGGTGGCGCGCCACACGGCGGTCAGGTTGTCGACGCTGTAGTCCACGTTCTCAACCGCGTCCTTGTGTACCAGCCAACGGGTGCGCACCAGCGTCTTTTCGGGCCCCAGCGGCAGCGCCGAGAAGGCCACGATGTGGTCGCTCATCAAGTGAAACCAGGCGTTGGGCTGCGTCCATAGCGACAAGCCCCCCAGGTCGCGCCGCGACAACCCGCCCAGCAACTTCTTCGACGCCGCGTTGCCGTCCAGCGTCTGGGATTCCCCGGCAAGGTCCAGCGGCAGCCGCCGTACGCGGAAGCCCGTGACACAGCCGTCCAGCGCTTCAAGCTCCGCCGAGGGCAGGCCGGCGGCCTCCCATTCCTGGCAACGCTCTGCCGATATCCGGTCGAAGTGCGCCATTTGCTCGGCGTTCGCGGGCGATGGCTGATAGCCAAAACCGAATTCGAACAGCGACACGGTCAGCTCGGGATGATTCACCGCGCAGTGATAACACTCGCGGTTGTTCTCCATGGTGAGCTTCCAGTTGCAGTCTTCAATGATGTCGATCTGCGCGGCAACCTTGCAGTCGCGTATCTGGTGCGGCCGCAGGTAGGGCTCCACCTGTTCGCGCATCACGGCGAAGTCGTCCGGTGCGTCCGGATCCAGGCAGATGAAGATCAGGCCGCTCAGGCTCTCGACCCGCACGGGCTTCAGGCTGTAGAGGCTCTTGTCGAACCCATCGCCCATATGCTCGGCGTAGGCCAGCTTGCCGTTCAGCGTGTACGTCCATTGATGGTAGGAACACACCAGGTTGCCGACCGAGCCCTGCGGCTGCACGCAAAGGCGCGCGCCGCGATGCCGGCATACGTTGTGGTACGCACGCACCTGCCCTTCGTCGTCGCGAACCAGCACGACGGACTGCCGCCCCACCTCCACCGCCAGATAGTCGCCGGGTTCAGGAATGTCTGGTTCGACGGCTACGAATATCCAGTGGCGCCCGAATATCTCTTCCATGTCCGCATCGAAGATGGCTGGGCTCAGGTAGAAATCGGCCTCAAGGCTGTAACCCTGACGGCGCCGGGCGATCATCGCGCGGACCGAGTCGTCTACAGTCTGGCGAACAACGGGAATCTGCTTGATGAAGGTCATTGATCCACCTCAGTAATCGATCAGGCTGTGGGTGCGCAGATAGGCGATGACCGCCTGCGCCTTCTCAAGAGGGCTGCCGTCGGTGATGACGGCCCCGCCGCGGCTTTCCATCGTGATCGCGGCCAACAGCCGAGCATGACCCGACCGAGATTCGCGCGCCGCCAATTTGCGTGGGCGCCCATGCGCCGCTTCTATCCGCAGCGCGGCAAGCGGGGCGGCCACCGCCGTTGACTCGCGCGCCACGATCCGGCCGGCGCGCTGCCGTGCATAGACGTGGCGCAGGTCCAACGAGGCCAGGGGATGCACCGCCAGCACTGCCGGCAGCGTGGCGGCGACTTCACGCCGCCTGCCTTTGGGCAGCCATTGCTGCGTGACGACGCTGCCCGCGTGGTTCTCGGCCGACAAGACGGCGGGCAACAGCGGCCTGTGCAGCGCCTGCGCCAGCAGATAAGGCAGGAGGCCGCTGCCCGCGCCACTTTCCGCCCGCGTGCCGCAGAGCACCAGGTCGTAGTCGCGCACGTGCTCAGCCAGTGCTTGGAGGACGTCGCCGCCAGGGGCAACGTCAATCGCCTCGATCACGGCTGCGCCCAGCGCCAGGTAGTCGCGCAGCGCCGGGGCGGCGGGGTCGCCCGCGTGGACCACATCCACGTCACCGCCCGCAAGCATCCGCGCCAATGCCAGCGCAAGCGCGTCATTGCGGCTTGAGCGCGCCACCGCGCTGACGGGGTGTTCGCCCACCGATACCAGCACCACGATGCGCGGCTTAGTCATGGCTGGCCTTGGGGTTGCGACGGGCGGCACGCGCCTGCCTGACTTCGGCCAGTAGTGCCTCGGCTACCCGTTTGGTGTCGTCGATGATGCTGAGATCGGCGCGCCTGACCAGCGGCGCGCTGGCGTCCAGGTTGACCGCGATGACGTGCCGGCAATCTTTGATGCCTTGCAGATGCTGCACCGCGCCCGAGATGCCGAATGCCAGGTACGCGCTGGCGCTGACCGTCTTGCCCGTGGCGCCGATTTGCTGGCCCCGCGAGAAGCGCCCATCGTCAACCGCGACCCGGCTGGCGCCCACCGCTGCGCCCAACGCGTCGGCCAAGGCCTGGAAGCCGGACAAGTCGCGCACGCCATTGCCCGCCGACACGATCAGGTCGGCCTCTTCCAGGCCCACTTCCGTTGCGGGTAGCGTGCGAGTGCCCTGATCGCGGTAGGCCGAGTTCATCGGCAGCGGCATGACGCGCGCGCTCTCGCCTTGCCCGACGAAGGGCAGACGGTCATCGATGGCGTCCGGCGCCAGCAGCACGATGCGCGGCAAGGCCTGGCGCGCCCGGCGCAGGCCCGCCCGCAGATAGGGGCTGGCCACGCTATCGGCGCTAAGTTCCACCACATGGGCCGCCGCGGTATCGCCCGTGGCGGCCGCCAAGCGCCGGCCCAGGTCGCCGTCGGGCAGGCCGTTGTCAGGCAGGAAGACATGCAGCGGGCGGTCACGCTCCATCAGCGCCATCAAGATGGCCAGTTCGGCATCAGGCGCATAGGCGGGCGGCGCGGTGATGACGGTGAGGCGGTCCGCGCCCAGTGCCCCGGCATCGCCGTCGAATTCGCCGAAAACCAGCAAATGCACGAAGGTGTCTTGCTCGGCAAGCAGGGCGGCGGCGGCCACGGCCTGCCGCGCGTGCGGGTCCAGTTGGCCACGGTCGCTGTGCGCCACGGCGAGCATGCAGCGCCGTGCCTCGGCGGCCCGTAAGGGCTTTATTTCGGTATCAGCCTGCATGTTCGGGCCCGATGACGGGCTGCCTTCGCCCAGCACGATGCGCCGGATTCCTGCTTCCGTTACGGTGTGGGGTCTGCGCGGATCGACTCTGCGTATGCGATGCATCATGCCTCCAAGGCGTCGGCCACCAGTTCCGCGATATCGCGCACGTCCGGCCTTGGCCCGACCACGCCTTCCAGCATGGCCGTGCAGTTTGGGCAGGCGACCACCACCCGGTGTGCGCCCACGTCGCGAGCGTCCTGGATGCGAATGTCGGGAATGCGCCGTTCGCCCGGAATATCCGTCAGCGCGGCCCCGCCACCACCTCCGCAGCAGCGCCCATTCAACCCATGGCGTGTCATTTCGTTGACCGTCATACCCAGGTGGCGCAATAGCTCACGCGGCGCCTCGGTCTCGCCGTTGTAGCGGCCCAGATAACAGGGGTCGTGATAGGTCAGGGGCGCGGGGTTGTCGGCCGGCTTCAGCCGCAAGCGGCCCGTGCCCGCCAACTGCGCCAGCAAACTGGTGTGGTGCAGTACGCGGTAATGGCCGCCCAGCGCGGGGTATTCGTTGCGCAGGCTGTGCAAGATGTGCGGGTCGGCCGTGACGATGCGCTCGAACGTCAGGTGCGACAAGGTCCGCATGAGGCGGCCGGCCAGAAGTTGGAAGGTGGCTTCATCGCCCAGGCGTCGAGCGACGTCGCCGGTGTCGGTCTCGCAAGCGCCCAGCACCGCAAAGTCCACTCCACCCGCGCGCATCGCCTTGACCAGTGCCCGCAGGCTGCGCTGGTAGCGCAGACCGAATGCGCCCTCGCCGGCAATCAACAACACGTCCACGGGTTTGCCGGGCTGAGCCTCCGCCACATCCAGGTCCACTGCCCAGTGGTAGCGCGCGCCCAGGTCATAGCCCCCGGCCGAGCCCGTTTCGCGCAAGTTGGCCAGCACCGTGGGCGCCGTGCCCGGCACCGCGCCATGTTCAAGCGTCTGCTGGCGACGCATGTCGATAACGGCGTCCACGTGTTCGATCAGCATGGGGCATTCGTGCACGCAGGCGCGGCAGGTGGTGCAGGCCCACAACGATTCGGCGGCGAGCAGCCCCGGCACGATGGCGCTATGGGCCCCGCCCTTGCAGTTGCCCACGGGCCGGCCCGGCATGGGGCTGCCGGCGTACGCGGCGTCCGATCCGCCCGCCATGCCCACCACCATGTCCTGGATCAGTTTCTTGGGATTCAAGGGCTGGCCCGCCGCATACGCCGGGCAGGCGGCTTCGCATTTGCCGCACTGCACGCAGGCATCAAAGCTCAGCAGTTGGTTCCAGGCGAAGGACGCCGGCTTGCCCACGCCCAAGGGCGCGGACGCCGGGTCGGCAAGCAACGGCAGCGGGCGCAAGGCCGCCTTCTGGCCGGGTGACGCGCGGCCGAATCGTTCTGGCCGAGGATGAAAAGCCAGATGCAGCAGGCCCGCCAACGCGTGCTTCATCGGCCCCCCACGGGCCACGCCCACCGTCAGTTCCCACGCGCCCAGCGCCAGCAGCGCCACGGTGGCGACGCCCGCCGCGCCCGATAGCAACGTCGTCGACACCCCACCAAGCAAGAGCAGAGCCAACGCGAAGGCGCCCAGCATCCAGGGCAGACGGCTCCACACCCCGCGCGACAAGCGCGCGGGCGGCTGGCGACGCCGATGCCAGACGAACAGCAGGCCGCCCAGCATCACCAGCGCCGCCACGGCGATGGCATGGTCCAAGGCCGGAACGTACAACGCCAGGCCGTAGTTCACTGCCACCAGCGCCATCGCGGCCACGGCGGCGCCGGCCGTCGCCACGTGCGTGCGGGCGATGTAGGGATCGCGCGCCACCACGCGATGCAGATCGACGAAGTACCGCTTGGGCACGGCCAGCAGGTCGCGCCAGCGCACCGGAGCGGCACGGCCCACGCGCCATAGCGCGGCCCGGCGCAAGCCACCCACGCCCAGACCCAGCAGCGACAGCCAGAACAGCACGGTAATGGCGATGGCGAACGGTTGCATGATCAGAAGTCCTTGCACAGCCGCAAAGCGTCGTAGATGGCCGCGTGGATGTTGTGCATCGACACGCAATCACCCACGCGAAAGAGCAGGAATCGGCCATCGCCCAAAGGCTGGCCAAGCGCGGGTTGCGGGTCGGCCGCGTACAGCGCATGCACGTCGGTCTGCCCCATGTTGGCGGACTTGCGCTTGAGCATGCCGTAAAGCGCGTCGTTGGGCGTGATGCCGTTTTCAATGACCACCTGATCCACCAGGCGTTCTTCGCGCTCTTCGGTGTATTCGTTGCGCAGCAGCGCGACTTTCTTGTCACCCTCGGCGCTGACACGCAGGAGCCAATGGTTGGGGGTTAACACAACCTGCCGCGCATACAGGCGGCGATAGAAGATCGGGAAGGTGGTGCCGCCCACGTCGTCGGCCACCTTGGGGTCGGGCGTCACGATCTCTACTTGTGCGCCCCGGCTGGCCAGAAAGTCGGCCACGCCCGCGCCTGCGTGCGTGCTGACGCCGTCATAGACCAATACGTTGCGAGCGGGCTCGACCGCGCCCGACAGGATGTCCCAGGAGCTGACCGCCAGCCCGCGTGCGACGCCCCAGTCCGGCTGTTCGTGCACATGGCTCAAACCGCCCGTGGCCAGCACCACGATATCGGGACGCTGCGCCAACACCATGTCCTCGGTGGCCAGCGTATCCAGCCGGCAGTCCACGCCCAGGCGTTTGAGTTCCAGCGCAAACCACCGCACGATGCCGTCCATCTGCTCGCGCTGCGGCGCCTTTGCCGCCAGCAGGATCTGGCCGCCGATGGCAGCGCCCCGCTCGAACAGCACCACGTCATGCCCGCGCTCAGCACAGACACGCGCGGCCTCCATGCCTGCCGGGCCGGCGCCCACCACCACTATTTTTCGATGTGGGCCGCGTGAACGCGGAACCACGTGTGGCATGGTCTCTTCGCGGGCGGTCGCCGCATTCTGGATGCACAGCACGTCCAGGCCGTCGTACTGCCGATCGATGCAGTAATTGGCGCCCACGCACTGCTTGATCTCGTCTTCGCGGTCGTCACGTATTTTCACGACCAGATGCGGGTCCGCAATGTGGGCGCGCGTCATGCCGACCAGGTCGGCGTGGCCCGCGGCCAGCAGGCGCTCGGCCTGCACCGCGTCGCGGATGCTTTGCGCGTGCATCACCGGTATTCGCACCACCGACTTGATGCCGGCCGCCAGATACGCAAAGGGTTCGGGCGGAAGCGCCATCGGCGGCATGCAATTGGCCAGGGAATTGTGCGTGTCCGCCCCCGACCCGATCACACCCAGGTAGTCGATCAGCCCCGTCTCGGCCATGGCTTGCGCAATCTCGCGCAAGGCTTCGTGGTCAAGGCCGTCGTCGTGGAATTCATCGCCGCACATGCGCAGACCCACGCAGAAATCCGCGCCCACGGCTTCGCGGACGGCTTGCAACACATCCAGCCCAAAGCGCAGACGATTGCGCAGGCTGCCGCCATAGGCGTCGTTGCGGAAGTTGGTGCGCGGGCTCCAGAATTGGTCGATCAGATGCTGGTGCGCGGCCGATATCTCGATGCCGTCCATGCCCGCCTGCTGCACCCGCTTGGCGGCCGCGGCGAAGTCGCCGATGATGCGCCCGATCTCTTCCACTTCGATGGTCTTGGCGTTGCCCCGGTGCACGGGCTCGCGCACGCCGGACGGTGACAGCAGATGCGGCCAGTGTTCGCCATGCCAGGCCGAGCGCCTTCCCATGTGCGTTGCCTGGATCATGACCTTGGCGCCGTGGCGGTGCATGGCGTCGCTGAGTTTTGCCAGCGGTTCGATGACGCGGTCGGTCGTCAGGTTGACCGACCGCCACCAGCCTTGCGGACTGTCTTGCGACACCGGGCTGGACCCGCCGCAGATGGCAAGACCCAGGCCGCCCTTCGCCTTTTCCTCGTAATAGGCGATGTAGCGGTCACCGGGCAGGCCGCCGGGTTCCGCATGCACCTCGGCGTGTGCGGTGCTGACGATGCGGTTGCGCAGCACCAACCGGTTCAGCGTCAATGGCGCAAACAAATGGGGATAACGCATGACCGGCCTCAGGCGACAGGGCTAACGGTGAATTCGCAGTGCGCGTGCCCTTCCGCGGCGCACTGGCTTTCCACGCACTGCGCCCGCGTGGCGCCACCGTGCTGGTCGGCAAGCCAGTCCATGGCCCCCGCGAACCACCCCGAGAACATGTGGCAACACTTGCCGGCCGCCTGTGGTTGACCAAGCACGAAGGCGGAATGGCGCAACACGATGCGCGCGGTCATCGCGGTGGGATCGGCATCGGTCAGCCTGAACAGGCCCCAGCCTCGTTGCGACAGCCGCGTCAGATAGTGCTCATAGACGGCAAGGCCGGCCAGGCGATGTTCGCGCGCTTCCTGCTCGCACCAGTGGTAAGCGGAACGATGTCCGGCGCCGTACAGGATGCGCGCGTAGGCCTCGTGCCCCAGCGCGGCTTCGACAGCCGCATGGTTGTTGATGAAGAAATGTCGTGGCACATACAGCATCGGCATGCCGTCCGTGCTCCAGACGCCCGTCTGCTCGTTGACGTTGATCGGAACCTGGGGATTCATCTTCACCGCTCCTTAAGCTGCCTGCACGCCCAAGGGCCAGACTTCGCCGAACACGTGCAGCCAGTTCTCGCCCAGGATTTTCCGGATGTGGATCTCGCTCCAGCCCGCGCGCTGCATCGCGGCGGTCAGATTGGGGAATTCGCCGATGGTCTGAATGCCCTCGGGGTTGCGGATGGCGCCGAAGTCCGTCAGCCGACGATGGCGGCCCTTGTCGTGCGTCAGCCAATCGAAGAATGGCTGGCCATATCCTTGCGTGAAATCGGTGCCGATGCCCACCGCGTCTTCGCCGACCAGGTCGACGACATAGCCGATGGCCTCGACATAGTCGTCCACGGTGGATTCCACGCCGCGCTTGAGAAAGGGCGGAAACATCGTCACACCGATGAACCCGCCGCGCTCTGCAATAAAGCGCAACTGCGCGTCGCTCTTGTTGCGCGGGTGTTCTTTCAGCCCGGCCGGCAGGCAGTGCGAATAGCACACGGGTTTGGAAGAAGCCAGGATCGCCTCTTCGGACGTCGTGGCGCCTACGTGGGACAAGTCCACCATGATGCCGACCCGGTTCATTTCGGCGACGACTTCGCGGCCGTAGCCGGACAAGCCGCCGTCACGTTCGTAGCACCCTGTGCCGATCAGGTTCTGGGTGTTGTAGCAAAGCTGAACCACGCGCACCCCCATGTCGGCAAAGGCTTCAACCGTGCCCAGGTTGTCCTGGAATGCGTGGCCGTTCTGAAAGCCCAGGATGATGCCCGTCTTGCCGTCGCGCTTGGCTTGGCGGATATCTTCGGTGGTGCGCACCAAGGTCACCAGGTCTTCATTGGCGCGAATCAGCGCTTTCATGGCGGCGATGTTGGCGACGGTTTGTTCGAACCCTTCCCATACCGACACCGTGCAGTTGGCGGCCGTCAACCCGCCCCGCTTCATGTCTTTGAACACGGACCGGTCCCATTTCGAGATGATCAGGCCGTCGATAACCATACTTTTCTGATGAAGCGTAGTCATGCGGTTCCCCCCCGGGAAAGGTGCCGTTCAGTAGATGGGATGGCGCTGGCAGAGCGCCTGGACCTCGGCTCGGATCCGTCGCTCGGTGGCTTCGTGCTCGTCTGGGCTGGTGGCCAGCATGTCGATCACGTGGACGATCATTTCCCCGATGGCGCGAAATTCGTCCTCGCCGAACCCGCGCGACGTGGCTGCCGGCGTGCCCAGGCGGATGCCGGAAGTCACTGACGGGCTTTGCGTATCGAAAGGAATGCCGTTCTTGTTGCAGGTGATACCCGCCTGCTCAAGGGTGCGCTCGACATGGGCGCCCGTGAGCCCCTTGGAACGCAGGTCCAGCAATAGAAGGTGGTTGTCCGTGCCGCCCGAAACCAGGTCGATGCCGCCCGCCATCAGCACGTGGCCAAGCGTTTTCGCATTGATCAGGACGCGGTCGATGTAGCGCTTGAAGTCCGTTTGCAGGGCCTCGCCGAAGGCCACCGTCTTGGCCGCCACCACATGCATCAGCGGGCCACCTTGCAGCCCGGGGAACACCGCGGAATTGATCTTCCTGGCGATTGCGCCGTCGTTGGTCAGGATGAAGCCGCCTCTTGGACCGCGCAACGTCTTATGCGTGGTCGAGGTCACAACGTGCGCATGCGGGAACGGACTTGGATGCTTGCCGGCCGCGACCAGGCCGGCAATATGCGCCATGTCCACCATCAGCAGCGCCCCGGCCTCGTCGGCGATCTGGCGAAAGCGGGCGAAGTCCGGCTGCCTTGGGTAGGCGGAAAAGCCCGCGATGATGAGCTTGGGTCGGTGCGCCAGCGCCAGGCGCCGCACTTCGTCGTAGTCGATCAGGCTGTCGTATTGGCGCACGCCGTACTGCACGGCGTTGAACCAGCGCCCCGACATCGCGGGCCGCGCGCCGTGGGTCAGGTGCCCACCGGCATCCAGCGACATGCCCAGGACGGTGTCGCCGGGTTCCAGCAAGGCCAGCATGACCGCGCCGTTGGCCTGGGCGCCCGAATGCGGCTGCACGTTGGCGTAGTCGGCCTGGAACAGCTCGCGGACGCGCAGCAGCGCCAGCGATTCCACTTCGTCCATGTGTTCGCAGCCACCGTAGAAGCGCCGCCCCACATAGCCTTCGGCGTACTTGTTGGTCAACACCGAGCCCTGCGCTTCCATCACGGCGCGGGACACCAGGTTTTCAGATGCGATCAGTTCGATTTGCGTCTGTTGGCGGCGCAACTCGCGTTCCTGCATGGCCATCACGACAGGGTCGCGCTTGGCCAGCGGCGCGGAGAAAAAAGACGACGAGGACTGGAACATGACGACCCTGCCTTCGGTAGCAATGACGTTCGGAAATCCGGCATGAACCGGCCGTGTGGAGCATTCTTTCCCAAAGGTCCTGGACGCTGTTATCTGAACCGGACCAGATCTTGTCCGATTACGACAACGGCAATCGCCATCGGCCGGCAAGCCGCCTGCATCAATGTTCTGCAAATTTTCGTATTCGTCCTAAGGGCACGAGCGCGCGGCTGGCCTACGATGCAACGGTCCCATGCCGAATCCTTCGAGCCGGCATCCCAGTGCGCCCACATCCGACCAAGGAGCCTCGCCATGAATGCACGCTTGCCGAGCCCGGATCGCCAGCATCTTCGGCACTTCGGTTTCCTGCCCTTGCCGCAATTCACCATGCTGTCGTTCATGACCGCGATTGAAGTGCTGCGCATGGCCAACCATTTGCTGGGCCGGCCTTATTACCGATGGTCCATCGTCAGCGCTTCATCCGGGCCGGTCGCGGCCAGCAACGGGCTGGCCGTACACGCCAGCGTGCCGAACGATGCCGATCCGCCCGACGCCGTGTTCGTTTGCGGCGGCACGCGCGCAAACGCCGACTTCGACCGCGCCACGTTGCAATGGCTGCAACACCTGGCCGCGCGCGATGTGACGCTGGGTAGCCTGTGCACGGGCGCCCACGCGCTGCTGCGTGCCGGCCTGCTCGACGGCTACCGTTGCGCGACGCACTGGGAAGACCTGGCAATGCTGCAACGTGAATTCCCCAAAAGCCGCTTGTCGCAAGACCTGTTCGTGATCGACCGCGACCGCATCACGTGCACGGGCGGCACCGCGCCGCTGGACATGATGTTGAACCTGGTAGGGGTATCGGTCGGCGCCGGCATCGTCGCCCTGATCGCCAACCAGTTCACCATCGGACATGTGCGCGACCACAAGGACAAGCAGCGCATGCCCGCATCGATGCGCATGCCCGCCGCGCATCCCGCGCTGGCCGAAGTCATCGCGCTGATGGAGGTCAACCTGAAAGAGCCGTTGTCGCTGGACGAGCTGGCGCATCTGTCGGGGGCTTCGCAGCGGCAATTGCAAAGGTTGTTCCGCGAACACCTGGGCACTACGCCCAAGCAGCACTATCTAAGCCTGAGGTTGCGCCACGCACGCGCACTGCTGCGCCAGACGCCGATGTCGATCACCAGCATCACGTCCGCCTGCGGCTTCCAGTCGGCCTGTCATTTCAGCAAGACGTACCGGGCGCTCTATGGGGCCGCCCCCAGCTCGGAACGACGCAATCCGCAGTCGTTTGACCACGATCGGCATGGCCCGGCGTTGGGACCAGGATCGGGGCCGGGATCGGGGCCGGGATCGGGGCCGGGATCGGGGGCCGGGTTGGATGCCAGATTGGGGGCTGGCCTGAGCACGGACCTGGACCCGAACGCCTTTTTCCCCCGCGCCACCCGCAGCGCTACACAAGCCTGAGATTCTGTGTATAATCGCTGTCTTTGGTGAACACGGCCTTCGAGGAAAGCTTCTCGAATTTCACCGAAACCCGCTGAAAATTTTCATGAATTTCAGCAGTGGCAGTGCAGCAATAGCTGTACGACAGCAGTACAACGCGGGAGTAGCTCAGTTGGTAGAGCGCAACCTTGCCAAGGTTGAGGTCGCGAGTTCGAGACTCGTCTCCCGCTCCAAATACAAGAAGGAAGCATCGGCCAACACCGCGCTTCCTTTTTTCTTGCAAGTGCTGGCGCAATGGCAGAGTGGTTATGCAGCGGATTGCAAATCCGTGTACGTCGGTTCGATTCCGGCTTGCGCCTCCAGTATCTTTAAGGCTCGCAGCGATGCGGGCCTTTTTGTTTTCTGGCGCGGCACGGTCGAGCCTCCTACCCCGCCCCCCGCCTCTCGCAACTCGTTACGCATCCCTACGCGCGGACAATCGAATGATTGCTAAGGTGACGCCGTTTTCCACTCACGTCGACACCATGCACCGCATTCTGATTTCCCGCGCCTGTTCGCCCATGCTTGCCCTGTCGACCGCCGCCTTGCTGTCGCTTGCACCGATAGCTGCCCAGGCCGATGACGACGACCGCCATCACCATCGTCACGGACGCGAGTACAAGGAAAAATACTGGGACGGCGCGTGCAAGGTCGAGCGCAAATGGAAGCGCAACGGCGAATACCAGGAAAAGCGCAAGTGCCGCGATGATTATCGGCACGGGTACTATGCACAGCCCCAGGTTGTCGTGCCGATGGCGGCCCCCGCCATTGTCATCACGCCGCCTTCCATCATCATTCGGCCCTGAACATGGATCAATCGGTAAAGGACGCGCTCGCCCGCTGGCCCAACGTGCCGGCGGTGTTTGGCTGGCTGTCGCTGGACGGACGCGGCCGGTGGCGCCTGCATCCGCAGGGCCAGGCCGCGCAAGGCGGCGCGGGCGAATCCATTACCAATACCCAGATCCTGGACTTCATCAACCGCAACTATGAACATGACGACGCGGGCCGCTGGTATTTCCAGAATGGGCCGCAGCGGGTCTTCGTGCGCCTGGACGGCGCGCCGTTCGTGCTTCGCCTGAGCGACGACAACCGCCGCCTGTTGACGCATACGGATGTGGCGGTCGACGCCATCAGTAGCTGGTGGCTGGACGACGCGGGCCAGTTGTACGCGGCCACCCAGGCAGGCGCCGGCTTGCTGCTGGACCGCGACCTGCCCGCGGTGCTGGACAAACTGTGTACCGAGAATGGGGCCCCACTGATTGACACCTTGGCCGACCTTGCGCCTGACACGACGATCTCGGTTTCCTGGCCTGGCGTGTACGCCGCCGCGCCCCTGTGCGCGATTACGCGGCAGGATGTAGCGCGACGCCTGGGGTTCGATCCCAATCCGGCTGGCTGATTCGCCAGCGCGGGTTCTGTCAGCCGCGCCCGCTCTTGACCAGGGCAAACTTGCCATCACCCAGCAGCACCAGCACGGCGGCGGCCATGGTCAGGAAGATCGGATATTCCCAACCCCCGCCGGCATTGCCAAAGCCCCAGCCATTGCCAAAGTGCACGGTGGACGCCACGAACAATTGCACCACCGCGATCGCCGCCACCCAGCGCGGCACGATGCCCAAAATCAATAGCACGCCGGCACCCACTTCGAAGAACGTGACGGGATAGGCCAGCCAGCCGGCGAAACCGATCTTGGCGAAGAACTGCGCGGTGCCGGGCAGCGTGAACACCAGCAGCTTGGTCAGGCCGTGGGCCAGGAACATGACGCCAAGCGCCACGCGCAGCAGCAGCGCGGCGTAAGGCGCGGTACGGGTATCGATCATTGCAATTCCTTGTGCGGTTGGGAATCTCCCGACACGGGAGATCCTTCCAAGGGCGCTATTCTTGCGATTCCAAAAACAAAGATAAACCTGCAGAATTGCAAATTATTGTTCCCCGTTAGGAAACAATCTTGGATACCCACACCGCGATGCAGACCTACGCCAAGGTCGTTGAATTGGGCTCTTTTGCGGCGGCGGCCGACAAGATGGGCCAGGCGCGCTCCGTTGTGACGCGGCAGATTGCCTATCTGGAACAGAAGTACGGTGTACGCCTGCTGAACCGCACCACGCGCAAACTCAGCATGACCGACGCCGGGCGCGCGTTCTACGAGCGGGTGCGCCCGATTCTGGCGGAGGTGGCGGACCTGGAGTTGTCGCTACAGGCCGAGGGCCAGCGCCCCAGCGGGCGCCTTCGGGTCAGTGCGCCGGTATCGTTCGGCATTCTGCATCTGGGGCCCGCCATTGCGGAATATCTGCAACGCTATCCCGACGTAGTCATCGACCTGGACCTGAACGACCGCGTGGTGGACCTGGTGGAAGACGGCTACGACGTGGCGGTGCGGATCGGGCCGCTGCAAGACTCGTCGTTGGTGGCACGCCCCCTGGCCCCGCAGCAATTGCTGGTTTGCGCCGCCCCCGCCTACCTGAAGCACCATGGCACACCAAAGACGCCCGAAGATCTGAAGCAGCACCGTTGCTTGCACTACGCCTATGCCAGTACCGGCAATGAATGGCACTTCGAGAAAGACGGGGTCACGCATCTGGTGCGCATCACCGCCGCGTTACGCGCCAACAACGGCGACGTGCTGCGCACCGCGTCGCTGGCCGGCCATGGCATTATTCTGCAACCCGAATTCCTGGTCGGCGACGATATCCGCGCCGGCCGACTGGTGGCCTTGCTGGCCGACTACGCGCACACCCCGATTTCCATGTACGCCATCTACCCGCATCGCCGGTTTCTGTCGCCCAAGGTGAGGTCGTTCGTCGAGCACCTGGAAGAACGGTTCGGCAGCGCCGCCCCGGCCGTCCCCGGGGGACGCGCCGGTCCGCGCCGCAGCCGTTAGAATCGAGCCCATGACCGCCAAATCGTCCATCGAATACTTCCCCGCCCCCCGCCGTTCGCTTTTTTGCAGCCAGTGCGGCACGCCCGTCAACCGCCGGGTGCCGGAAGGCGACAACCGTGAACGCGACATCTGCGATCACTGCGGCGCCATCCACTACCAAAACCCGCGTTTGGTGGTCGGCACGGTGCCCGTTTGGGAAAACCGCGTGCTGCTGTGCCGGCGCGCGATCGAACCGCGATACAACACCTGGACGCTGCCGGCCGGCTTCATGGAGCTGGGCGAAAGCACGGCCCAAGGCGCGGCCCGCGAAACGCTTGAGGAATCGGGTGCGCGCATCCAACTGGGCGAGCTCTACACCATGATCGACCTGCCGCAGATCGATCAGGTACACGTGTTCTATCTGGCCCAGGCGCTGGGGCCCGAACTGGATCCCGGCCCCGAAAGCCTGGAAGCCCGCTGGTACGACGAAGCCGACATTCCCTGGGACGATCTGGCGTTTCGCACCGTGGCGACCACGCTGCGCCACTACTTCGACGACCGCAAGCAAGGCGCGTTCGTCCCCCATCACTACACCCTAGAATCGCACCGTTGAAGCTTCCCTGGCTTGCCGTCGACACTCCGTTTCCGCCCGCGGAATATGCGCTGACGGAACCTGACGGCCTGCTCGCGGCCGGCGCCGACCTGTCCACCGACCGCCTGATCCAGGCGTATTCCAACGGCATCTTTCCCTGGTATTCGGAAGGCGAGCCCGTGCTGTGGTGGAGCCCGGACCCGCGCATGGTGCTGGCGATCAAGGATTTTTCCCCCTCCCATTCACTGCGCAAGCTGCTGCGGCAAATTGCCAGCCAGGAACTTGACGCGCAGCCGCGCGTGCAGGTGCGGGTGGACACCGTCTTTTCCGACGTCATGGCGCAATGCGCGGCCCCGCGCGCGGGGCAGCCGGGCACCTGGATCACCAGCGCCATGCAGCAGGCGTATGCGGACTGGCACCGGGCGGGCTATGTGCACAGTATCGAAACGTGGATCGACGGCGAACTGGCCGGCGGCCTTTATGGCATCAGCCTGGGCCGCATGTTCTTCGGCGAATCCATGTTTACCCGCGCGCCCAACGCGTCAAAGATCGCCCTGGCCTACCTGGTGCGTTATCTGGCGGCGCAAGGCGTGGAACGCATTGATTGCCAGCAGCAGACACAGCATCTGGCCAGCCTGGGCGCCCGCCCGATCCCGCGCGCGCAGTTTCTCGAGTACGTCCGCCATGCCACGGCACAGCCCCCGATTTTCTGGGCGCGGGGCACCCTGGACAGCGCCGCGCGCCTGCTGCCGGACGCCCCATCCGGCGGCGACTTAAGCGTTAATATGTAGCCATCTCATCGCGGACGTACCGCGCGATGCGCACTACTCCATGAGCCAGCTCAAAGAACTCCCCTTCTCCACGCTGCAGTTCTACGCAACCGCTCCCTACCCTTGCAGCTATCTGCCGGGTCGCCAGGCGCGGTCGCAGGTTGCCGCGCCGGGCCATCTGATCAACGCGGGCACCTATTCGCAGTTGGTCGAACAAGGGTTTCGCCGCAGCGGGTTGTTCACGTACCGTCCCCATTGCGACAATTGCCGTGCCTGCGTGCCCGTGCGCGTGGACACGGCGGGCTTCGCGCCCAACCGCAGCCAACGGCGCGCCTGGCGTGACCATCAATCCCTGCAGTCGTTCGTGGCAGAACTGGCCTGGTCGCCCGAACACTATCGGCTCTACACGCGCTATCAGCAGGGCCGGCACCCGGGCGGCGGCATGGACGAAGACAGCCGCACGCAGTACGCGCAGTTCCTGCTGACCAGCCGGGTCAACACGCGCCTGGTGGAATTTCGTGACCCCGAGGGTGTGCTGATGATGGTCTCGATCATCGACGTGCTGGATGACGGGCTGTCGTCGGTCTACACCTTCTATGACCCCGACATCGAAGGCAGCCTGGGCACCTACAGCATCCTGTGGCAGATCGAGCAGTGCCGCACGCTGAACCTGCCCTGGCTCTATCTGGGCTACTGGATCGCCGAGAGCCGCAAGATGTCTTATAAGTCCAGCTTCCATCCCGCGCAGTTCCTGGTCGATGGCGAATGGCGGGACCAGGCCAATCCGTCCCTTTGACTTGATTCCGGGGTAGCCTGGGTTTAGCGCAAGCGCGGCGAAATTCGCTCTACAATTCCGCCCCATGTCTATCCTCTTCCACGCCTATCCCCTGGCCCGCCCGGCGTTGTTCGCCATGGATGCGGAAACCGCCCACGAAATTACGCTGTCGGGCCTGCAACGCGCGTATGAATGCGGCGCCACGCGCAAGCTGATGCATGCGCAGCCCAAGGCGCCATGCACGCTGATGGGCATGCAACTGGAAAACCCGATCGGGTTGGCGGCGGGGCTGGACAAGAACGGCGCCTATATCGATGCGCTGGGCAACCTGGGCTTTGGTTTTATCGAGGTGGGCACGGTGACCCCGCGCGCGCAACCCGGCAACCCCAAGCCGCGCATGTTCCGGTTGCCGCGCGCCAATGCGCTGATCAACCGCCTGGGCTTCAATAACCAGGGCCTGCCCGCCTTTCTGGCCAACGTGCAACGCAGCCAGTGGCGCAAGCAAGGCGGCATCCTGGGCCTGAATATCGGCAAGAATGCGGACACGCCCATCGAGCGCGCCGCCGACGATTACCTGATCGGCCTGGAAGGGGTGTACCCGCATGCCGACTACGTGACGGTGAATATTTCGTCGCCGAACACCAAGAATCTGCGCGCGCTGCAAAGCGGCGACGAACTGTCGGCACTGCTGGCGCAGTTGGCCGACAAGCGCCGGGCCTTGGAAGACCAGCACCAGCGCCGCGTGCCCATGGCGGTGAAGATCGCCCCGGACCTGACGCAAGAACAGATCGACGCCATTGCCGATACGCTGCCGCGCCACGGCATCGACGGCGTTATCGCCACCAACACCACGCTGTCGCGCGACGCGGTCGCGGGCCAGGCGCACGCCGAAGAAGCCGGCGGCCTGTCGGGCGCCCCGGTGCATGAATTGTCGTTGAAAGTGATACGCCGCCTGAAGGGACAGCTGGGCAACAGCTTGGCAATCATTGGCGTGGGCGGCGTGCTGTCGGGCCAGCAAGCGCGCGAAAAAATGGCTGCCGGCGCGGATGCCGTGCAGCTGTACACGGGCCTGATCTACCGCGGCCCGGCCCTGGTCGGCGAGTGCGTGCGCGCGACGGCAAAACGCTAGACGTCAAAAAGGTGTGCCCCGGGTGCTTCCGAAGTGCGCACTTGGGGCTTCCCGAGTGCACCCAGGGAGTGCTTCCCCTGTGCACCCGGCCAATAGCGCCAGGCAAAAAAAAGGGGCCACCCTGTGGGTGGCCCTAATTCCAGCTCTGCTCTGTCACTCAACAGTACTACATTACTGCGATTTGCGCAGCATCGCGCGCCAAGACTCAGGCGGTGCGACGGCTACGGCTGGCAACCTTGGTGGCGGCATCGGCGGCATCCGTTGCTGCCTTGAAGGTCGCGTTGGCGGCGGCATTCAGGTTCGACTCGGCAACTTCAGCAGCCTGCTTGGCGGCCTTGGTCACGGAATCGTAAGCGCTGGTCGCGGTGGCCAGCGAGGACTTGATCAGGGCGACGGCGCTTTCGGAACCAGCCGGAGCGTTCTTCGACAGTTGGTCGACGGCTTCGCTCAGTTGCTGCTGGCTTTCAGCGATTTGTTCTTCGGTCAGCTTGACCAGGCTGCCTTGCACACCGGCAACGATGTCATACACGTGCTTGGTGTAGGCCATGGCCTTTTCAGCGCCCGGCTGCAGCAGGCCCGAGGCAAACGCGGCGGCTTCCTGCGGATCCTTGACTTCAGAGGCTAGCTGCGACTTCTGGGCGACTTCGTCCAGCGTGGCGCGCACGACCTTCATATTCAGTTCGACCAGCTTTTCAAAGCCAGCGAAAACGGCGGACTGGGCAGCCACGAAAGTGTTGATGCTGGCCTTTTGGCGGTCCAGGACTTGTTGCGGAATTGCGCTCATAGAATGCTCCTTTAGAGGTAGCCGGACGCTTTCCGGCAAGAAGGATTGGTTGTCTGCGACGAGAGATAAAAACGTGCGCGGAAACTGGTACTACAAGCTACCGCCGGCCCGTTTGATGCACTGCACAATTCACATTCTAGACTGGCAGAAATTGTTGTCAAGCAGTTTTTGTGCAACGCAACAAGTATTTGCACTTTAACGGTGCACAGGTTTGCACGTCTTTGATCCTAGACAAGTTTTTCCCATGATTCGGGAAATACCGGACATGACGGCGTATCAATTCTTTTCTAAACTGCTTGCACGCTGATGACAGAAAAAACAAATCATAAATCAGCGGTCAATAACTAAATCGCAGCAAGCAAAACCCTGCAATTGGAGACTTCATGACCCTAATTCCCCGCACGCTTTCGGCCCTGCTCGCGGCCAGCGCCATGTTCGCGGCTGGCGCCGCCCAAGCGGAATATCCGGAACGCCCCATCAATATGGTCGTGCCGTTCGCCGCGGGTGGCCCCACCGACAACGTTGCCCGCTCCCTGGCGGAAGCCATGCGGCCAAGCCTGGGACAGACGGTCGTGGTCGAAAACAAGGGCGGCGCCGGTGGCACCATCGGCACGACGCAGGTTGCACGCGCCCAGCCGGACGGCTATTCCGTCCTGCTGATGCACGCCGGCTTCACCACCGCGCCCTCGCTGTACAAGAACCCTGGCTACGATCCGTTCAAGGGCTTCGAGCCCGTCGGCCTGGTGGTTGATGTGCCCATGACCATCGTCGCGCGCTCGGACTTCCCGCCCAACAACATCAAGGAACTGGCCGACTACGTCAAAAAGAACAAGGACAAGGTGTCGCTTGCCAACGCCGGCATCGGCGCGGCCAGCCATCTGTGCGGCACCATGCTGGTTGAAGCACTCGGCGTCCAGTTGCTGACGATTCCATACAAGGGCACGGCCCCGGCCATGAACGACCTGCTGGGCAAGCAGGTGGACCTGATGTGCGACCAGACCACCAACACCACGCAACAGATCGAAAGCGGCAAGGTCAAGGCCTACGCCGTGACCAGCCTGAAGCGTGTGCCCACGCTGCCCAACCTGCCCACCATGGACGAGTCCGGCTACAAGGGATTCGAAGTGGGTATCTGGCACGGAATGTGGGTGCCGAAGGGCACGCCCAAGCCGGTGGTGGACAAACTGGTCAAGAGCCTGCAAGCCGGCTTGGCCGACCCCAAGTTCCAGGAACGCATGAAGCAGCTTGGCGCCTCGGTGCTGACCGCGGAAGCCAACCCGCAGGCGCTTGAGGCCAAGGTCAAGCAGCAAGTCCCGCAATGGGCCGAGCTGTTCAAGAAAGCGGGCCTTGAGCCCCAATAATGCAGTAGGCAAGAACGAGAAAAGCCCCGCAAGGGGCTTTTCTTTTTCCTCATGGAGGCAAGCTCTGCCCGCTCTATGGCCGCAGGGCTTCCGCGGCCATACCCAAACCATTGAAGCCGGTGGAAACCGAGGGCTCGTAACCCAGCGCTTCGGAAATACTGGCAGCGGTGTCGACCAGCGCCTTGATCCAATCGTCCTGCAAGCGTTCGGCGGGCGCCGAGATGGACAGCCCGGCCACCAGCTTGCCGGTGTCATCAAAAATGCCCGCGGCGATGCAACGCACGCCCAGCTCAAGCTCTTCGTTGTCGCGCGCATAGCCGTGGCGTCGCACCAGCGCCAATTCCCGTTCCAGGCGGTCCAGGTCGGTCAGGCTGTTGCGCGTATGGCCGGCAAGACCGGTACGCAGCGCGTAGGCGCGCACCTGCCGCGTGTCGCCGGTGGACAGGAACAGCTTGCCCGTCGACGTCAGGTGCAACGGCGCGCGCCCCCCGATGGCGCGCACCACCTGCATGCCGGAGCGCTCGCTCCAGGCACGGTCGATATAGACAATTTCATCCCCCTGCTGCACCGACAGGTTGATCGTCTGCCCGGTCAGCTTGTGCAGGGAACGCATGGCCGAAATGGCGGCCTCGCGAACATTCAGACGGCCCTTCACCAATGACCCCAATTCCAGCAGCCGCATGCCCAACTGGTACAGGCCGTTGTCGACGCGCTCAACGTAGCGGCCCACAACCAGGTCATTAAGAATGCGGTGCGCGGTGGACGCATGCAGCCCCGTGGTGGCCGACAATTCCTTCAGCGTGACGGGATCCTGCTGCGCGGCCAGGGCATCCAGCAGACGCATGGCGCGCTCGATCACCTGGATGGCGATGGGATGGCTGGACGCGCCTTCGGTCTCGGCGTCCAAGGGAGTGCGGGGTGTCGAAAGACGGGGCATAGGTTAGATAAGGCTAGCGCCGCAACACCGAAAAAGCCCGGTCTTGCGGCAACGCAGCAAACAGTCCTTTCCCGTATTGTGAAATTTACGACGCCATTTTGCAATGGCTTTTTGCAAGATTTCCTATGCGGCGGCCGGCGGAGCCAGCTTTCCACCCAGCCGCAAGACCTCGGCACGCAGGAACTCAAGCGCCTCGGCAGCACCGACCGGTTCACCCTTCACACCCAGCTCGATATGGGGCGTCCCGCCAGCTTCGCCGACGCTGGGCAAGCTGAACGCGCGCACGTCCGGCCACCGGCTTTCCACGCTGACCATGGCCGGTGTGATGCGTGATTCCGGCATGCTGAACACCAGGAAAGAATGCTCGACGTGGGCCCGCACATGCTGCAGCGCACGATAGCGAGTGTCCAGCGTCCATTCCAGCATCGGCCAGGCCATCACGGGAAAGCCGGGCACGAAGGTGTGATCCTGAATGAAAAAGCCCGGAATGCGGTTGTACGGGTTCGGCACGATCTCGCAGCCTTCCGGGAACATGCCCATCTGCAGGCGCTGCTGGTTCTCGGGCGCGCTCATGTCGGCCGTGCCCTGCCCCTTCTCGGCCATTTCAGCGGTGCGCAAGGCGATGGCTTGCTCGGCTTCCGGGTGCAAGGCCAGCGGCAAGCCCAGGGCGGCGGCCGCCGCCTGACGGGTATGGTCGTCGGGCGTGCCGCCGATGCCGCCACACGAAAACACCACGTCGCCGGTGGCGAAGCTGCGCCGATACGCGGCCACCAAGGTGTCGCGGTCGTCGGGCAGAAACTCGGCCCAGCCCAGTTGCATGCCGCGCGCGCTTAGCAGCTCGACGACTTTCGAAAAATGCTTGTCCTGACGACGGCCCGAGAGGATTTCATCCCCGACGATGATGAGGCCAATGCGGCGGGCGGCGGATTCTGCGGCCATGTCCAATTCCAGAAGGTAAGAAAAGTTGCGGTCAGACGTCGATGACATTGTCCTGGCGCAGGCGCTTGAGCGCGTCCAGCCCGTAGTGGGCGTAAACCAGCGCCGAAAACACCGGCAGGATAATCCAGGCGGGCGGCAAGAGGTTCAGCAGCGAACAGATCAGGCCGATGGTCCAGAAACCGCGATTATTGCGATCCAGGATCAACTTGCGTTCTTCGGGGCTGGCATGTTCGACGATGGCGTCCACGCGCATCATGCGCGAGAACGCGAAGGCCCACCAGAAGATCGACAGGATGATCGCCATGGGCGGCACCAGCCACAAGGGCAGCGTCAGCACCCAGCCGACGGCGAATGCGGCCGACACCCAGACCGCATTCCACACGCTGACCGCCGTTGAGAATTTGCCCCGCCGCGTGACGCTGGCGTATTCGCGCTGCCCCACGTGGCGCAGCACCAGCGGCATCACGAACACCGCGGCAATCGCCAGGCCCAGGATGCCGGACACGGGCAGCAAGATCGCGGCGGCAATGACGGGAATGAGATAGATCTTGAGCGAAAACAAGCCCATGGCGATCATCCATTCGTCGGCCTGGTTGACCATGTCCCAGTGCGATACCTCGGCGCGCAACCAGTCCGTCAACGGCGTCCAGAAGAGGTACAGCAACAGGAACGCGCCAACCAGCGCAATCAGGAAGGGGAGCAACACCGCGAACAGCATCGTCGGGTGGCATTGGGACACCAGGGCGCGCTTGAACGCCTGGCCGACGCTGACGGCGCCGCCGGCCGCGCCAGAGAATCGGCCATTGCCGGGCGTGGCGGTATCAGTGCGCAAAACGGTCATGGGAGCGGAAAAAGGGGGTGGACATCCCGGGTATGATAGTCAAACACGCCCCGATCTGCTCACATGTCTCTACTCGTACCCGGCAACGACCTGGCCGCCCTGCGCGCGCGTCTTGGCACCACCCCCGACACCTGGCTCGTCGCCTGCTTCTGCGCGGCATGGTGCGACACCTGCGAACAGTACAAGCCCAAGCTGCAAGCGCTGGCCGACGCGCTGCCGCAACATGTCTTTGCCTGGATCGACATCGAAGACGACGCCGAATTGCTTGGCGACATAGACGTTGAGAACTTCCCCACTCTGCTCGTGCAGATTGGATCGCGCGTAGTGTTCTACGGCCCCATGCTGCCGCATATCGGGCATCTGGAACGCCTGCTTGAAAGCGTGAACGCAGACAGCCCGCCCGTGGCCACCGAATTACCCGACTTGCCCAAGCTACTGGCGACCTGATTCCCGCGCTGCCGATAAAAAACCCGCAAGGCCTTTGGGCGTTGCGGGTTTTTTCATGCGTACTGGCTGGCGATCAGTTCTTGCGCGAACCGCCCAGCAGTACCGCCACTTGGCGCTTGGGCGCGGACGAACCGCTGTCGTTCTTGGGCGCTTGCTCTTCGGCGGACGTGGCCGAAGGCGAAGGCTCGTAAGGCTTCAGGAAGAAATCGTCCACCGGCTGGCGCGGGCCGCTGGAGGTGTAACCCGAACGACGATCCGACGAACGGCTACCGCGGTCGCCACGGCTGTCACGGCCGCCTTCGCGCCCTTCACGTCCCTCACGCCCTTCGCGCGAGGACGAGCCGGAGCGTTCTTCGCTGCGGCGGTGGCTGCGCGCCACGGCGTCTGCCGGCAGGTCGAGCGTGCCGCGAGGCACTTCGCGCTTGATCAGCTTTTCGATGTCGAGCAAAAACCGTTCTTCGTCGGGTGTGAACAGCGCGATGGCTTCGCCCGAGGCGCCCGCGCGGCCGGTACGGCCGATGCGGTGAACGTAGTCTTCGGCGTTGTACGGCAGGTCGTAGTTGATGACGCACGGCACGCCGGCCACGTCCAGGCCGCGAGCGGCCACGTCGGTGGCGACAAGCACTTCCAGGTCGCCGGCCTTGAAGGCTTCCAGCGCCTTCATGCGGTCCGCCTGCGTTTTGTCGCCGTGGATCGATTCAGCCCTGACGCCATCGCGTTCAAGTTCGCGGGCAAGCCGCGCCGTGCCGATCTTGGTGTTCGAGAACACGATGACCTGCTTCAGCCCGCGCGACTTCACCAGATGCACGACCGCGGCGCGCTTGGCGTCGCTGGGCATCTTGTAGGCGATCTGCGTGATGTTCGTGGCAGTGGCGTTGCGCGCCGCGACTTCGATTTCCACCGGCTGGTTCAGGTACGAACGCCCCAGCTTGCGGATTTCGTTGCTGAAGGTAGCCGAGAACAGCAGGCCCTGACGCTGCGCGGGCAACAGGCGGATGATGCGTTCCAGATCCGGCAAGAACCCCATGTCCAGCATGCGGTCCGCTTCGTCCAGCACCAGAATGCCGACCTGGCTCAGGTTCACGTTCTTTTGTTCAACGTGGTCCAGCAGACGGCCAGGTGTAGCCACCAGGATTTCGCAACCGCGACGCAGCGCTTCTTTTTGCGGACCGATATCCACGCCGCCAAACACCACGGCCGAACGCAGCGGCGTCTGCTTGCTATAGCGCTTGACGCTTTCAAACACCTGGTCCGCCAACTCGCGCGTGGGCGTGAGAATCAGTGCGCGCACCGGGTGCCGCGCAGGCGACGCGCTGGCGTTGGCCAACGGCATCAGGCGATGCAGGATGGGTACGGTGAACGCGGCGGTTTTACCCGTGCCGGTCTGGGCGGCGCCCATGACGTCGCGCCCTTCCACCACGACAGGGATGGCTTGCGCCTGAATGGGCGTCGGAATGGTGTAGCCGGTTTCGGCGATGGACTGCAGCAACAACGGGTGCAGTCCAAAATCGGCAAACGTCGGCGCGGGCGCGTCGGCGGTGGGTGCTACGGATTGAGTGGATTCAGTCATCAGGGTTTGGCAGATACCGGGACCAGTGAAAAAGAACAAAACGAGAGTGCTACATGCACTGCACTACATACGCATCGGGGCAATCTGAATACACGTGGTCGCGTTGCGACGGCACGCAAATTGACGCGAAGCAGATACGGCTTCGCGGGCAATCGGCACCCTGCCATGCAGGCCAGCGGGCGCATTCTGGATTCGATACTTATGAGGGCAGTACCAGGCCCGGATTGCTGTGGATAACTTGGATTTTAGCGCAGGCGCCTTACCACAAGGTCAAACCGTGGTTTCAAGCGGGGGCACGAAGCATCGCCGGGCAATGGGCGCGCCCGCTTCCCGGCGATTCGGAGTGTCCATCAGATGGACTAATCATGATTAAAGACCGGACATCAACCGGCTAACCAGCGTAGTCCCCACAACACCAGCATGCCCGCCACAATAACCAACACGGCGCTGCGGGTACGCAAAAAAACCAGGATGGCGACCAGGCCGGCCACCAATTTGTAATCGAACACCGGGCCCAAGCCCGCCTTCCAGGGCAGCAGGTCGGGCACGACGATGGCGGTCAGCGCGGCGGCGGGCGCATAGCGCAACGCGCGACGCACGCCATCGGGCAAAGGAATGTAGTCGCCAAACAGCATGAAGCCGGCGCGCGTCAACACGCTGCACAAGGCCAGCAACAGGATGGCCGAATAGACGTAGATTTCAGAGGGCCAGAGGGTCATGGGCGCGCCTTGAAGAATCGTTCGGCCCACATGCCGGCCACCACGCCGGCCACGACGGCCGCCGCCAGCCCCAACCGCAAAGGCAGCACCTGCCCCGTCCAGGCGACCACCCCAGCGGCCAGCATGGATACCAGCATCGGCTTGGAACTGGCCAGGGGCACGGTGATTGCCAGCAGCGCCAGCACCGCGGCGAAATCCAGCGACCACCCGGTGGGCACCATGGTCCCTAGATAAATACCCACGATCGAAGACGATTGCCAGACCAGCCAGCCCGGCACGATCGTGCCCAGGAAGAACCACAGCTGGTCGCGCGTGCCGCGTTCGGCCGAATCCCCGTAACGCGGCATGAACAGGACGAAGCCCATGTCGGTGGTGAAGTAGCCCAGCCCCAGGCGCTTGGGCCAGGACAGGTGGCGGAAGTACGGTTGCAATGCCGCGCCGAAGATGATGAAGCGGAGGTTCACCACGAAACCCGCCGCGAAAATCAGCCACAGCGGCGCCCCCGTGGCGATCAGCGGAAGCGACGTCAGTTGGGCCGAACCCGCGTACAGCAGCAGGGTCATGGCCAGCGCCATGGATTCCGTCAGGCCGGACTTGACCATGGCCACACCGGTTACCAAGCCCCACGTCGCGGTGGCGATCAGCGCGGGCACGATGGCGTGGACGCCCGAGCGAAACGCGTTCAGACGTTGCTGGCGAACCGCACCGGGATCTTCGGATTCAGGAAACGCGGATTCAGAGGACAACGGCTGACCCCTGGCGATTCGGACAGGACGACATGGGAACTCTTACGGATTGCGTGGGCCGAATGGCACCACGCCGGTGCGCGAATAGGCCAGTATTGTAACCCCGTCGCTTGATACAATAAGCGCCTGAAATTTCTTGGCTGGTGGCGGCCTGGCGCACTCCAAAATCGGCCGTGGTGAATGGCCGCGTCCCGAAGTACCATCACTGGCTACGTAAGATGCGATCTTAATTCGTCATTCGCGCGGGCGGTCCCAGACCGGCCACCCTGCCCAACCTGCCGTTTATCGGTTTTTTATTCAGGAATATCCATGACCGCTGCTGCTCCGGCCGCCGTCCCCAACGCTCACGAAGTCATTGAAGTCGGCGCTGAAGACCTGCCCGTTTTCTGTCCCGGCCCGAAAGCGCCGCTGTGGAGCATGCACCCCCGCGTCTTCCTGGACGTGGCCCGCACCGGCTCCGCCAGTTGCGCCTACTGTGGCGCGCAGTACCGCCTGAAGGCCGGCACGGTGCTGCACGGCCACCACTAAGCACGCCGACGCCGACCCGCCGCACAACGCCACCGTCACAGCAGCCATGTTTGCCACACCCGAAGAAGCCGAACACGCATTCTACGAAGCCCTCGAACAGGGGGACAGCGTCCGTCTGATGCAGGTGTGGGCCGACGACGAAGAAGTCATCTGCATCCACCCTGGCGGCCTGCGCATCGTCGGACACTCGGCGGTGCAGGAATCCTGGCAACAGGTGCTGTCCAATGGCCCGCTGCACGTACGCCCATTGCGCCCACTGGTCATGCTGAGCATGATGTGCGCGGTGCACGTGCTGGTTGAACAGGTGGCCGTGCGCACACGGGAAGGCATGCAGTTTGCAAACTGCTACGCGACGAACATCTACCACAAGGGCCCAACCGGCTGGCGCATGGTCATGCACCATTCGTCTTCGGCGCCCACGGAAGCCGGGGTGCTCGACTTGCACGACGTACCCGACATGCTGCATTGAATCGGGTGGATTTTTAGTTGGCCGCTGCTCGTCTTGACTCGTCCCCCTGCCCCGTTCCCTCCTGGTTGCCCGGAGGCGACAGCCAGACGGTCTACGCATCCCTGTTCGCGCAATACCATCGGATCGCCTTCGTGCGGGATCGGGTGGACACGCCCGACACCGATTTCGTGGACTTTGACTGGACCGGCCCAGGGCTGTTTCCGCACAAGGCCGCCGATGGCGCGCCCGTCAGCGGACAGGGGCCTGTCGCCAACGGCAAAACCGCCGCGGCGCGCTGGATGACGGCGCCCGACTGGCAGTCCCTGCCGCAGACGCCCGACACGCCCGCGCTGATACTGCTGCATGGTTTGGAAGGCGGCAGCAACAGCCGCTATGCTCAGTCCATCGCCCACTATTTCCGCGCGCGCGGCTGGATCGTGGTGATCGCGCATTTTCGCGGTTGCTCGGGGGTTCCCAACCGGCTGGCCCGTGCGTACTACTCCGGCGATTCCGCCGAAGTCGGCTTTTTGCTGAAAACCGGGCGCGACCGCATACCCCATGCGCGCTGGCACGCGGTGGGCGTTTCGCTGGGCGGCAACGCGCTGTTGAAATACCTGGGTGAACACCAGGAAGACACCCCCTGGTTGACCGCCGCCGCGGGCGTGTCGGTACCGCTGGACCTGGTCGCCTGCGGCAAGACCTTATCCACCGGCATCTTCAACCGGCGCGTGTACACCGCCCATTTCCTGAAGACGCTCAAGCACAAGGTGCTGGAAAAGGCACATCGCTTTCCGGGCTCCATTGACGTGATGCGTATCGCGCACGCCCATGACCTGCGCGAATTCGATGACACCTACACCGCGCCCATGCACGGCTTTCGCAACGCGCTGGATTACTGGACGCGCGCGTCCAGCAAACCCTGGTTGCCCAAGATCTCGGTACCCACACTGGTGCTCAACGCGCGCAACGATCCGTTCATTCCGGCGGCTTCGCTGCCCAAGCCGGAAGATTGCTCGCCTGTGATCTTGCTGCACCAACCCAGCGACGGCGGGCATGCCGGATTTCCCACGGGCGCGTTTCCCGCACATCTGAACTGGTTGCCGCAGCGCCTGGGGCGCTTCTTCGAAACGGGCCTGTAGGGCAACGCGCCCGGCGTTCAGCCGGGCCGCGCGCCTGCCGCGTCAACCCGATTTGAAGCGTTCCAGCAACTGCCGCTCTTCGGCCAGCTTGTCTTTCACTTCCTTGATCTGCACGTCGATCTGCGATTGCTCGTAGAAATCGGTGGACAGCCCGCGCGCCTGCTGCAACTGCGACTCCGCGGCGGCAAACGCGCCGGTCATCACATAAAAGCGCGCCAGGTCGCGGCGCGCCTGCACCGGTCTGCCGTTGCGCTCTTCGCTTTGCGCCAGCATCTGATAAAGACTGGGTTCGTCGCTACCCCATTGCTTGATCTTCGCGCGCAGATAGTCTTGCGCGTCGGCATGGCGGCCATTGCCTTGCAGCGCCTGAGCATAGGCGATGCCCAGCGCCCGCTGGTCGGGCCAGCGCTTGGTGGCCGATTGGGCAAGTTCCAGCGCGCGCGGATAGTCCTTGCGGGCTAATGCGATATCGACGCTGAGCTTGGCAAGCTGAGCGGAATTGCGCCCCCCGGCCGTGGCCAGATTCCAGAGCCGCTCCGCTTCCGTCAGGTTGTTGCGCTGAAACGCCTGCAAGGCCAGCCCATAGTAGGCAGCCGACTGGCGTACGCCGGACAGCGCCTGCGCCTCATCCTGCAATTGCTGGCCGGCCGACCGCAAGCTGACGGCATCGCGCCCCTGCACCACGCGCATCTTGGCGCGTACGTACCAGAAGTCGTCGCTATCAATATGGCGCGAGGGCGGCAGCGAGCGCACGCGGTTCTGCACGTCAGACATACGCTCGATGGACAGCGGGTGGGTGCTGGCCCACGAGCCCCCGCCCGCGCCCTCGTTCAGGCGCGAGGCGTTCATCAGGCGCGAGAACATCTGCGACATGCCTTCGGCGTCGTAGCCCGCCTTGGTCAGCATCTGGAAGCCGGCGCGATCCGCCTCGCGTTCGGCATCGCGTGAAAAACCCAGTTGGCGGTTGATGGCCGCCGCCTGGCCGAACGCCGCGACGCCCATCGCCAGGTTGCCGCCGCCGCCCGCCAGCGCCGCCAGCAGCGCCCCCGCCAGACTGGCCAGCATCACCATGCTGTTCTGGCTCTGCTGCGTCATGCCGCGCGCGATGTGGCGCTGCACGACGTGGCCGATTTCGTGCGCCAGCACAGCGGCCAATTCGGACTCACTGGCCGACGACACAATCAAGCCGGTATTCACACCGATGAATCCGCCGGGCATGGCGAAGGCGTTGATCTCGGGGTCGCGCACGCCGAACATTTCCACCTCGGGCACGGCGCCGGGCGCAAACGCGGCCAACTTGCGGCCCATGGTCGTCAGGTATTGGCTGAGTTCAGGGTCATCGACGTAAGTGGGGTCGCGCCTGCCCTGCGACATGATGGCTTCGCCCAGGCTGCGTTCCAGCATCGGGGAGAGCTCGGCGGCGGATGCCGCGCCCATGGATGGCAGGCCAACCGGTTGCGCCCAGGCGGCAACCGGAATGGAGGGGGCGATCAAGGCGGCGCTCAGGCCGAGAATCGCGCTTCGTTTCGCAATAGCGCAAATGGATGGCATTTTCCTGCGGTTCATAAGCCTATGATAGCGATGAGCTTAAAATGTTTCATCGATACTCCCAACGAGGTCTCAATGCGTCCCGTCCGTAAAGCCGTTTTCCCCGTCGCCGGGATGGGCACCCGCTTCCTGCCCGCCACCAAGGCGATGCCCAAGGAAATGCTGCCCGTGGTCGATAAGCCGTTGATTCAATATGCCGTTGAAGAGGCCGTGGCCGCCGGCATCACCGACCTGATTTTTGTGACTGGCCGCAACAAGCGCGCCATCGAAGACCACTTCGACTCCGCCCCCGAGCTTGAGTCCGACCTGGAAAGCAAGGCCAAGCATGAGCTCTTGGCCATGGTGCGGGGCATTCTACCCGCGCATGTGAATTGCCTCTACATTCGCCAGTCCGCCCCGCTGGGCTTGGGCCACGCCGTGCTGTCGGCCGCCCCCGCCGTGGGCGACGAGCCCTTTGCCGTGTTGCTGGCCGATGACCTGATCGACGCCGACACGCCCGCCATGAAGCAGTTGGTGGATGTTGCGGTTGCCCAGAACGCCAGTGTGCTGGGCGTGCAGGACGTGCCCCGCGCCGATACCCGCAAGTACGGCATCGTGGCCACCCGTGCCGGCGAGACCCATCTGGATCCCCGCACCGAGCGCGTCACGCACATTGTTGAAAAGCCCGAACCCGATGTCGCTCCGTCGACGCTTGCGGTCGTGGGCCGCTACGTGCTGGAAGCCGCCATCTTCGACCATCTGCGCTCAACCAAAATGGGCGCGGGCAATGAAATCCAGTTGACCGATGGCATTGCCTCGATGATGCGCGAACGCGCCGTGTTCGCGCACCGTTTCGAGGGTGTGCGCTACGACTGCGGCAACAAGGCCGGCATGTTCCAGGCCACCGTGGCGCTGGGCAAGAAATACCACGGCCTGATACCGGAATAAGCCCGAGCCAGGGCCCGCGCTAGCCTGATAGCGCCGCCCGAGCCTTGGCCCGGGCGCGCGCATCGCGGTCCACCTTGCGCAGCCGCCCCTTGGCGGACAGGCGCATCAGGGTGCCCAGCGCCACCATCAATCCAATCACCTCGACCAGCGCGGCGGGAATCCACATGGTCAGGCCGCCGATGGTCTGGTCCGTTTGGGCCGACATCGCAATGGCGCGGCCGCACAGTTCAAACAAGGGATAGATATCGCTTTCGGTGAAGGCGATGACGGCGCCCGCCACCATTTGCGGCAGCATGGTCAGCACGGGGGATATGACGCGACCACCCGGCGTCATGGCCGCGGGCGGCGCGGGGCGACGGTCCAGGATCAGGTTCCAGTACATGAAACCGCTGATCACGACCGACCAGTTCATCAGGCGGTACAGCCGCCAGTCCAGCATGGAATAGAACTGCACCGACGGAATCAGCCAGATCAGCACCAGGAAGACGAACAGCGCGGGAACGAAGATTTTGTTGGTCAGCACCGCGACCGTGACCCGGCCGCTGCGCGTGCGCAGAAAATCACGCAGCCGGAGGCGCCAGGCCATCGGCAGGCCGGCGCGCATGACTTGCCCCGGAAAGGCCGCCATCACCAGCAGCGGACCCAGGTGGTGCAGCACCAGATGCTGGATGCGATGGATGAAGAACATCCGTTCAGCGTAGTAATCCACCCGGGTGTGCAGCGACAAATACAACAGCACCAACCCGGCCCAGAACAGGAAGCGGCGCGCCCCGGTCACATGGTGCACACGCTGGCCGCGCACGAACAGCACGATCGCCACCACGAAGGAAGCGACCAGCGTGGGAGAGAACTCCCAAGGTATGAGCCATTCAAGACTATCCATGCGGGCCATCCGAAAGACACCGGGGAAGACAAAGGCGGCGACAGGCGCCAACCCGTGCGCTGATTGTAGTAGACCGCGCCGGCCCGTGGTCCGGTGGGTCGGCAGGATCAGAAGTGATGCGAAACGCCCGCTCCGACGCGCGTGGTGTGGGAATGGGCGGAGTCAAACTGCGTATCCAGCGTGTAGTTGGACGCATAGCCGGCAAAGCCGTAGAGCGTCGTGCGCGCGGACAGGGCATAGGTATAGCCCAAGGTGGCCACCTGCGCCTTGCGCGCCGTCATGCCGTTGTCCCATTGCCAGTCGGGCCGCGCCATCGACCACTGCACCAGCACGGCGCCGGGGCCCACGGGCACGCTGGCGCCCAGCAGCCAGGCATTGATGGCCCCGCCCTGCACAAACGGGGCCAGACCCAGCCCCTGGCCCGGCGTGTCGGGGTCACCCCCGTTCAGTCCCACATAGCCATTTTTCTGGCGTGTCCAGGCCAACGAGACCTTGAGCACATCAAAGTCGACCGCCGCGCCCAATTGCACGGCGCGCGGTCGCTTGCCACTGCCTGCCGGGGAATCCGCCAACTGCAATTGGTCCCAGGTGGCCACGGCCAGCAGCGGGCCACTTTCGAACTTCAAGCCGGCGCTGGCGGCGCGCGGGTTCTGCCGGGTCCGAAAATGATTTTGGTCGTCGGCATCGAAGGAATAGCCGACGCCGATTTGAAAACCGTTCCAGTCCGCCGACGTAACGTTCACCATATTGCTGAACTGGAAGTTGTCCGAGGCCTTGAACGTGGCGCCCATGCCCATGTCCTTCCACGAGGCGATCTCCAACGCGGACCCGTAGATCTGGCCGATCGTGGATTGGCGCCCGATGCGGACCTCGCCGTAGCGGTCGCTGCCCACGCCCACCCAGGCCGCGTAGTTGAACAGGCGGCCATCATCTTCCGCCTTGCCGCTGGAAGGATCGAAGCCGCTTTCCAGGCGAAAGCGAGTACGCCAGCCGCCGCCCAGATCTTCGGTGCCCGACAGCCCCCACAGCGAATCCGTCAGACCCCCGTTCAACACGCTAGCGCCGCTACCTTGGCCGGACACCCGGGTTACCGCCACGCCGGCGTCAACCACGCCGTACAAGTGCAGGCCGATGTCTTCGACCGCCGCCGCGGCAACCAGCGCCGGCGGCATGCTCAGGCCCGCCATGAGCGCGGTGCAAAATGCTTTTTTCATGCTCTTCTCCTATCAGGGCGGACACCCGCGCCCGCCCTGTCAGATGTGACCCTATCGTGGTCTTATTGCCAGCCGTAGCGGCGTACCCAGATGCCCTTGAGCAACTGCGTCAGCACGCAATAGCTCAGCAACACCCCCACCAGCCAAGGGAAGTACGCCCACGGCAAGGCCTGCAACTGGAAGTACTCAGCCAACGGCGAGAACGGCAGTGCCAGGCCCAGCACCACCACCATTCCCGTCATGGCCAGCAATGGCCATGACGCGCGGCTTTGCAGGAAGGGAATCCGGCGTGTGCGGATCATGTGCACGATCAGGGTCTGCGACAGCAGGCCTTCCACGAACCAGCCGGACTGGAACAGCGTCTGATGCTCGGGCGCATTGGCCTGGAAGATGAACCACATGATGGCGAACATGGCGATGTCGAACAGCGAGCTGATCGGACCGAAGAACACCATGAAGCGTCCCAGACCATCCGCGTCCCATTGCTGCGGCTTCTTCAGCAGTTCTTCGTCGACGTTGTCGAAAGGAATCGCCGTTTGCGAAATGTCGTACATCAGGTTTTGCAGCAGCAGATGGATCGGCAACATCGGCAGGAACGGCAGGAAGGCGCTGGCCACCAAGACCGAGAATACGTTGCCGAAGTTGGAACTGGCCGTCATCTTCAGGTACTTGAGCATGTTGCAGAAGGTCTTGCGGCCTTCGATCACGCCGTCCTCCAGCACCATCAGGCTCTTTTCCAGCAAGATGATGTCGGCGGCTTCCTTCGAGATATCCACCGCTGAATCCACCGAGATGCCGACGTCGGCGGCGCGCAGGGCCGGCGCATCGTTGATGCCGTCGCCCATGAAGCCCACCGTGTCGCCTTGCGCGCGCAGGCTGCGCACGATGCGCTCTTTGTGCGCGGGAGTCAGCCGGGCGAAGACATTGGCTTCACGCACGGCAACAGCCAGTTGCGCGTCGTCCATGGCCTCGATCTCCGCGCCAAGATAGACGTGGCGCACGTCGAAACCGACTTCGCGGCAGACCTTCTGCGTGACCAGTTCCACGTCGCCGGTCAGCACCTTGACCTCGATGCCTGATGCTTTCAGCGCCGCCAGGGCCGGGGCGGTCGATTCTTTTGGCGGATCCAGGAAGGCCATGTAGCCCACCAGCACCAAGTCGGATTCGTCGGCCACGCCATAGGTCAACTGCGTGGGCGGCATTTCCTTGACGCCCACCGCGATCACGCGCAGTCCATCGCGGTTAAGTTCCGCCGTCACGCGCCGGATATCCGCGCGCCGCGCATCCGTCAACGGAAGCACCGTGTCGCCCACGCGCAGCCGCGTGCAAGCCAGCAGCATTTCTTCCAGCGCGCCCTTGCAGATCAGTTCGTGATGGTCGCGGCCGTTCTCGGTTTCATTGACCACGACGGACATCCGGCGACGCGAGAAATCAAAGGGAATTTCATCCACTTTGCGATACCTGGCGGCCAGGTTCAGGCTGCGCTTGACCTCCGCGTGCTGCAGCACCGCCACGTCCAGCAGATTCTTCAGGCCGGTCTGGTAGTAGCTGTTCAGATAGGCATAGGCCAATACGTCGTCGCTGCTGGATCCATAGACGTCGGTATGCCGTTCCAGCACGATGCGGTCTTGCGTCAGCGTGCCGGTCTTGTCCGTGCACAGCACGTTCATCGCGCCCAGGTTCTGGATGGCGTCCAGCCGCTTGACCACGACTTTACGGCGCGACATGCGCAAGGCGCCCTTGGCCAGCGTGGCCGTGACAATCATCGGCAGCATTTCGGGGGTCAAGCCCACGGCAATGGCCAGCGCAAACAGCAGCGCCTCCAGCCAGTCTCCCTTGGTGAAGCCGTTGATGAGCAACACGATGGGCGCCATCACCAGCATGAAGCGGATCAGCACCCAGCTGACGCGGTTGATGCCCTGCTGAAACTGCGTCGGCGCGCGGCTGGCCTGCGTCACCCGGCCGGCCAACTGGCCGAAATAGGTATTGGCGCCCGTGGCGATGACCAAGGCGCTGCCCGAACCGCTGACCACGTTGGTACCCATGAATGCCATGTTTTCCAGCTCAAGCGAGTTCTCGGTCGCTTCGCGCTGGACGGCATGCTTTTCAACCGGCAGTGACTCGCCCGTCAACGCGGCTTGAGCAACGAACAGGTCTTTGGCGTTCAGGATCCGGCAATCGGCGGGAATCATGTCGCCCGCGGACAGCAGCACCACATCGCCCGGCACCAGCTCGGCCAGTGGCACTTCCATCTGGTGCGAGCCTGAGTCATGCAGGGGGGCGCCGAACAATCGCCGGGCGTTGCCGGTCGTCGGCGCGTCGGCGTTCACGCGCAGCACGGTGGCGGTGTTCTGCACCATGGCTTTCAGCGCTTCGGCCGCGCGGTTCGAGCGCAATTCCTGAGCGAAGCGCAGCACGGTGGAGATCAGCACCATCGACCCGATGATGCCCACCGCCGTCCACGATTTGTCGTCGGGCTCGGCCATGCGCACATCGGTCAGCCACGACAGGCCGGCCAATGCGGTCAACAGCAGATTGAAGGGATTGCGATAGGACAGCCACAGGTGCGAAACCCAGGAGAGCGGCTTTTCGTGGTCGACCTCGTTGGCGCCATGCCGTTCACGCGCCGCTTGCGCCTGGGCTTCCGACAGGCCTCCACGCCCGCTGGCCAGCTGCGAGAACAAGGCATCAAGCCCCATGCGCGACCGCTCCAGCATATGGCGGTTGGCGCGGCGCGAGGCCTCGGACGGCGTCGACACGGCGCCGTTTTGGCCGCCCTGTTCAAGAATGGGAGTGCGCCGGAAATGCCGGCTTGCGCGCCGCCGGCCCGAGGCGGACGAAAAAAAAGATTTCAGGAAGGTAAACATCGGAGTGCTCCGGTTCTTGTTTGATTTCTTGTCGGAGACACGGGCGCACCTGCCCCTGGGCCTGGCACGCGGGCAGCGACGGGCCGCGGCTTTCACGCTGAAAGCCGTCAAGCCGCCCCTGATGGGCGTGCGCAGGCACCGGGGCGAAGTTGCCGGTGTCCGGATCGCGGTGAAGTCGCGCCGGAGTGCGGAAAACGGAAAGGGAGCTAGCTAGGAATCGAGTCCGACGCCTTAGGGCGCGTCCGTCGTCAAAGACGGGGCCTTGGCCGGGGATTCATTGCTGCGGAGTCCGCCAGAACCGGAATAGCTGTCCGGCCGGTCGGCTCGCAAGAGTAGACAGGTCAGACAGGCATGCCGGCGCCACACACAGGGCGCAATCGAGGGTCGGGGTCTAAGGCACTAGGCATGATCTCTCCTGGGGGAAGCAGCGGTTCTCAAGCGGCCATTGCGGCGGCTTGCGCGCCAAAATGCACGTGGCGAACGGCGGGGTTGGCGCTGAGGCGGCGCGCTTGCGACATCAATTCAGCGCGCAATTCGGGCGGGCAATTGACGGTGATGCAAGCGGACGCCAGGTTCGGGTCGCGGCCTTGGTCGACCTGCACTTGCGAGACATCCAGGCCGGCGGCGCTGAAGTCCAGGCAGATCTGCTTGCGCAAGGCGCCCAATTCGTCGCGCGGACAAATGACCGTCAAACGCGACGTGCCGCGACGGCGGCTCAGGGCGGTGGCACGGTCTACGCCAGCGCGGCGTAGGAACAAGTCGAAGAAACGCATAACGACCTCCATTGCAAGATGGGGAGCGGTATCGCGAGTACGCGAGCAGCCGGACGCGGCGCATGGCGGACGAACACAAGACGTGCACGAACGCTGACGCTGCGACTAGCCGCGGTTCTGGCGGTTTATGTTGGGGAATTTCCCGGCAAGCCGAAGGCCTGCGCTATTGCCCGGGTAGAAGCCCGAAGCTTGGGATACGCCGCAACCTGTATGACAGGATGCGGCAGATGGAGCTCTGCGTGTTTCCTGTCAGACAGCGATGTCGATGCAAGATCGACTACTTTCGCCGGAATCGGTATTCACGAAGACTGCTCCTGAGATGGATAACGGACGGATTTTACGCGGGTTTCCACTGATGGACAAGGTTTTTGCGGTTTAACGTCACAACGATGCAAAAAAAGATAAAGCGGCGCAAAACGCGTCGGCCTCGCGCCGCTTTTCCCATTCACCTTGCCAGCGTCAGGCGTAGAAATGCCACCCCAGATAGGTGGCGAACAAAGCATAGAAACCGCCCACCGCCGACAGTGCCGGCACGGTCATCACCGAGCGGCGGAAACGCAGCCACAGCAGGCCGATCGACAACATGGTGAACAGGCCGGCCGCCAGCAAGGGGGCGTCCAGCAACCACGGCGTCATGAAGATTCCCAGTGAGCTGGGAATGGTCGCCTGGATCATCATCGCGCCCGAAATATTGGCCAGCGCCAGGCGTTCCTTGCCCTGGCGCACCCAGATCAGCGCGTTCATGATTTCCGGAAGTTCCGTGGCAACCGGCGCCAGCAGCAAGGCAGCGACGTGCGGCGATGCGCCCATGGCGATGCCCAAGAGCTCGATCTGGTTCACGAAAACGTGCGACGCGCCGGCAATGACAAGCAACGCCAGGATGGTTTGCGTGGCGGCCCAGAACATGGACGGGTCGGTGTCGCTGGGGCGCAGCTTCAACGGTTCAAGGTCTTCGCTATCCGCACGCGCCTCGTCATGGCTGAGTTCGCGCCTGACGTACATGCCGTAGGTGGCCAGGAACAGGATGCCCAGCCAGGGCTTCCACGCAAAGGCCAGCAAGCCCAGGCCCACCTTGAAAAGGAAGATGCCCATGAACCAGGCCTGGTCGCGGGCCAACCGGCGCTGGTCCGCGTTGATACAGTTGGCTTTTTCCGGCTGGCCGCCGCGGCGTGCGCGCCACAGGGCAATACCCACCACCGCGTACGCCAAGGTGGCCAACACCAGCGGGCCGCCCATTGCCGCGCCGACGCCGATGTCTTTCTGTTCAGGGGTGTCGCCGAACACGACCGCCATGAAGGTGACCGCGCTTTCCGGCAACGCCGTACCAAAGGCCGCCAGAATCGTGCCGGTGGCGGTGGCGCCCAGGTGGAAGCGGTGTCCGACCCATTCCACGCCATTGACGAAGAATTCGCAGGCGAAGTAAATCACTGCCGCGGACAGGAAAAACAGAAACAGGGTGAGCAACATATGAATACAGCCGGACGAGCAGAAACCAATTGGCGCGACGCAACGGCTCGCCCGGCTAGGGTGAACGCTACGCGGCCAAAGGTCTCGCCTGGCTGATCCATGCGGCGGGCAATGCCGCGTGCATGGAAACCGTTAGCGCCATGGAGTTCTAGCAACCGCTACGCGGCACTGAACCACCAAGTCTGTTGACGCTAACTCCTTTGGGGACAAAGGATGGCTACTCCCCAATGACAGAGCCGCGATTGTAGCAGCGCGAATCGGGCCGTCCAGTGAATCCCGCGCGGGGTTCGCGTGATGCGCATCCGCTGTTGTTTGCGCGCGATAGCGGGGTAAAGTAGGCCGCATCCACATCTTTCGCGGGGTTCGCGCCCCTGCCCGCCATGAGCCTGCCTCCCGCTGACATCGCCCCGTTCGTCGCCCGCCGCCAACGCCTGATGGAACGGATGCGCGCCGATGGCGGCGGCATCGCCATCCTGCCGACCGCCCCCGAAGCCATCCGCAACCGCGACGCCGAATTCCCGTACCGCCACGACAGCGACTTTTTCTATCTCACCGGCTTTACCGAACCCGGGGCCTGGCTGGTGCTGATCGCGGGCGCCACGGACCGCGCGGTGCTGTTCTGCCGGCCGCGCCATGTGGAACATGAAATCTGGGAAGGCAAGCGGTTCGGCCCCGAGGCGGCGGCCGACTACTTCGGCTTTGACGACGCCCATCCGATCGATGCGCTGGATGAATTGATCCCCAAACTGATGCTGGACCATCCCACGCTTTATGCGCCGCTGGCGGGCGACAAGCGCAGTGATGGGCACTTGCATCGCTGGCTGGCCGCCGCGCGCGACGCTGGCCGCGCGGGCCACGCTCCGCCCGTCCGCCAACAGGACATCCGCGCGGTGTTGGCGGAAATGCGCCTGGTCAAGGACCCGGCCGAAATCGCCACCATGCGGCGCGCCGCCAAGATATCGGCCGGTGCGCACGCGCGCGCCATGCGGGTCACCCGCCCCGGCATGCACGAGTACGAACTGGAAGCGGAATTGCTGTATGAATTCCGCCGCCACGGCGCGCAGGCCGTGGCCTACAACAGCATCGTGGCGGCCGGCGCCAATGCCTGCGTGCTGCACTACCCGGCCGGCGAGGCCGTGCTGCGCGACGGTGACCTGGTCCTGATCGACGCAGGCTGTGAAGTCGACAGCTACGCCAGCGACATCACCCGGACCTTTCCCGTGAACGGACGCTACAGCGGCCCGCAGCGCGCGCTGTATGACTTGACCGTGGCCGCCCAGCAAGCCGCCGCGGCCGCGCCCGCGCCCGGGCGCACGTTCAATGACGGCCACGAGGCCGCATTGCGCGTATTGGCGCAAGGCATGCTGGACCTGAAATTATTGAAGGGGTCACTTGACGGCGTGCTGGAGTCCGGCGACTACAGCCGCTTCTACATGCACCGCACCGGCCACTGGCTGGGCCTGGACGTCCACGACGCGGGAGACTACCGCCAGCCCGGCCCGGCGCAAGGCGGCGACCGCCCGTGGCGCACACTGGAGCGCGGCATGATGCTGACGATTGAACCGGGCATTTATGTGCGTCCGGCGGACGACGTGCCGGAAAGCTACTGGAACATTGGTATCCGCACGGAAGACGATGCGCTGGTTACGGATGAAGGCTGTGAACTGATCACGCGCGGCGTGCCGGTGGAAGCCAGCGAGATCGAGGCATTGATGCGCGAATAGGCGCGGGCTACAGCTTCAGGCCGTCCAGCCAGCCCATGGCCACCCAGACGTAGACCACCACCATGGCGATGGCGAACATCGACACCACCGAGCCCACCAGGCACGCCATCAGCGCCACCAGCACCGGCCCCCAGCCCGTGGACGTGGGCCGGCCCTGCCCGGGGTTGTAGCGCCGGTCGAATTTTTCGTCGGACATCAGCGAAAACACCGCGCTTTCGATGAAGCCGTCGATCATCGGAATGAACAACAGGAAGAAGGCGGGGTTGTCGTACCAGACGGGGTAATAGCGGAACGCACAGAACAGGCTGACCACGGCCAGCAGTGTCACGGCCCAGGCGTAGCGGCGGCCCAGATACCACCAGTGCGCGCCCAGCCACCCGAACAGACAAGCCAGCAGCCCCACGGCGACCTTGCCGCGCGGTCGTCGGGCGGGTGCGGCGGACAGTGAAGGTGAAGCCTGAACCTGCGTCATGGGAATCAACCTCGGGATCAACCGTAAAGGGTGAGGCGCGGCTAGCCGCGCTGGCTGTGCCGGATTGTAGTGGACGGTTAAAATCCCGCCATGACTGCATCCGCCTTCGACATTGCGATTCTTGGCGCCGGCCCCGTGGGCCGCGTGCTTGCCCTGATGCTGGCGCGCGTGGCGCCGGACCCGGCGCGCATCGCCCTGCTCGCCGGCAGCGCGCCGGCCCCGGCCACCCCCGCGGCGGCCGTGCCTGCCGCGGACCCCCGCGTGCTGGCCATGAACCACGGCAGCCGCGTGCTGCTGGAATCGTTGCAGGCCTGGCCCGAGCGGTCGGCTGATATCCGCAACATCCATGTGTCGCAACGCGGGCGTCTGGGCCGCACCGTCATTCAGCACACGGATTTCGGCGTGCCGCAGTTGGGCAGCGTGGTGGCCTATTCCGGTTTGCACGCCAAGTTGGACGAGCGCGTGGCGGCCTGTGGCGTCACCGTGCTGCCCGGCCCCGGCGCCCTGATCGAAGGCCAGGACGCCGACGGGGTGCGCATCACGCAAGGGGACCGCACCCTGCTGTGCCAAGTTGCCGTGCAGTCTGACGGCGCGGGCGCCACCGACGTGCGCCGCGACTATGGCCAGCATGCCGTGCTGACGACGGCCCACGCCACGCTGCCGCGCCGAGGCTGGGCCTGGGAACGCTTTACTTCCGAAGGCCCGCTGGCCCTGCTGCCCCACCCACAGACGCCGGACGCCTATTCGGTGGTCTGGTGCAGCGCGCCGGAACGGGCCCAAGAACTGGCCGCGTTGGACAACGCGGCGTTCTCGTCGGCGCTGTCCGCCGCCTTTGGCGACCGCCTGGGCAGATTGTCGAGCCAAGCGCCCCGCCCCGTTTTTCCGCTGGCGCTGGCCGCCCGCCGCGCCCAGGTGCAAGGGCGCGTGGCCGCCATCGGCAACGCCGCCCAGACGCTGCATCCCGTGGCGGGCCAGGGCCTGAACCTGGGCCTGCGCGACGCCGCCAGGTTGGCCCAGACGCTGGCCGGCTGGCTGGCCCGGCCCGAGTCCAGCCCGACTTCCCTGTTGACCGAGTTTGCCCAGGCCCGTCAGGTCGACCGCGCCATCACCGCGGGCCTGACCGACCTGATGCCGCGCGTGTTCGCGACCGGTCTGGCCCCGGTTGAACATGCCTGCGGGCTGGCCTTGCTGGGAATGGATCTGGCGTCGCCGTTGCGCGCCCCGCTGGCCCAGCATCTGCTGCAAGGCTTTCGCGCCTGATCCACGCGCGATCCGAGCACAATCCGGCCCCGCCACCCGGCCCTGAAATGGGACCCAGGAATAGGGTCGGATCCGCCTGATTTCTCCCTTCTTGTTACCAAGCTGTCGCCCTCGAAAAATGGGGGTTTGATCGAGCCGGTTAAAATGTGACCATGCGCATAGGCCAGTGGACCCTTCCCAACAACGTTCTAGTCGCGCCCATGGCGGGCGTGACGGACCGTCCATTCCGACAACTTTGCAAGAAGTTGGGGGCGGGCTATGCCGTGTCCGAAATGGCTGCCAGCAACCCCAAGCTGTGGGACAGCGTCAAGACGTCGCGCCGCCTGAACCACGATGGCGAAATTGCGCCCATTTCGGTCCAGATCGCGGGCGCCGACCCGGCCATGATGGCCGAGGCCGCCGTCTTCAACGCCGGCAAGGGCGCGCGCATCATCGACATCAACATGGGCTGCCCGGTCAAGAAAGTGTGTAACGTGGCGTCGGGGTCGGCGCTGCTGCGCCATGAAGACCTGATCGTCCGCATCCTGGACGCCGTGGTGTCAGCCTGCGCGCCGCTGGGCGTGCCGGTCACCTTGAAGACCCGCACGGGTTGGGACCGCGATAGCCGCAACGCCTTGCGCGTGGCCAAGCTGGCCGAAAATGCCGGCATCGCCGCCCTGACGCTGCACGGCCGAACCCGCGCCGACCTCTATACGGGCGAGGCGGAATATGACACTATCCGCGCCGTCAAGGCCGAGCTGAGCATCCCCGTGATCGCAAACGGAGATATCGACTCTCCTGAAAAAGCCAAGCAAGTCCTGGATTACACTGGCGCCGACGCGGTCATGATCGGCCGGGCGGCACAGGGCCGTCCCTGGATCTTCCGCGAAATCGATCACTATTTGCGCACGGGCGTATCACTGGCCCCGCCCTCCCATGGGGAAATGCGCGAGCTGTTGCTTGAACATCTCGACGACCATTACCGCTTCTATGGCGAGCACACCGGCGTACGCACGGCGCGCAAGCATATCGGCTGGTATCTGGACGGCCTGCCGGGCGCGGATTCGTTCTGCGCCCGCATGAACCTGATCGACAATACCCGCGACCAGTGGCGGGCGGTGTCGGATTGGTTCGACACCCTCTCGCGCGACGGCGAGCCCCACCCGGCGCCGGTCGCAGAAGCCCTGCTGGCGGCATGACCGCCTCAACACCAACATAAAAATATCTGTACTCAAATGAGCAAGAAAGATGTCCTGGAAGAATGCGTGCGCGCCAGCCTGGAGCGCTATTTCGAAGACTTGGGTGAATCCGAGCCCCACGATATGTGGGACATGGTGATGCGCTGCGTTGAACGCCCGGTGCTTGAAGTGGCGCTGGAGCGATCGGGCGGCAACCAGTCGCGCGCGTCTGAAATGCTGGGCATCACCCGCAACACCCTGCGCAAGAAGTTGCTGGCGCACAATATCCAGGTATAGCTTTTCCGCGAGGGCAGCCCCCCCGGCGGGCGCCGCCCTCTTCTACGCCGATTTCCCATCCTGACCTGAACGAGAAAGGCGCACCGCCCGACTCCCGTCCCCCACCATGAAAATCGAAACCGCCCTGCTTTCGGTGTCCGACAAGACCGGCATCGTTGAATTTGCCCGCGCCCTGGCCGCGCGTGGCGTGCGCCTGCTGTCAACTGGCGGCACCGCCAAGTTGCTGGCCGACGCCGGCCTGACCGTCACCGAAGTGGCCGCCCACACGGGTTCGCCGGAAATTCTGGATGGCCGCGTCAAGACGCTGCACCCCAAGATTCACGGCGGTCTCCTGGCCCGTCGCGACAGCGCCGAGCACATGGACACCATCAAGGCAGCGGGCATCGATCGCATCGACATGCTGGTGGTCAACCTGTACCCGTTCCGTGAGACGGTGGCCAAGCCTGATTGCACGTTCGCCGACGCGGTCGAGAACATCGACATCGGCGGCCCGGCCATGCTGCGCGCGGCCGCCAAGAACCACGGCACCGAAGCGGGTGGCGTGACGGTCGTGATCGACCCGGTGGACTATTCGCGCGTGCTGGCCGAAATGGACAAGAACGGCAGCACGTCTTATGGCCTGCGCCTGGCGCTGGCCTCGAAGGTGTATGCCCACACGGCCGCCTACGACGGCGCCATCGCCGCCTACCTGACCAGCCTGACCGAAGCCGAACCGGCCCAGGAAGCCGTGCCGGCGCGTAACGAATGGCCCGGCACGCTGACCTTGCAGGTCAAGCAAGAGCAGGCGCTGCGTTACGGCGAAAACCCCCATCAGACCGCCGCCTTCTATGTGGACGCGCAGCGTCCGGCCGGCCTGTTGGGCAACTACCGCCAACTGCAGGGCAAGGAACTGTCCTACAACAACATCGCCGACGCCGACGCCGCATGGGAATGCGCGCGCAGCTTCGACGCGCCTGCCTGCGTCATCGTCAAGCACGCCAACCCCTGCGGCGTGGCCGTGGCGGCCAACACGCTGGGTGCCTACCAGCAAGCGTTCAAGACCGACCCGACCTCCGCGTTCGGCGGCATCATCGCCTTTAACCGTCCGGTGGACGCCGCCACGGCCGAAGCCGTCAGCGCCCAGTTCCTGGAAGTGCTGCTGGCACCCGCCTACGACGGCGCCGCGCTGGCCATCCTGGCCGCCAAGAAGAACGTGCGCGTACTGGAAGTGCCGATGGGCGTGGGCCAGAACGCGTTCGACATCAAGCGCGTGGGTGGCGGCTGGCTGGTGCAAAGCCCGGACGCCTACAACGTGCCGCGCGATGCGCTGAAGGTGGTCAGCAAGCGCCAGCCCACCGAACAGGAAATGAACGACCTGGCTTTCGCCTGGAAGGTTGCCAAGTACGTCAAGTCCAACGCCATCGTCTTCGTGGGCGGCGGTATGACCTTGGGCGTGGGCGCCGGCCAGATGAGCCGCATCGACTCGGCGCGCATTGCGTCGATCAAGGCGGAAAACGCCGGCCTGACGCTGAAGGGTTCGGCCGTGGCGTCGGACGCTTTCTTCCCGTTCCGCGACGGCCTGGACGTGGTGGTGGCGGCGGGCGCAACCTGCGTCATCCAGCCCGGCGGCAGCATGCGTGACGATGAAGTCATCGCCGCCGCCGACGAGCATGGCATCGCCATGGTGCTGACCGGCACCCGCCACTTCCGCCACTGATGCGCGTCCTGGGCATCGATCCCGGCTTGCGCCGCACCGGCTTCGGTGTGATCGATGCCGACGGCTCGCGGCTGCGCTATGTGGCCAGCGGGACCATCGTGGTCCCGCTGGCGCTGACGCTGGCCGAGCGCCTGAAAGTCATTCTGGACAATCTGCGCGAAGTGGCGCGCGACACGCAACCCGATGTCGCCGCGCTTGAAATCGTCTTTCTGAACACCAACCCCGCATCCACGCTGCTACTGGGCCAGGCCCGGGGCGCGGCGCTGTGCGCATTGGCGGACAGTTCGCTGGCGGTGCACGAATACACCGCCTTGCAGATCAAGAAGGCCGTGGTGGGCACCGGCCGCGCCGCCAAGGAGCAGGTGCAGATGATGGTGCAGCATCTACTGTCGCTGGACGGTGTGCCCGCGCCCGACTCCGCCGACGCGCTGGCCTGCGCCATCTGCCACGCGCACGTCGGCCCCTTGCAGGACAAGCTGGAACGGCTGGGCACGGCATTGCGCATGGGCGGCAAGACGCGCTTGCGCAACGGCCGGTTGATCGGCTGATTCCTGCCCGCCAGGCCGCGCGGCGTTCAAGCGCTGCGCCCGGACACCCCCTACCCGCCTCGTACCGACTCTTGCGCGTATAGAATGCCCGCATTCGCCGCGCATTCCGCGCGCGCCATTGCTACCAGGCCATCATCACCATGATCGGACGCATTACCGGAACCCTGATCGAAAAGCTGCCTCCCACCATCTGCGTGGACGTGGGCGGCTTGGGGTATGACATCGACGTGTCCATGAGCACGCTGTACTCGCTGCCGGAAACCGGCGCGCGCGTCACGCTGTATACGCACCTGACGGTGCGTGAAGACGCGCACATCCTTTATGGCTTTGGCACGGCCAGCGAACGCAGCGCGTTTCGCGAGCTGATCAAAGTCAGCGGCATCGGCGCGCGCACAGCGCTGTCGGTACTGTCCGGCATGTCGGTGGCCGACCTGGCGCAAGCCATCACCTTGCAGGAGACCGGCCGTCTGACGCGCGTGCCGGGCATCGGCAAGAAGACCGCCGAACGGTTGTTGCTGGAAATGCGCGGCAAGCTCGGCGCGGACATCGGCGCCACCTCGCACGCCACGCCGGACAACCAGTCAGACATCCTGAACGCACTGCTGGCGTTGGGCTATTCGGAAAAGGAATCGCTGTCGGCGCTGAAGACGCTGCCCGAAGGCGTGGGCGTGTCCGACGGCATCAAGCAGGCGCTCAAGGCACTGGCGCGCTAGGTCTGGGTAGTGCGCTGCAAATAACGCGGCGCCACGGCCTCAAGACCCGTCGGCACCACATGCAATTCGGGCGCGATCGGGCCCACGCAGATGTTGTCGCGGCGCAAGGAATCCAGGTTGTCGCGCGACATCAGCGGTTCGCCCGGCATGCATTCGAACAGGCGCGCCTGCATGCGCCCCACCCCCATGGGCACGGGAATCACGGGCCGCGGGTTACCACTCCAGGCGGCGCACAAGCGGGCGATCTCACCCAGCGTGTAGATCTGCGGGCCACCCAGCTCGTACGTCTTGCCGCAGGTGTGGGTATCGCCCAGCGCCGTCGCCATGGCCGCCACCACGTCGCCCACATACACCGGCTGCATGCGCGCATGCGCGCCGGCCAAGGGCAAGACCGGCAGCCAGCGGGCCAGTGATGCAAACATATTGGTGAAATTGTCGTCCGGGCCGAAGATGACCGACGGGCGGAAGATGGTCCAGCCGCCGTCGTTGCTGGATGAAAATTCGCTTTTGATGGCGGCTTCGCCATCGCCCTTGGAACGCTGGTACATGCTGTCGCCCTGCGAATCGGCGCCTAGCGCGCTGATGTGCAACAGGCGGCGGACGCCATGGCGCTGGCAGGCCCGCGCAATGCGCTGCGGCAGATGTACGTGCGCGCGCGCAAAATCAGAGCCGTAGGGCTTGCCGACGTTGCCGTGCAGGATGCCCACCAGGTTCACCACCACGTCGCAATCCGTGACCAGTTCGTCCAGCGCGGCATCGTCATGGATGTCGGTCTGGATCAGTGTGGTGGTGGGATGGACTTGCAGTTCGCTGCCGCGCGCCAACAGGCGGGTGGGCACGATGATCTGGTGCAGGTCGCCGGAAAGCCGGGCAATCAGGTGACGGCCGATGAAACCGGTGCCGCCGATGACAAGGATACGCATGCCGCAGCCCCCTGTTCGTCAGGATCGAGACCCGATTCTGCCCTGCACGGACAACAACCGCAAGCACGCATCGGCGGCCCGGGGTGCGGGCCACTTGATGCGCGTCATATGGGCGTCATTCTGGCGGGGGCAGGACGCCAGCAGCTTGGCGTAAGCCGGAAGATCGACGTTGCCGCCGCTGATGATGACCCCGACCCGCGCGCCCTGCACCGGCACCACGTTCTGCATGACCGCGGCCGCGGCCAGGCAGCCGGTGGGCTCCACCACCATCTTCATGCGTTCGGCGAAGAACTTCATGGTGGTGACCAGTTGGGCGTCCGACACCGTAACGATATCGCGCACGTATTTCTGGATGAGCGGGAAGGTCAGGTTACCCAGGTGCGTGGTGGCGGCGCCATCGGCCAGGGTCTTGGGGGCGGGAATTCGGACGATTTCACCCTTGCGCAGCGACTGCTGGCCGTCGTTGCCGGCTTCGGGCTCAACGCCGTACACCAGGCAGCGCGGGCTGAGCGCAAAGGCCGACAAGGCGGATCCCGACAACAGGCCGCCGCCGCCCAGGCAGACGAACAGATAGTCCAGTTCGCCCACTTCCTCGAACAATTCCTTGGCCGCCGTGCCCTGCCCCGTGATCACGTCTTCGTGGTCGTAGGGCGGAATCAGCGTGGCCCCGGTTTCGGCCTGGATACGCCGCGCGATCTGTTCGCGGTCTTCGGTGTAACGGTCATAGGTGACGATCTTGCCGCCGTAGCCTTCGGTGGCGGCGCGCTTGGCCGCCGGGGCGTCCAGCGGCATGATGATCGTGGCCGACACGCCCTGCAGCTTGGAGGCCAGCGCAATGGCTTGCGCATGGTTGCCCGACGAGAACGTCACCACGCCGGCGGCGCGCTGCTCGGGCGTCAGGCGCGCGATGGCGTTGTAGCCGCCTCGGAACTTGAAGGCGCCCATGCGCTGGAAGTTCTCGCACTTGAAGAAGATCGACGCGCCGCTGATGGCGTCGGCCGTGGCCGAGGTCAAGACGGGCGTGCGGTGGGCGTTGCCGGCCAGGCGCTCGCTGGCGCGCACGACGTCATCATAGGTAGGCAGTTCGGGCAGCATGGGAATCCGGTCCTTTGATAGCGGGGATGTCGAAACCCAAGGATCATAAACCCGCCACGCCGATCGCGCCGCGCCCGCGACCCAACCCGCCTACTTGTTGAAGAGTTCGCCGGTGCCGGTGGCCGCGCCAGCGGGAGGCGCCAGGCCCAGATGGCGCCAGGTGGACAGCGTGGCGGTGCGGCCGCGCGGCGTGCGTTGCAGATAGCCGTGCTGGATCAGGTAGGGCTCGATCACGTCTTCGATGGTGTCGCGCTCTTCGCCGATCGCGGCCGCCAGGCTGTCCACGCCCACCGGGCCTCCATCGAACTTGTGGATGATGGCTTCCAGCAGCTTGCGGTCCATCAGGTCCAGGCCCTGGGGGTCGACTTCCAGCATCGCCAACGCGCGGCCGGCGACGTCGGCATCAATGGTGCCGCTGGCCTTGACCTCGGCGTAGTCGCGCACGCGACGCAGCAAGCGGTTGGCGATACGCGGGGTGCCGCGCGCGCGGCGCGCCACTTCCGCCGCGCCGTCGGGCGTGATGACGGCGTTGAGCAAGCCCGCGCTGCGCGTCACGATATGGCCAAGGTCCGTGGCGTTGTAGAACTCGAGCCGCGACACGATGCCGAAGCGGTCGCGCAGCGGGTTAGTCAGCATGCCCGCCCGCGTGGTGGCGCCCACCAGCGTGAACGGCTGCAGGTCCAGCTTGACGCTGCGCGCGGCCGGGCCTTCGCCGATCAGGATGTCGATCTGGAAATCTTCCAGCGCCGGATAGAGAATTTCTTCAACCACGGGCGACAGGCGGTGGATTTCGTCGATGAACAGCACATCGTTCTTTTCCAGGTTGGTCAGCAACGCGGCCAGGTCGCCCGGGCGTTCCAGCACGGGGCCGGAAGTCTGGCGTAGTTGCACGCCCATTTCGTGCGCAATGATGTGGGCCAGCGTGGTCTTGCCCAGCCCAGGCGGGCCGAAGAGCAGCACGTGGTCCAGGGCTTCGCCGCGCTTGCGCGCCGCGGCGATGAAGATTTCAAGCTGCTCGCGTGCGCGCTGCTGGCCCACATATTCCTGCAACGCCTTGGGCCGCAAGGCGCGCTCGATCGATTCCTCGTTGGGCGATACCGGCTGCGGCGCCACAATGCGGGGGGCGTCGGGACGAGAGGAAAGGGAATCGGACTGGATGGCCATGGTGCGGAAAACGACAAGGGACGAAGCAGGATGCATCGTACCGTATGGTGGGGCTATGCGTTTTCCGAAAGCGGCAGCCTTACCCGCACGCACAGGCCGCCGGATTCCGCCTGGCGAAGCTCCAGCGAACCGCCGTGCGCGCGCGCAATGGCCTCGGCCAGCGCCAGGCCCAGCCCCACGCTGCCGGTGCGCGTGCGCGCATCGTCCAAGCGGCTGAACGGGCGTAGCGCCTCCTGGCGACGTTCGGGCACGATACCGGGGCCGTGGTCCGCCACATCCAGCACCGCCTCGCGCGCTTCGCGACGCAGGCTGACGTCTACCGGTGGGGCACCATGGTTCAGCGCGTTGCCGATCAGGTTGTCCAGCAGGCGGCCCAAGGCCACCGCGTCGGCCTGCACCACAAGCGGCGCGTCGTCGTCCACCGACTTCAGCGTGATGTCGGTACCGGCGCCATGCCATGCGCCGACACGCTCGACCAACCATTCGGACAGCACGATGGGCGCATAGCGGTAGGCGGCCGGATCCGTGCCGCGCACGAAGCCAATGAACTGGTCCACCATGTGCTGCATGTCTTGCAGATCGGTGCGCAGGCCTTCCTTCAGCTTGGAATCGTCGGCCATTTCAATGCGCAGCCACATGCGCGACAACGGCCCTTTCAAATCGTGCGGCAAGCCGGACAGCAGCGTGCGGCGTACCGAGTCAGACTCGGCCAGCGCGTCCAGCATGGCGTTGAAGCGTTCGCCCAAGGCGCGGGTTTCATGCGGCCCCGAGGGTTCCACGCGTTGCGGTTGCCCGGCGGCCAAGCGGTCAGCGGCGTCCGCCAGCCGGGTGATGGGCCGCGTGATGTGCCAGGAGAAACCCACGGCCAGCAACAGCAACAGGCCCAGTCCCCCCAGCCAGGCGGCGATGAAGGGCGTGGCCACGGGCGGGTCCAGCCGCTCAAGGGGAATCACCAGCCATTCCCGCAGGCGCGGTACGTCTTCGCTGGCCGAATTGGGCGCCAGCGAGATAAAGATCTCGGGCGTGGGGCCACGCGACAAGGCCACGCGGGTGCCGTCGTTCAGCCGTTCGTTCAGCAACTGCACCAGCGCCTTCAGGTCGCGGCGGATGTCGTCGGGCTCGGGCTTGTTATGGCGCCGCATGCGCTCTTCGTGCGCCGCGCGGTCGGCCTCGCGTTGCTGGGCGGTGCGCGTGTCAGCCTGGTCGGCATCGGCCTCGTGCTCGCCGCCGCGCTCGTCGCCACGGTCGTCGCCATGCCCGTCCGGCGGGGGCGGCGGCATGTCGCCAGGCCGGGCGTCCGAAGGCGGCGGGGGTGGCTGCCGGGGCGCGGCGCGGGGCGGCGGCGGCGGACGCCGGCCATTGAAGCGTTGCAGCTTGGCTTCGGCAGGCAGCACGCGCGACCACAGGCGCCATTGGTTCTGAGACGCCGTGCGCACGAAATCCGCGCGGTCCTCGGCGGGCACTTCGGACAAGGCGGCGCGCAGGGTGCGGATGGTGGTGACGATGTAGCCGATGGCCACGTCTTCCATGAACTTGTGCCGGAAGTAAGACACCGTCACCAGCGTGGCCGCTTGCGTCAGCAGGACGGAACCCAGGATCAGCAGAATCAAGCGCGCCCGCAGCGAGCGCGGCACCAGGAAGCGGGCAAGAAAACGCATCAGGGCGAGAACCGGTAGCCAATGCCCCAAACGGTCTGGATCCAGCGCGGCTGTTTCGGGTCGTCTTCGATCACGCGGCGCAAGCGCAGGATGGCGATGTCGATGGCGCGGTCGTTGCGTTCGCCGGAGTCATCGTCGCGCGCAAGCGCCAGCAGGCGTTCCCGCGACAGCGGCTTGCCCGCGTTGCGCACCAGGGCTTCCAGCAAATTGATCTCGCCCCCCGTCAGCTTGACCACCGTGCCATCGCGCGACAACTGCCGGGTGGACGGGTCGAACAGGAACGGGCCGAAGGTGACCGGCGCGTCCTTGGTCAAGGCGGACGGGCCGCGCTTGCGGCGCAACACGGCTTCAATGCGGGCCAGCAGCTCACGCGGGTCAAACGGCTTGCCGACGTAATCGTCGGCGCCTGCTTCCAGACCGATGATGCGATCCACGGCCTCGTCGCGCGCGGTCAGCAGAATGACGGGGATGTCTTCGCCTTGCTCGCGCAGGCGGCGACATGCGGCGGCGCCGTCACCGCCGGGCAGCATGCGGTCCAGCACGAGCAGGTCGGGGGCGTAGCGGGTGATGCGCGTCGACAGGTCGGTGGCGTCCGGCGCCAGCAAGGTGTCGTAGCCGTGCCGATTCAGGTAGTCGGCCAGCAACTGACGCAGGGCCGGGTCGTCGTCAACGACCAGCAGCTTGGTATGAGGATTGTCCATGGACGCCATAGTGCGGCGCGGCGCGTCCAACCGCAAGGGGCAAGAAATCAACTGAAATAGAGCTGTTGCATGATGTACGGTGTCTTGTCGCGCGCGTGATCGGTCCTAAAATGATGCCCTTGGTCTTGCCGCTGGTCCGGTTTACTAAAAATCGTTTACAGCTACGGCAGCGTCCCCTCTTTACACTGATTTTTATGGTCGCCCCTGCAATCTGGCGCAGACGGTTGTTGCACGCGGCGCTGACGGCGGGGGTGGTTTGCCCACTGTCGGCCGCGTTTGCCGACACGCTTGATGCGTCCCCCTCTTCTGTCACGTCGCCCGCACCGGGTGCGCCGGTGCTGATGGCACGCGGCATCGGCGTGCTGTCGCCGGTGCAGCCTATTCCCGTGCGCCCGGCGCCGTCGATCGCTTCGCGCGCCGTTCCCCTGGACCCGCCCCTGTGCGGTCTGGAAGTTGCCGAACCCGCCATGGACACCAGCGTGCGCGGGGGCGAAGACGAGGGCGAGAGCTACGGTTTGATCCCCGGACTGGGATCCAGCCTGTCGGGAAGCAGCGAAGACATCCCGCTGGAATGCGAGAACACCCCTGCGGCGGTTGTTGAGGACACGCCCGACTATTCCTTCGCCTTGGAAGACGGCGACATCCCGCGCGTGCCCGTGGTGGTGATCTCGGGCGTATCGCGCCCGACCCGCCCCTGGTTCGCGTCGGTCAGCGGCCAGGACGGCCTGCGCTACGGTGGCGACCGCAACTGGGTATACCGGAACACAGCTGGCCCGTCGCTGACCGTGGGCAATATCAACGCCAATGCGCCCGTCTGGGGCAGCAGCGCGCCGGTGGGCGGAGTGCAGATTTCCAACTGGGCCGGCTCGGCCGCCACCGTGCCGGAAGGCAGCTTCGGCTACTCGTCGTCGGTCGGCAAGCTGAACCTGATGGATCCCACCGCGCGGGCGGGCGCGGTGGATTACGGCGCGTCGGTGGGCTCCGGCAGCGTGCGGTACGGGCTGACGCCGGCGCTTACGCTGGAAGGCCAGATGCAGAGCGCGCCCGCGCTGACCACGCGCGGCATGGGCACGACCTATGCGGCGGGCGAATACGGCACGTTCCAGGCGGGCGCCACGCAAAGCTCGTTTGACGCTTCCAACGCCTGGCGCTACCGCTTCGGCTACAACGTGGACGTGGCCGACATCGTCAACCTGGGCTACACCAACGAACAGATCGGCGCGGGGTTCGGCGACCTGTCCACCTACTCCGGCGGCGTGGCCTCGGCGCCGCAGACGCGCAACACGCTGTCGGCGGGCGTGCCCATCACCGGCTGGGGCACCTTCAGCGGCACCTATTCGGGGCTGCGCGAGGGCTCGACCCTTGCCGAGCAGCGCGTGGGCCTGTCGCACAGCATGTTCGTGGCGCCCAAGGTGCAACTGGCGGTGGGCGCCGACCGCGACATCGTGTCGGGCAACTACGAATGGCGCGCGAACCTCAGCATGCCCGTGGACACCTTCATGCGCGGCACGTGGTTGAGCTGGTAGTGAGCCAGTAGGCCGGCGGGCCACGAGGTGTTACCGGAACCCGGACCGCAAAGCGGACGGAAATATCCCCCCGAAAAGAGCCGCCCTGGAATTGCGGCTTAAAATCCCCGCCATGATGCTTCCGGCCTACCCCCATGTCTGACGCGCGCGCCCTTGGCGTCCTGCAGCGCGTTTTCGGTTACGAATCCTTCCGCGGCGACCAGCAAGCCATTGTCGAACAAGTGATCGACGGCGGTGACGCGCTGGTCCTCATGCCCACGGGCGGAGGGAAATCGCTCTGTTACCAGATTCCGTCCCTGGTGCGCGAAGGCACCGGCATCGTCGTGTCGCCCCTGATCGCGCTGATGCAGGACCAAGTCGACGCCCTGACCGAACTTGGCGTGCGCGCGGCCTTCCTGAATTCCACGCAGGATTGGCGCGTGGCTCGCGACGTTGAACAAGCGTTCCTGGCCGGCGAACTTGATTTGCTTTACGTCGCGCCCGAACGGCTGCTGACCGACCGCTGCCTGCAACTGCTTGAGCGCGGCCGCATCGCCCTGTTCGCCATCGACGAGGCGCACTGCGTGTCGCAATGGGGGCATGATTTCCGGCCGGAATACCTGGGCCTGTCCATGCTGCACGAGCGCTGGCCCGACGTGCCGCGCATCGCGCTTACCGCCACGGCCACGGCGGACACCCGCACCGAGATCGCGCAGCGCCTGTCGCTGGACGATGCCCGGCATTTCGTGTCCAGCTTTGACCGCCCCAACATCCGCTACCGCATCGTCGAAAAGAACGAGGTTCGCAAGCAACTGCTGGAAATGATCCGCACCGAACACGACGGCGAATCCGGCGTGGTGTATGGCTTGTCGCGGGCGCGGGTCGAAGAGACGGCCGAATTCCTGTGCAACCAGGGCATTGACGCCATGCCCTACCACGCTGGCCTCAGCCCACAGGTGCGCGCGGCCAATCAGTCCCGCTTCCTGCGCGAAGACGGCGTGGTCATGGTGGCCACCATTGCCTTCGGCATGGGTATCGACAAGCCGGACGTGCGCTTCGTGGCACACATCGACCTGCCCAAATCCGTTGAAGGCTACTACCAGGAAACCGGCCGAGCCGGCCGCGATGGCCTGCCCGCCACGGCCTGGCTGGCCTACGGCCTGCAAGATGTGGTGCAGCAGCGCCGCATGATCGACGAATCCCCGGGCGACGAGTCCTATCGCCGACGCCTGGGCCAGCAACTGGATGCCATGCTGGGCCTGTGCGAAACGGTGGAATGCCGGCGGGTGCGCCTGCTGGCGTACTTCGGCCAGCAGATCACCGCCTGCGGCAACTGCGACGTCTGCCTGGAACCGCCGCAAGCGTGGGACGGCACCGTGGCCGCGCAGAAAGTGCTGTCGGCCGTCTATCGCTTGTGGAAGGAACGCGGGCAGCGCTACGGCGCGGGCCACATCATCGACATCCTGCGCGGCAAGGTCACCGACCGCACCAAGCAGCACGGCCATGAAACCCTGAGCGTGTTCGGCGTGGGCGAAGACCTGAGCGACACCGCTTGGCGCGGCGTGCTGCGCCAGTTGCTGGCGCAAGGCTTGTTAACCGTCGACAACGAAGGCTTCGGCACCTTGGCGCTGACGGAAGGCAGCCGCGCCGTGCTCAAGGGCGAACGCCAGTTGATGCTGCGCCGGGAATCCGAAAAGAAGACAAAGTCGGGCAAGACGAGCAGTGGCCGTACCAAGGCGGCGGCAATTGACCTGCCGGCTGAATTGCAACCGGTGTTTGAAGCACTGCGCGCCTGGCGCGGCGAAGTCGCCAAGAGCCACGGCGTGCCGGCCTACGTCATTTTCCACGACGCCACGCTACGCGAAATCGCCCTGGCCCAGCCGGATTCGATGGATGCCCTGAGCCACATCAGCGGCGTAGGCGCCCGCAAGCTGGAAGCCTACGGCGAAGAGATTCTGCAGCGGGTGGCAAGACCGGTGTTGTGACGGAGGGACGCCCACGGCGTGCGCGGAGGTGGATGGGTCGTCATGGGGCGTGGGGGGTGGTCCGGGATGTGATCCGTGGCCGTGGTCCGTGATGCGGTCCGTGGCCGTGGTCCGTGATCCGCGGTCGTGATCCGCAGTCGTGATCCGTGATCTTGATCTTGATCGTCGATTGTAGGATGGGTGAAGCGCGGCAGGCCTCATGGAAGAATGCCGACCTGAATCGCGCGTAACCCATCAGGCGGCCGCCCCACCGTAGCCCGCATTGCAAAAAATTCGGGGCGTTGCATGATGGGTTGCGCGCGATCGATGCCAGGGATTTTGCATCGACCTTCTCGCGCTACACCCATCCTACTGTTCGGACCATATCAATACGAGGGTGGCGGCAATAGCGGGACCGGTGCGCGTTCCTTGCCGAAGACCGACCGGTACGCCAGGATGTTGAACACCAGCACCACCGGCACCCCCACGACCGCGCCGGCCATGACCAGGCGCATCGAACCGAGCGCGCCCGCGCCGTCCCAGAGCGTCATGTCGTCCAGGATCAGATACGGGAACAGGCTGTAGGCCAGGCCGCTCAGCATCAGCAAGAACAGCCCCACGCACAGCACGAACGGCAGCCAGCTGAAACGCTCCGCCCGGCCGGGCAAGCGGGCCAGCAGCATCTCGGCCGCGACATACCCCGCCAGCATCAACACCCACACGCTTGCAGCCAGGCTCAGGTGAGCGATGTTGCTCCACTTGTAGAAGATGCCCGCGTTGGCCAGCCCCAGCGTCACCGCAATCGCCACCATGCCCACCGCCGTCCAGCGGATGGCATGCCGAGCCCAATAGGACGCGCGGCGTTGAAGATCGCCGTCCACCCGCATGACCAGCCACGATGCGCCCAGCAGCACATAGGCCGCCACGGCGCACAGGCCCACGAACATCGCGAACCAGCCATAGCCCGCGTCAGATTGATAGCCGGTGGCGATGCGCCCCAGCAGCACTCCCTGCCCGAACGCCGTAATGATGGAACCGGCCCAGAACCCGAAGATCCAGCGCGGCTTCATCTCGTTGCGCGCGCGGATGCGGAATTCGAACGACACGCTGCGCAGCACCACGCCCAGCACCATGAAGGTCAGCGGCCCGTACAGCTTGCCCAGCACCGCGCCCCATGCAAAGGGGAAGGCCGACGCGAACAGGCCCATGCCCAGCAGCAACCAGAATTCGTTGGCATCGCGCCAGGGGCTCAAGAGCGACATCATGCGGCCGCGCTCATGTTCGGGGGCCAGTTGCAGCAAAATGCCCACGCCCAGGTCAAAGCCATCCAGCACCATGCCCGCGGCAATCACCACGAACAACAGCCCCATGAAGGCCAGTGGCATCCAGAATGATGGGTCTTCGGGGCTAAGCCCCTGCGACGCGGCCAACATGGCGATCATGGCGATCCTCCGCCCAATTTACGCACCGGCACCACGCCGTAGCGGGCCGCGTGGAACAGCATGCCCGTGAAAGCGGCCAATAGCAGGGCATAAAGCAGGCCATAGCCCACCAATCCATAAAGCACCGTGCTTGCCGGCACCTGCCCCAGCACTTCGGACTGCGTAATGGTGCCGTTCACCACGAACGGTTGCAGGCCGATGATGGACACCCACCAGCCCGCCACCACGGCGATACCGCCCGAAAACATCATGCCGCACAGCACGCGCTGCCACCACACCGGCAGGGTCGAGGGGTCCATCCCGCGTCGGAACGTCCACAGAAACGTCACGCATGCCACGGCCAGCATCAGCAGGCCCAAAGCGACGGCCACGCGCAGCGACCAGAACGTCAGTGCCACGGGCGGCAGCATCCCGGAAAATTTATCCAGCCCCTCGTAGGTGCCTTCCGCATTGCGATGCAGCCAAGCGCCCCCCGCATTGCGCAGGGTCACGTCAGACACATTGGTGTGGCTGCGCGCATCGGGCCAGCCGAACAGCACCAGTTGCGGTTCGGGGCCGCTTTGCCAGAAACCCGCCGCCGCCGCGGCCTTGGCCGGTTGCAGCTTGGCCATGACATGGCCGGTGCCGGTGGCGACCGGAATCTGCATGAATGCGGCGACCACACCGATGACCAGCGCCGTCTTGAACGCGTTGCGCTCGCCATCGCCCAGCGGGCGGCGCAAGGCCTGCAACGCGGTCACGCCCATCATCAGGAACGAGACGGCCAGCGCCGCCCCTACCGCCACCATGGCCATGCGCCAACCCACCGACGGATTCAGCACCACGGCCACCCAGTCGTAGACCTGGTAGCGCCCGTCGACAAGAATGGCGCCGTCGGGCGTCTGCATCCAGGATTGCAAGGCCAGCACCCAGAACACCGCCACCAACTGGCCCACCGCCACCATCAGCACCGCCAGCGTGTGCGCGGTATCGGACACGCGGCGCTGGCCAAACAGCATCACACCCAGGAAGCATGACTTAAGGATGAAGACCGACAGGATGCCGTAGCCGAGCAAGGGGCCGGCCACGTTGCCGATCTTGTCCATCAGGCCCGCCCACAGGCTGCCGATCTGGATCAGCACGGGCACGCTGGCGGCAAGCGTCAGGACGAAAGCCAGGGCGAAAATGCGCACCCAGAAGCGGTAGGCGGCGGTCCAGCCCGGGCGGCCGGACCAGCGGGCGCGCACCTTGAAAAACAGCAGCACCCAGGCAAGGGCCAGGGAAACCGCCAGGAACAGCGCCAGAAAGCTCAGGCTGGCCACGAACTGCGCACGGGCCAGGGAAAGGGTGGATATATCCATGATGGCCCGTAGTGTAGAGCCAGTTACATGGCTGTGGGGACAGTTTGAAACCGGTTGCACCGGGTTCAAAAAGGCCCCGGTTGCGGAACGTGGCAAAATTGACGCTTTGTCGCCGCTTTTTCCTATTCTTTCAAGAATGACCTCCGCCACGACGCCGACCCCAGCTGCATCCAATTTCCTGCTTAACATCGTCCAGGACGACCTTGAAGCCAATCGCTTCCAGGGCAAACGCTGGGCGGGCAAGCCTGGCCCGGCCGACGTGCAGGCGCAGGGGACGGCCGATCCGGCCCGCATCCGCACCCGCTTCCCGCCGGAGCCCAACGGCTATCTGCACATCGGTCACGCCAAGAGCATCTGCGTGAACTTCGGCCTGGCGCGCGACTTCGGCGGGGTCTGTCATCTGCGCTTTGATGACACCAACCCCGAAAAGGAAGACCAGGAATACGTCGACGCCATCATCGAAGCCGTGCATTGGCTGGGCTTTGACTGGAAGGCCGACGACGGCCAGGAAAACCTGTACTTCGCTAGCGACTACTTCGGCTATATGTACGAGTTCGCCGAAGCCCTGGTCGAAGCCGGCCATGCCTACGTCGATGCGCAAAGCCCCGAAGAAATCCGCGCCAACCGTGGCACCCTGACCGAACCCGGCACCGATTCGCCCTGGCGCAACCGCCCGGCCGCGGAATCGATTGCCCTGCTGCGCGAAATGCGCGATGGCAAGCATCCGGACGGCAGCCTGGTGCTGCGCGCGAAGATCAACATGGCGTCGCCCAACATCAACCTGCGCGACCCGGTCATGTACCGCGTGCGCCACGCCACCCACCACCGCACGGGCAACCAATGGTGCATCTACCCGATGTACAGCTGGGCGCACCCGGTGGAAGACGCGCTGGAAGGCATCACGCACAGCGTCTGCACGCTGGAATTCGAAGACCAGCGCCCGTTCTACGACTGGATCCTGACGCGCCTGGCCGAACTGGGCAAGCTGGCCCAGCCGCTGCCGCACCAATATGAATTTGCCCGCCTGAACCTGAGCTACGTCGTCACCAGCAAGCGCAAGCTGCTGCAACTGGTGCGCGAAGGCCATGTGGACGGCTGGGACGACCCCCGCATGCCGACCATCTTCGGCCTGCGCCGCCGTGGGTACACGCCGGCCTCGATCCGCCTGTTCTGCGACCGTACCGCCGTGTCCAAGTCGGATTCGCGTATCGACTACAGCCTGCTCGAACAAGCCGTGCGCGACGACCTCGACCCCATCGCCGCCCGCTCCGTGGCCGTGCTGGATCCGATCAAGCTGGTGATCACCAACTACCCGGAAGGCCAGACCGAGCTCTGCACCGCCCCGCGCAACCCGCATGATCCGGAAGCGGGCGTGCGTGAATTCCCGCTGTCGCGCGAGCTCTGGATTGAACGCGACGACTTCCGCGAGGAAGCGCCGAAGAAGTATTTCCGCCTGTTCCCGGGCAACACCGTGCGCCTGAAGTACGGCTACGTGGTGCGATGCACCGGCTTCACCAAGAACGAAGCGGGCGAAGTCGTGGAAGTCCAGGCTGAATACCTGCCCGAAACCAAGAGCGGCACCCCGGGCGCGGACAGCGTCAAGGTCAAGGGCAACATCACCTGGGTCAGCGCGGCCCATGCGGTAGCCGCCCAGATCCACCTGTACGACCGCCTGTTCGCCGACGCGCGTCCCGACGGCGGCGACAAGGACTTCCTGACCTGCCTGAATCCGAACTCCAAGCAGACCGTCACGGCCTGGCTGGAACCGGGCACCGTCGCCACGCCGGGCGCCACCTGGCAATTCGAGCGCCTGGGCTATTTCACGGCCGACCTCAAGGATTCCACGGAAGCCGCTCCGGTGCTCAACCGCATCGTGACGCTCCGCGACTCCTGGGCTCAGGGCTAGGCATCCGCGCGCGTATCACGGGAAAAGGCGCCTTGTGCGCCTTTTTCTTTCAGTTTTCAGCCCGCGCGCCCCGGCGTTGGGCGGGTTATCATGCCCGACATCCCGCAGCCGGTTGAACGCGCCTTTTTTCGGCGCCCGGACCGCCAGCCAACATCAAGATGAACACTGAATCCCTAGCCCTGGACTTCAAAAGCGCCACCCTTTATGCCATCCGGGTGGTACTGCACAGCGCGGACCCCGAACGGCTCGCCGCCGCCCTTGCCAAGCGCATGGCCGACGCCGGCAGCTTCTTCGAAAATGAACCCGTGGTCATCGACGCCAGCCGCGTCGACGAAGCGGTCGACTGGAAAGCGCTTGTCGCCGCGCTGCGCGCGCACAACCTGCCCGCGATCGGCGTGGTGGCCGAAGGCGCCAACCTTGCGGCCGCGCGCGAAGCCGGCCTGACGCCGGTTGAGCTTTCCACGCCGCCCGCGCGCCCCGCTCCCGTCGTGGATACGGCGCCGCCCAACGATGTGTCGACGCCCGTGCCGTCGGTGCCGGCCGCCGCCGTTGAAACCGCGCCCGCGCCCACCGACACATCGGCTGCCGATGGCGCATCAAGCGACACCCCCGCCACGGACACGCCGGCCAAGCCCGCCTCGGCCGAACCGCTGCCGGCTCGCGAAGCCAGCGGCACCACCTCCGCCGCCACGCCCACGCAGGCCGCGCCGCATTCGGCGTCGGCACTTGTCATCACCAAACCCTTGCGATCGGGCCAGCGCGTGTACGCGCGCCACACGGACCTGGTCGTGATCGGCATGGTGAGCCAGGGCGCGGAAGTCATTGCCGATGGCAATGTGCACGTCTACGGCCCCTTGCGCGGCAAGGCCATGGCGGGCGCGCGCGGCGACACATCGGCCCGCATTTTCACGACGCATCTGGACGCCGAGCTGCTGGCCGTGGCCGGGGTGTACCGTGTCGTGGAAGACAAGCTGGACCGCACGTTGCAAAACCAGCCGGCGCTGGTGCGCCTGGATGGCGACACGCTGCGGATCGAAGCTTTGAAAAGCTGACGCGGTGACTGCTGCGCGGCGTGTGCGCCGGCGCGGTATCGCCGTCGAACATCAGCATCGAACATCAAGTCTCAACACATTCTGTAAGAAGCCTTACACAGGCTTTTTGCTTTACGATAACGCGGTTTCTTCGAACATAAGGGTTTGATCGTCATGACACGCATTGTTGTGGTGACTTCCGGCAAAGGCGGCGTGGGTAAAACCACGACGAGCGCCAGTTTTTCCGCGGGCCTCGCGATGCGGGGCCACAAGACCGCTGTCATCGACTTCGATGTCGGCCTGCGCAATCTCGACCTCATCATGGGCTGCGAGCGTCGCGTGGTGTACGACTTCGTCAACGTGATTCAGGGCGAAGCCACCCTCAACCAGGCGCTGATCAAGGACAAGCAGCTTGAAAACCTGTTCATCCTGCCCGCCTCGCAAACGCGCGACAAAGATGCGCTGACGCAGGAAGGCGTGGAAAAGGTCATCAACGACCTGAAGGAAATGGGTTTCGAATACATCATCTGCGACTCGCCCGCCGGTATCGAAACGGGTGCGCTGATGGCCGCCTATTTTGCCGACGACGCGCTGGTCGTGACGAACCCGGAAGTCTCGTCGGTGCGCGACTCCGATCGCATCCTGGGCATCCTCGCGGCCAAGTCCAAGCGCGCGGTGGATGGCGGTGAACCCGTCAAGGAATTCCTGCTGCTCACGCGCTACAACCCCAAGCGCGTGGTCGACGGTGAAATGCTGTCCTTGGGCGATATCGAAGACATCCTGCGCATCAAGCTGATCGGTGTCATTCCCGAATCGGAAGCCGTGCTGCAAGCGTCGAACCAAGGCCTGCCGGCGATTCACTTGAAAGAGACCGACGTTTCCGAAGCCTACAAGGATGTCGTGGCCCGCTACCTGGGCGAAGACAAAGCGCTGCGCTTTACCGACTACGAAAAGCCCGGTTTCCTGAAACGCCTGTTCGGAGGCAAGTAAGCAATGTCCTTCCTGTCGTTTCTGCTTGGTCAAAAGAAAACTTCCGCTTCCGTTGCAAAGGAAAGGTTGCAGATCATCCTGGCCCACGAGCGGGGCCGCGGCGACTCGCCCGACTACCTGCCGCAGTTGCAGCAGGAACTTATCGCGGTGATTTCAAAATACGTGAAGATCAACCCTGAAGACATCAAGGTGCACCTGGAACGCCAGGACACACTTGAGGTGTTGGAAGTGAAGATCGAGATGCCGCAAAACGAACAACCGTAATGCAGCTTGGCCGCCCTCGCGGCCATAAAAAAAAGCCCGGTATTGCCGGGCTTTTTGCATCAAGGACAGGCGTTTAGCGCTTGCCGACCTGATCGCCGATGACGCCGCCGATCGCCGCTCCACCCACCGTACCCAAGACGCCGCCGTTGGTGATCACGGCGCCTGCGACACCGCCCAATGCGGCGCCGCCCACTGTGCTCTTTTGGCGATGGCTCATGCCGTCCCAGGACGAGCAGCCCGCCATGGCGGCGGTCATCGCCAGTGCGACACAGATTTTGGAAAGAGATGCGATTTTCATGTTGAGGCTCCTATTCTTATCCCAGGGGCCGCACCATGGACCTGACGCGAGCGCGCGATCCCCATATGGGTTTAGAAACTTCAGGATCTCAAAATATTGGTGCGCGCGGTGTTAGGTTTGCCCAGGAATTGTGTCAAACAGCGAGAGAATCTTTGCGCGCCCCTGGGACGATGTTGCAAGCGCCGTCGGCTATTTGACTAGACGTAACACATCGCGAAAGCGCGGGTGCTCGCACGTTTCCATCCACTCAAATATGGCCATTTCCGAGGTGACGATATCGGCGCCATGCGCCCGCGCGCGCCGCAGGGCAGCGTGATGATCCGAGGGCTTGCGCGACCCCGCCGCGTCTGACACCAGCACGGCCTTGTAGCCCATGTCCACCAGGCCGATCACCGTTTGCAGCACGCAGATATGCGCTTCGCAACCGGCCACCAGAATGGTTTTTCGCGCCGCCGGCAACCACGCTTCAAAGCCAGGTTCGCGCGTGGAAGAGAAGTGCATTTTCTGAAAGGTGGACTGCACAAGGTCACGCAGGGGATCCACGGTAACGCCCAGCATCTTGCCGTGGTGTTCCGTGGCGACAACCGGCACATCAAGTATCCGCGCGGCTTGCGCGAGTTTGTGCGCGGTATGCAGCACGGCTTCGTTATCGTGAATGGCGGGCATCAACCGGCCCTGCATATCGACGATGAGTAACGTGGAGTCTGAGGCTTGCAGCAGCATGATGAGTGGCTCCCAAGTGGATGCCTAGAATCTACAGCAGGTCGTAGGATGGGTGAAGCGCGATACGACAAAGAAAAGAATGCGATATCAAACGCGCGCAACCCATCAAGCAACGGTGGACCATGGGGAGATTGGCCATAACGCGATGGTTGCGTGATGGGGTTGCGTGATGGGGTTGCGTGATGGGGTGCGTGATGGGTTGCGCGCGTTGGGGCGGCGGGGTTTTTGTGCAAACCGTACCGCGCTTCACCCATCCTACAAGGCATACAAGTCCTACAAGGCATACGCACAAAAAAATCCCGGCAATGCCGGGATTGTTTTCAACCACCTACTGCAAGGCTTACTTCAGTGCCTTGTAGCGCAGGCGCTTGGGCTTGGCGCCCTCTTCGCCCAGGCGGCGCTTCTTGTCGGCTTCGTACTCTTGGTAGTTGCCGTCGAAGAACACCACTTGCGAATCGCCTTCGAATGCCAGGATGTGGGTGGCGATGCGGTCCAGGAACCAGCGATCGTGGCTGATGACCATGACGCTGCCGGGGAACTCCAGCAAGGCGTCTTCCAGCGCGCGCAGCGTTTCAACGTCAAGGTCGTTGGACGGTTCGTCAAGCAGCAGGACGTTGCCACCGGCGATCAGCGTCTTGGCCATGTGCAGGCGGCCGCGTTCACCGCCGGACAGTTGGCCCACCACCTTGTTCTGGTCGCCGCCCTTGAAGTTGAAGCGGCCCAGATAGGCGCGCGACGACATTTCAAACTTGCCCACGGTCAGGATGTCGGCGCCGTCGGCCACCGCATCAAACACCGTCTTCTTGTCTTCCAGCGCATCGCGCGACTGGTCCACATAAGCCAGCTTCACGGTCTGGCCGATGGTGACCTCGCCCGAATCCGGCTGTTCGCGGCCCGCGATCATGCGGAACAGCGTGGACTTACCGGCGCCGTTGGGGCCGATGATGCCAACGATGGCGCCGGGCGGAATCTTGAAGCTCAGGTCGTCGATCAACAGGCGATCGCCATAGGCCTTGCTGACGTTCTTGAATTCAATGACCTCGTTGCCCAGGCGCTCGCCCACGGGAATGAAGATTTCCTGGGTTTCGTTGCGCTTCTGGTATTCGTAGGACGACAGTTCCTCGAAGCGGGCCAGACGCGCCTTGGCCTTGGCCTGACGGCCCTTCGGGTTCTGGCGCACCCATTCAAGTTCTTTCTTGATGGTCTTCTGGCGGGCCGATTCCGACGATTCTTCCTGCTTCAGGCGGTCTTCTTTCTGTTCCAGCCACGAGCTGTAGTTGCCCTTCCAGGGAATGCCGTAGCCACGGTCCAGTTCCAGGATCCATTCAGCGGCGTTGTCCAGGAAGTAGCGATCGTGGGTCACGCCGACCACGGTGCCGGGGAACTTGTGCAGGAATTGCTCCAGCCATTCCACGCTTTCGGCGTCCAAGTGGTTGGTGGGTTCGTCAAGCAGCAGCATGTCGGGCTTGGACAGCAGCAGGCGGCACAGGGCCACGCGGCGCTTTTCACCACCGGACAGGTTGCCGACGATAGCGTCCCAGGGCGGCAGGCGCAGTGCGTCCGCGGCGATTTCCATCTGGTGTTCGATGTCGTCCGAACCGCTGGAGGCGGCGGCGGCGATGATGGCTTCCAGGTCGGCTTGCTCAGCGGCCAGCGCATCGAAGTCGGCGTCCGGCTCGGCGTAGGCGGCGTAGACCTCGTCCAGGCGCTTCTTGGCGGTGACGACGGCGCCCAGGCCTTCTTCGACCGATTGGCGCACCGTGTGCTCGGGGTTCAGTTGCGGTTCCTGCGGCAGGTAGCCGATGTTCAGGCCCGGCATGGGGATGGCTTCGCCTTCGATCTCTTTATCGACGCCAGCCATGATCTTCAGCAGCGTCGACTTGCCCGAGCCGTTCAGGCCCAGCACGCCGATCTTGGCGCCAGGAAAAAACGAAAGCGAGATATCACGCAAAATCTGCCGCTTGGGCGGCACGATCTTGCCGACGCGGTTCATGGTGTAGACGTATTGGGCCATGGGCTCGTATAGGGAAAGAAAGCTGATGAACCGTCGATTGTAGGCCGGAACCCTGACAGGCGCGCGTCAGGGACGGAACCGCCCGTTCAACCCGCCGCTTTGCCTGCGCGCCCACCCAGGCGAGGCGTGCGCATCTGCGCCAGCATCACACCGGCAAGCGCCAGCAAACCGCCCACGATGTGGAACAGATGTGGCTTTTCGTCCAGGAAGACAGACGCAATGGCCACCGTGCCCACCGGCATCAGGTTCAGGAAAATGCTGGCGCGGTTGGGACCAAGGTGCTTGACGCCCTGCATCCACAGGAAGGGCGCGAACAGGGACGGAAAGATCGCGGCATACAGCACCAGCGGCACGTTGTCGGCATTCAGCGGCGACGGCGCGGCCATCAGGAACGCAGGCAGTTGGAACAGCACGCCGAAGCCGATCTGCACGTAGAGTGACACCCACGGCCCCACCGGCAAGCCCCAGCGGCGCAGCAACACGCCATACAGCGCATAGGCCAGCGCGGCCAGCCCCATCAGCAGGTCGCCGGGGTTCGCGCCCACGGACAGCAACCGGGCCGGGTCGCCTTCGCCGATCAGCAGCGCCAGGCCCGCCAGCGACACCAGGCCGCCCAGCATCGCCATCAGCGTGGGCCGCTGGCGCAACACCACCGTGCCCACCGCGATGGTCAAGAGCGGGATCATGGCGGTGATGATGCCCATGTTGGTGGCCGTGGTGCTGGAGGCCGCCACATAGGCCAGCCCCTGGTATAGCGCCATACCCAAGCCGCCCAGCACGGCGAATTTCGGCAGATAGGGCCAGATCAGCCTGCGCTGCGTCCACACGCCCCGCAGGGCAAACGGGGTCAGCACGGCGCCGGCCAGGGCCCAGCGGTAAAAGCCGATGACGGCAGGCGAAATGACCCCGGCGGCCATCTTGGTAACGATCATATTGACCGACCAGATCAGGGCCGCCAGCAGCGGAAACAGCAAATAGCGGGCGGGAATTGCGATAGGTTCGGAGCGCGTCATGGGCGGTGATGCGTAATGGGAATAGGGGAACAGGCCGCAAGTGTAGGCCCTGTTCGAATGACCGTGTGTCACCGCCATCCGCCATCTGGATACCGCCGCAAGCCTGGCAATACCGCCAGAAGGAAGGGCAAGAGAAGGCGCAGGGCATTACGCCTGAAACACGATTGCGCCCCACGCCCACGCCGGCCTGACAGCCTTGTCACGCCGCGTCATCCAAGCGCCTGATGCAACGCAACGCCGATCGCGCGACAATAGCGCCTGACTTTATGTATCTTGCCGTGCCGTCGCGGCTTCATCGCGCCCAGGAATCCCCTTCATGTCCGCCTCTGCCACTCCCCCCGCCTCCGTGACCCATTTCAGTGCACCCGAACTGGACATGCTGGCCAAGACCGCCGATGCGCTCAGCGCCTACCTGGGCAAGCCCGTGCTGGCCGAAGTGATCCTGGGCGACGAAGGCACCGAGTGGGTCACGTTCGGTGTCCCGCTGGACGAAGGCGCCGAAGCGGACGAAGAGCAGACCCACGTGCAGATGGGCGGCGCGGGCTCGCGCCTGCTGGGCAATCGCGGCGGCCTGCCGCATGCCGATGACGACACCTACGATTGCCTCTACCTGTGGGCCGTGCAAATTTCTTTGAATGAAGGCGAACGCTTCATCAAGCTGGACCACGACGGCGAAGAGTCCGCGTGGTCCGACACTCTGGAAGACGTCCTGCCCTTCGCCCTGACCGAGGAACCGCAGCCGGATCCGACCGCGCAGGAAGACGAAGAGGACGAAGACGATGAAGATGACGAGGACGACGACACGCCGTATGACTCGGTCCACGAGCCCCGCCACTGAAACTTGGGCGGGGTCGGCGTTGGCCCTGACGGCCCACGCGCGACCCTCCGGCGCGCTATTGCGGCGCGCCCCTCCACCTCCGGCCCGCCCTGCATTTACGCGCGGCCTTCCTCCACCGCGTGGCACGCCACGACTGAAACCCCCGCCAGCATCGCCACCGGTGCTTCGGCCCGGCACCGGTCATTCGCATGCGGGCAACGCGGATGAAACGTGCACCCTGATGGCGGATTCAACGGGTTCGGCACCTCCCCCGCCACCGCCGTGCGCGATTTTCCGGCCCCGTTGATGTCCGGAATGGCTTCCAGCAGCATGCGCGTATACGGATGCCGTGGCCGCGCGAACAGCTCGTCGCGCGGCGCCACTTCCACCATGCGGCCCAGGTACATCACGCCCACCCGGTCGGCCACGTGATGCACCACCGCCAGGTTGTGCGAAATGAACAGGTAGGTCAGCCCCAGCTCGCGCTGCAGGTCTTTCATCAGGTTCAGCACCTGCGCCTGCACCGACACATCCAGCGCCGAGGTAGGCTCGTCGCACACCAGGAATTCCGGGTTCACCGCCAGCGCCCGCGCAATCGAAATGCGTTGCCGCTGGCCGCCTGAAAACTGGTGCGGATAGCGGCCCTGGTCCGCCGGGTCCAGGCCCACCTGCTTGAGCAGTTCGCTGACGCGGGCCACCCGCTCGTCGGCCGTCATCTGCGTATGCGTCAGCATCGGCTCCGCAATGATGCGGCCCACGCGCCAGCGCGGGTTCAGGCTGGCATAGGGATCCTGGAAAATCATCTGCAAGCGCTTGCGCAAGTTGCGCCCGCCTTTCTCAGACATCCGCGACAACGGCTGGCCATCGAAACGGATATCGCCGCGCGTCAGCCCGTACAGGCCCACCAGCATGCGCGCGACCGTGGATTTTCCACAGCCCGATTCGCCCACCAGCGCCAGCGTTTCGCCGCGCGCGATGTCGAACGACACGCCGTCCACCGCGCGCAGCATCACGCGCGGCTTGCCGGCCAGCTTGCGTTCCAGCCAGGGCGGCGACACATCGAACCAGCGCGCCGCGTCTTTAACTTCCACCAAGGGCGTGCTCATGCGGCCACCATCGTTTTATCGTCATGCAACCAACAGGCCGCGCGGGACGTGCCCGCCGGCATCAATTCGGGGCGCTCGGTCGCGCAGCGCGGCAAGCGCTGGCCGCAACGCGGGTTGAACGCACAGCCCGGCGGAATGGCGTTCAGCCGAGGCATGCTGCCGTCAATCTGCACCAGCCGTTCCGTGTGTCCGTCCATGGACGGAATCGACCCCATCAGCCCCGACGTATACGGATGTCGCGGTTTGTGGATCACGTCGGCCACCGGCCCGATCTCGGCCACGCGGCCCGCGTACATCACCGCCACGCGGTCGGCGGTTTCAGCGATCACGCCCATGTCGTGCGTGATCAGCATCACCGCCGTGCCATGCTCGCGGCACAGCCGTTTCAGCAGTTCAATGATCTGCGCCTGAATGGATACGTCCAGCGCGGTCGTCGGTTCGTCGGCCACCACCAGCTTGGGCTCGGCCGCCAGTGCCAGCGCGATCACCACCCGTTGGCGCATGCCGCCCGAGAACTGGTGCGGATAGTGGTCGATGCGTTCGCGCGCGGCCGGAATGCCGGTGGACGCCAGCAATTCCACCGCGCGGTTGCGCGCCTGCGACCATGTCATGTCCAGGTGCGTGACGATGGTTTCTGCCAATTGCCGGCCCACCGTGTACAGCGGGTTCAAGGACGTCAGCGGGTCTTGGAACACCGCGCCGATTTCGCGGCCGCGCACGCGGCGCATCTGCTCGTCGGGCAGGTTGTCGATGCGGCGGCCCGCCAGCAGGATTTCACCCGCGGCAATGCGCCCCGGGGGTTCCAAAAGGCCGATGATGGACGCGCCGGTCAGCGATTTGCCCGCGCCCGATTCCCCCACCACGCCCAGCACTTCTCCGGCCTGGATGGAGAAGGACACGTCGTCCAGGGCGCGTAGCGTGCCGCGGCGCGTGGGAAATTCCACGCGCAGGTTGCGGACTTCTAGGAGTGCGCTCATGGTTACCTCAATTCAGCCGCGGGTTGAGCGCATCGCGCAGCCAGTCACCCAGTAGGTTGACCGACAGCACCAGCAGCACCAGCGCCGCGCCCGGGAAAATGGTGATCCACCATTCGCCGGAAAACAGGAAGTCGTTGCCGATACGGATCAGCGTGCCCAGCGACGGCGCGGTCGGCGGAACGCCCACCCCCAGGAACGACAGCGTCGCCTCGGTGATGATGGCGGTGGCCAGGTGCACCGTGGCCAGCACCAGCACCGGCCCCAGCACATTGGGCAGCACGTGGCGGAACATGATCACGGGCGAAGCCACGCCGATCACGCGCGCCGCCTGCACGTATTCGCGGTTCTTCTCCACCAGCGTGGAACCGCGCACCGTGCGTGCGTACTGCGGCCAGCCGGCCAGCGCGATGGCGCCGATCAGCACGGGGAACGCGATCAGTTCATGCATGTCGCGCGGCACCGCGGCCCGCGCCACGCCATCGATCAACAGCGCAATCAGAATGGCGGGGAACGACAACTGCACGTCCGCCACACGCATGATGAAGGCGTCGATGCGTCCGCCCGCGTAGCCCGAGATCAGGCCCAGCACAATGCCGATCAGCATCGACAGCAGCACCGACGCCAGCCCGATCAAGAGCGATACGCGGGTGCCATACAGAATGGCCGAGAACAGATCGCGGCCCTGGCTGTCGGTGCCCAGCAGATAGTTGGCCTGGCCGTTGTCCTCCCAGGCGGGCGGCAACAAGGCGTCCAGCAGTTCTACCGTGGTCAGGTCGAAGGGGTTGTGCGGCGCGACCCAGCCGGCGCCGAACGAGCCGATCAGCAAGATTGCCAACAGCAGCGTCGCCAGAATGGCCACGGGCGCCCGGCGCCAGGCCCAGGCAATGTCGCTGTCCCACCAGCGTTTGAGTACGGCGCGCATCAGTGAGCCCCCCCGGCGCGAGTCATCCCCGAACGCAAGCGCGGGTCTACGACAAAATAAAGAAGATCGACAACCAGGTTGATCACCACGAACACCAGCGCGATCAGGCACAGGTACGCGGCCATGACCGGCACGTCGGCGAATTGCACCGCCTGGATGAACAGCAAGCCCATGCCCGGCCACTGGAACACGGTTTCCGTGACGATGGCGAAGGCGATGATGCCGCCCAACTGCAAGCCGGTAATCGTAATGACGGGCACCATTGTGTTCTTCAGCGCATGGCCGAAGTGGATGGCGCGGCGCTTCAAGCCCCGGGCGCGGGCGAACTTGATGTAGTCCGACCGCAGCACTTCCAGCATTTCCGAACGCACCAGGCGCAGCACCAGCGTCATCTGGAAGAGCGACAAGGTAATGGACGGCAGGATCAGGTGCTTCCAGCCGGTGGCCGTGAACAGGCCCGACGTCCACCAGCCCACGGCGACGGTTTCGCCTCGGCCGTAGCTGGGCAACCAGCCCAGTTGCACGGAGAACACCAGGATCAGCAGGATGCCGATCAGGAAGGTGGGCAGCGATACGCCCAACAAGGATCCGGCCAGCAGCATCTGGGACACCAGGCTGTTGCGCTTGAGCGCGGTGTACACGCCCAGCGGCACGCCCACTACCAAGGCCAGCAAGGCCGCCACCATGGATAGCTCAAGCGTGGCCGGCAAGCGGGATTTCAACAGGGTGGAAACGGGTTCGCTCTGACGCAGGGAGATGCCGAAATTTCCTTGCGCGGCGTTGGCCACGAAATGGCCGAATTGAACGATGGCGGGCTCGTTCAGCCCCAGGCGCTCACGCAGCTCGATGCGCTCGGCATCGGTGGCGTCCTGCCCCAGCATGATGGTGACAGGGTCGCCGACGTATTGAAAAAGCACAAAGGCCAGTAGCGCGACGGTGAGCATCACCGCTACGGCCTGCAACAGGCGACGCAGTATGAAAGCAAACATAGGCGGGAAAAACCAAAAGCAAAACGGCGGGAGCCGGGTAGGCTCCACGCCGTCTGGTTAGCCGGGATCAGTCAACCTTGACCCAATCGGCAACAAGGCGATTGTCGGCACGGTGGATGACCGTGACGTTCTTGCGCATCGCCCAGGGGATGACCTGGTCATGCAGCGGGATATGCCCGAAGTCCTTGGCGTGCCCTTGCAGCACGGTGATGATGTCGGCGTCGCGCTTGGCCGGATCGGTCTCGGTCTTGATGCGATCGATGATCACGTCAAGTTCCTTGTTGCTGTAGCCGCCCAGGTTGTACATGCCGTCGGCGCCCTCACCCTTGGTGCGGATCAGGTTCTGCAACGAGTACATGGCGTCGAACGTGGGCACGCCCCAGCCGAACAGGTAGGCGCTGGTGTCAAACGACTGCACCTTGGGGAAGTACGTGGAACGCGGCATGGCGTTCATCGTGGCCTTCACGCCCACCTTGGCCCACATGCCAACCACCGCCTGACAGATGGCTTCGTCGTTGATGTAGCGGTTGTTGGGGCAGTCCAGCGTGAAGTTCAGGGTGCCGTCGTAGCCGGCTTCCTTCAGCAGCGCGCGGGATTTTGCGGGGTCGTAGGGCACGCGCTTGTGCACCGATTCCGACCAGCCATGCACCTGCGGCGCAATCATCGTGCCGGTGGGCGCGGACAGGCCACGCATCACGGCGCGCTTGATGGCGTCCACGTCGATGGCGCGGTACAGCGCTTCACGCACGCGGATGTCCTGGAACGGGTTCTTGCCCTTGATGTTCGAGTACTGCAACTCCGGACGCTTCTGGTCCAGGCCCAGGTAGATGGTGCGGTATTCGTTGCCTTCCACCACTTTCTGCGCCTGGCGCAGGCGTTCCAGATCTTGCGCGGCGGGGTCCAGCACGAAGTCGATTTCGCCCGACAGCAGCGCGGCGGTGCGGGTGGCGTTCTGCTTGATCGGCGTGAACACCACTTCGGTCACGTTGCCAACCTTGCCGGCCTTGTTCCACCAGTCCTTGTTTTCTTCAAAGACGGTGCGCACGTCCACTTCGCGCGTCTTCAGCTTGTACGGGCCGGTGCCGTTGGTGTTGCGCGCGCCGAAGGTCTCTTCCTTGTTGACGTAGTCCTGCGGCTTGGCGATGTTGTTCTTTTCCGACCAGGCCTTGTTCATGATGAACACGTTGGTCAGTTGGCGCAGCAGCACGGGGTTGGGCGCCGACGTTTCGATCTCGATCGTCAGGTCGTCAATCTTGCGTGCTTCCTTGATGCCGGTCGTGTAGGCCTTGTAGTTCGACGTGGGCGCCATGGCGCGGTGAATCGAGAACACCGCGTCGTCCGCCGTGAAGGCGGCGCCGTCATGGAACTTCACGCCGGGGCGCAGCTTGAAGCGGTACAGGGTCGGCGACAGTTGTTCCCATTCCGTGGCCAGGCGCGGCACCACCTTGAACGTCTTGTCGTAGTCCACCAGCGGTTCGTAGATGTAGCTGTTGGCGGCGATCGTCATGCCCTCGTTTTGCGAGTGCGGGTCGAACGTAAGAATGTCGCCCTGGGCGGCCCAACGGAAAGTCTTGGCCTGCCCGATCGAGGGCACGGCCACGGCGGCGGCGATCGCGATAGCAATCAAAGTGCGGCGCATAGTGGGTTAACTCCTGACATTAGTCTGAATACCGGCGCGAGTGTGCCTAGCGCCAAGACCCCCGTCAATTCAGGGTTTATGCGTACCGTGACCCCTTTTCACAGAGGAAGATCTATTAAGGGACGTATATGCAAGTAACAAAATAATTGGGTCGAACAGCGTTCGAGTGCGCCGATGCAACGGACGAGGATGCCTCGCTGCTCATTCCTCGTCGTCGATCGGCAACTCCAGCGGCACGTGCTCGGTCATCAGCACTTCCAGCATGTCGATCAGCAGCGCCGCTTTTTCTTCGCCGAATGGCGCCAGCACCGCTTTCTGATGCTGCAAGGCCTGCTCGCACAAGCCGGCGATCAGGTTGGTGCCCTTGGTGGTGATGCACACGCGCGTTTGCCGGCGGTCGGCCCGCACGCCCGTGCGTGCCACCAGGCCATCGGCTTCCATGCGCTGCACCACCTTGCTCAAGGTGGGCTGCTTGGTGATGGCCAGCACCGCCAGGGTGCCGATGGTTTCGCCGGGGCTGCCTTCCAGGCTGGCCAGCACCCGCCATTCAGTCACCGACAACCCGGCCGCCTTCACCTGCAAATGAAATTCGGCCGAGATGCGCTGGCTGGCCTGCGCCAGCAGATAGGCCAGGTAGCCGTCAACAAAACGCGGCCCCGACGTACCGCGACCGGTCAGAAGTGTGTCCCGCTGCTTGTCCAACCGCATGTTGCTGTGCTCCCACGCACCGGAATTTCGTGAACGGCCCAGGGCCGGAAAGCGCATTGCACCACGACGGCGCAAACGCGCGCCATGTTGTGCCGCAATGCTGTTGCGCAGCACAGGGTATACCCCGAATCGCAACCCGTTTTTGCACCATGCCGGGGATGAAAACACGGCAGGTAGCTAGAGAACAACCAGTATATACATCCTTGTTTTCGCGTGATATTTTTTGATTTCCATGAAATTTCATCTTTTTTGTTGACAGCTAAAACGTTGACTCCTAAAGTATTTTTTAGACGGAAATTTCGTGACACGACGATGCTGCACGGCAGCAAGGCTTGAGGACCGGTAAGCCGGCCCGACCAGGAGTTCGAGATGGCTGAAAGGTCTTTCAAGAAAGAAGTCCAGCAGTTGCGAATTGGCGCCGGCGAAGAGTTTCGCGGCGAAGGCATACTTGCCGTCACGAAGGCCTTGCTGCAATCGGGCGTGGGCTATGTGGCGGGCTACCAGGGTTCACCCATCTCGCACCTGATGGACGTGCTGGCGGACGCCAACGAGATCCTGCAAGAGCTCGGCGTGCACTTCGAGGCCAGCGCCTCGGAAGCCACCGCCGCCGCCACGCTGGCCGCGTCCGTCATGTACCCGATACGCGGCGCCGTCACGTGGAAGTCCACCGTGGGCACCAACGTGGCTTCGGACGCGCTGGCCAACCTGGCATCAGGCGGCGTCACGGGCGGCGCGCTGGTCATCGTGGGCGAAGACTACGGCGAAGGCTCGTCCATCATGCAGGAACGCTCGCATGCGTTCGCCATGAAATCGCAGATCTGGCTGCTGGACCCGCGCCCCAACCTGGAAAGCATGGTCAAGGCCGTGGAAGACGGCTTTGAATTGTCGGAAGCCAGCAAGACGCCGGTCATGCTGCAACTACGAATTCGCGGCTGCCACGTGCATGGCCGCTTCATCGCCAAGGAAAACAAGCGGCCGACGTTCTCGCTGGCCCAGGCGCTGGAAAGCCCGGCGCGCGACACCAGCCGCATCGTGCTGCCGCCCGCGTCCTTCCTGCACGAACAGGAAAAGATCAAGGATCGCTGGCCCGCCGCCATCCGCTACATCAAAGAGCACAAGCTGAACGAGCACTTTGACGGCGACCAGAACGACATCGGCCTGATCCTGCAAGGCGGCCTGTACAACGGCGTCATCCGCTCGCTGCAACTCTTGGGCCTGGCCGACAACTTCGGCAACAGCCGCATTCCGCTTTACGTCATGAACGTGACCTATCCCGTCATCGAAGACGAGGTCACCGAGTTCTGCCGCGGCAAGCGCGCCGTGCTGCTGCTGGAAGAAGGCCAGCCCGATTACATCGAACAGAACCTGCATGCCGTGCTGCGCAAGGCGGGCATCGACACGCATCTGTCCGGCAAGGACGTGCTGCCGATGGCGGGCGAATACACCACGCAGGTGATGCGTGACGGTCTGCGCGAATTCCTGAAGCGCCATCGCCCCGAATCGCTACAGACGCATGCGGCAGTGGCGGTGGATGCACAGGCCGAAGCACAAGCCGCAACCCGCCAACTGGAAATCACGGAAGTCTCGCGACCGAAGCCTGCCACTCCGCCCACCAAACCGGTCGAACAGCCCATCACCTTCCACAAGCAGGTGCAGGGCCTGGCGTCGGTGGTGCCGCCGCGCCCCGCCGGCTTCTGTACGGGCTGTCCCGAACGCCCCATCTTTTCCGCGTTGACGCTGGCGCAGGAAACGCTGGGCCAGCACCATATTTCCTGCGACATCGGCTGCCACCTGTTTTCCATCCTGCCGCCCTTCAACCTGGGCGCCACCACCATGGGCTACGGGCTGGGCGCGTCCAGCGCGGCGGCGTTCAACGTGCCCGCCGCCAAGCGGCCCATCTCGATCATGGGTGATGGCGGCTTCTGGCATAACGGCTTGTCGTCCGGCATTGGCAACGCGGTCTTCAACAAGTACGACGGCGTCATCGTCATCGTCGACAACTTCTACGCCTCGGCCACGGGCGGGCAGGACATCCTGTCGTCACGCGCCGACAACCCCGACCGGTCCACCAACAACCCCATCGACCATGCCGTGCGCGGCGTGGGCGTGAAGTGGGTGCGCACGCTGGACCGCACGTATGACGTGGCCAAGGTCCGCGCCACGATCGAAGAAGCGCTGACCACCGACATCAAGGGCCCGAAGGTCATCATTGCGCAGTCAGAATGCATGCTGAACAAGCAGCGCCGCGTGAAGCCGCTGTTCAACAAGGCTGTCAAGGAAGGCCGCCGCATGGTCAAGGAACGCTTTGGCGTGGACCCCGACGTCTGCACCGGCGACCACGCCTGTATCCGGCTGTCGGGCTGCCCGTCCTTGTCGGTCAAGGACAGCGGCGACCCCTTGAAGGAAGACCCCGTGGCGCACGTGGAAAGCAGTTGCGTGGGCTGCGGCAACTGCGGCGAAGTGGCCCATGCCGCCGTGCTGTGCCCGTCTTTCTACCGCGCCGACATCGTGCACAACCCAACCGGCACCGACCGCTTCCTGGCGCGCGTGCGCGGCGCGGTCATCGGTTTCCTGCAACGCCGCCGCGCAGCGCGGCTGGCTCAATACGCCCTGTAAGGACAAGCCCTTCATGAACCCGGTGGCAATGCAGCAAGGCAACCCGATCAAGATCGCCATCCTGGCCATGGGCGGCCAGGGCGGCGGGGGGGGGGCCGACTGGATCGTCGACATGGCCGAGCACGCCGGCTGGTGGGCGCAGACCACCTCGGTGCCCGGCGTGGCGCAGCGCACCGGCGCCACCATCTACTACCTGGAACTGCTGCCCGAAGCCGACGTGGCAAGCGCCGGCCGCGCGCCCGCGTTGGCCTTGATGCCCACGCCGGGCGACGTGGACCTGGTGGTGGCCGCTGAACTGATGGAAGGCGGCCGCGCCATCCAGCGCGGCCTGGTCACGCCGGAACGCACCGTACTGCTGTCCTCGTCGCATCGCAGCTACGCCGTCAGCGAAAAGTCCGCGCCCGGCAACGGCATTGCCGACCCCAACAAGGTGCTGGAAGCCGGCCGCGCCGCCGCCAAGCGCTTCCTGTGTTTCGACCTGCAAGACCTGGCCGACCGCGCCGGCAGCGTCATCAGCGCCAGCCTGTTTGGCGCGGTGGCCGGCAGCGGCTCACTGCCCTTCACGCGCGAAGATTTCGAAGCCACCGTGCGCCGCGCCGGACTGGGCGTGGACGCCAGCCTGCGCGCCTTCGCGCTGGGTTTCGACGCGGCGCATCAGGCGCCCGCCCAACCCGCCGCCATCGACCTGACGCGCCCCGTGCCCGACGTGCCCGAACGCGCCGCCAGCCCGAAGACGCAAGCGCTGCTGGACACCATCAAGCGCGACTTCCCCGCCTGCGCGCAGCCCATGCTGACGGCCGGCGTGCGCCGCCAGCTTGAATTCCAGGACGCCGCCTACGCCGCCGACTATCTGCGCCACATGAAGGCGCTACGCGACCTGGATGCGCAACACGGCGGCGACGCCCAAGGCTGGGCGCTGACCTGTGCCGCCGCGCGCTACGTCGCCACCGCCATGGCCTATGACGACGTGATCCGCGTGGCCGATCTGAAAACACGTGGCACGCGCTTTGAACGGGTGCGAAACGAAGTGGGTGCACGGCCGGATCAACTGGTGATGACCACCGACTACATGCACCCGCGCCTGGAAGAAATCTGCGGCACCTTGCCCACGGGCCTGGGCCGCTGGCTGGAAAATTCCAAGTCCTTCGGCGGCTTTGTGGAACGCCGTCTGGGCAAGGGCCGGCTGATGCAAAGCGGCACGCTGAGCGGGTTTCTGATGCTGTATTCGCTGGCCGGCATGCGCCGCTTTCGCCGTCGCACGCTGCGCCATCAGATCGAAGCCGAAGGCTTGCGGCAATGGCTGGGCCTGATTGCCCGGCTGGTGCCACGGGACTACGCGCTGGCGGTTGAAGCCGTCAACTGCCGCCGCCTGGTCAAGGGCTATAGCGATACGCACGTGCGCGGTGGCGGCAAGTATCGCCAACTGCTTGCGGCGGCCGAGCAACTGGTGGGCCGGCCCGACGCCGCCGCCTCGTTGCGCGCCTTGCGCGACACCGCGCTGGCCGACGAGAAGTGCGGCCCCATGGAACGCCAACTGGCCGAAAAGCTGGCGGCCTGATCCAAAAACCCGAATACCGATAGAGACAAACGCCGTGCAGACACTGAAACTCATCATCCGCGAAGTCCGGCAAGAGTCGCCGCTGATCCGATCCTTCCGCCTGGCGCGCGAAGACGCCGGGCCGCTCCCCGCCTTCGGCCCCGGCGCGCACCTGAAAGTAACGGTGCCGGGCTTGCGCGAACCGCGCTGCTATTCGCTGGTGCAACTGACGCCCGACGCCGGCCAGTTCGCGCAGCCCACGGAATACCGGCTGGGTGTGCGGCTGGAGGAAGCCAGCCAGGGCGGATCGCGCCACATGCACGCGCTGGCCGAAGGCGCCACGCTTAGCGTCGAAGGCCCCAAGAACGATTTCCCGCTGCATGAATCCCCGGCAGGCGACGAGCCCGTGGTGCTGATCGCGGGCGGCATCGGCATCACGCCGGTTGCCTCCATGGCCGCCGCGCTCAAAGCCGCTGGCCGCGACTTTCATCTGCACTACTGTGGCCGCAGCAAGGATCAACTGGCCTTCCTGCCCGAACTGGAAGCGCTGGCAGGCAGCAGCCTGACCGTGCACGCGGACGACGACCCCGCCTGCCGCTTCGACCTGCAAGCGCTGCTGGCCGCCTCCAACCCCCGCCAGCACCTGTACGTGTGCGGCCCCAAGGGCCTGATCGACGCCGTCATCGCCGGCGCCAAGGCCCGCCATTGGCCGGATGCCCACATCCACTTTGAACTCTTCGTCACCGCCGCCGCGCAAGCCGGCGACCAAGCCTTTGAAGTGGAACTGCGCCAATCCGGCCGCACGCTGACCATCCCCGCCGACAAGACCATCGTCGACGTCATGGAAGAAGAAGGCTGCGACCCGATGTACGACTGCAAGCGCGGCGAATGCGGCGTCTGCCAGGCGACGGTGCTGGAAGGCGAACCCGACCATCGCGACTACTACCTCTCGGACACCGAGAAGGCCAGCGGCAAGATCATCCAGATCTGCATCTCGCGCGCGAAATCGCAGCGCCTGGTGCTGGACCTGTAAGGCCGCCGGCCCGACGACAAGGAAGCGACCATGGCCAAATACCGCGACAACCCCGACGCCATCCGCGCCCTGCTGCGCGACACGGAAGTGCACAAGGACCTGTTCATCGACCAGGAACTGTTCGACCTGGAAATGGAGCGCCTGTACGCCAACACCTGGGTCTACGTCGGCCACGACAGCCAGGTGCCGAACAACGGCGACTACATCACCACCACCGTCGGCAACCAGCCCGTGGTGATGGTTCGCCACAGCGACAAGAGCGTGCGCGTGCTGCACAACCGCTGCCCCCACAAGGGCACGATGGTGGCGGGCGATGCCTGCGGCAACACCGGCAAGTTCTTCCGCTGCCCCTACCACGCCTGGACGTTCAAGACCGACGGCAGCCTGCTGTCGATACCGCTGAAGAAAGGCTACGAGAACACCGGCCTGGAAAACTGCGAAGCCAGCCAGGGCATGGCGGCCGTCAAGGATGTGAAGAACCATCGCGGCTTCGTGTTCTGCCGACTGAACCCGGAAGGCCAGTCGTTCGAGGACTTCTTTGGCGAATCGCTGTCCACGCTGGACAACATGGTGGACCGCTCACCCGAAGGCCGCCTGGAAGTGGCTGGTGGCGTGTTGCGCTACATGCACCGCTGCAACTGGAAGATGCTGGTCGACAACCAGACCGACACCTGCCACCCGATGGTGGCGCATGAATCGTCGGCGGGCACGGCCGTGAAGGTGTGGGAGAAGGCACCCGAAGGCACCCCCAAGCCCATGGCGGTGGAACTGTTCGCGCCGTTTATCTCGCCCTATGAATTCTTCGAGAACATGGGCATCCGGGTGTGGGAAAACGGCCACGGCCATACCGGCGTGTCGGACTCCATCCACGCCTCGTATTCCGGCGTGCCGGGCTATTGGGATTCGATGGTTGCCGCCTACGGCGAAGAACGTGCCAAGCAGATCCTGGGCGACGTGCGTCACAACACCGTGTACTTCCCCAACATCATGGTGAAAGGTCCGATCCAGACGCTGCGCATCTTCAAGCCCATCGCCGCCGACCGCACACTGGTCGAGTCCTGGACGTTCCGCCTGGTGGGCGCGCCCGACCTGCTGCTGGAACGCACGCTGATGTACAACCGGCTGATCAACGCGCCCACGTCCGTCGTCGGCCATGACGACCTGGAAATGTACGAACGCGCGCAAGACGGCTTGAATTCGCGCGCGCGCGACTGGGTCAACGTGGGCCGGCTGTATACGCCCGACGAGGCCGGCCAGAAAAACGTCACCACCAACGGCACCAACGAATGGCAGATGCGCAACCAATACCGCGCATGGGGCCGCTACATGACCGGACCGGAGTCGGTATGAGCGCAAGCGACCGCGAGTTGATCGATTTTGTCTACGCCGAAGCGCGCCTCTTGGACGAGCTGCGCTTTGAAGACTGGCTGAACCTGTACACCGAAGACGGCTACTACTGGATGCCGCTGGCGCATGGCCAGACGGACCCGAAGCTGCACGCTTCCCTGATGTACGAAGACAAGCTGTTGCTGCGCGTGCGCGTGGAACGCCTTGCCGGCCAGCGCACCTTTTCGCAGCAGCCCAAAAGCCGCTGCCATCATTTGCTGCAAGCGCCCACGGTGGAGCACGACCACCCTGACGCCGCGCCCGCCGAAGGCCGCCATGTAGTGCGCACCGCCTTTCACTATGTTGAAACCCGGCAGGACACGCAGACGCTGTTTGCCGGTTGGACCACGCACCACCTGGTGGAACAGGACGGCGCGCTGCGCATTCGCTTGAAACGCGTTGACCTCGTCAACTGCGATGCCGCCTTTGGCAACATTCAATTGTTCATGTAGGAGCGGCTTGTGAGCACCACCGTCCATCAGGCTTTCAGCGACACCGCCGCCCGTTACGGCGCCCAGCCCTTCTTGTGCATCCTGCCGGAAACGGCCGACGTCTATGGCATAGCCGCCGGCGAACTCTCGTATGGCCGCGCGGCCGACGCCATTGAAACGCTGCGCGCCGCCTACGCGGCAGCCGGCTACGGCCACGGCCATCGTGTCGGGCTGCTGCTGGAGAACCGCCCCGCCTTCTTCCTGCACTGGTTCGCGTTGAACGCGCTGGGCGTGTCGGTCGTGCCGATCAACCCGGACCTGCGCGCGGCCGAACTTGAGTATCTGACGGGCCACTCCGAGATCGCCCTGGCCGTCGCCCTGCCCCAGCGCCACGCCGACCTGATGGCCGCCGCCGAACGCGCCGGCCGCCCCTTGCGTGTGATGGGCCCGGACGACGCGCCCCCAGCCGCGCCCTTTGCCGCGCCGCTGGCCGACACCGCGCCCACCGAATTGAGCGAATGCGCCCTGCTGTACACGTCCGGCACCACGGGCCGCCCCAAGGGCTGCATCCTGCCCAACCGCTATTTCCTGCACGCGGGCGGCTGGTATGCGCGCATCGGCGGGCTGGCCGCGCTGCGCCCCGGTCAGGAGCGCATGCTGACCCCGCTGCCGCTGGTGCACATGAACGCCATGGCGTATTCCGCCATGGCCATGGTGCTGACGGGCGGCTGCCTGATTCCGCTAGACCGCTTCCACCCCAAGACCTGGTGGGACAGCGTGCGCGACTCCGGCGCCACCGTGCTGCATTACCTGGGCGTGATGCCCGCCATCCTGATGAAGGCCGCGCCGTCCGACCGCGACTTGCAGCCCGCCATCCGCTTCGGCTTTGGCGCGGGCGTGGACCGCACCCTGCACGCGCCTTTTGAAGCGCGCTTCGGCTTCCCCTTGCTGGAAGCCTGGGCCATGACCGAGACCGGCGCGGGCGCCGTCATCATCGCAAACCAGGAACCCCGCTACATCGGCACCAGCAGCTTCGGCCGCGAGGAAGACGATGTGCAGGTCCGCATCGTGACCGACGCCGGCCAGCCCGCCGCCGTGGGCGAGCCCGGCGAACTGCTGGTGCGCCACGCGGGCGACGACCCGCGCTACGGCTTCTTTGCCGGGTATCTGAAGGACGAGGCCGCCACCGACGAAGCCTGGCAGGACGGCTGGTTCCACACCGGTGACATCGTGCGCCGCGAAGCCGACGGCGCGCTGCGCTTCGTGGATCGCAAGAAGAATGTGATCCGCCGCAGCGGCGAAAACATCTCGGCCGTGGAAGTGGAAAGCGTGCTGATGCAGCATCCGCTGGTCAAGGCCGTGGCCGTGGCCGCCGTGCCCGACCCGGTGCGTGGCGACGAAGTGCTGGCCTGCGTCGTGCCCGAAGCCCTGCCCGCCGATGACGCCGCCATGGCCGAGGCCGCGCGCGGCATCGTGCAGTGGTGCCTGCAGCAACTGGCCTATTACAAGGCGCCCGGCTACGTGGCCTTTGTGGACAGCCTGCCGCTGACCACCACCAACAAGATCCAGCGCGGCGAAATGAAAACGCTGGCGCCGACCTTGCCCGGCACGGCGCGCTGCATCGACACCAACGCCATGAAAAAGCGCCAGGAGCCTGCCCGCCTGGAGTCTGCCAAATGAGCCGCCTGGGATACGACGGCATCGTGGCGGCCCTGCCCGTCACCATTCCGTACGAACGCTATTCCACTCACGCCGCGCACTGGTGGCTGGGCCGCGCGCTGGGCGCGCTGATCCGGCAATCCGGCGTGGCCAAGACCGACGTCGACGGCCTGTGCGTGTCCAGCTTCACGCTGGCGCCCGACACCGCGGTGGGTCTGGTTCAGCACCTGGGCATGAGCCCGCGCTGGCTGGACCACATCCCCATGGGCGGCGCCAGCGGCGTGGCCGCCTTGCGCCGCGCGGCCCGCGCGGTGCAGGCGGGCGACGCGAACATCGTGGCCTGCATCGCCGGCGACACCAACCACGTCGACTCGTTTCGCAACACCGTCAGCCAGTTCTCGCGCTTTGCTCAGGACGCCGTCTACCCCTATGGCGCGGGCGGGCCCAACGCCAGCTTCGCGCTGCTGACCGCGCACTACATGCGCGCGACGGGCGCCACGCGCGAAGACTTCGGCAAGCTTTGCGTGGCCCAACGCGACAACGCGCTGCGCTACCCGCACGCGCTGATGAAAAAGCCGCTGACGTTGCAGCAGTACCTGGACGCACGCGTCATCACCGACCCCATCCATCTGTTCGACTGCGTGATGCCCTGCGCGGGCGCCGACGCATTTTTGGTGATGCGCGAAGACCAGGCCCGCGCGCTGAACCTGCCCTACGCCCGCATCCTGTCCACCATCGAACGCCACAACGCCTGGACCGACGACCCCATCCAGACGCGCGGCGGCTGGACCATGGATGTGGACGAACTCTACGGCCAGGCCAAGGCCACGCCGGCCGACATGGACTTCCTGCAAGCCTATGACGACTACCCCGTCATCAATCTGATGCAGATCGAAGACCTGGGTTTTTGCGAAAAAGGCGCCGCGCCGGCATTCGTCCGCGAGCACACGTTCACCGTGGACGGCCGCTTTCCCTTCAACACCAACGGCGGCCAGTTGTCGGTGGGCCAGGCGGGCGCCGCCGGCGGCTACCTGGGCATGGTCGAAGCGCTGCGCCAATTGACCGGCACGGCGGGCGGCACGCAAGTTCCGGATGCCCGCATCGGCATGGTCAGCGGTTTCGGCATGATCAATTACGACCGTGGGCTATGCACCGCCGCGGCCATCCTGGCAAGGAGCGACGCATGACCGAGCCACTAGCCAAGCCGCCCCGGAAGAACCCGGTTGCGCGCACCCGCCAGCCCACCTTGCCGCCCGGCTCACGCAGCCGCACGGCGCTGGGGCTGACGGCCGCCGCCGCCGAAGGCCGCTTTGATTTGCAAACCTGCGCCGATTGCGGCGCGGTGCAATACCCGCCGCGCGAAGTCTGCGGCCATTGCCTGTCCGAACACCTGCCCTGGCGTCCTGCCGACCCCAACGGCGTGCTGCTGGTCAGCACCACCTTGCATCACAGCAACGACCTGTATTTCCGCGAACGCCTGCCCTGGCGCGTCGGCACGGTGGTGATGGACGCCGGCCCGTCGGTCGTGGCCCACGTGCACCAGGATTGCGCCGACGGCGCGCGCGTGCGGCTGGCCCTGAAACTGGACCGCAGCGGCCAAGCCGTGATGATCGCCCTGCCTGAAAGGAACACGCCCAACATGGAAGACGACAAGACCCTGCGCGAGACCTCGTGCGACCCGAAATTCCGCCGCGCGCTGGTCACCGACGGCAAGACCGCCGTGGGCCAGGCCGTGGCGCGGGCCTTGCTGGACGCGGGCTGCCCCACCGTATTCCTGGGCGACGCCCAGGCATGGAAGCGCGACGCCGCCTTTGACGCGCTGGCCGCCGACCCGCGCGTGCAGTCGGTTGCCCTGGACGTAACCGACTCCGATTCCGTGGACCGGCTGGCCGCCTCCATCGGCGGCAAGGTGGAAATCCTGGTGAACACGGCCGACCTGGAACGCGAAGGCGGCCTGCTGTACCGCAAGGACGTGAACACCGCGCGCGACGCCATGGACGTGAACGTGCTGGGCCTGATGCGCCTGGCGCAAAGCTTCGGCCCCGCCTTGTGCGGCCGCGCCGCCGACGGCGTGAACAACGCCACCGCCTGGGTCAACGTGCTGTCCATCTACGCGCACATGAACCTGCCGTCACGCGGCATGTGGTCGGCGTCGAAGGCCGCCGCGCTGTCGCTGGCCCAATGCCTGCGCGCGGAAATGCGCGGCGCGGGCGTGCGGGTGGTGAATGTATTCCCCGGTCCGGTCGACCACGAATGGGAACAGCGCACGCCGCCGCCGCGCGTCGCCCCCGCCGCCATCGCCTCCGCCATCGTGCGGGCCCTGAAGGACGGCGTGGAAGACGTGTATGTGGGTGACGTGGCGCAGGAATTCCGTGCACGCCTAGCCGACAACCCCAAGGGGCTGGAACGCGAGCTCGGCGCCTGACCGCGCCCGCCACGCCACTGCCCCCAAGACAACGCCCCAGATTCCCTCCGGCGCATCGCGCAAGCGACGCGCCCACACCCAGGAGCCGCAGCATGAGCCAGAACATTCTTGCCCAATTCATGACGGAACTCGTCACCGGCCGCATCGGCCTGGTGGACCTGACCGAGACGCTGACGCCGGAATTCCCCACCATCGTGCTGCCGCCGGAGTTCGGCCAGGCCTGGCCCTTCCGCATGGAAGAGATCTCGCGCTATGACGAGCGCGGTCCCGCCTGGTACTGGAACAATTTCTCGTGTTCCGAACACACGGGCACCCACTTCGACGCACCCGCGCACTGGGTGTCGGGCAAGGACCAGCCCGACAACACGGTCGACACCATACCCATCGACGCCTTCATCGCCAGCGCCTGCGTCATCGACTGTTCCGCCGAGGCCCGAGACAACCCCGACTTCCTGTTGACCATCGACTTCGTCAAGGCCTGGGAAGAAAAGCATGGCCGCATCCCCGCGCGTTCGTGGGTGCTGATGCGCACCGACTGGTCCAAGCGCGCCAAGCCGGTTGAGTACCTGAACATGCAGGAAGACGGCGCGCACTCGCCCGGCCCCGACGCGGACGTGGTGCCGTGGCTGATCAAGGAACGCGACGTGCATGGCTTCGGCACGGAATCCGTGGGCACCGATGCCGGTCAGGCCCATCACCTGAACCCGCCCTACCCCTGCCACTACTACATGCACGGCAACAACCGCTACGGCTTGCAGTGCCTGACCAACCTGGACCAGTTGCCGCCAACCGGCGCGGTGATTTTCTCGGCCCCGCTGAAGATCCGCAGCGGCTCGGGCAGCCCGTTGCGCGTGCTGGCGCTGGCGCCGAAAGCCTGAGCCCGATGAAGACGGCAACGTAACCAAGGACACGCATGACTCAACAACACGTAGCGCTGGTCACGGGTGGCAGCGCCGGCATTGGCGCCGAGATCTGCCGCAGCATGCTGGATGCCGGCTATGAAGTGATTTCGATGGCGCGCCGCGCCGCCGACTTCAGCCACCCGCGCCTGCACAACATGCAGGTGGACCTGCTGGACGCCGACGCCACCGCGCAGGCGGGCCAGGAGGCGGCCGCCAAATTCCCCATCAGCCACGTGATCCACAACGCTGGCGTCATCTGGCCGAACCTGCTGCCGCAGGTCACGCAGGAAGAGCTGCACGGCCTGACCCAGATTCACCTGGGCGCGGCGATCAGCCTGGTGCAGGCGGCGCTGCCCGGCATGCAGGAACGTCATTTCGGCCGCATTGTGATGATGTCGTCCCGTGGCGCGCTGGGCCTGCCCACCCGCACCGCCTATTCGGCCACCAAGGCCGGCATGGTCGGCATGGCGCGTACCTGGTCGCTGGAGCTTGCGCCCTACGGCATCACGGTCAACGTGGTGGCGCCCGGCCCCATCCAGACGGACATGTTCTACGAAGTGATCGAACCCGGCAGCGAACGCGAAAAGCAGTTGGCCAACGGCATTCCGGTCAAGCGGCTGGGCCGGTCCGACGACGTGGCGCGCGCCGTGATGTTCTTTGCCGACCCCGCCAACAGCTTCGTCACCGGCCAGACGCTGTTCGTCTGCGGCGGCGCCAGCGTCAGCTCCATCACCATCTAGCGAGCCTTGCGCCATGCATGCTTCGGGTTTTGACGGATAGGTAAGCACCAAGAGCCCGTCTACAGTGCTGATCCTTGCAGGTTAGAAATTTTAAGCAACAAGTAATTCCCGCAGTCCCCACGCTGTTCCTGTTTTCTCCGCTTTTCAGCTGCACCCCCACTCTGCTCCCTATCCGGAGGTTTTGCCATGCTGTCGAAGAAACTCCCCCTGGCCGCGGCCGCCGCCGTTGCCGCCCTGTTCGCCCTGCCCGCCTTGGCGCAAATGAAGGTCGGCGTCGTCACGTCTTCCACGGGCCCGACCGCGCTGGTCGGCATTCCGCAGAAGAACACCGTGCCGTTGCTGCCCAAGAAAATCGGCGACCTGACCGTGGAATACATCTCGCTGGACGACGCCAGCGATTCCACCAACTCGGTCACGGCGTTCAAGAAACTGATTTCGGAACAGAAGGTGGACGCGCTGATCGGCCCGTCGGGCTCGCCCAACGCCATGGGCGTGATCCAGTTCGCCGCCGAAGCCGGCGTGCCGATGCTGGCGCCGGTGGGCACGGCAGCCGTGGTCCTGCCCATGAACGACCAGAAGAAGTGGGTGTTCAAGACCACGCAGAACGACGACATCATCGCCCGCGCGCTGGTGGACCACATGGCCAAGACCGGCATCAAGACGGTGGGCTTCATCGGCCTGAACGACCCGTATGGCGAGAATTGGTACAAGGTGTTCTCGGGCCTGGCCACCGAGAAAGGCATCAAGATCACCGCCAACGAACGCTATCTGCGCTTTGACAGCTCGGTCACGGGCCAGGCGCTGAAGATCCTGGCCGCCAAGCCCGACGCCGTGCTGGTAGCCGCCCCCGGCGCCGCCAGCGTGCTGCCGCAAACCACGCTGTTCGATCAAGGCTACAAGGGCAAGTTCTATCAAACCCACGGCGCGGCCCTGCCCGACTTCCTGAAGCTGGGCGGCAAGAAGGTCGAAGGCACGGTGCTGGCCGCCAGCCTGATGCTGGTGCTGCCGGAAATGCCCGACAGCAACCCGTCCAAGAAGGTCGCCACCGACTACATCGCCGCGTACGAAAAGCTGAACGGGTCCAAGCCCGCCACCTTCGGCGCCAACGTCTATGACGCCGGCCTGCTGCTGGAAAAGGCCGTACCCATCGCGGAAAAGGCCGGCAAGCCGGGCACCAAGGAATTCCGCAGCGCCTTGCGCGACGCGCTGGAACAAACCAAGGAGCTGGTGGGCACGCAGGGCGTCTACAACATGAGCGCCGCCGACCACAGCGGCTTTGATGACCGCGGCCGCGAGCTCATCACCGTCAAAGACGGCAACTGGACGCTCGTGAAGTAACGGCGTGGACCTTTTCGCATGAATGCTCAGATCGCCTTGATACTCGGGCAGGACGGCATCACCAACGGCGCGATCTATGCGTTGTTGGCGTTGTCGATCCTGCTGGTCTTCACCGTTACCCGCGTGCTGTTCATCCCCCAGGGCGAGTTCGTCGCCTTCGGCGCGCTGACCATGGCGGCCATCCAGGCCGGCAAGCCCGTGCTGCTGGTCTGGTTGCTGCTGGCGTTCGCGCTGGCGGAAGCCGTGGCCGACCTCATGGCCCGGGCCAAGCGCCCGGGCCGGTCCCGAGGGCTTTGGCGCATCGCGGCCAAGGCGATCTACCCGCTGATCCTGGCGGCCTTGCTGTACCGGCTGCCGCTGGCGCAACTGCCGATGGCCGTGCAGGCCTTGCTGACACTGTTGCTGGTGGTGCCGATGGGACCGCAGTTGTACCGGCTGTTCTACCAGCCGATCGCCTCGGCCTCGACGCTGGTGCTGCTGATCGTGTCCATCGCCGTGCACCTGGCGCTGGTGGGCCTGGGCCTCTTGGCCTTCGGCGCCGAGGGTGCGCGCACCGCGCCGTTTTCCGAAGCCAGCCTGGCGCTGGGACCCATCAACGTCAACAGCCAGGCGCTGTGGGTGGTGGCGGTGTCGGCCTTGCTGATCATCGTGCTGTATCAGTTCTTTGAACGCTCGATGTACGGCAAGGCGTTGCGGGCGGCGGCATTCAACCGGCTGGGCGCGCGGCTGATGGGCATTTCGCCCATCTTCGCGGGCCGCGCCACGTTCTTTCTGGCCGCGCTGATCGGCACGGTGTCGGGCATCTTGATCGCCCCCATCACCACCATGTATTTCGATTCCGGCTTCATGGTCAGCCTGAAGGGCTTCGTGGGCGCCATCATCGGCGGCCTGGTCAGCTACCCGCTGGCCGCGGCCGGCGCGGTGCTGGTCGGCCTGATTGAAGCGTTCTCGTCGTTCTGGGCCAGCGCCTACAAGGAAATCATCGTCTTCACGCTGATCATTCCCGTGCTGCTCTGGCGCTCGTTGAAAAGCCACCACGTCGAGGAAGAAGACGAATGAATCCCCGCATCATCCTCTTCGTGTTTTTGGCGCTTTTGGCGCTGGGGCCACTGGCCCTGCCGCCTTTCTATGTGACCTTGCTGAACTACATCGGGCTGTACGCGCAGGTGGCGCTGGGCCTGGTGCTGCTGACCGGCGTGGGCGGCTTGACCAGCTTCGGCCAGGCCGCCTTCGTGGGCGTGGGCGCCTACACCACGGCGCTGTTGACCACGCGCGCCGACTCCCTGCCGTCGTGGCTGGCGTGGCTGGGCGCCTCGCCCTGGCTGACGCTGCTGGCCGGGCTGGTGTTGACGCTGGTCATCGCCTATTTGCTGGGCGCCATCACGCTCAAGCTGTCCGGGCACTTCCTGCCGCTGGGCACCATTGCCTGGGGCTTGTCGCTGTACTTCGCTTTCGGCTCCGTCGAAGGGCTGGGCGGCCACACCGGCATTCCCGACATTCCCGCCATCAGCCTGTTCGGCTGGTCGCTGCATGAAGGCGGCAACATCTATTACCTGATCTGGGCCTTTCTGCTGTTGGCGGTGTGGTCCACGCAGAACCTGCTGGATTCGCGCGAAGGCCGCGCCATCCGCGCGCTCAAGGGCGGGCGCGTGATGGCGGAATCCATGGGCGTGGACACGGCGCGTTCGCGCATGGTGATCTTCATCATCGCGGCGTTGCAGGCCTGCGCATCGGGCTGGCTGTACGCCCACATGCAGCGCTTCGTGAACCCCAACCCCTTCGGCTTGCAGATGGGTATTGAATACCTGTTCATGACCGTCATTGGCGGCGCGGGCCAGGTCTGGGGCGCGCTGGTCGGCGCGGGCGTGTTCACGGTGGCCAAGCAATGGCTGCAAGACTGGCTGCCCAAGGTGCTGGGCCAGACGGGCAACTTTGAAGTCATCGTGTTCGGCTTCGGCATGGTGCTGCTGCTGCACCGCGCTCGCAGTGGCTTGTGGCCGCTGTTGACGCGCTGGATCCGCGTGAAGAAGCCCGTGCGCCGCCTGGACATGAATGCCGAACCGCTGCCGCGCAAACCCATGCCGGCGCGGGGCGAGGTGGTGTTGAAGGCGGTGGACGTGACGCGCAAGTTCGGCGGCCTGGTCGCCAACAACGCCATGAACCTGGAGATCCGCGCAGGCGAAATCCTGGCGCTGATCGGCCCCAATGGCGCGGGCAAGAGCACCATGTTCAACCAGATCTCGGGGGTGGACACGCCCACGTCCGGGCAAGTGACGCTGCTGGGCCAGTCCGTGGCCGGCGCGGGCGCGCGCAAGATCGCGCGGCTGGGCCTGTCGCGCACCTTCCAGCACGTGCGCTTGCTGGGCCGCATGAGCGTGCTGGAAAACGTGGCCATCGGGGCGCACCTGCGCGGCCATCGCGGCGTGCTGCCTGCCGCCTGGCGCCTGGACCGGGCCGAAGAGGCGCGCCTGTTGGCCGAGGCCGCGCGCCAGGTCGAACGGGTTGGGCTGGGCAAGCACCTGCACGACGAAGCGGGCTCGCTGGCGCTGGGGCAACAGCGCATCCTGGAAATCGCGCGCGCGCTGGCGTCCGACCCCTGCATCCTGCTGCTGGACGAACCCGCGGCCGGGCTGCGCTATCAAGAAAAATGCGAGCTTGCCGACCTGCTGAAGAAGCTGCGCGCGGAAGGCATGGCCATCTTGCTGGTTGAACACGACATGGACTTCGTGATGGGCCTGGTGGACCGCGTGGTGGTCATGGACTTTGGCGAGAAGATCGCCGAGGGCCTGCCCGCCGAGATCCAGAACAACCCTGCGGTGCTTGAAGCCTATCTGGGCGGAGTGGAGTGATGAGCGCGAATCTGCTGGAAGTGCGCGACCTGCGCGTGGCCTACGACAAGGTGGAAGCCGTATCGGGCGTCAGCCTGACGGTGGGCGAAGGCCAGATCGTGACCGTGATCGGCCCCAATGGCGCGGGCAAGACCACCTTGCTGTCCGCCATCATGGGCGTGCTGCCGTCCACCGGCCACATCGTCTTCGGCGGCAAGCCGCAAGAACATGCCGAGATCGAGGAAATGGTGGCCGCCGGCATGAACCTGGTGCCCGAAAAGCGCGAACTGTTCGCCGAAATGACGGTGGAAGACAACCTGATGCTGGGCGGCTTTCACCGCTTTCGCAGCGGAGTGCGCGACCAGGACAAGACGCTGGCGGAAGTCTATGAGCTGTTTCCGCGCCTGCAAGAGCGGCATGCGCAATTGGCCGGCACCTTGTCGGGCGGCGAACGCCAGATGCTGGCGGTGGGCCGCGCGCTGATGGCCAAGCCGCGCCTGCTGATGCTGGACGAACCCAGCCTGGGCCTGGCGCCGCGCATCGTGCGCGAAGTGTTCCGCATCGTGGCGCGGCTGCGCGAGATGGGCGTGTCGATTTTGCTGATCGAGCAGAACGCGCGCGCGGCGCTGCAAGTGGCCGACTACGCCTATGTGCTGGAAACGGGCGCCGTCACGCTGGAAGGCCCCGCCGTCGAGGTGGCGGTGGACCCGCGCGTGGTCGAGGTGTATCTGGGCCTGGGGCATGGGGCGCCTGCGCCTGCCGTGCCCACCGCACCCGCGGCGACCACTGCGCCCACCGCGCCCTAAGCCACGCCGCGGCGCCGGTCGCGGCGGTACAGCGCATAGCCCAAGGGCCACATCGCCGCCACCATGAAGGTCGCCATGGGGTTGGTCAGCCGGTACGTGCCTACCGCCGTGGGCACGCCGGAGTGCTTCAGGTGCAGGCGAAAGCGCGTGTACCGCGCGGCCGCCATGATGAATTCGCGCGGCCGGTAGCGGAAAAATTCCAGGTGATGCTGCAGCATGTCCCAGGCCAGCAGATACAGGCCCTGTGCGTTGCTGCCCACCGAGACGGCGCCTTGTGACAGGCCGCCCGGCGTGTCGTGATACGTGCGCACCACGCGGTTGATGAAGCGGCTGAGATACCCCGCGCGCGCCACCGCCCACCACACCAGGCTTTCCGGCACGAAACCGGCCACGTCTTCAGGAAACGGAAACTTCCTGAGGATGTCGGTACGCATACAGCCGAATTTCTCGCCTTTGATGCGATAGCGGAAGTACACGTCCACCGCCGTACTGTCGAACACGTCCTGCGGATAGCGATCGCCCACGATGCTGCCGTCGGGCCGCGCGCACAGACCCGTGATCGCCACATAGGAGTCGCGGCGCGCGGGCGGGATGGCGTCCCACGCCTCTTTGAAGATGGCCAGCGCGTCCGGCGGCATTTCGTCGTCGCTGTCCAGGGCCACGATCATCTGGCCTTGCGCTTCGCGCACGCCCCGATTGAAGGCGGTTTTCTTGTGCTGGTTGTTCTGCCAGATGTAGCGAATGGGGAAATCCGCGCGCGCCTGCCAGGCCAGAATCGACTCGTGCGTGTTGTCGGTGGAACCGTCGTCCACCACCACCCATTCGAAGTCCCTGAAAGTCTGCCGGGAAAGCGATTCATACACCCGGTGCAGCGTGCCCGCCCGGTTGTAGGTGGGCGTAAGAACGGTGAAAAACGTTGGTGTATCGGTCATGCCTGCTATGCCCCTTTGCGATCGACGTGCCACCGCTGCGGTCTTGGTCTGCTTCTTTTCGCCTGAAGTGTAGGGGATATGCCCCCGCTAACCGATGCCATGGCATGCAAATTTGCAATCAAATCTGTCAACCCGTGGATTTTTTGGGCGCTCTTCGCGTTTTTTTTGCATGGGGACGCGGGCGGGAGTGGCGTAAACTCGTGCGGCCAAAAACCGGAATGCCTATGGAAGCTTCGACCGTCCAGCTCAATGACATCGCCTTGTTCGTAGAGGTTGCCAAGCGCAAGAGCTTCAGCCTGGCGGCGCGCGCGCTGGATATGCCCACGTCCACGCTCTCGCGGCGCATCAGCGAACTGGAACGCGCCATCGGGTTGCGGCTGATCAACCGCAATACGCGCAGGCTGGACCTGACCGAGGCGGGCGCGGCCTATATGCGCCGCTGCCAAGGGCTGATTGACGAGGCACGGCTGGCGCATGAACAACTGCTGTCGCTGTCGGGCGGCCCGTCGGGCAACCTGCGCGTGTCCATGCCCTTCAGCCTGGCGATCTGGCTGCTGCCGGAAACCATCAAGGACTTCACCGACCGCTACCCGGACGTGGAATGCGAATTTGATCTGAGCATGATGACCGCGTCCGACGCGCAAGGCACGCCGTTTGACGTGGTGCTGCGCTTTGGCCGCGACTCGGACTTTTCCACCGCCACGAGCGACAACGGCAATGGCAATGGCGGCGCCTCCGGGCGTCCGACCGGCGCCGTGGTGCAGGAACTGGTGTCGCTGGACAACTACCTGTATGCGTCCGACCGCTACCTGGAACGCCACGGCGAACCCAAGACGCCCGGCGAACTGACGCAACACCAGTGCCTGCGCACCACCATCGACGACGCCCATTCGCACTGGACGCTGCACAACGGCACCATCAGCGAAGTGGTGCCGGTCAGCGGCCACCTGGCGGCCAACAACATGAGCATCGCCGGCATGCTGGCCGGGCTGGACCTGGCCATCACGCGCATGCCGCACTGCCAGGCGCTGGACCCGATCATCAAGCGCAACTCGCTCAAGCGGGTGCTGCCGGGCTGGTCCGTGGACCCGATCTCTATTTACGTGGTGTTCCCGTCAAGCATCCAACCCGCGAAGACGCGCGCGTTCATGGATTTCATCACCCCGAAACTGGGGCCGGCGGGCGGTTGATGGAAGAACGCCCGCAAAGAAGTACGCCCCAAAGAAGTACGCCCCAACGAAGTACGCCCCCAAAGAAAAATCCCCGCAAGGCGCGAGCCCTGCGGGGATTTTTCAAAACCAAGAGCGTTGATTAGACGCGCTTGATCTTTTCCAGCATCTTGAAAACACCCTTGGGCGACTTGACGAACAAGCGCTTGAAGGCCTTGCCCAGGCAACGGCGTTCCAGGGTGTTACGACGCACGCGTTTGCGTTCAGCCATGTTGATTCTCCTGTTGATTTTGCGGAAAAAAGTCACCGCACAACCGGAAATCTGGCTGGCGGAAAAAATTCGGATAACTTGGCATTTTAGCCTGAAATTTGAAGGCTGCGCCAATGGCAGGGAAAAGGGACGATCAGGGGCGAAACTGAATCTGTCCCCGTAACTGCCCTTCCCTGCCGGGCGGTGTTCAGCCGCCCAGCGATTTCAGCCGTTCCCGCACCTGTTCAGCCCGGGGCAGCGGGTCGACCGCGCCATAGCCCAGCGTGGACAGCGCCGCCGCGGCGTTGGCGTAACGCACCGCGTCTTCCCAGCTATCGCCCTGGCTGCGCCGCGCCAGCAGGCTGCCCGCGAAACAGTCGCCCGCCCCGGTGGCGTCCACCGCGTCCACGCGCAGCGCGGCCACCGGCGTGCGCGTCTTGCCGTCGTCGATGATGGAACCATCCTTACCCAGCTTCAACACCACCACGCCGGTTGCACCGCCGTCGCGGATCCAGTCCAGCGTGCGTTCGGGGTCGTTGTTGCCGGTCAGGTGCTGCATGTCGTCCATGCTGGGCAGGAACAGGTCTGCCTGACGCATGGTTTCGCGCAGGATGGCTCGGGCGCGGTCAACCGGCCACAAGCGCAGCCGCAGATTGGAATCCAGGCTGACCTGCGTTTGCGCGGCATGGGCGCGTTCGATCGCGGCGAACACCGTGTCGCAGGCGCTGGTGCTGATGGCCAGGCTGATGCCGGACACGTGCAGGAAGCGGCTGCGCTCGATCAGGCCGCTTTGCAGCAGCGCCGGCGTCATCAGGCTGGCGGCCGAACCCCGGCGCAGGTAGCTGAAGGCGTGGCCGTCTGGTCCGTGCTGCACGAAATACAGGCCGGTATGGGCGTCGTCATCGCTTTGCACACCCGAGGTATCCACGCCTTCGGTTTTCCACAGGTCCAGGAATTGCGCGCCGAAGGCGTCGTTGCCCACTCGCGTCAGATAAGAGCAGCGCGCGCCTTGCCGGGCCGCCGCGATGACGGCGTTGGACGTATCGCCGCCAAAGCCTTGCAGATACTGCTGCTTGCCCTTGTGGGTCTGGTTCAGTTCAACCAGGGGCTCGCCCAGCGCGACGATGTCGAAATCGAAGTCAGCCATGGGCGGCCTCGCGGGTGCGGGTGATTTGCGCCACCAGGGCGGCGGTGTCGCGCGCGGCGAACGCGGCCTTGTCATACAGATTGCTGCCGATGCCCACCAGCCCGGCGCCGGCCGCGAAATACGTGCCCATGTTGTCCTGCGTGATGCCGCCCGTGGGGCAGAAGATGGTGTCGGGGTAAACCGACTTCAGCGCGGCCAGATGCTTGGGGCCGCCGGTGTCGGCCGGAAACACCTTCACCACGTCCACGCCCGCGCGGCGGGCCGCCAGCACTTCGGTGGGCGTGAAGGCGCCCAGCAGGCACAGGGCGTCGGCGGCGTGCGCCAGGTCGACGATGTCGGTGGCCAAGGCGGGCGACACCAGGAAGTCGGCGCCGGCCACCAGCGCGTCGCGCGCCTGGCTTTCGTCCAGCACCGTGCCCACGCCCAGCAGCAGGCTGGGGCCGTGCTTGTCGCGCAGCGCGCGCACCAAGTCGGTCACGCCGGGAATCGTCCAGGTCAGTTCCAGGGTGGTGCAGCCGGCCGCCACGGCCACTTCGGCGGCATAGGCAGCGGTAGCGGCGTCGGTATAGCGCAGCACGGGCACGACCCGGGCTGCCAGCAGGGCGGAAAGCTTCGATGCGAGGGGAGCGGATGCGGTCATGGAATTCCTCTGGGGCTGACGGTCAGGCGCCGCCGGCTGACACCGGCAAGACGGCAAGTTTGGCCACGGCGGCATCGCGCAGCCGCAGCAAGGGATCGATATAGGCGGATTGCGGGTCAGGCTGGCGCCGGAACAGCAGCGTGCTGACGCTGACGCCCGCCACGGGCCGGCCGGCCGCGTCGCACAGCGCCACGCCATAGCAGACGATACCGGGTTCATTTTCCTGGTCGTCCATGGCGTAGCCACGGCCGCGCGCTTCGTCCAGCACGGCGCGCAAGGCAGGCAGGCTGGTGACGGTGCCGGGCATGCGGGCGGGCAGCGCCAGGCCGCGCAGCAGGCGTTCGCGGGCGGCCTCATCCAGCGCGGCCAGATACGCTTTGCCGACTGCGCTGGAATGCAAGGCCACCGACGAGCCGACGCGCGACACCATGCGCACCGGGCCGGGGCTTTCCAGCTTGTCGATATAGATCATTTCTTGGCCGGCGGGCACGGCCAGATGCACGGTTTCGCCCGTGGCGTCGCGCAGCGCCTGCAAATCGGGCACCAACGCGGCGCGCAGGTCAAATTGCGACCACGCGCGGCTGGCCAGCGACATCAGGCGCGTGCCCAGGCGATAGGCGCCGCCTGACTCGGTAAGCATGCCCTGCTCGGCCAGCGCCGCCACGATGCGGTAGACGGTGGGACGCGGATAGCCGCAAGTGCGCGCGAGCAGCGCGGCCGTGGGCGGCTCGGGCGCGTCGGCCACGGCTTGCAGCACCGCCATGAATTTCGCAAACGCCGCGGCGCCCGCGACCTTGGTTTCCAACAAGTTCGTCCCCAGATCAAGACCCATGCGTGATGACAAAGCGCCATCCACAATGAATCCGCAGAATTCGCAAGGCTGACAGTACGAAAATCAGACGAATCTGCGATACTGTTTATTTGTACAGCTACATCGCCTAAGTTTGTCCACAATATGGACAAGCGCCTCACAATATAGGCAATTATTCCATATCGCCGCGCTTGGAACCAGCGAAGGGTTATCGCTCGGGCAGGCGCCTACCTCAGGCTACGATACCGTCCATGAGCTCCCAAATCCGCATCGTTGGCGCACGCCAGAACAACCTCAAGAACCTGGACCTTACCCTTGCCACCGGCGAACTGGTCGTTGTGACCGGTGTGTCGGGATCCGGCAAAAGCTCCCTGGCTTTCGACACCCTCTACGCCGAGGGGCAGCGGCGCTACGTGGAAACCTTCTCGCCCTATGCGCGCCAGTTCCTGGACCGCATGGACAAGCCGCAGGTTGACCGCATCGAAGGCATCCTGCCCGCCATCGCCATTGACCAGACCAACCCGGTGCGCAGCTCGCGCAGCACGGTCGGCACAATGACCGAACTGAACGACCACCTGAAATTGCTGTTCGCGCGCGGCGCCCGGCTGTACTGCCGGGGTTGCGGCAAGGTGGTCAGGCGCGATACGCCCGATTCCATCTACCACTCGCTGGCCGAACGCGCCGCCGTGGCCGGCGACCCGCGCCTGGTGGTGACCTTTCCCATCGCCGTGCCCGCCAACTTCACCGAAGACGAAGTACGCGGCTTTCTTGAGCAGCAGGGCTATACCCGCGTGCACGCCGAGGAAACCGCCGTGCCGCGCGCCACCGTCGCAAAGCCCGCGAAAGGCGCCAAGAAAGCGAAAGCCGCCAAGGACGCCGGCGAAGAACGCCGCATCCTGCACGTCATCCAGGACCGCTTCCGCTTTGCCGGCACCGAACGCGAGCGCGTGATGGAAGCGCTGGACACCGCGCTGCGCATGGGAGCCGGGCACCTGGCCGTCTACGTCGTGAACGCCGACGGCGACAACGCGCATATCTGGAAATACAGCGACCGCCTGCACTGCGCCGACTGCAACATCGAATACACCGACCCGCTGCCCAGCAGCTTCTCGTTCAATTCCCCGCTGGGCGCCTGCGAAGCGTGCCGGGGCTTTGGCCGCGTGATCGGTATCGACTTCGGCCTGGTCATCCCCGACGAAAACAAGACCTTGATGGAAGGCGCCATCAAGCCGTGGACCACGCCTTCCTACAAGGAATGCCAGGACGAACTGCAAAAGTACGCGCCGCGCGCGGGCGTGCCGCTGGGCGTGCCCTGGAAAAGCCTTAGCGAAGAACACAAGCACTGGGTGCTGTACGGCACGCCTGACTGGAAAGGCGGCAACGACGCCTGGAAGCACCAGTGGTACGGCGTGCAGCGCTTTTTTGACTGGCTGGAAACCAAGGCCTACAAGATGCACGTGCGCGTGCTGCTGTCCAAGTACCGCAGCTACACGCCCTGCCCCACCTGCAACGGCGCGCGCCTGAAACCCGACGCGCTGCTGTGGCGCCTGGGCACGAAAGAAGAAGCCGACACCGTGCTGCCGCCCGAAGACGGCCGCTATCAGCGCTTCATGCCGGTGGGCGCCAACTGGTCGCGCGACCAACTCAACAATATCGGCGGCCTGTCTATCCATGACGTGATGCTGCTGCCCATTGAACGGGTGCGGCGTTTCTTTGACGGGCTGTCGTTCTCGGGCGCGCTGGACGCGGCCACCGACCTGCTCATGACCGAGGTGCGCGCGCGCCTGAAGTTCCTGTGCGACGTGGGCCTGGGCTACCTGACGCTGGACCGCCAGAGCCGCACGCTGTCCGGGGGCGAAGTGCAGCGCATCAACCTGACCACCGCGCTGGGTACCTCGCTGGTGAACACGCTGTTCGTGCTGGACGAGCCGTCCATCGGCCTGCACCCGCGCGACATGCACCGCGTGGTTGAAGTCATGCACCGCTTGCGCAACGCCGGCAACACGCTGGTGGTGGTGGAGCACGACCCGCAAGTCATGGTGGCGGCCGATCGCATCATCGACATCGGCCCCGGCCCCGGCGAGCGCGGCGGCTACATCGTTTTTGACGGCACGCCCAAGCAACTGCGCGCGGCCGACACGCTCACGGGCAACTACCTGGGCGGACGCCAGCGCGTGGAAGCGCCGCGCCCCATGCCGGTGGCGGCCAACACGCCGCGCCTGCTGCTCGAAGGCGTCAACGCGCACAACCTGAAAAACGTGTCCGTCGAACTGCCGCTGGGCCGTCTCGTCTGCGTGACCGGCGTGTCCGGCTCGGGCAAGTCCACCCTGGTGCAGGACGTGCTGTACCCCGCGCTGTTGAAGCAAAAGGGCAAGCCGTCGGAATCGCCTGGCGCGTTCGACCGCCTCTTGGGCGCCGAACAGATTGCCGACGTGGTCATGGTGGACCAGACCCCCATCGGCAAGACCGCGCGCTCGAACCCCGCCAGCTACGTGGGCGCCTTTGACGCCATCCGCAAGCTGTTCGCCCAAGCCCCGCTGGCGCGCGAACGCGCGTACACGGCCGGCACGTTCAGCTTCAACGGTGGCGACGGCCGCTGCCCCACCTGCGGTGGCACGGGCTTTGAACATGTGGAAATGCAGTTCCTGTCGGACGTGTACCTGCGCTGCCCCGACTGCGACGGCAAGCGCTTCCGCCCCGAAGTGCTGGAAGTGCGTGTCGAACATCTGGGCAAGAGCGCATCCATCGACGAAGTGCTGGCCATGACGGTCAGCGAAGCGCTGGACTTCTTCAAGGGCCTGCGCGACGTGCAGACCGGCCTGGCGCCGTTGGCCGACGTGGGCCTGGAATACGTGCGGCTGGGGCAACCCGTGCCCACGCTGTCCGGCGGCGAGGCCCAACGCCTGAAGCTGGCCGGCCACTTGGCCGAGGCCGCCCGCAGCGGTATTTCCACCGCCAAGGTGGCCAAGAAGGGCAGCCTGTTCCTGTTCGACGAACCCACCACCGGCCTGCACTTTGACGACGTGGCACGTCTGATGCGCGCGTTCCGCAAGCTGCTGGCCGCTGGCCACACGCTGCTGGTCATCGAACACAATCTGGACGTGATCCGCGCGGCCGACTGGCTGATTGACCTGGGCCCCGAGGGCGGCGACGCCGGCGGCCTGCTGATCGGCGTGGGCACGCCGCAGGACCTGATGGACAACCCCAAGTCGCACACGGGCGCGGCCCTGCGCGATTACGAAGTCAGCATCCTGCCGGCCGACGTGGTGGTCACCAGCGACATCGACGCGCAGGAAGTCGAGCAAGCCGGCCTGACCGCCCGCATCGCCGAACCCACCGCGACCTACAACGAAGCCAGTGGCGCGGGCGACGGCACGCCGCTGCAATCCGTGATGCGCGCGCGTCGCCAGGGCAATATGGCCATCGAGATCCGCAACGCGCGCGAGCACAACCTGAAGAACATCAGCGTTGAAATCCCGCACGACAAATTCACCGTGATCACCGGCGTGTCCGGCTCGGGCAAGTCGACGCTGGCGTTCGACATCCTGTTCAACGAAGGCCAGCGCCGCTACCTGGAATCGCTGAACGCCTACGCGCGCGCCATCGTGCAGCCGGCCGGCAAGCCCGACGTGGACGCCATCTTCGGCATTCCGCCCACCGTGGCCATCGAACAGCGCACCAGCCGTGGCGGGCGCAAGTCCACCGTGGCCACGATGACGGAAATCCACCATTTCCTGCGCCTGCTCTATGTGAAGCTGGGCACGCAATACTGCCCGGATTGCAACGTGGCCGTTGAGCCGCAGAACACGGACCAGATCGTGGCGCGCCTGCTGCGCGACCACAAGGGCGTGCACATCGGGCTGCTGGCCCCGCTGGTCACCGCGCGCAAGGGTTATTACACGGACCTTGCCAAGTGGGCCGGTTCGAAGGGCCATTCGCACCTGCGCGTGGACGGCGAGTTCATCCCCGTGGCCCCGTGGCCGCGTCTGGACCGCTACAAGGAACACACCATCGAACTGCCCGTGGCGGACGTGGTGGTGGACCCGGCCAACGAGGCCGACCTGCGCGCCGCCGTCAAAAGCGCGCTGGAAAACGGCCAGGGCGTGATGTCGGTGGTGTGGCCGGTGAACAAGCTGCATGAAGCGCTGAACAGCGAATTGCAGCAGCAGCATTTTTCGGTCAAGCGCGCGTGCCCGTCTTGCGGCACCAGCTTTCCCGAACCCGATCCGCGCCTGTTCTCGTACAACTCCAAGCACGGCTGGTGCACGGGCTGCTACGGCACGGGCCTGCAATTGCAGGGCTTTGACGAAGAACAGACCGGCGAGGAAACCGCCTGGAACGCCTGGTATGAAGGCGAGGCCAAGGCCTGCACGCAATGCGACGGGCAGCGCCTGAACCGCGTGGCGCGCGCCGTGCGCTGGCGCGACAAGTCCATTGCCGAACTGGCGTCGCTGCCGGTGTCGGACGCGCACACCTTCTTCACCGGACTGGTGGCGCGCGGCCGCGAAGGCGAGATCGCCCGCGACATCCTCACCGAAATCCGCGGCCGTTTGAACTTCATGCAGGAAGTGGGCCTGAACTACCTGGCGCTGGACCGCGCCGCGCCCACGCTGTCTGGTGGCGAAGCGCAGCGCATCCGTCTGGCCGCGCAACTGGGTTCCAACCTGCAAGGTGTTTGCTACGTGCTGGACGAGCCCACCATCGGCCTGCACCCGCGCGACAACCGCATCCTGCTGGACGCCCTGGCGCGCCTGGAAGGCAACGGCAACACGCTGGTGGTGGTGGAACATGACGACGACACCATCCGCCGCGCCTCGCACGTGATCGACATCGGACCCGGCGCGGGCATCCGTGGCGGCCGGGTCGTGGCGCAAGGCACGGTGGAAGACGTGATGAACGCGCCGGAATCCATCACCGGCCGCTACCTGAAGACGCCGCTGGCGCATCCGCTGCAAGGCCGCCGCGCGGTCGAGGCCGACACGCCCATGATCGAAATTCGTGGCGCGCGCCTGCACAACCTGCGCAGCGTGGACGCCAAGATTCCGGTGGGCCGCTTGAGCGTCGTGACCGGCGTGTCCGGTTCCGGCAAGTCCACGCTGGCGCGCGAAGTGCTGCTGGACAACCTGATGCAAGCCGTGTCCCAAGGCAAGGCGCCAGGTTGGGCCGGCTGCGAGAGCATCAAGGGTTGGGAAGCCATCGACCGCGTGCTGGAAGTGGACCAGACCCCCATCGGCAAGACGCCGCGTTCGTGCCCGGCCACCTACGTGGGCTTCTGGGACGACGTGCGCAAGCAGTTCGCCGACACCCGCGAAGCCCGCATGCGCGGCTGGACGGCGGCGCGCTTCTCGTTCAACACCGGCGACGGCCGCTGCCCCATCTGCGAAGGCCAGGGCATGCGCACCATCGAAATGAACTTCCTGCCCGACGTCAAAGTGCCGTGCGACGCCTGCAACGGCGCGCGCTTCAACAGCGACACGCTTAGCGTGCAGATGCGCGGCAAGAACGCCGGCGAGTTGCTGTCCATGGAAGTGGATGACGCCATCGGCTACTTCGCGGCGCACCCGAAGATCCATCGCCCGCTGCAACTGATGCAAGACGTGGGCCTGGGTTACCTGACGCTGGGCCAGCCGTCGCCCACGCTGTCGGGCGGCGAGGCGCAGCGCATCAAGCTGGTGACCGAGCTGTCCAAGGCGCGTCTGACCGATGGTCTGATCAAGACCGGCCGCGCCTCGCGCATTCCGCACACGCTGTACGTGCTGGACGAACCGACGGTGGGCTTGTCGATGGCCGACGTCGAAAAGCTGATCCACGTGCTGCATCGCCTGGTGGAAGCCGGCAATACGGTGGTGGTGATTGAGCATAATCTGGACGTCATCGCCGAAGCCGACTGGCTGCTGGACCTGGGCCCCGAAGGCGGCACGGGCGGCGGCCAACTGGTGGCCGAAGGCTCGCCGGAACATGTGATGACCCTGGCCGATCATTCCCACACCGGCCGTGTCCTGACGGAATTCCTGGCACATCAAGCGCGGTAGCAAGCATGGATTGTCGTTTTGAAGACCGGCTGGCCGGCCGCGCGTTTCGGTTCGAGGGCTTTTGCTCCCGGATCGAAGCGCGCACCGCCGCCGACGTCGCGCCCGCGCTGGCGGCCATCGAGGCCGCGCGGCAACAGGGGCGCTGGGTGGCCCTGTTGCTGGACTATGAACTGGGTGAATGGCTGCTGCCCGAAGCCGCCCTGGCCGCGCCGGCCGGCCCCTGGACGCCTCCGCAAGACGACGGCCGGCCCCGGCTGACGGCGCTGGTCTTCGAACGCAAGGTGGACGACACCCCCTGGGACGCGCCGGACGCCGCCAGCGCCCCCGCCGCCATCAGCCTGCCCACGCCGCGCATGACCGAGGCCGACTACGTGCGCCAGGTCGACGCCATACGCGGCCTGATCGAAGACGGCGAGCTGTATCAAGTCAATTACACCCAGCCGCTGGACCTGCAATACCAGGGTGATCCGGCAACCTTGTACCGACGCATTGCCGCGCGCAACCCGGTGGCGCATGGCGCATTCATCCAGGATGGCGAGCGCACGGTGCTGTCGTGTTCGCCTGAACTATTTGTGCGGCGTGAGGGACCGCGGCTGACGACCCGCCCCATGAAAGGCACCGCGCCGCGCCATCCCGACCCGATCGAAGACGCGCGCCTGGGCCAGGGCTTGCTGGCCAGCGAGAAGAACCGCGCCGAAAACCTGATGATCGTGGACCTGCTGCGCAACGACCTGGGCCGCCTGGCGCAGCCGGGCTCGGTCAAGGTGGATGCGCTGTTTTCATTGGAACGCTACCCCACCGTGTGGACCATGACGTCCACGGTGTCCGCCGAGGCGCCGGGGGCCGGGCTGCAAGCGGTGTTGCATGCGCTGTTTCCTTGCGGGTCGATTACCGGCGCCCCGAAGGTGGCTGCAATGCGAAGAATCCGCCAAATGGAAACCGCCCCGCGCGGCTTGTATTGCGGCAGCGTCGGCTGGCTGGCGCCGAATGGCGATTTTTCACTGAACGTCGCGATCCGCACGCTGGTGCTGGATGCGCACGGCCACGGCGTGTATAGCGTAGGCGGCGGGATCGTGCATGATTCCGACCCCGCGGAGGAATGGCAGGAATGCCATTGGAAAGCGCGGATATTGCGGGGTTGATGGAAGGGCGACGACGTGTCGGCGTGTGGGCGCAGCGGCGTGTTGGCGCAGCGGCCCATCGGTGCAACGGCGCAACGGCGCATCGGTGCAACGGCCCAACGGCCCATCGGCCCATCGGCGCAACGGCGCGATGGCGCGATGGCAATCGTAGGATGGGTGAAGCGCGCGAGGGGGTGCGCAAGAACGCGAGCGGTTGCCGCGCGTAACCCATCATGCAGCGTTTGCGATGTATCCGGCGCCGATTGATGGGTTACGCGCGATTGACGAAGGTGTTCTTGGGGCGGGCGTGCCGCGCTTCACCCATCCTACGACCATGTCCCGCGATCCACCACTCGGTAGTAGCATAGAGCGCGGTCCACAACCGCGATTTTCCAGGAGCGTCCCATGCAACCCGAATTGATCGAGACCATCCTGGTCGATGCCGAACAGCGCGTGCCCTTGCTGGCGCGCCATCTGAAGCGGCTGGAGGCGGCCTGCAAGGACCTGGGTTATGCCTGGGCCGGGCGCGCCGTTGAAGGCGACATCATGATCGCCGCCATGGGCCTGGTCACGCCGGGCCCGCACCGCCTGCGCCTGCTGGTGGCGCGCGACGGCAGCCGCCATATCCAGACCGCCCCGCTGCCTCCGCTGCCCGCCGTGCAGGAAGTGATGCTGGCGCCCGAAACGCTGCGGTCTTCCGAACCGCTGCTGCGCTACAAGACCACGCACCGGCCCTGGTACACCAAGACCATCGAATGGCTGCCCGCGCATCCCAACATTTTTGACCTGCTCTACCTGAACGAACGCGGCGAGCTCTGCGAAGGCAGCCGCAGCAACGTCTACCTGCTGCTGGACGGCCGCTGGTACACGCCGCCCGTATCCAGCGGCTGCCTGCCCGGCGTGCAACGCGGCGAACTGCTGGACACCGCCAACGCAAGCGAGCGCGTACTGACCTTGGCCGACCTGCACGAGGCCGACGAAATCCGCCTGTCCAACGCGCTGCGCGGCTGGTTCACCGTCACGCTACGGGAAACCTGACTCCCCTGCCGTCTCACCACCACGCGACGCGAAACCTGACTCCCCCTGCCGTTCACCGCCGCGCTGCGGGAAGCCTGCCCCCTCCGTCCTGGTCCGCGAACTGTTCCACCACCACCTGGCGCAGCCATTGATTGGCCGGCTCGCGGTGGTTGCGCGCGTGCCAGAACACATTGATGACCGACTCGGGAATCTTCACCGGACAGGGCGCCATCGCCAGCCCGAAAGGCGTACAGGCGCAGTCGGCAAAGCGCCGCGGCACCACCGCGATCATGTCGGTGGCTTGCAGCACCGGCCCCACCGCCATGAAGTGCGGCACCGTCAGCCGCAAGCGGCGGCGGATGCCGGCGCGGGCAATCACCTCGTCCACCACTCCATGCCCCGTGCCCTCGGACACAATCGCCACGTGCTCGGCCGCACGGAATTGCTTGGCCGTCACCCCCGAGCGCGCCAGCGGATGATCGCGCCGAAAGATGCACACATAAGGCTGGCTGAACAGCTTGCGTTGAAAGAAGCCGCTTTGCAGACTGGGTAGAAAGCCCATGGCCAGATCGATACGGCCGCGTTCCATTTCATCGCGCACATCAATCGACGTCGTACGCACCGTGCGTATCGTGACGCCCGGTGCGGCGGTGTCCAGGGCCCGCATCAAGCGCGGCAGGAAATAGGTTTCGCCCACATCGTTCACGCCGATCACAAACGCCCGTTCGCTGCGCGCCGGGTCGAACACGGCGCGCGCGTTCAGCGTGCCGTGCAACGCGCCCAAGGCATCCGCAATGGGCTGCGCCAGCGCCTCGGCATAGGGCGTCGGCACCATTCCGCGCGAGGTGCGCAGGAACAATTCATCGCCCAGCAGCTTGCGCAAGCGGCTCAGCGCATTGCTGACGCCGGGTTGCGAAATACCCAGGCTTTGCGCGGCGGCCGACACCCGGCCGTGCTTGTGCAGTTCGTTGAAGACGACCAGCAGGTTCAGGTCCACGTCTTTCAGGTTCATGCGCTTGTCTCCACCAATATTGATGTTGGTGATGTCTTCTATTGATCAGATTCTATTTATTTATTTCATCGCCTGCCCGATGATGAAGCGATAAAAAATAGGAGACAAACCATGCAAATCGACCCGCCCTGGCAGGGCGACGGTTCCCACCGTATTCCCTTCGGCGTCTACACCGACGCCGCGCTGCACCAGCGCGAGCTGGAACGCTTCTTCTACCGGGCGCACTGGTGTTACGTCGGTCTGGAAGCCGAAATTCCCAACCCAGGCGACTTCAAGCGCACCGCCGTCGGCGAGCGCTCGGTGATTCTGCTGCGCGACCAGAGCGGCCAGGTGCGCGTGGTGGAAAACGTGTGCGCCCATCGCGGCGTGCAGTTCTGCCGCGAACGCGCCGGCAACCGCAGCGAATTCGTCTGCCCCTATCACCAATGGAATTACGACCTGGAAGGCAACCTGATCGGCGTGCCCTTCCGGCGCGGCGTCAAACAAGACGGCAAGGTCAACGGCGGCATGCCGCCCGATTTCAAGACCGAAGACCACGGCCTGACCAAGCTGGCGGTGGCCTGTCGAAACGGCGTGGTGTTCGCCTCGTTCGACCACGACGCCGAATCGCTGGAAGACTATCTGGGACCCGACATCCTGCACTATTTCGACCGTGTCTTCGATGGCCGTGAACTGGTCATCCATGGCTACAGCCGCCAGCGCATCCCGGGCAACTGGAAGCTGATGCAGGAAAACATCAAGGACCCCTATCACCCCGGCCTGCTGCACACCTGGTTCGTCACCTTCGGCCTCTGGCGCGCGGACAACCGGTCGGAACTCAAGATGGACCGCCATTTCCGCCACGCGGCCATGATTTCCACGCGCGGCCAGGGCGGCAAGGGCAGCGTCACCAGCGGCGTGTCCAGCTTCAAGGAGCAGATGTCGCTGAACGACGATCGCTTTCTGGACATCGTGCCGGAGCCCTGGTGGAACGGCCCCACCGCCGTGCTGATGACGCTGTTTCCCAGCGTGATCATCCAGCAGCAGGTCAATTCGCTATCCACCCGCCACATCCAGCCCGTGGGCCACGACGCCTTTGACTTCGTCTGGACGCACTTCGGTTTTGCCGAAGACACGCCCGAGATGACGCGCCGGCGGCTGCGCCAGGCCAACCTGTTCGGCCCGGCCGGGTTTGTATCGGCGGACGACGGCGAAGTGATTGAATTTTCGCAATCGGGTTTTGAACAGAAACCGTGGCATCGCAGCGTGGCGGAACTGGGCGGCAAGACCGCCGAGAACACCGACCACATGGTGACCGAAACGCTGATACGCGGCATGTATGCGTATTGGCGCCGCGTGATGGAGGCATGACGATGCTGGACTTTCCGCTCTACTACCGCCTGACCTGCCTGTACACCGACTACGCCGCCGCGCTGGACGCCGAGCAATGGGAGAAATGGCCCGACTTCTTTTTGGAAGACTGCACCTACAAGGTACTGCCCCGCGAAAACCACGAACGCGGCTATCCCTTGGCCACCATGGCGTTCGAAAGCCGCGCCATGTTGAAAGACCGTATCTACGGCGCCACCGAAACGATCTTCCACGACCCCTACTACCAGCGCCATGTGGTGGGCGCGCCGCGCGTGTTGTCGGTGCAAGGTGACCGCATCGAATCCGAAGCCAACTACGCCGTCTTTCGCACCAAGCCCAACCAGTTCACCACGGTGTTCAACGTGGGCCGCTACCTGGACGTGGTGCGCAGCACGCCGGACGGGCTGAAGTTTGAATCGCGGCTGTGCATCTTCGACAGCGAGCTGGTGCCCAATTCGCTTATCTACCCTATCTAGGATCACCGCCATGACTATGACTACCCAATGGATCAAGGCCATCGCCCATGCCGATGTGCCCGAAGACGACGTGATCGCCGTGCAGGCAGGCGACCGCGAAATCGCGCTGTATGGCGTGGACGGCCAGGTCTACGCCACCGACAACCTCTGTACGCACGGCAACGCCCGCTTATGCGATGGCTTCTTGACCGGCCATGAAATCGAATGCCCGCTGCATCAGGGGCGCTTTGACGTGCGCGACGGCCGCGCGCTTTGTTCACCCTTGCGCGACAACGTGGCGACCTACCCGGTCAGGATCGAAGACGGGATGGTGTTCGTGGGAATGTAGCGGCCGCTGCGACTACCGACGCCGCAGCCCACGTGGCCACCGCGATAGCAACCCGGGCGCCCCGCGTTCAGATCGCCATCCGCAACGCTTCGTTGGCCGCCGCCATGCCCATGGCCGCGGTCACCGTCACCACCGCCCCGTAACCCGCGCAAGACAAACCCTGCGGCGCGGGGCTCTGCGCCGCCGCGCCCATATCGTCTTCGCCCTCGGTGGGGCGGGTCCAGGCGTCCGGCAGAATGGCCGGCTGGTCGAACCACAGCGCATGCACGCCCATCTTCGGCACGCGCTTGAGCGCCTTGCCGTTCTGGTCGGACGCGCGGGGAAAGCCGTGCTCGCGGCGCAGCTTGTTGCGCAGCTTGGCCAGCAAGGCGTCGTTCACCGCCGCCGACAGGTCGCCCGCCCGCAAGGCCAGCGGGTCGGTCTTGCCGCCCGCGCCGCCGCACAGCAGCATGGGCACGCCCAGCGCGCGCGCATGCAGAATCATGGCGATCTTGGCGTCCGCCTGGTCGGTGCAATCGATGATGACGGTGTAAGGCCCCGGCAAGACCTCGGCCACGTTCTCGGGCGACACAAAGTCGTCAATGCGCGTCAGGCGGCATTCGGGGTTGATCTCCAACACCCGCTCGGCCATGGCATCGACCTTGGATTGCCCCAGCGTGGACGTCAGTGCATGGATCTGACGATTGACGTTGGATTCGGCAATGTGGTCCAGGTCGATCAGCGTCAACGCGCCCACGCCGCAACGCACCAGGGCCTCGACCGTCCAGGACCCCACCCCGCCCAGTCCGGCGACGGCAACGTGCGCCTGTTGAAGCCGGGCGGGCGCCTGGGGGCCATACAAACGGGACAGACCGCCAAAACGGCGGTCCAGGTCGGCGGAGGGGGCTGGGTGGTCGGGCGAGTTCATGGCGGCTATTTTAGGGCAGGCATCAAGCTTGTAACTTCAACCCCAGCCTCAGCCCGCATCATCCCCGCCCAGCGCCCGGTACACCGTCACCTGGTTCACCAAGCGGTTCAGGCCGTTCTCGTCGCGGGCAATCTCGGCCGTGCGCCGCTTTTCCTGCGCGTCCAGCCAATCCTTCAAGGACACGGCTCCTGCCCGATATCGCACTTCGTACAGGCGTTCGGCCTCGCGCGCCGCGCGCAACGACACCGCAAGCTGCTCGGCCTGCAAGGCCAGCTGGGTGCGGTTGGACAGCGCGTTTTCCACATCAGCCATGGCCTGATACAGCGACTGCCGGAAATTGACGACGCGCTCTTCGTAATCGGCCTTCGAGATCTTGATGTTCAGCTGCATCTGGTTCCATTGCAGGAACGGCAGCGTCAGGCCCACGCCCAGCGTGGCCACGGGGTTTTGCAGCATGTTCGACAGCGTGGGGCTGGCGCTGCCCACCGCGCCCGTCAGCGTCACTGGCGGGTAGAAGCTGGCGCGGGTGGCGTCAACGGTGGCCAGCGCCTCGCGCAGGCGCAGCTCGGTGGCGCGCAGGTCGGGGCGGCGGCCCAGCAGGTCCGCCGGCACGCCGGCGCGGGCCTCGGGCAGCGGATATTCCGGCAGGCGGGGCGGGTTGGCCATGCTGCGGTCTGGCGGGCCGTCGAACAGAATCGTCAACGCATTGGTGTATTCCACGCGCTGCTGCACCAGCAAGGTGTGCGCTGCCTGCTGGCTGGCCACGGTCTGCTCGGCTTCGGCCAGTTCCAGCGCCGACGCGCCGCCCGCGGCGTACTGCGCGCGCACCAGGTCTTGCGTGCGGCGCGCGTAGGCGATGCTTTCCTCGCTGCTGGCAATGCGTTGGTTGATGAAGGCCGTCTGCCAATACAGCGTGGCGGTGGTGCCCACCAGCGACAAGGCGGCGGACTGGCGGTCTTGCTCGGTGGCCAACGCTTCCCATTGCGCCGCATCGCGCTGGCGCGACAGCTTGCCCCACAGGTCCACTTCGTAGCTGACGGTCAGTTGGGCCTGGTTGGCGCGCGTGATGGCGCGGTCGCCATACAGGTTGCGGTTGCGCGTCACGTTGGCGTCGCCGCCTAGCTGCGGGATCAGCTTGTCTTCGGTCAGGCCCGCCTGGTATTGCGCGCGGCGCACGCGGATGGCGGCCGCGGCCAGGTCGTTATTGCGCGCCAGAACGGCGTCGACCAGCCCGTTCAGCACCGGGTCGTTGAAGTTGCGCCACCAGGCGCCGCCGTCTGCCAGGGGGGCTTGCGCGCCGGCCTGTCCGTCTGCCGCTCCACCGTAGGTCCACGCGGCGGGCGTCTGCGTCAGCGGCGGCTCGTAGTCGGTGCGCAGCAGGCTGCCGCATCCCGCTAAAGCCAAAGGCAGGGCCAAGGCCAGCGCCAACGTCCGCGCGACAGGTTTGCAAATCAGGGAAACCGCTTTCATCGTCCTCATTCCCGGGCCAGCGCCTCGACGGGATCCAGGCGCGCCGCGTTGCGCGCCGGCAAATAGCCAAAAAGCACACCGATCAGCGTCGAGCACGTAAATGCCGCCACCATCGATGCCGTGGAATAAATCATCTGGAACGAGCCGCCGGTGGCCTTGGACACCAGCACGCCCAGCGCCAGCGACAAAATGATGCCCAGCGCCCCGCCGATCAGGCAGACCAGCACGGCTTCAATCAGGAACTGCTGCATGATGTCGCTGCGCCGCGCGCCCACCGCCATCCGCACGCCGATTTCCCGGGTGCGCTCGGTGACCGACACCAGCATGATGTTCATGACGCCAATGCCGCCCACCATCAGCGAAATCAGCGCAATCAGCGACACCAGCAGCGTCATGGTGGCCGTGGTGCGTTCGATGGTCTTGCGGATGGCGTCCGTGTTGAACACGAAGAAATCCTTCACCACGTGGCGGCGCATCAACACGCGCTCGATGGCCTTCTCGGCGGCGGCGGGCGGCGTGGCGTCGCTGACGCGCACCGTGATGCTCTTCAGGTGCTGCTGCCCCAACACGCGCGATAAGGCGGTGGTGTACGGAATCCAGACGTTCAGGGACTCGTTATTGCCGAACACCGAGTCCTTCTTGGCGGTCACCCCGATCACGCGCGCCGGCATGGACCCCAGGAAGATGACCTGCCCGATGGGCTCCGTGTGCGAGCCGAACAGCGCCCGCCGCGTGCCGTCGTCGATCACCACTTCCTGCGCCCGGCGCACGACGCTGGTTTCATCGAAGAACTTGCCCGCTGCCAGCTTGATGGCGCGCACGCGAAAGTACTGTTCGCCCACACCCTGTATGGATCCGTTGACCGACACGTTGCGATAGCGCAGCGTATTGCTGGTGGCGACTTCCGGCGTGACGCTGTCCACATAGGGTTCGCGCGCCAGGGCATCGGCGTCGGCCGCGACCAGCGTGCGGATGTTCACGGCTTTCTCGTCGCCGAAATCCTTGCCGGGAAAGACCTCCACCGTATTGGTGCCGATGGCGCTGATGTCTTCCAGGATCTTGCGCCGCGAGCCCTCGCCCAGCGCCACCACCGACACCACGGCGGCAATGCCGATGATGATGCCCAGCATGGTCAGCGACGTGCGCAGCCGGTGTGCGTTCATCGACAACAGCGCCATGCGCAAGGCTTCGCCGCAGCGGTCCAGGTACGACTGCCAGGCGGGCCGCCTGGGCAATTCGGGCGGCGCGTCGCGCGCGGCGTCCCGGTGTGGGGCGTCGGGGTTGCGCTTGTCCGCCACGATCTCGCCGTCGCTGATCTCGATGATGCGTTGCGCGTGGCGCGCCACGTTCATGTCGTGCGTGACGATGATGATGGTGTGCCCGGCGGCGTTCAGCTCTTCCAGGATGCGCAGCACTTCCTGGCCGGTGTGTGTGTCCAGCGCGCCGGTGGGTTCATCGGCCAGGATGATGTCGCCGCCGTTCATCAGCGCGCGCGCGATGCTCACGCGCTGCTGCTGGCCGCCGGACAACTGGCCGGGGCGGTGTTCCGAGCGGTCGCCCAGGCCCAGCCGTTCCAGCAGTTGGTCGGCGCGGTCGATGCGCGCCTCGCGGCGCTTGCCGGCGTAGACGGCGGGCATTTCGACGTTGCCCTGCGCGCTCAGGTCGGACAGCAGGTGATAGCGCTGGAAGATGAAGCCGAAATGTTCGCGACGCAGTTCGGCCAGTTCGTCCGGGTCCAGCTCGCCCGTGCTGCGGCCGTCGACGCGGTAGTCGCCCCGGGTCGGGCGGTCCAGGCAGCCCAGGATGTTCATCAGCGTGGACTTGCCCGAACCGGACGCGCCCACGATGGCGACCATTTCGCCGGCCTCGATGGTCAGGTTGACGTCTTTCAGGACGGCAATGGTCTGGTCGCCCGCGGGAAACTCGCGGCGCACCCCGGACAGGGCGATCAGCGGACCGCTCATGTCAGGCCCCCGGCGCTGCCGGGCCGGCCGCCGCGGCACCGGCCGCCGCCGAGTCCGCCGACACGACCCGGTCGCCTACCTCAAGCCCTTCCAGCACCTGCGCCTGGACGTTGTTGTTCATGCCGATCTTGACCTGGCGCACCTCGGTCTTGTTGTCTTGCAGGACCACGCGCACCGCATAGCGGCCATCGTCGCCGCGCTTGCCCAGCGCCGAGGCGGGCACCACCACGGCATCCTTGGCTTCGCCCAGCACGATGAACACCTGCGCGGTCATCGAGATGCGCAGCTTTTCGTCGGGGTTGGGCACATCGAACAGGCCGTTGTAGTACACGGCGGCGGTGGTGGAGCTGCTGCTGGACGAGGTCATCGACGTGGTGGCGTCGTCTTTCTGGACGGAGTCCGGCGCGGGTTCCACCGCGCGCAAGGTGGCGTGATAGCGCTGGTCGGGTTCGCCCAGGATGGTGAAGTACACCGGCAGCCCCGGCTTGACCCGGGTGACGTCGGCTTCCGAAATCTGCGCCTTGATCGTCATGGTGTCCACCTGGGCCACCTTGATGATGGTGGGCGCGCTCTGGATCGAGTTGACCGTCTGCCCTTCCTTGGTCACCACCGCCACCACCATGCCGTCAATCGGCGACACAATGCGCGTGTACCCCAGGTTGACCTTGGCCGTATCCACCTGGATTTCGGCCTGCGCGATCTGCGCGTCCAGCGACGCGATCTCGGCGCGGGTCACGCCCAGCGTGGCTTCGGCGGATTCATAGGCTTCGCGCGAACTGGCGTCGGCCGCCAGCATCTGGCGCTGGCGCTTGAACGCCAGTTCGGCCTGTTTCAGCATGGCGACCTTGGCGGCCCGCTCGGCGCGCCGGGTCTGCAAGGCGGCTTCGGCGTTGCGCAGGTCGTTCTGCTGGGTCAGGTCGTCAATCTCGGCAACCAGTTGGCCTTTCTTGACCCGGTCGCCCAGTTCCACTTTCAAGGACTTCAACTGGCCGGTGGCCTGGGCGCCCACGCTGACGCGCTCGATGGCGTCGATGGTGCCGCTGGCCAGCACGCTGTCTTCCAAGTTAGCCCGGCTGACTTCCGCCACCGCGAAGGTGGGGGGCGGCGGCGCCGAGAAGAACATGGCGCGCAAGCCCCACACCCCCAAGAGGATGACGACGGCGATGATTGCGTAGCGTTTGAACTTACTGCGGGACTTTTTCATTGCACCAGAGGATGAGGGGCGAGCCACGCCGCCCTTATTTCGGAACCAGGACGCCATCCTAAACGGGCTGGATGGCCAATCAACGGACTGTCGTCGGTTGAAACGGGAAAAAAATACTAGGGCGGCGCCGCGCGGCGCCACGCGCATCTGATTGTTCCGTTGCGAGAACGATACAACGGCAGCGGTCCGCGGGTGAAACCCGCCGCCGGCGCCCGCCGCCATCATGCCGCCAACCTGCCGCATCTTGCACCGTAAGCGCGCAACTTGGCCCCTAGATGGCGCCTATCTTGTTAACACGCGCAGGAACTTTATGCGGCAGTGCAAAAAAAGCGCGCCTCGACATAGGGGGACGATACGAACAGAATGAATGCAGTTAACGCCGTGTCTACCTCCAACAGATCCCCCTCCTCGCCCTCTGGTTCCCCGGAATTTTCCGGGGCGGTGCTGCTGTGCCTGCTGGCGATGATGAATCATGTGGCGTTGACGGGCGGACGGATCACCGTGTCGCTGACGGCCCTGCAAATGGGGCTGTCCACCTTCAAGGTAGGCATGCTGGTTGCCGTGTTCGCGGTGCTGCCGATGCTGTTTTCGGTGCGCGCGGGGCGCTGGGTCGACCGGGTGGGCATCGTGCGCCCGCTCGTCATCGGCACGTCATTGGTGGCGATCGGCACCGCTTTGCCGTTTATCTCGCAAACACAGACGGCCTTGTTGATTGCGTCCTGCTGTATCGGCATCGGCTTCATGCTGCATCAGGTGGCCACCCAGGATCTGCTGGGCCACGCCGAACCCGTGCAACGGATGCGCAACTTCTCCTTCCTGTCCTTGGCGCTCGCCGCGTCCGGATTTTCGGGGCCGCTGATCGCCGGGCTGGCCATCGACAACCTGGGCACGCGCACCGCATTCGGCCTGCTGGCGCTGGGCCCCATCCTGTCCGGCATCGGCTTGTATGCCTTGCGTCACCAATTGAAGGCCGTGGATTCGCAACTGTCGGGCGCCAAGGAAGCGCAGCGCCGCCGCGTGACCGAATTGCTGGCGGTGCCCGCCCTGCGCCGCATCCTGATGGTCAACACCATTTTGTCCGGCGCGTGGGACACGCATTTGTTCGTGGTGCCGATCTTTGGCGTGGCGATCGGGCTGTCCGCCACCACCATCGGCGTCATTCTGGCGTCCTTCGCGGCGGCAACGTTCGTTATCCGCCTGGTATTGCCGCTGATCATGCGCCGGGTGCGGTCGTGGACGCTGGTGCGGGTGGCCATGGCCACCGCCGCCGTCGACTTCATGCTTTACCCGCTGTTCACCGACGTTACCGTCCTGATCGTGCTGTCGTTCATCCTGGGGCTTGCCTTGGGGTGCTGCCAACCGAGTATGCTTTCCCTCTTGCACCAACACAGCCCGCCCGGGCGCGCGGCCGAAGCCGTAGGCTTGCGCATGGCGCTGATCAACGGCTCGCAGGTATCGCTGCCGTTGACCTTCGGCGCGCTGGGTGCGGTAATTGGCGTCGCCCCGTTGTTCTGGGCCTATTCGCTGGCCTTGATGGCGGGCGGCTGGGCCAATCGCAATCCCCCGCTCGAATCTGAACGGAAACCGTAGAGCTTTGACCATGCAGTCCTCTCCCCCCGCCTCCGGCATTGCCGGCGCCAGCCTGCCCTTCCGTCTTTGGACGCCAGAGGAAAGGCAGGCTTCGCTGGATGACGCGCTGCGCCATTGGCAAGCCGGGGACGACGTCTGGGTATATGGGTACGGATCACTGATCTGGCGCCCTGATTTCGACTTCATGGAGCGCCGGCTGGCGACTCTGCGCGGCCATCACCGGGCGCTGTGCCTGTGGTCGCGCGTGAACCGGGGCACGCCGGAATGCCCGGGCCTGGTGTTCGGCCTGGACCGGGGCGGCTCGTGCCGGGGGGTGGTCTACCGTCTGGCCGGCAGCCAGGTGCCCACCTATTTCCCGGCGCTTTGGGAGCGCGAGATGTCCACCGGCGCCTACCTGCCCCGCTGGATCAACTGCACGACCGACGCCGGCCCCGTTCGCGCGCTGGTGTTCATCATGAACCGCGACAACCCCGCCTACATCCGCGCGCTGCCCGACGCCGAGCTGCTAGCCATCGTGCGCCGCGCGGCCGGCCGGTACGGCCCCTGCACCGATTACGTGGTGCAGACGGCCCAGGCGCTGCGCGCCGCCGGCATCCATGACGCCCGCCTGGACGCCATCGCGCGGTTGCTGGAAGCAGACGGACACACCCTGCCGGAAGGCGCCTGAGCGCGCCGCTGGTCGCCACCAGGCGGAAAACATGCCCGAGACTGCGCGGGGTCAATAAGGGAGCGACCGCCCGGGCGGTATAAACTCCCTGTTATCCACGCTGAATCCCACGCCTCCATGTCCGTCTCCGATCTGCGTCAAAGCTACGAAAAGAACGTCCTGTTGGAAAGCCAGGCCGCCGCCTCGCCGTTCGAGCAATTCACCCGCTGGTTCGACGAAGCCCTGGCCGCCAAGGTGCCGGAACCCAACGCCATGACCCTGGCCACGGTTGACGCCAGTGGCCAGCCCAGCGCCCGCATCGTCCTGATCAAGGGCTTTGACGAGCGCGGCTTCACGTTCTTCACCAACTACGAATCCCGCAAGGGCCAGGACCTGCTGGCCGAACCGCGCGCCAGCCTGCTGTTTTTCTGGCAGCCGCTGGAACGCCAGGTCCGCATCGAAGGCGTGGTGGAGAAGGTCGCCCCCGAGGAATCGGATGCGTACTATCACAGCCGCCCCGCCGGTTCGCGCATCGGCGCCTGGGCCTCGCCCCAGAGCCAGCCCATTACCCGCGAAGCGCTGGAAGCCCGTGAAAAGGAATTCCGCGAACGTTTCGGCGCAGAACCGCCGCGTCCGCCGCACTGGGGCGGTTACCGCCTGAAGCCCACCGCCATTGAATTCTGGCAAGGCAGGCCCTCGCGCCTGCACGACCGTCTGCGCTATGTTGCCGACGGCTCGGCCTGGAAGATCGAACGCCTGTCGCCCTGATGTCGGGCGCCCTGTCGCGCCCGCCCAATTACCGATTGCATGCCCGCCTCCTCCCCTGATTTTGACGCCGCTTTTTTCCGCACCGCGCTGGGCCGCTACGCCACCGGCGTAACGGTCGTGACGGCCGCCGGGCTTGATGGCGCCCCCATCGGCCTGACGGTCAGCTCGTTCAATTCGGTATCACTGAACCCGCCGCTGATCCTCTGGAGCCTGTCGCGCGCCTCGTCGTCGCTGGCAATCTTCGAGCAATGCGAACGGTACGTGGTCAACGTGCTGAGCGCCGAGCAGATCGCGCTGGCGCGGCGCTTCGCCACTGGCAAGACGCCCGACCGCTATGCCGGCCTGACGGTGCACTACGCGCCGGGCGGCACGCCGATGCTGGACGGCCATTGCGCCGCCTGGTTCGAATGCCGCAACCGCAGCCGCTACGAAGAGGGCGACCACATCATCATGGTGGGCGAGGTGGAACGCTGCGGCCACAGCCACGAGCCGCCGCTGGTATTTCACGCGGGCGGCTTCGACCTGACGCCGGCCGGCACACGCTCTGAAAGGAAAGCACCATGAGCGCGGATGTGGATTGCATCGTGATCGGCGCGGGCGTGGTCGGCCTGGCCATCGCGCGTGCGCTGGCCCAGTCTGGCCGCGAAGTGCTGGTGGCCGAAGCCACCGAGGCCATCGGCACGGGCACCAGCTCGCGCAATTCCGAAGTCATCCATGCCGGCATCTACTACCCCGCGGGTAGCCTGAAGGCGCGCCTGTGCGTGCGCGGCAAGCATCTGCTGTACGCCTATTGCGCCGAACGCGGCGTGCCGCACAAGCGCCTGGGCAAGCTGATCGTCGCCACCGACCGCGACCAGGCGGCCCAGTTGGAAGGCATTGCGCAGCGCGCCCGCGCCAATGGCGTTGACGACCTGCAATTCATCTCGGGCGAAGAAGCCATGCGCCTGGAACCGGCGCTGCAATGCACCGCCGCGCTGGTGTCGCCGTCCACGGGCATCGTGGACAGCCATGCCCTGATGCTGTCGTTCCAGGGCGACGCCGAAAACGCCGGCGCCCAGTGCGTCTTTCACACGCCGCTGGTGTCTGGCCGCGTGCGCCCCGAAGGCGGCTTCGAGCTGCAATTCGGCGGCGATGAAGCCATGACGCTGACCTGCAACGTCCTGATCAATTCAGCCGGGCTGCAAGCGCCCGCGCTGGCCCGCCGCATCGACGGCGTACCGCCGGCCAGCATCCCCACCGACTACCTGTGCAAGGGCAGCTATTTCACCTTGTCCGGTCGCGCCCCGTTTTCGCGCCTGATCTACCCCGTGCCGCAACACGCCGGCCTGGGCGTCCACCTGACGCTGGACCTGGGCGGTCAGGCCAAATTCGGCCCCGACACCGAGTGGATCGGCACCGAGGACTACACGCTGGACCCGGCCCGCGCCGATGTGTTCTATGAAGCCGTGCGCAGCTACTGGCCGGCCCTGCCCGACAACGCGCTGGCGCCCGGCTACACCGGCATCCGGCCCAAGATCTCGGGCCCGCACGAACCCGCCGCCGACTTCGTCATTGCCGGCCCCGCCGTGCATGGCGTGCCGGGCTTGGTGAACCTGTTCGGCATTGAATCTCCCGGGCTGACCTCAAGCCTGGCCCTGGCGGAAGAAACCCTGGCGCGCCTGGCCGCCTGATTCCGCCCATCCCCCCCTTTATCCTTACCCTGGCCTATTCCCGCACCATGCAGCACAACGACTACATCCTGACCCTGTCCTGCCCCGACCGCACCGGCATCGTCTACCGCGTCAGCGGCCTGTTGTTCGAATTGGGTTGCAACATCCTGGATTCGCAGCAGTTCGGCGACGAGGAAACCGGCCAGTTCTTCCTGCGCGTGCACTTCGACTTGCCCGGGGCCGTGAACCCCGACGACCTGCGGGCCCGGCTGGATACGCTGTCGGCGGATTACGGCATGGACCTGAAGCTGCACGACGCGCGCCGCAAGCAGCGCCTGTTGATCATGGTCAGCAAGCAGGGCCACTGCCTGAATGACCTGCTGTTCCGGGTGCATAGCGGGCATTTGCACGCGGAAGTGGCTGCGATCGTGTCGAACCACAACGACTACGCCAGCCTGGCCGCGTCCTACGGCATTCCGTTCCACTACCTGCCCGTAACGCCGGACACCAAGGCGGAACAGGAAAAGCAGGTGCTAGCGATTGCCGACCAGTCCAACACCGACCTGGTGGTGCTGGCCCGCTACATGCAGATCTTGTCGGCGGACATGTGCCGCGCGCTGAACGGCCGCGCCATCAACATCCACCACAGCTTCTTGCCCAGCTTCAAGGGCGCGCGCCCGTATCACCAGGCGCATGCACGCGGCGTGAAGATCATTGGCGCCACCGCGCACTACGTGACGTCGGACCTGGACGAAGGCCCGATCATCGACCAGGACATCGAGCGGGTCGACCATACGATGACGGCGGCCGACCTGACCCAGGTGGGCAGCGATATTGAATCGCTGGTGCTGTCGCGCGCGGTGCGCAGCCATGTGGAACACCGCATCCTGCTGAACCGCAACAAGACCGTGGTGTTCCGCTGATTCGTTGATCTTCAGTCGGACGCGGCCTGCGCCGCGTCCGGTGGAAACTGGCGTTCCACCAGCGCCATCGCCCTTTGCTGCAAGGGCGTGCGCGCGCCCGCGTGCCAGATCACCTGGCTGACCGAGCGCGCTTCATGCTCGAAGGTGATGAAGCGCGTGCCGGCCAACCCGCTGCGCGACAGGCAGGCCGGTACGATCGACACCCCCAAGCCCTGCGACACCAGCGACGCCACGCTTAGCCAGTGGCGCACTTCGTGCCGGATCACCGGCATAAAGCCCGCCGCCACACACATGGACAGCACGGTTTCGTAATAACTGGGGGACGCCGCGCGGGCGAAAAAGACAAAGTCATCGCTTGCCAATTCGGCAAGACGTAGCGATTGGCGCCCGGCAAGCGGATGGGAGTCCGGCAGGCACACCACGAACGGCTCGGCGATCAGGTCGCGCGCCAGTACCTCGTCGGGCACCGGGTTGGCGTGGATGAAGCCCAGGTCCTGTTCACCGCGCCGCACGGCTTCAATCTGCTCATGCGAATTAAGTTCGGTCAGCACGTGCTCAACGTCGGGCAACTCCGCCCGCATCACATTCAACAGCGTCGGCAAGCCGCGATACAGCATCGACCCCACGAAGCCGATGCGCAGCCGGCCCCGCAAGCCCGCGTCCACCCTTTGCACCAGCGTGCGTACCTCTTCCGCCTGCCTCAGCAACGTCAGGGCCTCGCGGTACAGCACGTGGCCCGCGTCGGTCAGTTCCACGTGGCGGCTGGTACGCGCCAGCAGGCGGGCGCCGACGTTGTCTTCCAATTGGCGGATGGCGTAGCTGAGCGGGGGTTGGGAAATATGCAGCCGCGTGGCGGCGCGGCTGAAGTGGCGCTCTTCGGCCACCGCGATGAAGTAGCGCAAAAGGCGCGGGTCCAGATCCATGGTCTCCCCTTATCTATATTTTTTATGGATTGTTCTACACAAAATCGGTATTTGCATAGATTAATGTACCCACGCAACATCGGCCATCTTCCCCGTTTTCCGCAGGATGCCGCCATGGATGCCCCCGCCCACCCCGTTGCCCCCGCCGCCACGCCCGTTCCGGATTCACGCGGCCTGAATCTGTTCAGCGCGGACCCCTATGCCGCCGCCCTGAGCCAGCGTTACCTGCCCGCCGCGCTGCACGCGCATCTGCTGCCGCACCTGGAACGGCTGGGCGGCTTGGCAGGCGGCGTGATGGACGAACTGGCCGCCACGGCGGACAAGCATCCGCCCACCCTGTCCGTGCGCAGCCGCGCGGGCGCGGACGAATCGCGCGTCGACAAGCATCCCGCCTATGTGGAACTGGAACGCCTGGCCTACAGCGAATTCGGCCTGGCCGCGCTGTCGCATCGTGGCGGCGTGCTGGGCTGGCCGGAACCCATGCCGGCCAGCGCCAAGTACGCGCTGAGCCACCTGTTCGTGCAGGCGGAATTCGGCCTGTGTTGCCCGGTCAGCATGACGGATTCGCTGGCGCGCACGCTGCGCAAGTTCGGCGACCCCGCGCTGGTCGAGCGCGTGCTGCCGCAAGTCACCACCCAGGATTTCGACGCGCTGCGCCAAGGCGCGATGTTCATGACGGAACAGGGCGCGGGGTCGGACGTCAGCGCCACGGAAGTGACCGCCGAAGCGCAAGCCGACGGCACCTGGCGCATTCATGGCGACAAGTGGTTCTGCTCGAATCCCGACGCGGGCTTTGCCATGGTGCTGGCGCGCAGCGAGCCGGAGCCGGGCCTGAAGGGCGTGTCGCTCTTCCTGCTGCCGCGCGACCTGGACGATGGCAGCCACAACCACTACCGCATCCTGCGCTTGAAGGACAAGCTGGGAACGCGCTCGATGGCCAGCGGCGAGATTCGCCTGGAAGGGGCCGTAGCCTGGCTGGTGGGCGAACGTGGTCGCGGCTTCAAGCAGATGGCCGACATGATCAACAATTCGCGCCTGTCCAACGGCATGCGCGCGGCCGGGCTGATGCGCCGCGCGGTCACCGAAGCGATCTACGTGTCGCAGCACCGCCGCGCATTCGGCAAGCGTCTGATCGACATGCCGCTGATGCAGCGCCAACTGGTCAAGATGACGGTGTGGGCCGAACAGGCGCGCAGCGTCATGTTCCAGACGGCGCGCGCGCTGGCGGACGCCGATCAGGGCATGGCCGACCCGGCGCTTGCCCGCATCCTGACGCCGCTGATCAAGTTCCGTGCCTGCCGCGACGCCCGCAAGGTGACGGGCGACGCGATGGAAGTGCGCGGCGGCTGCGGCTATATCGAGGAATGGACCGAGCCGCGCCTGGTGCGCGACGCGCATCTGGGCTCCATCTGGGAAGGCACCAGCAACATCGTGGCGCTGGACGTGCTGCGCGCCATCAAGAAAGAAAATTCACTGCCCGCCTTGCGTGCCCACATCGACCAGTTGCTGGCGGCGGGCGTGCCGTGCCCGCCCGCCCTGGCCGCGCTGCAAGCAGACGCGCTTGCCAAGAGCTTTGCGCTGGCCGAGCAGGCGGCGGCGGGCGACCATGACGAACTGGCCCGTCAGGCCGCCTCGCTGCTGTACCACGCCGTGTCCATGGCCGCGCTGCGCTGGGAAGCCACGGGCGCCGGGCTGGAAAGCCGCGCGCAACTGGCCGACCAGGTGCTGCTGCACCGCCTGGCGCCACGCGACCCTTACGCCATTCCCCCCAACGAAAGCGCGGCCTGCCAGGCCATCTTGCAGTACGCGCTGTAATCCGACGCCGGCGGCACAGCCGGCGCGCCTTCCCCACAGGAGACACCACCATGAAACGCATTCTTGCCCCCTTGCTGCTGGCTGCGGCCACCGCCGTCCTGCCAGCCACGTCCGCGCTGGCGGCCGACGCCTTTCCCAGCGCCCGCCCCATCACGCTGATCGTGCCGTTCCCGCCCGGCGGGCCGACCGACGCCATGGCGCGCCGCCTGGCCGAGAAGCTGCGCGAGCCGCTCAAGCAAAACGTGATTGTTGAAAACCGCAGCGGCGCGGGCGGCAATATCGGATCGGAATACGTGGCGGGGGCCAAGCCCGACGGCTATACGCTGCTGTTCGGTACGTCCGGCCCGCTGGCCATCAACGTCAGCCTGTACAAGAACCAGGGCTACAACCCCGAGACCAGCTTCGCGCCCATCATCCGCCTGGGCCATCTGCCCAACATCCTGGTGGTGAACCCGTCGGTGCCGGCCAACAACGTGCAGGAGCTGATCGCCTACGCCAAGCAGAACCCCACCAAGCTCAGCTATGCCTCGTCGGGCAACGGCGCGTCGTCGCACCTGGCCGGCATCCTGTTCAACAAGATGGCGGGCACCGACATCATGCACATTCCCTACAAGGGCACGGGGCCTGCGCTGAACGACCTGCTGGGCGGGCAGGTGTCCATGTCGTTCACCGACATCCTCACGGCTTTGCCCCACGTCAAGGCCGGCAAGCTGCGCGCCATCGGCCTGGCCAGCGCGCAACGCTCGGACGCGCTGCCGGATTTGCCCACCTTGTCCGAACAGGGGCTCAAGGGATATGACGTCAGCGTCTTCTTCGGCATCGTCGCGCCCAAGGGCACGCCGGCCGATGTGGTGAATACCTTGAACCAGGCGTTCAAGGTCGCGCTGTCGGACCCCGCCGTCGAGCAGGCGCTGCGTTCGCAAGGCATCGTGGCGGCCAAGGACCAGACGCCGCAAGGCCTGGCCGACTTCATCGCCGCCGAAGTGCCCAAGTGGCGCGAGCTCATCAAGAGCGCCAACGTTTCCATCGACTGAAGCAGAGATTCCATGGCCCCTACTCTTCCGAACGCCGGCGCACTGGCCGGCTGCAAAGTGATCGACCTGTCGCGCGTGCTGGGCGGCCCGTACTGCACGCAGATACTGGCCGACCACGGCGCCGACGTGCTGAAGATCGAGCCCCCGGGCGGCGACGAAACCCGTGGCTGGGGCCCGCCTTTCCTGGGCGACACGGCGTCGTACTTCATCGGCGTGAACCGCAACAAGGAAGGCATGACGCTGGACTTGTCGCAACCAGCCGGCCAGGAACTGCTGCGCCATCTGCTGGCCGACGCCGACGTGCTGGTTGAGAACTTCAAGCCCGGCACGCTGGAAAAGTGGGGGCTGGGTTATGACAGTTTGAGCCAGGCCTTTCCCAAGCTGGTGCATTGCCGCGTCAGTGGCTTCGGCGCCGACGGCCCCTTGGGCGGGCTGCCCGGCTACGACGCCTGCGCACAAGCCATGTGCGGCTTGATGAGCGTGAACGGCGAAGCCGACGGCGAGGCCACGCGCGTCGGCCTGCCGGTGGTGGACATGGTGACCGGGCTGAACGCCGCGGTCGCCGTGTTGCTGGCCCTGAACGAACGCCATCGCAGCGGGCTGGGCCAATTCCTGGACATCACGCTGTACGACTGCGCGCTGTCGCTGTTGCACCCGCACGCGGCCAATTTTTTCTACAGCGGTAATGTGCCCAAGCGCAGCGGCAACGCGCACCCGAACATCGCGCCGTACGAAACACTGCCCACCGCCAGCGGCCCGCTGTTTCTTGCCGTGGGCAACAACCGCCAGTTTGCGTTGATGGCGCAGGTGCTGGAAGCGCCGGGGCTGGCCGTGGATGCGCGCTATGCGACAAATGCCGATCGTCTGCAAAACCGGCAAGCCTTGCGCGATGAATTGTCGGCGTTGTTGGCAAGCCAAAACGCGGCCGCGCTGGCCGACCGCCTGCTACGCGCAGGCGTCCCCGCCGCCGCCGTGCAAACGGTGGACCAGGCGTTGGAGCACCCGCACACGAAGCATCGCGGCATGGTGCTGGAGCAAGGCGAATACAAAGGCGTAGGCTCGCCCATCAAGCTATCGCGTACACCGGCTAGCCTGCGGAAACTGCCACCAGAATTGAAGGCGTGAATCGATGGGTTCCGCGCGAATCGCACTGGGATTTTTCTGACCTGCCTCTCGCGCTGCACCCATCCTACGAACCCCAACCGGATATGAATCGTAGGATGGGTGCAGCGCGCGGGAAAAATCAGAAGAACGCTGAAGCCGTTCGCGCGAAACCCATCAAGCAGCGCTTGAACCAGCGCTGACCCAGCCACACATCGGTGTGGCCATGGCACCCCGATCTCCACCGCTGCTTGATGGGTTTCGCGCGATCTGCACTTGGGTCTTTCTGCCCTGTCCTCTCGCGCTGCACCCATCCTACGAACCCCAACCGGCTATGAATCGTAGGATGGGTGCAGCGCGCGGGAAAGATCAGAAGAACGCTGAAGCCGTTCGCGCGAAACCCATCATGCAGCGCTTGAACCAGCGCTGACCCAGCCACACATCAGTGTGGCCACGGCACCCCAATCTCCGCCGCTGCTTGATGGGTTTCGCGCGATCTGCACTTGGGTCTTTCTGCCCTGTCCTCTCGCGCTGCACCCATCCTACGAACCCCAACCGGCTATGAATCGTAGGATGGGTGCAGCGCGCGGGAAAGATCAGAAGAACGCTGAAGCCGTTCGCGCGAAACCCATCATGCAGCGCTTGAACCAGCGCTAATCCAGCCACACATCGGTGTGGCCACGGCACCCCAATCTCCGCCGCTGCTTGATGGGTTTCGCGCGATCTGCACTTGGGTCTTTCTGCCCTGTCCTCTCGCGCTGCACCCATCCTACGAATCCCAACAACTAAGACATTTCGTTGCACCGCTGTAGCACTGTCTGCACCCTCCTCGCCTTAGACTTTTCGGGTCGCCTCCCCCCAAAGTCCAAGAAAGAGGAGAAAAGAATATGGCCACGAACGAAACGACTGCCCCTTCCACAACGGAGCATGCGCCGCTCAAGCGCGTGATGGGCGCCAAACTATTGTTGCTGTTCATTGTTGGCGACATTCTTGGTACTGGCGTGTATGCATTGACCGGCCAGGTGGCCGCCGAAGTCGGCGGCGCGGCGTGGTTGCCCTTCCTGGTGGCCTTCGCGGTGGCGTTGCTGACCGCGCTGTCTTACCTGGAGCTTGTCACCAAGTACCCCAAGGCCGCCGGCGCGGCGCTCTATGTGCACAAGGCCTTCGGCGTGCACTTTCTGACCTTCATCGTTTGCTTCACCGTGATGAGCTCTGGGCTGACATCGGCCGCCACGGCCTCGCAGGCCTTTGCGGCCAACCTGTTCGCGGCCTTCGGCATCGAAGCCGACAAAACCTGGATCACGTTCGGCGCACTCGGCTTCATGCTGCTGGTGATGTTGGTGAACCTGCGCGGCGCGGCCGAAAGCGTCAAGGCCAACGTCATACTGACCCTGATCGAACTATCGGGCCTGTTGATGGTGATCTTGCTGGGCTTCTATGCCATGGCGGGCGGGCAGGCGGATTTCTCGCGCGTGATCGCGTTTGACACGCCCGAGGACAAGAGCGTATTCCTGGCGGTCACGTCGGCTACCGCACTGGCGTTCTTCGCCATGGTGGGCTTCGAGGATTCGGTCAACATGGCCGAAGAAACGCACGAACCCAGCCGCATCTTTCCCAAGGTCATGCTGACCGGCTTGGGCATCACCGCCGTGATCTACGTGCTGGTGTCGATATGCGCGGTGGCGCTGGTGCCGGTGGGCGAATTGGCCAAAAGCGCGACGCCGCTGGTGCTGGTGGTCAAGCGCGCCGCGCCGGACCTGCCGGTGGAATACATCATGCCCGTGATCTCGATGTTTGCCGTGGCGAACTCGGCGCTGATCAACATGATGATGGCCAGCCGCCTGCTTTACGGCATGTCGCGCCAAGGCGTGCTGCCGTCGTTCCTGGCGCACGTGCATCGCAAGAACCAGACACCCTGGACGGCCATCCTGTTCACCACCGCGCTTGCCTTTGGCCTGATCATCCTGGTGGCCCTGGCAGATTCGGAAGCCATCCGCGCGCTGGGCGGCACCACGGCGTTGCTGCTGCTTGGCGTGTTCGCCTTCGTCAACGTCGCGGTGCTGGTCCTGCGTCGCGACGAAGTCAAGCACGAACACTTCCGCATCAACCGCATCATTCCGTGGCTGGGCGCGGCGGCCTGCCTGTTCCTGGTCACGCCGCTGACGGGTCGCGACGTCATCCAGTATCAAGTCGCGGGTTGGCTCTTGCTGCTGGGAGTGGTGATGTGGGGTGTGACCTATCTGGCGCGTCGCAAGGAAGCGCGCATGGAAATCGACCCGTCCGCGCTGGAATAAAACGCCGGCTCAACCGCCCTTCGCCAAGCCTTCACGGCGCGGGTCCACCCCGCCTTGCAAGCCCTTGGCGTCGATGACGATGCCATGGATGCCGCTGGGGAATTCGGTGATGCGCACCGGGTGCCCCATGGCTTCCAGGGCAGGCGCCAGCGCTTCCAGCGCCGTGCCTTTTTCCAGTTCCGTTTCCTTGTTGCGGCTGCCCATGTTGGGCAGCGCAATCGCGGCCTGGATGTCCAAGCCCCAATCCAGCACGCCCACAATCGTCTTGGCCACGTAGTTGATGATGGCGCTGCCACCCGGCGAACCCACCAACATCACGGGCTTGCCGTCACGCAACACGATGATCGGCGCCATCGAACTGCGCGGCCGTTTGCCCGGTTCGACACGGTTGGCCACCAGCCTGCCTTCAGGGTCCTTGAACGACGAAGAGAAGTCCGTCATTTCGTTGTTCAACAAAAAGCCGCGCACAAAAATCTTGCTGCCGAATTCGCTTTCGATGGTGGTCGTCATGGACAGCGCATTGCCTTGCTTGTCCACCGCCACCAGATGGCTGGTGGACGGCAGCTCCAGCGCGTTGTCGCGGCCAAGCGCCAACAGCTTGCCTTCCGGGTCGCCCGGCAGCGCAACCTTCATGCTGCGATCCGGCTGGATCAACGCACCGCGCGCGCGCAGATAGGCCGGGTTCAGCAGTGCGCGTACCGGCACATCGACGAAGTCCGGATCCGCCACATAGAAATCTCGGTCAGCGAACGCCAGCCGGCCAGCTTCGGAAAAGTAATGCACCGCCTGCACCGAACCCGGCGCATACGTCGACATCGGATACTGTTCCAGCTCGCCCAGCATCTGCAACACGGCGATAGGACCGCTGCTGGGCGGCGCCATCCCGCACAGTTGGTAGCCGCGATACGCGCCGCACACCGGGTCGCGCGTCTTGGCGCGGTAGTTCGCCAAGTCCGCCAGGCTCAGGTCGCCGGGCGTGGCGTGGCCGTGCACCGCCGCCACGATGTCGCGGGCGATATCACCTTGGTAGAACGCATCGGCGCCCTGCGCGGCAACCGCGCGCAAGGTCCGCGCGAACTCTGGGTTCTTCAACACATGGCCCACCGGCCAGGGCGAGCCATCCGGCCCATAGAAGTACGCGGCTGCGGCCGTCTGTTTCGGCAGCGCCTTGTTGCCCGCCAGCAGCGTATGCAAGCGCGGCGACACGGCAAAGCCTTGTTCGGCAAGCCGGATGGCGGGCTGGAACAGGTCGGCCCAGGGCAGCACGCCCGCCTCCTTGTGCGCCAGTTCCAGGCCGCGCAGCAAGCCCGGCACGCCGACCGCCATGCCGTTGTTCACGGCCTGCGCAAAAGGCAGCGGCTTGCCCTCGGCGTCCAGGAAGCGATCCGGGCGCGCTGCGGCGGGCGCGGTTTCGCGGCTGTCATAGGTTTGGATGCGACCGGTCTTGGCCGAATACAGCACGAGGAACGCGCCCCCGCCAATGCCTGACGATTGCGGCTCAACCAGATTCAATACCAACTGCGTGGCGATGGCGGCATCCACCACCGAGCCGCCCGCGCGCAGCATGTCGTCGCCTGCCTGCGTGGCCAGCGGGTTGGCGGACACCATCATGTACTGCGGCGCGCGGACCAGTTCGCGCGCCTGGGCGCCGCTGGCCGCTTCGGGGTTGCGATCTTCAACCGCCGCGGGGGTACGTGCCCAAACGGCCGGCATGGCGGCCAGGGTGGCGGCAAGAAGAATGGCGGCGGCGTGGCGGCAAGCGCGCATGGTCAACTCCAAGGTGGCGCCGGCATGCCGGCAGGCGTTCATCATCGGCCCGGGTGTCCCGCGCCGTCAACCCGACATAGAATCGCGGTTCCGGTCCCTCTTCCCTGCCCTGACATGCGCCTGCGCCACATCGAGATTTTCGAAGCGATCCGCCGTACCGGATCCCTGACCGAGGCCGCCGCCGCGCTGCATATCTCGCAGCCCGCCGCCAGCAAACTGCTGGCGCACGCCGAAACCCAACTCGGCTTCAAGCTGTTTGAGCGCGTGAAGGGTCGCCTGGTTGCCACGCGCGAGGCCGAAATCCTGACACCCGAAGTCGCGCGCCTGAACCAGGACTTGAACAGCGTGCGCCGGCTGGTCGCCAGCCTGCGCGACCGGCCGAACGGGCATTTGCGGCTGGGCTGCGCGCCCGCGCTGGGGCTGGGCTTGCTGCCCGACGTGGTGCGCGAAAGCCGCGATGCGCAACCCGGCATCACCTTTGACATCCACACGCATCACAGCGCGGAACTGGTGCAGGGCTTGTTGACGCGCGAACTGGACCTGGCCATTACCTTCGACACCAACGACTACCCCGGCCTGACGCGCATGGGCCTGGGCCATACCGAGCTGGTGCACCTGAGCCGCAGGCCCGCCACCGGGCCGATGCGCCTGTCTGAACTGGCCGACCCCAAGGGCGATACGCTGATCGTGCTGGACGCGGGCGATGCCTCGGGCGCGCTGCTGCAGATGGCGCTGGATGCGCAAGGCCTGGCGCCACAAGTCGCTATCCAGGTGCAGACGCATTACGTGGCCTGCGCGCTGGTCGACGCGGGCTGCGGCGACGCCATCGTCGACGCCATCACCGCCCAGGCCATGCTGCGCCCCGGCATGAGCCTGCGCCGCCTGGACCCCGCGCTGCGCGTGCCGATCAGCATCATGGTGCGCAACCAGGACCCCTTGTCCGCCCTGCACCGCGACCTGATCGACCGGCTGCGCGCCGCCTGCGCCGCGCGCATGGCCTCGCTGGACACGCCCGCTTGAAGGACGCGACGTCGCCAAAATAAACGCCACCAAAATAAAACGGGCGCCTTGAAATTCAAGGCGCCCGCTTTTACTGGCGTTGGAAACCGGCCCACGGGCCGGCCCCATGCCGCATCAATCCAGCTTGATGTTTTGCTTCTTCACGACGTCTTGCGCCCAATCAAACTGCTCTTTGATTTCCTTGGCGAACTCTTCCGGCGTGTTGCCCGACGGCGCCGAACCTTGGTCGTCCAGCGCCTTGATGACCTTCGGGTCCTTCAGGGCCACGACAGCGGCGTCGCGCAGCTTGTTCACGACTTCCATCGGCGTGCCCTTGGGGGCCAGCAGGCCGTACCAGACCGGCTGGTTCAGCACCGGGAAGCCGGCTTCCTTGAACGTGGGCACACCCTTGATCGAGGAGATTTGCTCAGGCCAGGCGATGGCCATGGCGTGCAGCTTGCCCGCCTGGATCTGCGGCATCGACGACGGCAGGTTGTCGAACAGGATTTCGATCTGGCCGCCGACGGCATCCGCCACGGCCGGGCCCGAACCCTTGTACGGCACGTGCACGATGTCGGTGCCCGTGGCCATCTTGAACGACTCGCCCATCAAGTGCAGCACGCCGCAAGTGCCCGAGCTGCCATAGGAGTACTTGCCCGGGTTCTTCTTCAGTTCTTCGATGAAGCCCTTGAAGTCCTTGGCCGGGAACTTCGGGTTCACGGCAACCACGTTGGCCGTGTTGGCGAAGTTGGTGACCGGCTGGAAGTCCTTGATCGGGTCGTACGGCAGGTCCTTCGGACGGCAGGCCGGGTTGACGGCCATGGTCGACACCGTGGCGATGGACAGCGTGTAGCCGTCGGCATCGGCGCGCGCGGCTTCCGACGCGCCGATGGCGCCGCCTGCGCCACCCTTGTTTTCCACAACCATCGGCTGGCCAAGTTCCTGGCTCATGCGCTGGGTCACCAGGCGCGCGATGATGTCGGTGGAACCGCCCGGCGCGAAAGGAACGATCACGCGGATCGGCTTGCTGGGGTACTTGTCGGCGGCATGCGCGACGGAGGCGCCAAGCGGGCGGGCGGCGCCGGTCGCCACGGCGATAGCCAAGGCCAGGGAGCGAACTTTATTCATAGGTGTGTTTCCTCCAAGAGTGCGAGCCCGTATGTAAACGGACCGTTTTGAGATGGTCTCGTCTGTAGACGGGCCAGCAGATAACGGTGGGAGCGCATTGCTTCTGTGCAGCGTGTGTGGCGCTGCTTTTATGAATTGCTTGTGGCAGACGCGCCCGCCAGAATGACGGAGAATAGCAGCAAATGCTTACACCCGCATAGCGCGCCGATCCCGGCCCGCGCCCCTACAAAAACACCCTGGTCCCATGTCGGTTGCCCTTCTGGTTTTCCCTGATTTCATGCTGGTTGCGCTGGGTTGGGCGCTACGTCACAAGCTGGGTTTTTCACGCGAATTCTTTGCGGGCACCGAGCGCCTTGTGTACTTCGTGCTGTTCCCCGCGCTGCTGTTCCAATCCATTCTTCGTACCCCCATCACGGCCGGCAACGCCGCCCTGCTGCTGCAGGCCACGGCGGCCGTGATCGTGGCGGGCGTGGCCATGGCGTGGCTGGCGGGCCTGGTGCTGCGGCCGTCGTCGTTGGGGCTGGCGTCATCGGCGCAGTGCGGTTACCGCTTCAATACCTATATCGGGCTGGCGCTGGCGGCCAGCCTGGCCGGTTCGCAAGGGCAGACGGTGATGGCGTTGATCGTCGGCTTCGCGGTGCCCATGGCCAACGTGGCCGCGGTCTACGGGCTGGCGCGTCACAACGGCGGCAATCTGCTGCGTGAACTGGCGCGCAATCCGCTGGTTGTCTCAACCCTGTTGGGGCTGGCCTGCAACCTGGCCGGCCTGCAACTACCCGGCCCCGTGGATACGGTGCTGGCGCGCCTGGGCGCGGCGGCGTTGGCGCTGGGCATCCTGTGCGTGGGCGCCAGCCTGGCGTGGGAAGGCGGCAAGGGCTACGGCGCATTGATCACATGGATGCTTGCCGTGAAGCTCGTGGCGCTGCCCGCGGTGGCCCTGGGCGTGGCGCGCCTAGTGGGCCTGCCCCCGCTGGAAGCGCGCATGCTGCTGCTGTTTGCCGCCTTGCCCACCGCGTCCGCCGCCTACGTGCTGGCCATGCGCATGGGCGGCGACGGGCGGATGGTGGCGGTGCTGATTTCGCTGGGCACGCTGTTCTCGGCCGCCACGATTCCGCTGTGGCTGATGCTGACCGCGTAGGCTGGATCACTGCAAAAAAATGGCCGCCCATCAAAGGCGGCCATCTGGGGCGGGCATCTATCGCAGCCATCTAGGGCTGCCATCTGGGCGACCCCCGCGGCAACAGCGGCCGCGGTCGTGCCGATTACGACTTGTGCGCGTTGGTCATGGACCCAGGCACCACCCATTCGGCGAACTGCGCTTCGGTCACGTAACCCAGCGCCAGGGCCGATTCCTTCAGCGACAAGCCTTCCTTGTGCGCTTTCTTGGCAATCTGCGCGGCCTTGTCGTAGCCGATGTGTGGGTTCAGCGCCGTCACCAGCATCAGGGAACGATCCACCAGTTCGGCGATACGTTCGTGGTTGGGCTCGATGCCGGCCGCGCAATGCGCATTGAAGCTGGCCATGCCGTCCGTCAAGAGGCGCACCGATTGCAGGAAGTTGTGGATCACCAGCGGCTTGAATACGTTCAGTTCAAAGTTGCCGCTGGCGCCGCCGATATTGATGGCCACGTCGTTGCCCAGCACTTGCGCGGCCAGCATGGTGATGGCCTCGCACTGCGTCGGGTTGACCTTGCCCGGCATGATGGAGCTGCCCGGTTCGTTTTCCGGAATGCTGATTTCGCCCAGGCCCGAGCGCGGGCCGCTGGACAGCCAGCGCACGTCGTTGGCGATCTTCATCAAGCCGGCCGCCAGCGACTTCAATGCACCGTGCGCGAACAGCAGCGCTTCGTGCGAGGCCAGCGCCTGGAACTTGTTGGGCGCCGACACAAAAGCCGTGCCCGTTGCATGCGCCAGATCGGCCGACACCTTGGCGCTGAATTGCGGATGCGCGTTCAGGCCCGTGCCCACCGCCGTGCCGCCAATGGCCAGTTGATGCAAGCCGGGCAAGGTCGCGCGGATCTGCTGCTCAACCAGATCCAGTTGCGCCACATAGCCCGACAGTTCCTGGCCCAGCGTCAACGGCGTCGCGTCCTGCAAGTGGGTACGGCCGATCTTGACGATGTCATAGAACTCGGCGCTTTTCTCGGCCAGGGTCGCGCGCAACTGTTTCAGCGAAGGCAGCAGGTGATGCTCGACTTCGACGGCGGCCGCCACGTGCATGGCGGTCGGGAAGGTGTCGTTGGACGATTGGCCGCGGTTGACGTGGTCGTTCGGGTGCACCTTGCGCGCTTCGCCGCGCACGCCGCCCAAGATTTCGGACGCGCGGTTGGCCAGCACTTCGTTCATGTTCATGTTGCTTTGGGTGCCCGAGCCCGTTTGCCAGACCGACAGCGGGAATTCGTTGGGCCATTTGCCGGCGATGACTTCGTCGGCCGCGCGGATGATGCCGTCGGCGATCGTCGGATCCAGTTCGCCGAGTTCGGCGTTGACCTTGGCGGCCGCGCGCTTCAGGCGGGCCATCGCGTTAACCAGCGGCACAGGCATTTTTTCGGTGGAAATCGCGAAAAAATGCAGCGAACGTTGCGTTTGGGCGCCCCAGAGGTGATCCTCGGGGACTTCGATGGGCCCAAACGTGTCTTTTTCGATGCGGGTCTTCATGGCGCGTACAACTCCGTGGCGGCTGTCAGTCGCAAGTGGCGGTGTCCGCCCGAAGCGACAATTGAGAATAGCAATCACTTATAAGATTAGCAGAAACCCGCATTCCTATAATTGCGGCAATCCGTGATCTCTCCACCGTTTTTTACCACTCGCCCCGCGTCATGTCCGCCCCTCTTTGCACCCTGACCTTGCACCTGCCCGACGAAGCCGCCACGGAATCGCTTGCGCGCCAGCTTGCCCCCTTGGTTTCAGGGGGACAGACTGGCCCCGCAGGCGCTTGCATACACCTGCAAGGAGACCTGGGCGCGGGCAAAACAGCCTTCACCCGGGCCCTGTTGCGCGAATGCGGCGTGACGGGCCGAATCAAAAGCCCCAGCTACGCGCTGCTTGAATCCTATAAAGTTTTTAACTTATACTTCTATCATCTTGATTTTTATAGATTTAGTGATTCGCGCGAATGGTTAGACGCAGGATTTCGGGATTTACTGCGTGAAGACGCGGTGGTTTTGATCGAATGGCCAGAGCGGGCCGAGGGCCTTTTGCCCCCTCCCGACTTGCTCATTTCCCTGGCATATGCCGATGACGGCCGCGACGCCACCCTGACCGCGTACACCGCTCGAGGACAAACATGGTTGAACGCGATTGTCCCCCCGCCCCAGACGGCGCCCTTCCCTCCGCAGGCGCCACCCGGCGCCGCCTGATCAGCGTCGCCGCCACGCTGCTTGTCTTGCCGGTCCTGCCCCGTTTGGCGCAGGCGGCAACGATTCTGGCTGTCCGGACCTGGCCGGCCGACGAATACACCCGCGTCACGCTGGAGCTCGACAGCGAGCTCAAGGCTGAACAATTCACGCTGGAAAATCCCCACCGGCTGGTGGTCGACATCGAGGGACTGACCCTTAGTTCCGCCTTGAATGACCTGGTGTCCAAGGTCCGGCCCGACGACCCCTATATCCAAAGCCTGCGCGTGGCGCAGAACCGCCCGAACGTGGTGCGGCTGGTGTTCGACCTGAAGCAGCCCGTCGCGCCTCAGGTGTTCACGCTCAAGCCCGTGGCCGACTACCAGTACCGTCTGGTGCTGGACCTGTATCCGAAGGTCGCCCAGGATCCGCTTATCGCGATCCTGAACCAGAGCGGCCCCGACGTCGACGATCCGCTGGCGCGCATCCTGGAAGATATCCAGCGCAATCCGGTCACCCGTGCCGACCCGCCCGAACCTCCGCGCGTGCGCGGGCAGCAACCCGCCCCGCCGCTGCCGACCGCGCCCAAGCCGCCTACCGGCACCGCCCGCCGCGGCAAGCAGCGCACGCTGACCATCGCGCTGGACCCGGGCCACGGCGGCGAAGACCCGGGCGCCATCGGCCGCAGCGGCCTGCGCGAAAAAGACGTGGTGTTGCGCATTGCGCGACGCCTGAAAGCGCTGATCGACAGTCAGCCTTACATGCGCGCCTACCTGACCCGCGACGACGATTACTTCGTGCCGCTGCATGTGCGCGTGCAGAAGGCGCGCCGGGTGAATGCCGACCTGTTCATCTCGATCCACGCGGACGCCTGGGTCAAGCCGTCGGCCAATGGTTCATCGGTGTTTGCGCTGTCGCAGCGTGGCGCCACCAGCGCTCAGGCGCGCTGGATGGCTGACAAGGAAAACGCGGCCGACCTGATCGGTGGCGTCAACCTGGGCAGCCACGACCGCCAGGTCGCCAAGGTGCTGCTGGACCTGTCCACCACCGCGCAGATCAATGATTCGCTCAAGGTCGGCAACGCCTTCCTGGACGAGATCAAGAAGATCAACCGTCTGCACAAGAACAGCGTCGAACAAGCCGGCTTCGCCGTGCTGAAAGCGCCGGACATTCCGTCGGTGCTGGTTGAGACCGCCTTCATCAGCAATCCGCAGGAAGAAGCTTTGTTGCGGAGCAATTCGCATCAGGACAAGCTGGCACAAGCCATGATGACCGGCATCCAACGCTACTTCACCGCAAACCCGCCGCTGGCGCGGCTGGGGTGATATCAGCGCGCTGCTGATAGGTTACGTCGTTCATGTGGGTGGTGCATTGTCCGCTCCACCGCTGCTTGATGGGTTTCGCGCGGCATACGGTGGTGTTCTTGCAACCGCCCTGCCGCGCTGCACCCAGCCTACCGGCGGGATTTGATCAGCTTGAATACGCCGGCGCCTACTACGGGCACGATGGCCGCGGCCAGGCCCACCAACACAATGGTGTTCAGGTGTTCGCGCACCAGGGGGATGTTGCCGAAGAAGTATCCGGCCGCAACCAGGCTGACCACCCACAGCAACGCGCCCAGGATATTAAACAGTTGAAAGCGCGACATCGGCATGTCCGCCACGCCCGCCACGAACGGCGCGAACGTGCGCACGACCGGGATGAAGCGCGACATCACGATTGTTTTCCCGCCGTGCTTTTCATAGAACGCATGCGTGCGCATCAGTGCGCCACGGTCTAGAAATCGCACGTTCATGGAAAACACGCGCGGGCCGATGTAGCGCCCTATCATGTAGTTCAGCGTGTTGCCGGTAATGGCCGCCACGATCAACAGCACCGCCATCAGCACCGGATCGATATGCCCCGTGGCGCCGAACGCGCCCGCGATGAACAACAGCGAATCGCCGGGCAGGAAGGGCATGACGACCAGCCCCGTCTCCGCAAAGACAATCAGGAACAGCACCAAGTACACCCACACGCCATATTGCGCGACCCAGACGCCCAGCGTCTTGTCGATGTGGAGCACCATATTGAAAAATTCAAGCATCAGCGGCCCGGAGTTCGGAAGAAGGTTAAACCTTCGCGACTATAGCCCAGCAGGCCATGACGCTAAAATCCTCCACACAGCCCCACCAGACCTACGCCTAATGACAGAACGCCGTTCCATTCTTGCGCTTCCCGACCTGCTCATCAGCCAGATCGCCGCTGGCGAGGTGATCGAGCGGCCTGCCTCCGTGCTCAAGGAAATCCTTGAGAACGCGATCGATGCGGGCGGCCGCGCCATCGAAGTGCGGCTGGAGGGCGGCGGCATTCGCCGTATCGCCGTGACGGACGACGGCGGTGGCATTCCGCCCGACGAATTGCCGCTGGCGCTGGCCCGCCATGCCACCAGCAAGATCCGGTCGTTGAACGAATTGGAATCCGTGGCGTCGATGGGGTTTCGTGGCGAAGCGCTGGCCTCGATTGCCTCCGTGGCCCAGGTCACCATCATTTCGCGCACCCGTGACGGCGAGCACGCCTGGCAGATCGACGCGGGCAGCATGCAGGTCAGCCCCGCTTCCGGCCCCCCCGGCACCACCGTGGACGTGCGCCAGTTGTTCGACGCCGTGCCCGCGCGGCGCAAGTTCCTGCGATCCGAGGCCACCGAGTTCGGCCATTGCGTGGATGCCATGGAACGGATTGCGCTGGCGCATCCGCAGATTGCGTTCCGCCTGTTCCATCACGATCGCGCGCAGCGCCAGTGGCTGCCGGCCGAACCGCCTCAGCGCATCCGCGACGTACTCGGTGCGGAATTCGCCGAACACGGCCTCTTGCTGTCGCACGCGGTCGGCGCCGTCAGCCTGGCCGGCATGATCACCCGCCCGACCGCCGCGCGCGCCCGCGCCGACCGCCAATACCTGTACGTGAACGGCCGCTATGTGCGCGACCGCACGGTCAGCCACGCGCTGCGCGCCGCTTACGCCGACGTGCTGCACGGCGACCGCCAGCCCGCCTATGTGCTGTTCCTGGACATCGACCCCGCCGCCGTGGACGTGAACGTGCACCCGGCCAAGCACGAGGTCCGCTTTCGCGACAGTGGCGCCGTGCACCGCTTCGTGTCTCACGCGGTCGGCCAGACGCTGGCGCAGACAGGCGGCTCGTCGGCGGTTGCACCCGCCCGGCAAGATCAAGCGGAAGACGGCGGCTTTGAAACCGTCGCATCCGGCACCACGGGCTTGGGCCAGGGTTCGGGTTCGGGCTCCGGCTCAGGCTCCGGCTCCAACTTGGGTGACGACGCGACTGCAAGCGCGGACGCCGCCGCGTCCTCCGCCCGCGCGGGCCTCCAACCCGGCCACGCCGCCCCCGCGCCGAACGCTCCCCGCCCCGGCTACACCAGCCAGCCCGCCGCCTATGGCCTGCGCCCGTCACCCGCCCCGCAGCGCGCCCATACCCAGGTGCCGTTCCGCCTGCACGCCGAGCCCGCCGGCATCCCCGCCGCCGACTGGCAATCGCTATACCGCCCCTTGACCGACGACACGGCGGCCAAGGTCACTCCGGTCAGCGAGCCCCGGCCCGCCCCCACGCTGCCCGCCGACGAAGAACACCCGCTGGGCATGGCCCTGGCGCAATTGCACGGCATCTACATCCTGGCGCAGAACCGCCGGGGCATGGTGCTGGTGGACATGCATGCCGCCCACGAGCGCGTCGTCTACGAACAACTGAAGCAGGCGCTGGACGCCCGCAGCCTGCCGCGCCAGGACCTGCTGGTGCCCGTGGTGTTCCACGCCCAGGAAAAAGACGTGGCCCTGGTCGAGGAATTCGACACCCAACTGAACGATCTGGGTTTCGAGATGCGCCCGTCCGGCCCGACGTCGATTGCCGTGCGCTCCGTGCCCGCCATCCTGGCGCGTGGCGACATCGAAACGCTGGCGCGCGCCGTGCTGCGCGACCTGGGCGCCGTGGGCGTGTCGCGCTTGCTGACCGAACAGCGCAACGAACTGCTGTCGACCATGGCCTGCCACGGTTCCGTGCGCGCCAACCGCAAGCTGACCCTCGAAGAAATGAACGGGCTGCTGCGGCAAATGGAAGCCACCGAACGCGCCGACCAGTGCAACCACGGCCGTCCGACCTGGGTGCAATGGTCCGTGTCCGACCTGGACAAGCTCTTTCTGCGCGGACAATAAGCTTGCCCTCTTCCCTGCCTTCTTCGCTGCCCTCCGATATGCCGCCGGTCATCTGCCTGGCCGGCCCCACCGCCGCCGGCAAAAGCGCGTCCACGCTGGCGCTGGCCGAGCGCTGGCCCATGGAAATCGTCAACGTCGATTCGGCCACCATCTACCGTGGCATGGACATCGGCACGGCCAAGCCCTCGCCCGAGGAACAGGCGCGCGTTCCCCAACATCTGCTGGACATCCTGGACCCCGCGCAGTCGTACTCAGCAGCGGAATTCCGCGCCGACGCACGAAGCCTGATCGACGAGATCCGCGCGCGCGGGCGCATTCCGCTATTGGCGGGCGGCACCATGATGTATTACAAGGCGCTGCGCGACGGGCTGGACGACCTGCCCCAGGCCGACCCTGCCCTGCGCGCCGAGATCGAAGCCCGCGCCGCCATCCACGGCTGGCCCGCGCTGCACGCCGAACTGGCGCTGCTTGACCCCGTCACCGCGGCGCGCCTGGCGCCCAACGACAGCCAGCGCATCCAGCGCGCCCTGGAAATCTGCCAACTGACGGGCCAGCCCATGTCGACCCTGCTGCGCCGCGGCGAACAAAAGCCGGACGACGACGCCAACCACTACCTGACCATCAGCCTGGAACCGTCCGACCGCGCCGCGCTGCACGCGCGCATCGAGCAGCGCTTTGACGCCATGCTGGCCAAGGGGCTGCTTGACGAGGTCCGCACGCTGCGCGCCCGGCCCGACCTGCATCCTGGCCTGCCGTCCGTGCGCTGCGTGGGCTATCGGCAGATGTGGGCGCATCTGGATGGCGAGGTTGATCTGGCCACCGCGCGCGAACAGGGCATTGCCGCCACGCGCCAGTTGGCCAAGCGCCAGATCACCTGGCTGCGCGCCCAGCCCGACCGCGTCATCGTTGACTGCCTGGCCGGCGACGCGGTGGCGCAAACCATCGACGCCGTGGCGATGGCGCTGGCGGGCAAGCGCTAGCGGCAACGTGCACGCCGTCCGCCCATGAAAAAACCCGCCAGCGGCGGGTTTTTCGTTCACGCGGGACCGGTCGGGCTTACACCACGAAGGTCTGCGCCATGCCTTCGGTCTGCTCGACGATTTCGCCGATCTTGCTGACCGTTTCGCCCTGCTCGCGCAAGGTTTCAGCGATGGCGTCGGCCTGGGCCGCGTCCACCACCAGCACCATGCCGATGCCGCAGTTGAAGACGCGGTGCATTTCGGTGTCTTCCACACCGCCCTGCTCTTGCAGCCACTGGAACAGCTTGGGCATTTCCCAGCCGTCGCGATGCAACTTGGCCGACAGGCCGGCTTGCAGGATGCGCGGCACGTTGTCCAGCAAGCCGCCGCCGGTGATGTGGGCCAGGCCCTTGATGTCGGTGCCATGCTTGGCCAGCGCGGCCAGCACTTGCTTCACGTAGATGCGCGTGGGCGCCATCACGACGTCAACCAGCGGCTGGCCGTGGAAGTCGTCCGTCGGCTTGGCGCCGGCACGTTCGATGATCTTGCGCACCAGCGAAAAGCCGTTGGAATGCACGCCGCTGGAAGCCAGGCCCAGCACCACGTCGCCCGGCTTGATGGACTTGCCGTCGATGATCGCGGACTTTTCCACCGCGCCCACCGCGAAGCCGGCCAAGTCGTATTCGCCGTCCGGATACATGCCCGGCATTTCGGCGGTTTCGCCGCCGATCAGCGCGCAGCCCGACAGTTCGCAGCCCTTGGCAATGCCGCCCACCACCGACGCCGCCGTGTCCACCGAAAGCTTGCCGCAGGCAAAGTAGTCCAGGAAGAACAGGGGCTCGGCGCCCTGCACCAGGATGTCGTTGACGCTCATGGCGACCAGGTCGATACCCACGGTGTCGTGGCGGTTCCACTCGAACGCCAGGCGCAGCTTGGTGCCCACGCCGTCGGTGCCCGACACCAGCACGGGCTCGTTGTACTTCTTGGGCACTTCGAACAGCGCGCCAAAGCCGCCGATACCGGCCAGCACCCCGGGGCGCATGGTGCGCGCCGCGAGGGGTTTGATACGGTCGACCAGGGCGTCGCCTGCGTCGATGTCGACACCGGCATCGCGGTAGGTCAAGGGGGCTTTAGGTTGATTCGTCATGAGAAATGCCGTGGGGTATGTAACAATTGCTGGGAATTTGGTGGAACGCCCCGCATTTTACGATGTTGTGGGCTTGTGCAGGGTTCCGGCCGGCCGCGCGTGGCGAAAGCAATGCGGGCGGACTGGGCCACCGCCGGGGCCAAAAGGGCGCAAACCCAAGCCTGGCAAAGCCCTTGAGCGCGACACCATGCCCCCAGGTGGTTTAAAGTGTTGGGTTGGCTGGGTTGGATTTTGCCAGTTTCTGGCGGGCAATACCCGAATCGGCCCCGTGCATCACCGTTTTTTGGCTTTTCCGGCAACATCGGCCTGCCCATCGCGCCGCAGCGAGCCCCGCGTAATCAATACTGCGCAGGGCCTTGGAAGTACCGAACAAGCCTGATTGATAACCTCTCATGAACCGCCAGCTGTTGCTTGACGTTCTTCCCGCGCCAGCGCCATCGCTGAACAACTATATCGCCGGCCCCAACGGGGAAGCGCTGGCAGCCGTGCGCGCGCTCGATCCGGGCCGCGCGCTGTACATCTGGGGCGCCGCGGGCTGCGGCCGCACCCACCTGCTGCGTGCGCTGACCGCGCGCCCGGACGCCGTCTTCATCGACCCCGCCAAGGGCGAAACCATGCTGCGCCGCCTGGCCGAAGCCGATTCCAAATCGCCCATGCCGAAGTTCGTGGCCGTTGACGACGTGCACCGCATGGACGACAGCCGCCAAGCCGCCCTGTTTGCGCTGTACAACCGCTGGCGTGAATCCGCCGCCACGGGCCGCGCCTTTGCGCTGGCGCTGGCGGGCGACCGCGCCCCGCTGTCGATGCCGCTGCGTGAAGACCTGCGCACGCGCCTGGGCTGGGACCTGGTGTTCCGCCTGGATCCGCTGTCCGACGCCGACAAGCTGGCCGCCCTGTCCGCGCAGGCCGCCGAACGCGGCATGCACCTGGCGCCTGAAATCATCAACTGGATGCTGATCCACCACGAGCGCGACATCCGCAAGCTGGCCGCATTGATCGACGCGCTTGACCGCTATTCCCTGGCCACCGGCCGTCCCATCACCCTGCCATTGCTGCGCGCCATGCTCGCAGATCCTGATTCGCAACGCACATGACATCCCGACGTCTCGCCCTGTTCGACCTGGACCACACCCTGTTGCCGCTGGATAGCGACTATCAATGGGCCGACTATCTGGCCCGCACAGGCCGCGCGGGCGATCCCGACGAAGCCCGCCGCCAGAACGACGACCTGATGGACCGCTACAACCGCGGCGAACTCACCGCCGAACAGGCCGCCGAGTTCATGCTGGGCCTGTTGGCGGCACATTCGCCGTTCGACCTGGCCGACTGGCATGAGGAATTCATGCGCGAAGTCATCCGCCCGTCCATCACCGCCGACGCGCGCGCGCTGGTTCAAGCGCACCTGGACGCCGGCGACCTGTGCGCCATCGTCACGGCCACCAACAGCTTCGTTACCGCTCCCATCGCGCGCGCCTTCGGCGTGCCGCACCTGGTGGCCACCGACGCCGAATACCTGCGCGGCCGCTACACCGGCCGCATCCTGGGCACGCCCAGCTTCAAGGAAGGCAAGGTGGTGCGCGTGAACGATTGGCTGGCCAATATGGGATTTGGGCTTGCGGATTTCCCCGAATCGTTTTTCTATAGCGATTCGGTCAATGATGTACCCCTGCTCGAAAAGGTGACCCGTCCGATCGCCGCCAACCCCAGCCCAACCCTGCGCACCATCGCGCAGGACCGTGGCTGGCAAGTGATCGACTTGTTCGACCACATGGAAGACTCGAAGTCATAAATGATCACTGAAACCATAAAAAAATTCGTCGGCCGCTTGTTCGCGCCGGCACCTCGGGGGCCGTTGCGCATTGGGCGCGACAAGCACGGCATTGACCGCCGTAACGTTTCTCGCCACGCCATCAAGGTCTGCGAAGTCTTGCGCCAGCACGGCTATGAAGGCTATATCGTGGGCGGCGCGGTGCGCGACCTGATCGTGGGGCTTGAGCCCAAGGATTTCGACGTGGCCACCAACGCCACGCCCGAACAGATCCGCCCGCTGTTTCGCCGCGCCCGCATCATTGGCCGCCGCTTCCAGTTGGTGCACGTGGTCTTCGGCCAGGAAATCATCGAAACGTCCACCTTCCGCGCCCCGGCGTCCGAAGACCAGGAAACCGATGAGCACGGCCGCATCCTGCGCGACAACGTATTCGGCTCGCAGGAAGAAGACGCCAAGCGCCGCGACTTCACCATGAACGCGCTGTACTACGACCCGCACAACGAGGAAGTCATCGACTACCACAATGGCGTGGCCGACCTGAAAAAGCGCCAGGTCCGCATCATTGGCGATCCGGTCAAGCGTTACCGCGAAGACCCGGTGCGCATGCTGCGCGCCGTGCGTTTCGCCGCCAAGCTCAACGGCACGATCGACCCGGCCACGCGCCAGCCGATCAGCACCATGGCCGAGCTCATCGAAAACGTGCCGGCCTCGCGCCTGTTCGACGAAATGCTCAAGCTCTTGACTTGCGGCCACGCCATGGACTGCCTGCGCCAGTTGCGCGCCGACGGCCTGCACAACGGCCTGCTGCCCTTGCTGGACGTGGTGCTGGAACAGCCCGGTGGCGAGCACTTCGTGGAACTGGCGCTGGAACGCACCGACGCGCGCGTGCGCGCCGGCAAGACGATCAGCCCCAGCTTCCTGTTTGCCGCGCTGCTGTGGCAGCAGGTGGACGTGCGCTGGAAGCAGTTGCGCGCGCAAGGCGAGCACACCATTCCGGCGCTGTCGCAAGCCGCGGATTCGGTGCTGGACGAGCAAACCGAAAAGCTGGCCATCCAGCGCCGCTTCTCGTCGGACATGCGCGAAATCTGGTTCATGCAGCCGCGTTTTGAACGCCGCATGGGCAAGACCATTTTCCGCATGATCGAACAACCGCGCTTTCGCGCCGCCTGCGATTTCCTGCAGTTGCGCGCCGCCGCCGGCGAGTTCGACAGCGTGTTGGCGCAGTGGTGGATGGACCTGGCCAATGCCGACGACGTCACTCGCGCCGACATGATCGAAGAAGTCTCGCGCCTGCCGCGCGAAGCCGGCGACGGCGGCCCCAGCGGCCCGGCCTCGTCGTCGTCCACGCGCAAGCGTCGGCGCCCGCGCCGTTCGCCGTCGCGCGGCCCGTCCACCCCCGAGTAAGCCCGTGTCGCCCCGCTTGGTCCGCGCCTATATCGGCCTGGGCGCCAATCTGGGCGACAGCGCCGCCACCTTGCGCGGCGTGCTGGCCGAGCTGCAAGCCTCGGACGGCATCAAGGCGGTGACGGCATCGCCGTTCTACCGCAGCGCCCCGGTCGAGGCCACCGGCCCCGATTTCGTGAATGCCGTCGCGGCGCTGGATACGGATCTTCCGCCCTTGGCGTTGCTGGATACGCTACAGGCGCTGGAGAATCTGCATGGGCGGCAGCGTCCGTATAGGAACGCGCCTCGCACGCTGGACCTGGACCTGTTGATGCATGGGGACGCGGTGTTGAATCACGAACGGTTGACGCTGCCGCACCCTCGGATGCATCAACGCGCGTTCGTGCTGGTGCCGCTGCGGGATCTGGCGCCGGACATGATGGTGCTTGGCCGGCCGATTTCGGCATGGATTGATGAAATTCGGGATCAGGCGATTGAGCAGATGCCCGCCTGATGGAGCAGATGCCCGCCTGATGGGTTACGCGCGTGGAAAGCTGGTTTTCGCACAACGGCCAACCCGCGCTTCACCCATCCTACGAAGGACAGGGCGCCAACACGCACCGTAGGATGGGTGAAGCGCGAGAACCGGGTCAAAAATACCCAAGCCCCCATCGCGCGCAACCCATCTGCCACGCCCATCCGCCGCCCCCCCCCAAGTACCGCCGGATCGCCGGATCGCCAACGAACAGCACCACACCGTAGGATGGGTGAAGCGCGGCATGACCGTCACGCGAAAACCACCGTCCATCGCGCGGAACCCATCGGCCGAGCCCCATCGCGCAACCCATCCCACCGCCCCGCCCTACGCCCCCAAACAATCAGCCCTTCGCCGCAAACCCCATCATCGCGCGTTCCACATCCTCAACCCGCGGCAACCCCGCCTCGTTCCCCAGATACTGGATCTTGTGCGCCGACGCCGCGCGTGCGAAGGTGAAATGTTCAAGCCAGGGCAATTCAGGCCGGTTCAAATACGACCACACATAAGCCCCATGGAACACGTCACCCGCCCCTGACGTATCCACAATGCGATCGCCCGGCACGTTCAGCGACGGCAGGGTATCCACCCGCCCCGTCTCGTCGTACCAAAGCATGCCGTGCTCGCCCATCGTGACGGCGCCGATGCGGCAGCCTCGGGCTTTCAGCAGGTCCAGCAAGCCTTCCGGGCTTAAACCCAATTGTTCGCACATGCGCTCCGCGCAGACCGCCACGTCGATAAACCGCAGCAGCTCGTCGGTGTTCTCGCGCATGCCGCCGCCGTCCAGCGACGTCAGCACGCCCGCCTGCCGGCACGCGCGCGCGTAATGCAGCGCGGCGTCGGGCTGATGGCCGTCCAGATGCAGCGCGCGATAGCCGCTGATATCCAGCTTCGGAAACTCATTCAGGTATTCAACGTCCCGCGCCCGCACGATGGCGCGCTTGCCGTGGTTGGGCATGATGAACGACAGCGACGAACGGCGCACATGCCGCGCATGCAGCGTGATGCCGTGCGCCGCCGCCATGTCGGTGTACATATGACCCAGCCAGTCGGGCGCCAGCGAACAGATCAGATCGGGCGGCGTGCCCAGCCGACCGCAGGCGAATGCCGCCGTGACGGCGTTGCCGCCGAAGGACACGGCGTAGTCCCGCGCCACGCTTTTTTCATCACCGGTTGGCCATTGATCCGCCAGCACGGTCACGTCGATATAGGTGTGCCCGATGAAGAGCGCGTCGCTCATGTGGGCGCCTGCTCGCCCGCTTGCGCGAGCACCAGGCGCGCGCGCGCGATGACGGGGGCATCGACCATCTTGCCGTCCAGCATGAAGGTGCCTGCCGACGTATCCCGATGCGCGGCGATAACGCGGCGCGCCCAGTCGAGCTCTTCGCGCGCCGGCACGAAGGCGGCGTGAATGACCGGCACTTGCGCCGGGTGGATGCACAACATGCCGCCGAATCCCATCTGCTGCGCGCGACTGGCCGCCTGATTCAGGCCGGCCGTGTCCTGCACGCCGGGAAACACACCGTCCAACGCGGGCGCAAGACCCGCCGAACGGGTATGCAGCAATACCTGCACCCGCGCATGGTCCAGCACCGTCTCGGCGCCGGGCGTGTCGGGCGTCAGGCCCATGTCCAGCGCGTAGTCCAGGCTGCCGAACGCCAACCGCGCCACCCCGGGTGTGGCCGCGACTTCGCCGGCGTTCAACATCCCGCGCGCGGTTTCGATCAGGGGAATGACCGGCAGCCCGGTCTGCGCCACATGCCGCACCTGCGCCAGCGTTTCGGCCTTGGGCAGCAGGATGCCGGCAATGTTGGGCCGACCACGGCAGGCTTTCAAGTCATCGTCATGCCACGACGTGGAGGCATCGTTGATGCGCACCCACAAGCGGACGTCGCGATGCGTCCCCAGGAAGTCGCACAGTGCCTCGCGGGCGGACGCCTTGGCCAGATGCTCGACCGCGTCTTCCAAGTCCACGATAACGGTGTCAGCCCCCGCGGCCAGCGCTTTGGGGATGCGCTCGGCGCGGGACGCCGGCACGAACAGGGCGCTACGAACGACGGAATGCGTCACACGACCTCCGATGCATGGAATTGCGCCACCTGATCCGGCGCGTATCCCAACGATGCTAGCACCGCATCCGTGTTTTGGCCCACGCCGGGCACCGCCGCCATGCGCGGCGCGAAGGCGTTGCTGCTGGCGGGCGGCAGCAAGGCGGGCAGCATGCCGGCCGGGCTGTCGACCTGGCTCCAGCGCGCGCGCGCCTGCAATTGCGGGTGCGCCCACACGCCCGCCATGTCGTTGACGCGGGCGTTGGCGATCTGCGCGTCTTCCAGCCGCTGCGTCACCTGTTCGATCGACAGGTCCGCAAACGCCGCCACGATCAAATCGCGCAGGGCGTCGCGGTTGGCGGTGCGCTGCGAATTCGAGATAAAGCGCGCGTCTTCGGCCAGCGTGGCCTGGCGCAGCACCTGCGCGCAGAACACCCGCCATTCACGTTCGTTCTGCAGGCCCAGCATGATGGTCGACCCATCACCCACCGGGAACGGGCCATAGGGGTAGATGGACGCATGCGCCGCGCCCGCGCGCACGGGCGGCTTGGCGCCTTCGAAGGCGTAGTACATGGGAAAGCCCATCCACTCGACCATGCTCTCCAGCATGGACACGTCCAGGCGGCTGCCCAGGCCGGTTTTCTGGCGCAGCAGCAAGGCGTTCAGGATGGCCGAATACGCATACATGCCCGCCGCGATGTCGGCGATGGAACACCCGGCCTTGACCGGGTCGTCCTGCGTGCCAGTCACCGACAGAAAGCCGCTTTCGCTCTGGATCAGCAGGTCATACGCCTTCTTGTCCTGATACGGGCCGCCTTCGCCGTAACCCGAAATGTCGCAGACGATCAGGCGCGGGAACCGTTCATGCAAGGTGTCGAACGACAGGCCCAGGCGCGCCGCCGCGCCTGGCGCCAGGTTTTGCACCAGCACGTCGGCCGACTCCAGCAGGCGTTGCATGACGTCGCCGGCCTCTTCGCGTTTCAGGTCCAACGTCAGGCTTTCCTTGGACCGGTTGGTCCAGACGAAGTGCGACGACAGGCCGCGCACGCGCTCGTCATAGCCACGCGCGAAATCGCCACTGCCAGGGCGTTCGATCTTGATGACGCGCGCACCCATGTCCGCCAGTTGGCGGGTGCAAAACGGCGCGGCGATGGCGTGTTCCAGGCTGACGACGGTAATGCCGTCCAAGGGGCGGGATGCCGGTGTGCTCATTCGGTAAACCTCAGTTCGGCTTGGTGGGCCAGCGTGCCGTCCTGCTCGGCCCACAACTGGGCGACGCCCGGCTCGGTCAAGCGGCCGGCCACCTGGAAGGGGGTGGGCGAAATCAGCGGACGCAGGCCGCGGTAGCTCAGGTGCGTGGGGCGTGCCTTCGGATGGGCGCGAGTGAACGCCGCCACCATTTCCGTGGCGATCAGCGGGCCGTGCACGACCAGACCTGGATAGCCTTCGACTTCCGTCACATAGGGGTGGTCGTAATGAATGCGATGGCCGTTGAACGTCACGGCCGAATAGCGGAACAGCAGCACGGACGTGGGGTTGACGGTGTCGCGCCATTGGGCTTCGGGCGCGGGCTCGCTGCCCGCGAGCTTGGGCGGCGACGGCTGGCGGTAGACGATGTCCTGCTCTTCCTGGATGACGATTTCACCCGCCTGGTGATATTCATGGCGCACGGTCACGAACAGCAAGGCGCCGGTGCGGCCCGCTTTCTCTTCCACCTTGATCACCGTGGACACGCGCTCGGCCGGTACGCCCACTTTCAAGGGCTGGCGGAATTCCACCCGGCCGCCCGCCCACATGCGGTTGCGGTCCTGCGCGGGCGGCAGGAAGCCGCCGCGCGAGGGGTGGCCATCTGTCCCCAAGCCATCCATGCCCACCGTGCTGATGAAAAACGCCCACTGCCACAAGGGCGGCAAGGCTTCGCCCTGGGCCGGCGCGACGCCGCCCAGGGTGGCGGCGATGCGCGCGGCGTGGCCGGGGTCCATGGCGTCCGGCTTGCGTTCGCCGCTGCCGATCCAGGCTGCCGGATCCGTAGAAGTCATGCCTATATCCTTTGGTGGGTTTATTTATGGGGGTTTACTCAGGCATCAAGCATGCCCGCAAGCCGTCCCCGTTGTGAATTCGTTTTTCCTCAAGGCGGGGTTTGCGGCGCCTGAATCGACAAGCCAGGCCCAGCCCCGACGCGGCGCGCCGTAAACTATGCCGCATGCACTTCGACCTAGCCGACCTACGCCTGTTCATCCACATCGCCGAATCTCCCAGCCTGACCCAGGCTGCGAAACGCGCGCATCTGTCCCTGGCCGCCGTCAGCGTGCGGATCAAGGCACTTGAGAACCAGCTCAATTCCCGCTTGCTGTACCGCGACAGCCGGGGCGTGGAAATCACGCCCGCCGGCCAGAAGCTGCTACAGCACGCCCGCGTCATCATGCGGCAGGTCGACCACCTGAAGCATGACTTCCAGGAACAATCCGATGGCGACGCCGGGCATATCCGCATCTTCGCCAACACCACGGCCGTCACCGAATTCATGCCGGATATCCTGGCGCAGTTCCTGTCGGTGCATCCGGGCGTTACGGTCGACCTGCAAGAACGCCTGACGCGCGACATCGTGCGCGGCGTGCTGGACGGCACCACCGACCTGGGCATCGTCGCCGGCCCGGTGGACGCCCCCGAGTTGCAAGCCATCCACTTCAGCACCGACCGGCTGGTGCTGGTGGTGCCCAACGGCCATCCGCTGCAAGACCAGGACAAGGTCAAGCTGGTGGATGCCGTGCGCTATCCGTTCATCACCATGCACGAAGGCTCCACGCTGGTGGCTTTTTTACGCGACCAGTTAGAGCGCGGCGGCCAACGCTTGCCGCAGCGCATCCAGTTGTATAGCTTCGATTCCATCTGCCGCATGGTGCAGGCCGGCGTGGGCATCGGCGTGATTCCCGATTCCGCCGCCCGCCGCTATGGCGCCGACACCAAGTTGCGCGTGGTAGAGCTTGATGAACCCTGGGTGGTGCGCGAACGCAAGCTGCTGGTGCGCGACATCGATGCCCTGCCCGGCTGCGCGCGCGACTTGATCGAACAGATCCAGACGCCGCGCAAGCCTTAGGCGCGCGAAGCGCCGGGCAGCCGCAGTCAAGCTCGGCCCTCAGGTTCCGGTAAACGCAGGCGGCCGCTTTTCCGCGAAGGCGCGCATGCCTTCCAGGTAGTCGTCGGTGTAGCCCAGCTCGCGCTGCAACTGGCATTCCAGGTCGAACTGCTGTGCCAGCGTATTGCCGCTGGACGCATGCAGCGCGGCCTTGGTGGCTGCATACGCGCGCGTGGGCCCCGTGGCCAAGGTGGCCGTGATGTCCGACAAGGTGGATGCCAGTGCCTCGTCCGGCACCACGCGCCAGATCAGCCCCCACGCTTCCGCCTGGGTCGCGCTGACTGACTCGCCGAACAAAGCCGCGCCCATGGCCCGGGCCGAGCCCACCAGGCGTGGCAAGAACCACGTGCCGCCCGCATCGGGCAACAAGCCGATCTTGCTGAAGGCCTGCACGAAACGCGCCGATTGCACGGCGAACACTACGTCGCACGCCAATACCAGGCTGGCCCCGGCGCCCGCCGCCACGCCGTTCATCACGCACACCACCGGCACCGGCAGCGCGCGCAAGCGGGTGATCAAGGGCCGATAGCACTTCTCAAGCATCTGGCTGAGGTCGCGCCGCGCGCCGTCTTCGGCGGGCTTGCGCTCGCTTAAGTCCTGCCCCGCGCAAAAGCCCCGGCCGGCGCCGGTGATGACCAGGCCGCGCAAGCCCGCGTGCGTCTCCATAACGTCCAGCGCGCGCGCCAGTTCGGCGTGCATGACCTCGGTGAAACTATTGAGCCTGTCTGGCCGGTTCAGCGTAATCACGCCCACGCCGTCCGACAGCGTGAACTGAATCTGCGTGAAATCTTCGCCCATGGCGTTGTGCGTCGCGCTCATGCCTGCTCCTCAAGAATCGCCAATTCCTCCAGCACCGCCAGTTGTTCGGCCGTGTCGCCCAGCAACTGATCCACCATGGTCAAGCGCTTGAAGTAATCGCCCACGTCCAGTTCGTCGGTCATGCCCATGCCGCCGTGCAATTGCACCGCCATCTGCGCCACCTGGCGTCCGGCGCGCGCGGCCTCCAGCTTGGCCGACGCAATCATGCGGCGGCGTTGCACGGCATCGGGTTCGGTCAGGGCGGCCACGGCCACGTAGGCCATCGACAAGGCCAGTTCCTTGGCCACCAGCATCTCGGCTAGGCGGTGCTGCAAGGCCTGGAACGACGCCAGCGGCTGGCCGAACTGCTTGCGGGTCTTCAGGTAGTCGACGGTGATTTCCAGCAGGCGGTCGATGGCGCCGGCCGCGTGCGCGCACAGCGCCGCCGTGCCCCACTGCAAGGCCTGGGCCAAGGCCTCGTCGGCCTGCGGGCCTTCCGCCAGCAAGGCGTCGGCGGGTAGCTCCACCGCGTTGAAATCCAGCCGGGCGCAGCGGGCGCCGTCCAGCGTGGGCGTGTCGGTGACCCGCACATCCGAGGCATCCGCAGGCACCGCCAGCAGCACCGTCTGGCCATCCGCCCCTAACGCGCTCACCAACCATGTGCTTGCCGCCGCGCCGTGCCACACCAGATGCTTGGCGCCGTCCAGCCGCCAGCCCTGGGCGGTGTTGGCAGCGCGGCAATCTTGCGGCCGGGTGTCATAGCGGCGGCCGGGTTCCTGATAGGCCACGCTGACAATCGTTTCGCCCGAGGCAATGGCCGGCAACCAGCGACCGCGCGCGGCGTCACCGCAAGCATCCAGCAGCGCCGCGCCCATGACCGCGCTGGGAATGACGGGTTCGGAGACCAGCCCACGACCCAGTTCCACGTGCACGGGCAGCAGGCTGGCGGGCACTTCGCCGAAGCCGCCGAAGTCTTGCGAGATATTCAGGCCCAGCACGCCCAGTTCGGCCAGTGCGCCCCAGGCGCGGGCGTCCAGCGTGCCCGTCGCCTGACGCGCGCGGCGTTTGGGGGTTGTCCATGCCTGGTCCACCAGGCGGCGCAGGCTGTCGGCCAGCATGCGCTGTTCTTCGGTATAGAGGAAATCCATGCGTGTCTTCCTGTCGGGTTGCGCGGGGCCTACAGGCCCAGCACCAGGCGGGCGATGATGCCCTTCTGCACTTCGGTGGTGCCGCCGTAGATGGAGGTCTTGCGCATATCGGCATAGCCCGCGCCGGCGGCGGCGGCCATCTCGGGGCCGGGTCCGTGGGTATCGTGGTCGGCCAGCAGCCAGTCGGGGTCGTAAGGCCAGGCGTCCGGCCCCGCCACTTCCATTTGCAGCATCGCCAGGTCCTGCTGGATTTCAGACCCGCGTATCTTCAGCACCGAAGCCTCGGGGCCCGGCGTGCCGTCGTTGCTGGAGGCCACTCGCAGCAACAGCATTTCCAGCGCCATGATGTCGACTTCAATGCGCGAAATGCGGTCGCGGAAACGGCTGTCGGCCAAGAGCGGCTTGCCGCGTGATTGCGCTTGGGCCGCCATCTGTTTCAGGATGCCCAGTTCGCGATGGCAATGGCCCAGGCCGGCGATTCCGGTGCGCTCGTGGCCCAGCAGGTATTTGGCGTAGGTCCAGCCCTGGTTCTCTTCGCCCACCAGATTGGCCACCGGCACGCGCACGTTTTCCAGCCACACTTCGTTGACGTCGTGGCCGCCGTCCAGCGTGCGGATGGGGCGCACGGTCACACCCGGCGCGCGCATGTCCAGCAGCAGCATCGAAATGCCGCGCGGCGCGGGGGCGTCGGGGTCAGTGCGGGCCAGGCAGAACATCCAGTCGGCGTACTGCGCCAAGGTGGTCCAGGTCTTTTGGCCATTGACGACGTAGTCATCGCCGTCGCGCACGGCGCGCGTTTTCAGCGATGCCAGGTCCGAACCCGAACCTGGTTCGGAATAGCCCTGGCACCACCAGTCCTGCACGCGCGGAATGCGCGGCAACAGACGCGCCTGTTGTTCCGCGCTGCCGTACTTCATCAGCACCGGGCCGATCATCGACAAGCCGAATGGCAACAGGCGCGGAGCGCCTGCCTTGAAGCATTCCACTTCGAAGATCAGGCGCTGCAAGGCGTTCCATCCCGTGCCGCCATGCTCGACGGGCCAGTTGGGCGCGCCCCAGCCGTGGTCCGCCAGGATGTTGTGCCATCGCACGTAATCGTCGCGCTCCAGGCGCTGATGACGCAACACCTTGTCTCGGATGTCGGCGGGCAACTGGGTGGCGGCGAACGCGCGCACCTCGTCACGGAATTGGCGCTCTTGCGGCGTCCAGGTCAGGTTCATGGTCTACCTCCTTTGCCCGGTATCTAGCCATGGCGTGCGCGGCCGGACAATCTGCCTCTTCCGAAGACCGGCTTCGCGCTGGATGTAGGGCGGCGCAGGCGGCGCCCACTATCGCTTCGCAAAAGGCCTGCTTCAGCAATGAAGAATGGCAGAACGCTGCCGCAGTGCCGACACTAGCAGCCGTCATCCACTGGAATCCCATCGCACCATGACTGTTTCCGATCCCAAGGAAAGCGTGTCGCAGGGCGTCGAGGCGCAGTACCGCCAGGCGCTCGACCAGGGCCGTTTTCTTATTCAGCACTGTGGCGGCTGCGACCGCGCGGTGTTCTATCCGCGCATGGTCTGCCCGCACTGCGGCGCCGACAAACTGGCTTTTGCACCGGCCGACGGACGCGGCACGGTTTATTCCACCACCGTCGTGCGCCGCAAGCCCGAGGCCGGCGGCGACTACAACGTGGCGCTGATCGACCTGCAAGAAGGCGTGCGGCTGATGAGCCGCGTGGAAGGCGTCGCCCCCGCCGACGTGCGTATCGGCATGGCCGTGCGCGCCCGTGTCATTCAACAAGACGGCCACGGCCTTGTGGTCTTTGACCCCTATCAGGAGGCGGCATGACGCTTAACGATTTGCGCGGCGCCGTCGCCGTTGCCGGCGTGGGCCATGCGGGCCTGGGGCAAGCCAACGGCTTTACCGAAATGGAAATCCTGGTGCAGGCGGCGCAGCGCGCCGTGGCCGACGCCGGCCTGACCCTGCGCGACATCGACGGCATCTGCACCGCCAGCGTCGCCGCGCCGATGTGGGCCATGCCGGTGATCGAACACCTGGGCATCCGCCCCACCTTCATCGACAGCACCATGCTGGGCGGTTCCAGCTTCGTGGCGCACCTGTTGCCGGCCATGCACGCGCTGGCGTCGGGCCAGTGCAATGCCGTGCTGGTCTGCTATGGCAGCACGCAGCGCACGTCCACGCTGAGCCGCGCCGAAGTGGGCCGCGTGCGCAAGCAGTTCGACCCGCAGCCTTATGAAACGCCTTACGACCCGCTAAGCCCGCTGTCGTCCTATGCGCTGGCCGCCGCCCGCCACATGCACCAGTACGGCACGCGCCGCGAGCATCTGGCGCAGGTGGCGTTGGCGGCCAACCAATGGGCGCAATTGAACCCCGAGGCGCAACTGCGCGAACCCACCACGCTGGACCAGATTCTGTCAGCGCGCATGGTGTCCGATCCCTTGAGCGTGCGCGATTGCTGCCTTGTTACCGACGGCGCGGGCGCCTTTGTACTGGTGCGCGCCGACCGCGCACGCGACCTGCCGCGCCCGCCTGTCTACGTGCTGGGCAACGCCACCGCCGTATGGAACCGACAGATCTCGTCCATGCACGACCTGACCGTCACCGCCGCCGCGCAATCGGGCAAGCACGCTTTTGAAATGGCGGGCGTGTCACCGCGTGACATCGACGTGGTCGAACTCTACGACGCCTTCACCATCAACACCTTGCTGTTCCTGGAAGACCTGGGCTTTTGCGCCAAGGGGGAATCCAAGGACTTCATCGCGGACGGCGCCATCGCACCGGGCGGCAGGCTGCCCGTCAACACCAACGGTGGCGGGCTGTGCTGCGTGCATCCCGGCATGTATGGCGTCTTCATCATGATTGAAGCCGTGCGCCAATTGCGCGGGGAATGCGGCGCGCGCCAGGTTACCGACGCGCAACTGGCGCTGGTGCACGGCAACGGCGGCACGCTGTCCAGCCAATCGACCGCCATCCTGGGTACCCAGGCCACGCTCTGATTTACACGTTGACCCTTACGGCACTATCGATGTCTCACGCAGAACCCCTCACCCGCATCCATGAACTGCTGGCGCGGCAAGCGCGCCAGCAACCCGACGCTGTTGTGCTTTACGAAGAAGGCGGCGGCACCCTGACCTACGCGCAACTGTGGCAGCGCGTGCAGGCCGTGGCCGAATGGCTGCGTGATCAAGGCGTACAGCCGGGCCAACGCGTGCTGATGGTGGGGGAAAACTGCACGGCGATGATCGCGGCGCTGTTCGGATGCGGTGTGGTGGGCGCGTGGCCGGTCGGCGTAAATGCGCGGCTGTCGGCGCGCGAAGTCGACAACATCCGCCAACACGCCCAACCCGAACTGCTGCTCTACACCACGGGCGTATCGGGCGCGGCGGCCGACCACGCCTCTGCTGCCGGCGCGGTGGATGCGGACCCCGCCGTCTGGGGGCCGGGCGTGCAGGCCGCGCGCGCCGCCACCCCCACCCTTGCGGAAACCGGTGCGCTGGCCACGGAAGTGGCGACCGTCATCTACACGTCCGGCACCACCGGCGCGCCCAAGGGTGTGCTGGTGCCACATCGGGGCCTGCTGCATTTCGCGCGCGTGTCGGCGGCGTGGCGGGGGG
>NZ_JBHFIZ010000024.1:443001-476465 GCF_057334535.1 Achromobacter colocynthidis
GCTTGCCGCCGCACGACATCGGCTACGCGGCGCTGCCCATGTCGCACATTTTCGGCATCGCCACCGTGCTGATGGCGACCGTGCACGCGGGCGCCAGCCTGGTGCTGCGCAGCCGCTTTGACGCTGAAGACGCCTTCAAGGCCCTGGCGCATCCCGGCGTCAGCATCTTGCAGGGCGTGCCCACCATGTTCAGCCGCATGATGGCCGTGGCCCCGCCCCGCGCCGACCTGCGCGCCCCCGCCCTGCGCTACCTGTACACCGGCGGCGCGGCGCTGGATCCCACGCTGAAGCGCGACGCCGAACGCTACTTCGGCGTGGCCATGCATCACGGCTACGGCATCACCGAATACGCGGGTTCGATGTTCATCACCCGCATCGACGAACCGCGCGACGACTGCTCGGCGGGCTATGCGGTGGACGGTGTCGAGCTGCGCCTGGGCAGCCCCGAAGCCGACGCTCCCAAGCCCGGCGAACGCGGCGACATCCTGATCCGTGGCCCCGGCGTCATGCTGGGCTACTACCGCAGCCCTGAACAAACGGCGCAAGCGCTGCTGCCCGACGGCTGGCTCAACACCGGCGACATCGGCTACGTCGACGACAGCGGCGCGCTCTTCATTGCGGGACGTTCCAAGGACCTGATCATCCGCTCGGGCTTCAACGTCTACCCCATTGAAGTCGAGTCGGTCATCAACGCGTTCCCGGGCGTGCGCCTGTCCGCCGTGGTGGGCCGCAACACCGCCGACCAGAACGAAGAGGTCATCGCCTTTGTCGAGCCCCTGCCCGGCGCCAAGGTCGACACCGAACTCTTGATGCTGCACCTGCGCGCGCAACTGGCGCCGTACAAGCGGCCCGCTCGAATCATTCCCATCGACACCATTCCCACGACCGTCAGCGGAAAAATTCTGAAGCAACCGCTGAAAGAAAGGCTGGCGTAGGCGCGGACTCGCTGTTTCCGCTCCACGACCGGCCTCTTAACCACAAGGAGACAACAGCGTGAAACTCAAGACCCTCTTTGCCGTGGCCGCCGCCACGGCAGCCTTCGCCATGGCGTCCTCGGCCAGCGCCCAGGCGTATCCCGATCGCCCCATCCGTCTGCTGGTGGGCTACGCGCCCGGCGGCCCCGTCGACACCACGGCCCGCGTCTTCGCCAAATACCTGGGCGACAAGCTGGGCCAGACCGTCGTGGTGGAAAACCGCGCGGGCGCCAGCGGCATGATCGCGTCGGACGCCACCGCCAAGGCCACGCCCGACGGCTACCTGCTGGGCTTTGCCGCCAGCCCCACCCTGACCATGTCGCCCCTGGTCCAGCGCAGCAAGCTGTTCGATCCGCGCAGCGACTTCTCGCTGATCGGGCTGGTGGTTGATTACGCCAACGTGCTGCTGATCGGCCCGCAGATTCCCGCCAAGAACGTCGGCGACCTGATCAACTACGCGCGCTCGCATCCCGATGCCGTGTCGTTCGGATCAGCCGGCATCGGCGCCTCGAACCACTTGTCTGCCGAGCTCCTGAAAAAGCAGGCCGACGTGCCCATGCTGCATGTGCCCTACCGAGGCAACTCGCCCGCCATGATGGACGTGGTCAGCGGCAAGGTGACGTTCATGTTCGACATCACCAGCACCGCCATTCCCTTCATCAAGAGCGGCAAGGCGCGCGCGCTGGCCGTCACGTCCAAGACCCGCAACCCGGAATTGCCGGACGTGCCCACCATGATCGAAGCCGGCATGAAGGACTACGAAGTCGTGGGCTGGTACGCGCTGGTCGGCCCGAAGAAATTGCCTGACGCCGTCTCGGCACGCCTGACGCGTGCGCTGCAAGACGTGTCGAAAGACCCCGCGTTCCGCAAAGCCATGACCGAAGGCGGCTACGCCATCAACACGGGTGATTCCAAAGCCCTGCAAGCCCGTATCGACCGCGAGTACGCCTTGTGGTCGGACGTCATCCAAAGCGCCAACATCCAGGCCAACTGACCTCTACCGGAGCCCACTGATGCATCCTCCGCTTGCGCTGCGCGCCCAGACCCGCCTGCCGATCATCGGCGCCCCCATGTTTCTGGTCTCTGGGCCCGAGCTGGTCGTGGCGCAATGCGCGGCGGGGATCATCGGCACCTTTCCATCCCTGAACGCCCGTCCGCAGGAACAGTTGCAGGACTGGCTCACCCGCATCGAAGACGGCCTGGCCGCCCGCCGACGCGCCCACCCCACGGCCAAGGTGGCGCCATACGGCGTGAACCTGATCATCCACCCCAGCAACCCGCGCTGGCAGGGCGACCTGGCCATCTGCGCCGAACGGCGCGTGCCGCTCATCATCACGTCACTGCATGCCCCCGAAGCCGTGGTGCAAGCCGTGCATCCCTACGGCGGGCTGGTCTATCACGACGTCACCAACGTACGGCACGCCAAGCGCGCACTGGAGGCGGGGGTCGACGGCCTGATCCTGGTAGCGGCGGGCGCGGGCGGCCACGCGGGCCAGATCAACCCCATTGCGCTCATCAACGAAATCCGCGCTTTCTACGATGGCCCCTTGGCGCTATCGGGCTGCATCAGCCATGGCAAGGATGTGCTTGCCGCCGAAGTCCTCGGCTGCGACTTTGCCTACATGGGCACGCGCTTCATTGCCACGCAGGAATCCCTGGCGGGCGACGCGTACCGCGAGATGGTGCTGCAAGCGCAAGCGGCTGACGTGACCTACACCCCGTACTTTTCGGGCGTACCCGCGAACTACTTGTCGGCCAGCATTCTGGCGGCGGGACTGGACCCCGTGGTCTTGTCCCGCAATGGCGAAGCGCCCCCCGCGAACATGGACAAGAACTCACGGCCCAAGGCGTGGAAAGATGTCTGGAGCGCCGGGCAAGGCGTGGGCGCGGCGCAGGAGATCCTGTCGATTGCAACGCTGGTGGATCAGTTGGAAGCGGAATATCGCAGTGCGCGGGCGGCGCTGGTGGTGGCAGCGGGCTAGCTTGTACCGGCGCCATCAATTTTCCGTATTCCCCAACAAATCCATACTCGGCCCGCCAGCGATGAACTGATCCAGCAAGCGCTGCTCAGCCGCGATTATTCCCGGGTCCACATACCGAGCCGGTGGCGGAGCATTACGCCGGCTTTCTTGCGTCAGGTCCGCAAACCGCTGCAGAAACTCTGGTGACGGCGCTTCACTCAAGGTGCGGGTTTGCGGGCGCAGCTTCACGCCGAAAGGATCGTTCGCCGGCTTCTGGCCCGGCGTGGGCGAACTGATGGTGATCACCGTGACCCGGTCGTCACGGCGCAGCGGGACGATGGCGCTGGTGTCGGCGTTCAGATAGCTGGCCATGGTGGCTAGCGCAATTCCCACGAAGGGAGACGCCGCGCCCGTGTCGCCCAGGCGCTGAGTCAGGTCATAGCTTTGGTCAGAAGCCAGCAGGTCCAGCGGGCTGTCGGCCAGTTGCAAAGCGGGGAGCAGATCTGCCAAGGCAGAGCGGTTCAAGCATGCGTCGTAGAACACGCGGGCGGGCGCGTGGGCCAAAGGCGTCACGGCCTGTGTCCAGGCGTTTGCGATTGCCGCATGGCGAGCCTCGCCTTTCAGGGGGATACCGTCGGATTGCATCGAGACTTCGACCGGACGGTGCAACCGGGCCAACGGTGTCAGGCGGTCCCATTGCTGGAAGCCGCGTTCGGTGATGGGTTGAGGGAACCAGGGGCTGGGTTGGAAGGAGTATGGCGGGTTGCGGCGCCAACCGGTGAAGGCGGGGTCGATGTCGTTCTTGTGCGGTTTGGTGTATTTGGCGAAGCCACGTAGCCAGTCCAGACGCTCGGGGCGAGCGAAGACGATGGCGGTGACGGCGTCTGTGAGTTCGCCGGGTTGGCGAGGGCCGGAAGCCAGGCCGATGGGCTTGTCGTCTCGAGTGCCCAGGGCGGAGTGCATTGCATAGGAGTCCAACGCGTAGACAAGAAGCGCCGGCATATCGGGATTCTGTTCAAAGACTCTGAACAAATAGCCCACAAATTCCTCGGGCGTGTTATTGCAGATCACGCCCGGTCTGAGCGGCTTACTGCGGTGCCAATGTAAGCCCGCAGGCCCCATCGCTCGATCGGCCATCCCGTTCAGGAAAATTGACACCCTTTCCGGAGAATGGCGCAGTTGATCCTGCTTCGAATCGTAATCGCGCACGACCGTTAACGAGGGGATCATCCAGCGCTCAGGAAAGCCGCGCAGCGCCAACTCCAACGCGTTGGCTTTACGCTGCACCCAGGCAGTCGTCTTGTCTTCCGCGATGGTTGGATAGAATGCAGGGTCCACCTGCAACGCCGTTCCAACATGCAAAACCTCGGCTTGCGCGGAATTCTGCTGTAGCAGTTGCGCCCACACCTGGCCTTGACGATAGACGTCCAGGCTTAATCCAACGCGGACGATATCCAGAGTTTCCAGGCGAGGGGATGAGGAGGGAGCAGAGGAAGTAGACATCGCGACTCCTGGGGTTTGCGGAATGGAGACAACGGGAATCCACGCGTCAGGCGCTGGCGGTAATTCGCAAGCCACTTCCTTCCGCTCGGAAGACTTCTTCAAGCTTCCAGCCTCGGCGAACACCTCCTGCTGGAGCGTAGCGGCCAACATAAGAGCCATAGTGCAAGATATGAACTTCATTCCGCCCCCCCGTCCCCAGCCGTGAGACGGCGGCCGGCATCTCTGCCCTTTCGGGTCTGCGTAGACACCAAGGTGGGTAACTTCATTTGATGGATCGAGGCAGGCAAGCTGCCGCCTCCCCTACTCGACAACGTCCCATCTTCGCCATAGAGCGCAATCTTCCTACTTCGATAGAGATCGGTAGCATTGATGAGTTCGAGGTTGTCGGAGCTTTCATTTTTGTAGTACTCCTGGATCGCTTCGTCGGGCAGTTTTTCGGTGTCGGCTTCTTCATCCAACTCCACCCAAGCCATCCTCCAATCCGCCACCCGGCACAGATACGCATAGAACGGCTCATCATCAATACTGCGTGCCTGCCCTATCGCCAGGTCATACGCCATCGCCCGCTGGCTATGCATGGCATTCGCGGGGATTGATGAATGAAAGGAAATCGGGCTCTGCTCGTCCACCCCGGCGTCCATTCTTCGGCGGCGCGCTTCGTTCGGGCTTTCCTGATATGTCACGTTAAAGCGACGCCCACCCACGTGGTCGACCTGGGTGATCCGGTGCCAGTCCGCCGCCCATTCGTTGTTTCCCGGCGCGGAAGGTGCAGCGAGCTAGCTTGCATCAGTAGCGTCACTTTTCCGTATCCCCCAACAAATCCATACTCGGCCCGCCAGCGATGAACTGATCCAGCAAGCGCTGCTCGGCCGCGATTTTCTCCGGGTCTACATACCGAGCCGGTGGCGGAGCATTGCGCCGGCTTTCTTGCGTCAGTTCCGCAAACCGCTGCAGAAACTCTGGTGACGGCGCTTCGCTCAAGGTCCGGGTTTGCGGGCGCAGCTTCACGCCGAAGGGATCGTTCGCCGGCTTCTGGCCCGGCGTCGGCGAACTGATGGTGATGACGGTTACCCGGTCGTCACGGCGCAGCGGAACGATGGCGCTGGTGTCGGCGTTCAGATAGCTGGCCATGGTGGCTAGCGCAATTCCCACAAAGGGAGACGCCGCGCCCGTGTCGCCCAGACGTTGCGTCAGGTCGTAGCTTTGGTCAGAAGCAAGCAGGTCTAGCGGGCTGCCGGCCAGTTGCAAAGCGGGGAGCAGATCGGCCAAGGCGGAACGGTTCAAGCCTGCGTCGTAGAACACGCGGGCGGGCGCGTGGGCCAAAGGCGTCACGGCCTGTGTCCAGGCGTTTGCGATTGCCGCATGGCGAGCCTCGCCTTTCAGGGGGATACCGTCGGATTGCAGCGAGACTTCGACCGGACGGTGCAACCGGGCCAACGGTGTCAGGCGGTCCCATTGCTGGAAGCCGCGTTCGGTGATGGGTTGAGGGAACCAGGGGCTGGGTTGAAAGGAATATGGCGGGTTGCGGCGCCAACCGGTGAAGGCGGGGTCGATGTCGTTCTTGTGCGGTTTGGTGTATTTGGCAAAGCCACGCAGCCAGTCCAGACGCTCGGGGCGAGCGAAGACGATGGCGGTGACGGCGTCTGTGAGCTCGCCGGGTTGGCGAGGGCCGGAAGCCAGGCCGATGGGCTTGTCGTCTCGAGTGCCCAGGGCGGAGTGCATTGCATAGCCATCCACGGCGTAGACCAGCAGTGCCGGCATATCTGGGCGGGCCTCGAAAACGCGGAACAGATACTCCACAAACTCTTCAGGCGTACTGTTGCACACCACGCCTGGTTTCAAGGGCCGGCTAAGATGCCAATGCAATCCGGCGGGGCCCATGGTTCGATCGGTCATACCGTTTAACCAAACAGAGACGTCATCGGGAGTAGACGTCAGCAACGCCAAAGTCGGGTCGTAATTACGAACGACCGTCAAGGTCGGTATAGGCCATCGCTCCGGGAAGCTGCGTAAAGCCATTTCCAGCGCGTTAGCTTTACGCTGGGACCACGCCATATCTTTATCCTCTGCAATGGTTGGATAGAAGGCGGGGTCCATCTCCAACGCCGTTCCTACATGCAATACCTCGGCTTGCTTCGCATTTTGCTGTTGAAGCTGCGCCCAGATCTGCCCTTGACGGTAGACATCAATGCTGATGCCAACACGCACGATATCTAAAGTCTCGAGGCGCGAGGACGAGGCAGGGGCAGCGAGATCCAGCATATGAACTCCAAAAAAGGGCGAAATAGCATCGACCATGTTCCATGCAAGGGAATTCAACGGCAGTCGGCAAGTGGCAAGAAAAGCGGAGTCTGCTTGTGGCACTTCTGCGCGAACGAAAGCGCTACCTTGCGTCAGCAGCAATAGCGTTCCCACCGCAAGAAATTTCCGGATACTCACGCGCCGTATCCTCCAGGCAGCCATGGATCTCGTCCTTCGTGCCTATCCTTCAATGTTTGGCTAGAGAGCAAGGTCGGAAATTCCAGTTTATTAACCACTTCCGGCAACGTGCCACCGCCTCTCGTCAGCAATTCCCCTTGACTGTCGTACTTCGTAATGACCCGACTTCGGTACAGGTCCGTCGCACGGATCAGATCACGATTATTCGGGGTTTCGCGCGCGAGATAAGTCAACATCACGCCATCTGGAGCATTGCGCTCGGAGCCATCCTTTCCACGGCGGCCGTCATCCAACTCCACCCAAGCCATCCTCCAATCCGCCACCCTGCACAGATACGCATAGAACGGCTCATCATCAATACTGCGTGCCTGCCCTATCGCCAGGTCATACGCCATCGCCCGCTGGCTATGCATGGCATTCGCGGGGATGGAGGAATGGAAGGAAATCGGGCTTTGCTCGTCCACCCCCGCGTCCATTCTTCGGCGGCGCGCTTCGTTCGGGCTTTCCTGATATGTCACGTTAAAGCGACGTCCGCCCACGTGGTCGACCTGGGTGATCCGGTGCCAGTCCGCCGCCCATTCGTTGTTCTCCGGCGCGCTGTATGGGTTACGCAACGGGTCGTTCAAGCCCGTAAGTTCTGCTTCAAGCAATGGCGCATATGCCATGCCTCCACTGCGGGAGCTATAGGTTTGCGGGACCGGCCCGGCGCTTTGCGGCAAGGTCACCACGCGGGTACCCGCCACACGTATTCCCTTGTTCGTAATGGCAATCGATGCATCAATCGGATCATCCGGCGCGTGTACCGGTGCAATACCCGCCGATGCCTGCTCGGCCATCACCACGCCGCCCGACCTGAAGTCGGCCAGGAATGGCAGCGGCAGGGCTGGCGCGTTGATGGGCACCGACTGGCCGGGCGCGAAGTCAGCGCTGGCCGCCCATCGCTGCGGCAAGCCCATGCCCGAACCCTCCCAAGTGCTTTCATGTTGATGGCGCAAGACGTAGTCCTGAGTGGGTGGCAGACCAATGGCTTGGCCCTCGCCATCGCGCGTTCGCATCGTGAATACGCGTTGATGAAAATGACTTCCCAGCGCGGACAATCCGGGACCGTAAATATCGCCTACCCACTGCTTCGCCATGTTGCCCACCATCGTGGGCACAAAATCCACCGTCGTCCGCGGCCTGCGCGCAGGCATGGCTTGGTAAGTCAAGGTGTCGGCAACGCCTTGCCAGCCGATACCCTGCACGTTGCGCATGCCGACGGTTTTATCCTCGGGCGTGAAGTAGAGGAACACGCGACCGCGATTGTCACGTTCGGGAAAGGCAACGTCTTTGCCCTCCAGCGTGGTCTGGCATTGCTGTCCATTCCAACGCAACCCACCGATGCAGGCAGGGCTTGATGGGGCGGCCATTTGGGCAAAGGTGGGCTCCGGGTTAGGACTTGCGCCGATGAAACCGACGATGTTCGCAAGCGTTGTCACGCGCGCCTCGGTGGTCTGCTGCGCCTCGGACATCTCCATGCGTTCGAAGCGCGATTCCAGCAGGCTGTATGGCGGGTTCATCATGATGACCGCGTCCACGGGCCGCTTGCCTTCGTCCTTGAGCAAGGCGTTGGCCAGCAGGGTGATCAGCGTGCCCTGGCTATGGCCGACCACATTGATCGTGTCGTTCTCGCCGGTGGTCTTGCCGTCAGGATGGCGATATGCGCGAATCATATTCACCAGCATGGCCAGGCGCTTGGCCGCCAGCAGCATGTACTTGCGGCTGGGCGCCATAACCAGAGGATGATCAGGCGAACCAAATAAGGGGTTGATCGGCAGCAGGCCCATCAGCTTGCCGGAGAAGCCCTCACCCCACATATCCGGTATGGAAGTCGTGGCGTTCGCGAACATCCCACCCTGCTTGATGCCGTCTTTGTCGAGCCTGTTGTGGTAGCGGTCCAGCCATTCTCCGTGCTCGGTCTTCTTGTCGATGTATTGTTCTTCTTCGCGAAAGCCCCAATAGAACGGAATGACAACACTGCGCGAAGCGCCGCCGAACTTGCCAACCGACGCTCGGCGGCGATAGTAGACGGCGTCGGGGTTAGGCGCCGCGCCCTGATCCTCGGCGGGCAATCGGTATCTGGCGGGATTCAGCGCGGCGCAGCTTCTACTGCCGTCTGCGGCCTTCAAGTGATCCAGCCGCTCATTCAAGCCCATGCAAATGCCGGTTTCCAGGTCGTCATACACGCCTGCCAGATCATTCACGCCGTGAATCAGAATCACCACGCAGGGCTTTGCCTGTTGCACCCGCACGACCGCAGGACGCGCGCCGGGCAACAGCAGCGCCTCGGGCTGGCCCGTCAATGGGACGGAACTTGTTGCCATGGAACCTCCTTGGTCGAAGTGAATTGGCCCGCAGGCAGCCACGCCGATCGCATCACGGCCCGACGCCTGCCGCGTCAATCGGCGTCGTGCACAGCCAGCTTTGCGATGTGCATCGCATCGCTTTCCATCAACTGCGTCGCGCCTTCCGCATCGGGAACGCCCTGGACGGTTTCGCCATTGTTCAATGTGATCGTGTAGCGGCGGTGGGCCACCGGGCGCACGCCGTCCGGCAGGGTCACGATGAATTTTCGTTGGGTCTGGCCAAGGTCGAATTTAGGGAGCTCCGCCGCCAAGCTGGCCGCCCCAAGCATCTGATGGCTGGCCGCCTTGACTGTGAACGCGCCGGGGCAGCCGAACTCAATCTGGCCATCCTGCATCTTGATGTAGGCCCCGCCGCACAACAGCGTGATGTGCTTGTCGGCAACCGCCAGGACATGCGCGTCGGCCGATGAAATTTCAACGCTTTTGTCGGCTTGCACGCGGACGCTGCCATGCTGCGCCTGCCACAGCATCTGGCCTTGATGGGCGATGTGCCGCATATCCCCGCCTTGCGTGAATAGACTGATTCCCTGCCCCGCATTCATGACGACGGATTGCCCCGCCGTCAGGTGCTGGTTCTTCTGCGCAACGGTGTCGACGTTGCCGCCTGCGGCCAGGGTGACCGACGCCGCTGCCCCCATGGCAATTCCCGCCGGGCTGCTCAACGCAATAACGGGTTGACCTCCGTTGCTGCCCTGTGCTTCGTCGTTGGCGCCGTGCCCAAGATGCCGCACATCGTCAGTCAGCCGCTGCTGGCGTGTTGGATCATGCGTCAGCCCCTCATGGCCCGCCGCGGATTCGCCCAGGTTGCGGGCCAGTTCCAGAGCGCTTTCCAGGCCCTGCACCAATTCGTTGCGGGATAGCTGCCCGCCCTTGGCGTGGGCTTGTTCGTCCGTGGTCAACAATATTCCCTTTGCCGCCCGCACCGCGCCCTGTCCGTCCGTGCGCAGCTCAAACCCTTCACCACGGGGCGCGCCGCCTTCGGGTCTGGGCTGCGTCAGATAACCCAAATGCAGCTGGGATGCGGCATGGTCGCTCATCAGCGCCGCGCTGATCTGTGCCGAGGTATCGTCAAGCCGCAGTTCGTTCGCCCGGTGCCCCTTGTGCTCTTTCGATTTGACGGTATTGAGCGTGTTGTGGCGAGGCAGCGCGTAAGGCGGCAGGTTGGTTTCGCGGAATAGCCGCCCCATGGCAATTGGCTGGTCGCAATCACCGTTCAAAAAATTCACGATGACCTCTTGACCGATACGTGGGACCGCCATATGCCCCCACTGCGCGCCCGCCCAGTCCTGGGACACGCGGATCCAGCACGAGCTGTGTTCGTTGTTGCGGCCCAGGCGGTCCCACGGAAATTGCACTTTGATCCTGCCATGGGCGTCGCAGAATATTTCTTCGTTGGGCGGACCGACAACGGTGGCCGTTTGTGGGCCATCGATGCACGGCTTGCCGCGGGGCGCCGGCTTCCAGTCGGTTTTATCAGGCACGAGTTCAGCCGTGTAGCCATAGTGCGTGCCTTGCTGGGCGTCCGCGCCGTCCTGCTCCTGGCTGACATACTGAACGCCGTGGTGACGCATACGTACCGGGCGCCACTTGCGGTTCCACTCGGTGCGCGCGTGGCCCTGCAACAGAAAGGCCAGGCCGGGAACAAGGCGCGGGTCGTCACCTTCGACGGACGCGGTGCAACTGTCGTTACGCCGTCCAAGCAGGCGGGTTCGGGTGTAGGGATTACCGGCCTCGTCGCGCTTGTAGCGGCCGGGATAGTCATAACGCTCGTAGCGGGTGTCTTGATGGGGCTGATCCGCGGCGGCGGCACTGTGTTCCTGCTGGTACCGGGGGTTCGTATAGGTGTAGTCGCGTTGCGTCTGGATGGCGGTGCGCACGCGCTCGGCATAGCTGAAGCGCCGCAAGCCGGGCGCGGGCGGGGCGCCGCCGGAAGTGGGGTGGTAGATGACCGGGCCACCCAGGATGTCGTCGTTGAGGGTGATGCGGTCGCCGTGTATCAGACGATGCCCCGCGTCGGAATGCGCGTAGTAATAGAAATAGCCTTCCTCGGCGGCAAGCCTGTCCAGGAACGCCAAGTCTGTATCGCCTGCCTGCACGCAATATTCGCGAGGCAGGTGTTCGCAGGTGCTGATCTGTTCGTAGTCGGTGATGCCCTGGCGCTTGATCACGTCGGCCATGATCTCGGGCGCGGACAGGTGCTGATAGACGCGCCAATCGGAACATAGCGCGGCGCGCGCCAAAGACGGTTCAACCACGACCCGATAGCGGGTGCGGCGAAAGCCGGTGCCGGCTTGTTCAAATTCAGTGACGATGCCGTGTACGTAGCGCGCTGCTTGCGCACCATGCCAGATCGTGAACAAGGCCGCTTCGTCCAGCATGGCGCCGAAATCCATGTCGGATTCCGTGCTGGATAGCCACAACGTCAAGCGATACGTTTCCGACAGCGCTTCTTCCAGCGTGAACTCGATGACGTCGAAGGCAACGCCGATCGCACTTGCCTTCGCGGGCTGAAAGGTGAAACGGAAAGTCGACTGGCTGGGCATGGCAGAGTCCGTATGGATTTCCTGCCAGGAGCCTAGCCGACCCCACGCCAAACAGATATAGAACAATTCTGAAATGCGGGACCACAATCCGAAGCCCGTATCAGGCGTTCATCAATCTGCCCGATGCGGTCTGCCCGATGCGGTCTGCGCTATTTCATCTGCGCTATCTCATCTGCCCTATTCCAGCTTGATATCCGCCGTCTTGATCAAGTCGCGCCATTTCACAATCTCGTTGCGCACGAATTCGCCAAACTGCTCGGGCGTGCCGGGCTTGGGTTCGGCGCCTGCCGCGATCATGCCCTTGGCCGTGGCCGGGTCCGACAGCACCTTCACCATGTCGGCGTTCATGCGCTTGACGATGTCGGGTGGCGTGCCCTTGGGCGCCATCACGCCGCTCCACGAATAGGCCTCGTAGCCGGGCAGGCCCGACTCGGCGATGGTGGGCACGTTGGGCAGCATGCTGGACCGCGTGGGGTTGCCCACGCCCAGCGCGCGCACCTTGCCGCCGCTTAAGTGCGGCACGGCGGACGGGCCATCCGCGAACATCACCTGCACCTGTCCACCCAGCAAGTCCTGCATGGCGGGCGCGCTGCCGCGATAGGGCACGTGCTGGATGCGCGTGCCGGCCATGGCGTTGAACAGCTCTCCGGCCAGATGCGTGCCGCCGCCCGTGCCCGATGAGCCGAACGACAGCTTGCCGGGATTTTTTTTGGCATAGGCGATCAGTTCGCTCACCGTGTTCACCGGCACCGACGCATTCACCACCAGCACGATGGGAAACACCGCCGCCATGCCCACCGGCACAAAGTCGGTGGTGATGTCGTAAGTGAGGTTGTTGCGCAGGCTGGGCAACACCGCGTGGTGGATCGAGGCGAAGAAGAAGTTGTAGCCGTCCGGCGCCGCCTTGGCCGCGAACTGCGCGCCTACGATGCCGCCCGCGCCCGACTTGTTGTCCACCACGGTGGGCACGGACCACATCTGGCCCAAGGGCTGCGTGGTGAAGCGGGCGGTCGTGTCCACCGGCCCACCCGCCGGAAACGGCACGATGAACGTCACGGCATGGCCGGGCCAGGTGGCGGCGCGGGCAACAGAAGGGAACAAGGTGGGCAGTACGGCCGAGGCGCACGTGGCGCCCAGCCCCGCGAGCACGCGGCGGCGTTGAGGATCAATCACTGCAGTCTCCAGGTCTTGGTGTTATGCACGGTCAAGCTTGGTACTGCCGCCCGCCGTTTTTATGCGCGCTTGCTGATTGCGCTTTTTTTATTATTTGCCGAGTGCCCGGATTCGCCGCTACACATTTTCAAAAGCCCCTCTTTCGCACGAATTGAATGTTCGGTGAGCGGACAGGATTTTCCCTAGGGCCTGGCGCGGATACGACATCCGGCGCAGGCCAAAGGGACGACAGGCAACGCGTACTGAACCCATGCGCCTACTGTCCGCGCGCGGCGCGTTGCACGTGTTCGATGAAGCATTCGGCGAAGCTGGGCAGGTCTCGGCCGCGCTGTCGGCACAGCAAGCGGTCGCGCAGCGCCCAGGGGTCTTCCAGCTTCAATACGTGCAGCGCATCGGGCCGGCTGTAGCGCGCGGCGCAGGCGCGTGGCACCACGGCAATGCCGGCGCCTGCTTCCACCATGCGGCACACCGCTTCAAAGCTACCGACATGCACGCGCTGGCAGATGCGCTTGCCCAGGCCGCTGGCGATGTCTTCCAGAAAGGTCTGGATGGCGCTGTCCGGGTGGATGCCCACGAACTGATAGGCGTCGACCAGGTCCACGAAGTGCGCGGACTTGGAAGCGGCCAGCGGGTGGTCCAGCGACGTCACCACGGTGAGCTCGTCGCGAAACAGCGGCGTGACGTCCAGCCCTTCCACGTCGATATTGCCGGCCACCAGCCCCAGGTCGCCCGCACCCGCGCGGATGGCGATGACGATGTCGCCAGAGATTTTTTCTTCCAGCTCGACATCCACGTCAGGGTTTTCCGCCAGGAAGGTGGACAAGGCGTCGGCCAGAAAGGAATTGGTGGCCGTGGTGTTGGCCAGCAGCCGCAAGCGCCCTTTCAGGCCGCTGGCATAGGGCTGTAGATCGGCGTTCAGGCATTCCAGTTGGCGGAAGACGGCGTTGGCGTGCTTCAGCAGCACTTCGCCCGCCGGCGTCAGCGCCACGCCCGTGGCCAGCCGCACCAACAGGCGCGCCTTGAAGGCTTCTTCCATGTGCTTGACCCGGGCGCTTGCCGCCGGCAAGGACAGGAACGTGCGTTCCGCCGCCCGGGTCAGGTTAAGGGTTTCGCCCACGTTCAAAAACAAACGCAGGTCGGTCAGATCATGTCTCATGTTCCACCACGCAGAAGGGGGGCATTTCTAATTTTGAATTCTTCGAATGCCGTCACGAATCTACCATGGGGCATTCCCATGAACCAGACCGGTTGATGCGGAACTGTTTTCCAACGACGGCGCGTGCGCCGCAGCAAAGGAGTCAGAGTCAATGAGCGGCATCGTTTCCGGAAAGGTAGTGGTCGTCACCGGCGCGGGCGGCGGCATCGGGCGCAGCATTGCGCGGGCGATGGCCGAAGCGGGCGCCAAGGTGGTGGTGAACGACATCGGCGTGTCGCTCACGGGCGAAGGCGGCGCGGAAGGGCCGGCGCAAGAGGTCGTGCGCGAAATCGTGGCGGCCGGCGGACAGGCCGTGGCCAACACCGACAGCGTGGCGGCCTACGACAGCGCCAGCCGCGTCGTGCAGACAGCGATCGACGCCTTCGGGCGCATCGACGCGGTCATCAACAATGCGGGCAATCTGCGCGACCGCGTTTTCCACAAGATGAGCGAAGAGGAATGGCGCCAGGTGATCGACGTGCACCTGAACGGTTCGTTCTTCATGAGCCGCGCGGCGGCGCCGTACTTCCGCGAGCAGGAATCGGGCGCGTTCGTGCACATGACGTCCACCTCGGGCCTGATCGGCAACTTCGGCCAGGCCAACTACGCCGCCGCGAAGCTGGGCATCGTGGCGCTGTCCAAATCCATCGCGCTGGACATGGCGCGCTACAACGTGCGCTCGAACTGCATTGCGCCCTTCGCCTGGAGCCGCATGACGAGTTCCATCCCGGCGGAAACCGACGAAGAAAAAGCGCGCGTCGAAAAGTTGAAGAAGATGGAGGCGGGCAAGGTCGCACCGATGGCGGTGTTCCTGGCCAGCGATGCGGCCAGCGAAGTCACCGCGCAGATCTTCGCGGTGCGCGCCAACGAAATCATGCTGATCAGCCAGCCGCGTCCGCTGCGCACGGTGCATCACAGCGAAGGCTGGACGCCCGAACGCATTGCCGACATTGCCGTGCCGGCGATGCGCAAGCACTTCTACGCGTTGGAGCGTTCGCCCGACGTGATCGACTGGGACCCTATCTGAGACCGCCATGCCGCTGGATTACGCCACCGTGAAAGACTGGCGCTTTGACGAGGTCCGTCAGCGCTACGACCAGAAAGACACCATGCTGTACGCGCTGGGCATCGGGCTGGGGCAAGACCCCGAGGACACCCGCCAGTTGCGCTACGTGTACGAAGAGGGCTTGCAGGCGTTTCCCACGATGGGCGTGGTGCTGGCCTACCCCGGCTTCTGGGTGCGCGACCCGCGCACCGGCATCGACTGGGTGAAAGTGGTGCACGGCGAGCAGCGGCTCACCGTGCACGCGCCCTTGCCGGCGTCGGGCATGGTCGTGAGCCGCACCCGCAACACGCATGTGATCGACAAGGGCGCGGACAAGGGCGCCATCGTCATCAACGAGCGCACGCTGCATGGCGAAGACGGCGCCTGCCTGGCCACCTTGCGGCAAAGTACGTTCTGCCGGGGCGACGGCGGCTTCGGCCAGGGCGATGCCAGCCCCGAGCCCCTGCCCGCCACGCCCGATGGTGAGCCGGACCTGCGCTGCGAACTGCGCATCGCGCCCAATGCCGCGCTGTTGTATCGGCTGAACGCCGATCCCAATCCGTTGCATGTGGACCCCGAGGTAGCGCGCCAGGCGGGGTATCCGCGGCCCATTCTGCACGGGCTGTGCTCGTACGGCGTGGCCGCGCACGCCATCGTGAAAAGCTGCTGCGACTACGACGCCTCGCGGCTGACCAGCTTGAACACGCGCTTTTCGGCGCCGGTGTATCCCGGCGAAACGCTGCAATGCGATATCTGGCGACAGCCGGACGGGCAGATCCAGTTCCTGGCGCGCTCGCGTGAACGCAACGTGGTGGTGATGAGCCACGGTACCGCGACGGTGCAAGCATGACGCGGCCGCCCGCGCTGGACGGCATCCGAGTATTGGACTTGTCGCGCATACTGGCCGGCCCCTGGTGCACTCAGAACCTGGCTGATTTGGGTGCCGACGTCATCAAGATTGAACGCCCGGGCGTGGGCGACGACACGCGCGCCTGGGGGCCGCCGTACCTGAAGGATGCGAACGGCCAGGACACGAGTGAATCCGCCTACTACCTGAGCACGAATCGCAACAAGCGTTCGGTGGAAGCCGACATGGCCACGCCCGCGGGCGCGGCGCTGATCCGCGAGTTGGCGGCTGTCAGCGACATCCTGGTCGAGAACTTCAAGGTGGGCGGGCTGAAGAAATACGGGCTGGACTACGACAGCCTGAAGGCCATCAACCCACGCCTGATCTATTGCTCGGTGACGGGCTTTGGGCAGGACGGACCCTTTGCGCAGCGCCCTGGGTATGACTTCATGATCCAGGGCATGGGCGGGCTGATGAGCATTACCGGTGAACGTGATGACCTGCCCGGCGGCGGCCCGCAGAAGGCGGGCGTGGCGGTGACGGATATCGTCACGGGCATGTACGCTACGGTCGCGATTCTGGCGGCGTTGCAGGAACGGCATCGTAGCGGCTTGGGGCAGCATCTGGACATCGCCTTGCTGGATAGCCATGTGGCGTTGCTGGCGAACCAGAATTCCAACTACTTCAATTCCGGCGTGGCGCCCACGCGCGCGGGTAACGCGCATCAGAACGTGGTGCCTTATCAGGTGTTCGCGGCCAGCGACGGCCATCTGATCGTGGCCACGGGCAACGAATCGCAGTATCGGGCGTATTGCCGCGCCATCGGTGTGCCGGAGCTGGGCGACGACCCGCGCTTTGCCACCAACCGCTTGCGCGTCACGAACCGCGAGGAATTGATCGGAATCCTGACGGCGATCATGCAGGAAGGCCGCCGCGACGATTGGATTGCGAAGCTGGAAGCGGTGGGGGTGCCGTGCGGCCCGATCAACAACATCGCACAGGCCTTCGCGCATCCACAAGCCGAAGCCAGACAGTTGCGCCGCGATTTGCCGCATCCCTTGGGTGGCACGGCACCTGTCACGGCGAGTCCGTTAAGATTTTCGGATTCGCCGGTGGTCTACCGCCGCGCCCCGCCGCTGTTGGGCGAGCACACAGAAGAGGTGCTGCGCGAGGTATTGAACAAATCCCCCGCCGCCATCGCCGAATTAAAAAAAACGGCAGATAGCACGTAGGATGGGCGTGCGCGTCCGTCGCCGAATTAAAAATGGGTGGGTCATACCCACCCACCAAAACCGTCGTTTACGCGACCGCGACCGGAATCTTCCCGATCTTGGCTTGCCATTCCTTCGGACCCGTCGTGTGGACCGAGGTGCCCTTGGCGTCTACCGCCACGGTTACCGGCATGTCCTTCACGTCGAATTCGTAGATGGCTTCCATGCCCAGGTCGGCAAAGCCCAGCACCTTGGCGCCACGAATGGCCTTGGACACCAGGTACGCCGCGCCGCCCACCGCCATCAGATACGCCGAGCCGTGCTTCTTGATGGCTTCAATCGCGACCGGGCCACGTTCGGACTTGCCGATCATCGAGATCAGGCCCGTCTTCTCCAGCATCATGTCGGTGAACTTGTCCATGCGCGTGGCGGTGGTGGGGCCGGCGGGGCCGACCACTTCGTCGCCCACCGGATCCACCGGGCCCACGTAATAGATCACGCGGTTGGTGAAGTCCACGGGCAGCGGCTCGCCCTTGGCCAGCATGTCCTGGATGCGCTTGTGCGCGGCGTCGCGGCCGGTCAGCATCTTGCCCGACAGCAGCAGCGTCTGGCCCGGCTTCCAGCTGGCCACTTCTTCCTTGGTCAGCGTGTTCAGGTCTATCTGCTTGGACTTGTTGTAGTCCGGCGCCCAATGCACTTCCGGCCATTCCGACAGCGACGGCGGATCCAGGCGCGCGGGGCCCGAGCCGTCCAGTTCAAAGTGCGCGTGGCGCGTGGCGGCGCAGTTCGGGATCATCGCAACCGGCTTGGAAGCCGCGTGCGTCGGGAAGGTGCTGATCTTGACGTCCAGCACGGTCGTCAGGCCGCCCAGGCCCTGCGCGCCGATACCCAGCGCGTTGACCTTTTCGTACAGTTCGATGCGCAGCTCTTCCAGCTTGTTCTGCGGGCCACGGGCCAGCAGCTCGTACATGTCGATGTCTTCCATCAACGACTGCTTGGCCATCAGCATGGCTTTTTCAGCGGTGCCGCCGACGCCGATGCCGAGCATGCCCGGCGGGCACCAGCCGGCGCCCATGGTGGGAACGGTCTTCAGCACCCAGTCCACCAGCGAATCGCTGGGGTTCAGCATGGCAAACTTGGATTTGTTTTCCGAACCGCCGCCCTTGGAAGCGATTTGCACGTCGACCTTGTCACCCTGGACAAGCTCGACGTGCAGGATACAGGGCGTGTTGTCGCGCGTGTTCTTGCGCGCGAACAGCGGGTCGTCCAGCACGGAAGCGCGCAGCGGGTTGTCCGGGTTCAGGTAGCCACGGCGCACGCCTTCGTCACACAGTTCCTGCAAGGTGCGCTTGGTATCAAAGCGCACGCTCATGCCGATCTTCAGGAAGACGTTGACGATGCCGGTGTCCTGGCACAGCGGACGCTTGCCTTCGGCGCACATGCGGGAATTGGTCAGGATCTGCGCCATCGCGTCACGCGCGGCGGGGCTTTCCTCGCGCTCGTAGGCGCGCGCCAGATGGCGGATGTAGTCGACGGGGTGGTAGTAGCTGATGAACTGGATGCCATCGGCTATCGACTGGATGAAGTCTTCTTCTTTAATGATGACGGACATGGCGATTTGCGGGTCTAGATGGAAAACATGAAAACGCGGCTGGCACTAACGGCCAACCGCCGTGAAAAGAACAATTTTTGCCGCCGGGCCGCCCCAAGGCAAAAAGCGCCCCCTCGGGGGGCAGCAAGCGAGCGAAGCGAAGTGCGGCGTGGGGGCTCACATTCACTTGCCTTGCCAGACCGGCTTGCGCTTTTCGGCGAAAGCGGTCGCGCCTTCCTTCGCGTCGGCCGACGAAAAGATATGGGCGATCAACGGGCGTTGGCGGTCGAACATGCCTTCCTGTTCCCAATCAACGGCCTGCGACACGATGCTCTTGGCGGTCTGCACGGCCAGCGGGCCGTTTTCGACGATGGCGCGCGCCAGTTCCAACGCACCGGCCAGCGCGCCGCCCGGTTCGGTCAGGCGGTTGACCAGGCCGAACGAATGCGCGCGTTCAGCGGTCAGCATTTCGCCCGTCAGGATCACTTCCATGGCGATGTGATACGGCAGGCGGCGCGGCAAGCGCAGCATGCCGCCGGCGCCTGCCACCAGGCCGCGCTTGACTTCCGGCAGGCCGAACTTGGCGTTGTTGGCGGCCACGATCAGGTCGGAAGCCAAGGCCATTTCGCAGCCACCGGCCAGCGCGTAGCCTTCCACGGCGGCGATCAGCGGCTTCTTGGGCGGGCGTTCGTTCAGACCGGCGAAACCACGGCCTTCAACATAGGGACGCTGCCCGGATTTGGCGAATGCCTTCAAGTCCATGCCCGACGAGAACGTGCCGCCGCCACCCGTCAGGATGCCGATGCGGATGTCGTCGCGGCTGTCCAGTTGGTCCAGCGCGGCGGCCATGGCCTGGGCGGTTTCCAGGTTGATGGCGTTCTTGGCTTCGGGGCGGTTGATCGTGATGATCTGGATGCCGTCGGTAACTTCCACCGTGATCAGGTCTGACATAGGACTGCTCCTTCCGGGATTTCTCGGAATCGGGTTCCGGGTTTTATATAAGACTTGGGACGTAACCCGGAATCATACGACCATTGGTTTCCAGGCGCAGCCGGGCGGCTTCCTGAGCGTCCGCCAGGGGCACACTCGGCCCGCCCGGGGATGCCGTCCGGGCATAGATGTAACCGCCCAGCGGCGCCCGCCAAACGGGACGGCCCCGGGCCAGTTAAAATGCCCGGTTTCCCACGCCCACGGCAGGCCTTGCCCGGCGGTCGAATTCCAAGAATCCTATGCTCACCTTTCAGCAAATCATCCTTACGCTCCAGGAATACTGGGACAAGCAGGGTTGCGCCCTGCTGCAACCCTACGACATGGAAGTCGGCGCCGGCACCTCGCACACGGCCACGTTCCTGCGCGCGATCGGCCCCGAGCCCTGGCGCGCCGCCTACGTGCAGCCGTCGCGTCGCCCCAAGGATGGCCGCTACGGCGAAAACCCCAACCGCCTGCAGCACTATTACCAGTACCAGGTGGTGCTCAAGCCCGCGCCGCCCGACATCCTGGACCTGTACATCGGTTCGCTGAAGGCGCTGGGCATCGACCCCACCCAGCACGACATCCGCTTTGTCGAGGACGACTGGGAAAACCCCACGCTGGGCGCCTGGGGCCTGGGCTGGGAAGTCTGGCTGAATGGCATGGAAGTCACGCAGTTCACCTACTTCCAGCAAGTCGGCGGCCTGGATTGCACGCCGACCACGGGTGAAATTACCTACGGCCTGGAGCGTCTGGCCATGTACCTGCAAGACGTGCAAAGCGTGTACGACCTGGTCTGGACCGAGGGCGCCAACGGCAACCGCGTGCTGTACCGCGACGTGTTCCACCAGAACGAGGTCGAACAATCGACCTACAACTTCGAGCACTCGTCGGCCGACATGCTGTTTGCGCACTTCAACGACTACGAAGCCGAGGCCAAGCGCCTGATGGAAGTGCCCCTGGCGCTGCCGGCCTACGAGGCCGCGCTGAAAGCCGCGCACACCTTCAACATGCTGGATGCGCGCGGCGCGATCAGCGTGACCGAGCGCGCCGCCTACATTGGCCGCATCCGCAACCTGTCGCGCGCCGTCGCGCAGGCTTATTTCGATTCCCGCGAACGACTGGGCTTTCCCATGCTGCGCCGCAATCAGGCCGCCGGGGAGGCTGCATAAATGACGACGAACATCCGCCCGCTGCTGGTCGAACTGCTGACCGAAGAACTCCCGCCCAAGGCCCTGCAAAAGCTGGGCCAGGCCTTTGCCGAAGGCGTGCGCGCCACGCTGGAGCGCCACGGCCTCTTGGCCGAAGGCTGCGCCGTGACCGCGTATTCCACGCCGCGCCGCCTGGCCGTGCACCTGTCCGCCGTGCTGGCGCAGGCGCCCGACCAGCCCTATGCCGAAAAGCTGATGCCCGCCAAGATCGGCCTGACCGAAGACGGCAAGGCTACCCCGGCGCTGCAAAAGAAGCTGGCCGCCAAGGGCCTGGAAAATATCGACCTGGCCACACTGGACCGCGAATCCGACGGCAAGCAGGACTACCTGGTGGCTCGTGGTACCGCCCCCGGTTCGTCGCTGGCCGCCGGCTTGCAGGAAGGCATCGACACAGCGTTGAACAGCCTGCCGATCCCCAAGGTGATGCGTTATCAATTGGCCGACGGCGTCACCACCGTCAAGTTCGTGCGCCCGGCGCACGGCCTGGTTGCGCTCTTCGGCGCCGACGTGGTGCCGGTATCCGCGCTGGGCATGCAGGCCGGCCGCGACACGCTGGGCCACCGCTTCATGTGCGCGGGCCCGGTATCGTTCACCGATGCCGATTCCTACGCCGCCACGCTGGCTGAGAAGGGCCGCGTCGTGGCATCCTTCGAAGGTCGCCGCGACGACATCCAGCGCCAATTGCTGGACCATGCCGGCCGCCTGTCGGCCACGCTGGGCGACGACCCGGAAGTGGCCGCGCTGCTGGACGAAGTAACGGCGCTGGTCGAACACCCCACCGTCTATGTGGGTCAGTTTGAAGAGCAGTTCCTGCAAGTGCCGCAGGAATGCCTGATCCTGACCATGCGCTTGAACCAGAAGTACTTCCCGCTGTTCGACCCGGCCACCGGCCGCCTGACGCACCGCTTCCTGATCGTGAGCAACATGCACACGGACAAGCCGGTGAACATCGTCGAAGGCAACCAGCGCGTGGTGCGCCCGCGCCTGGCGGATGCGCAGTTCTTCTTCGAAACCGACCGCAAGACGCCGCTGGCCTCGCGCGTGGAACAACTGGGTTCCATCGTTTATCACAACAAGCTGGGCACCCAGCTTGAGCGTGTCGAGCGCGTGCGCGCCATCGCGCGTGGCGTGGCCGAGCAACTGGACGGCGACGTTAACGCCGCCGACCGCGCCGCCATGCTGGCCAAGGCCGACCTGGGTTCGAACATGGTGGGCGAATTCCCCGAGCTGCAAGGCATCATGGGCGCCTACTACGCAGCGGGTGACGGCGAGCCGGCCAGCGTCGTCGAGGCGCTGCGCACGCAGTACCGCAACCGCTACGACGCCCCCGTCACGCAAGACACCCTGACCGCCGCCACGCTGTTCATCGCCGAGCGCGTGGAAACGCTGGTCGGCATCTGGGCCATCGGCTTGGCGCCCACGGGCGAACGCGACCCCTTCGGCCTGCGCCGCGCGGCGCTTGGCCTGATCAGCGCGTTTGAACAATTGGCGGCCGGTGGCTGGCTGAAGGTCAGCCAGGACGGCCCGCTGTCGCTCAACGGCCTGCTGGAACTGGCTGCGGGCACGTTCCCCGCCGGCAAGATCCCGGCCGACACGCTGGCTGAAGTGCGCACCTTCATTTACGAGCGCTACCGCAACCAGCTCATCAACGACTTCGACCGCAATGCGGTGGAAGCCGTGATTGCGCTGACGCCGCCGCTGCATCAGGTGGCCGAGCGCGTGCGCGCCGCCGCCGCCTTCGCGCAACTGCCCGAAGCCGCCAGCCTGGCCGCCGCCAACAAGCGCATCGGCAACCTGCTGAAGAAGGCCGAAGGCGAGATCGGCGCGGTGAACGAGGCCGCCCTGGTCGAACCCGCGGAAAAAGCGCTGGCCGCCACCGTCGCCCAGCTGCGCCCGCAAGCCGAAGCCCAATTGGCCGCGGGCGACTTTGCCGGCAGCCTGTCCACGCTGGCGCAAGCCCGCGAACCGGTGGACGCCTTCTTTGCCGACGTCATGGTCATGGCCGAAGACCCGGCCGTGCGCGCCAACCGCCTGGCGTTGTTGAGCCAGTTGCATGGCCTGATGAACCAGGTGGCCGACATTTCCAGGCTGGCACAGTGAAACTCATCATCCTAGACCGCGACGGCGTCATCAATCAGGACAGCGATGCGTTCGTCAAGAATCCCGACGAATGGATTGCCCTGCCCGGCAGCCTGCAAGCCATCGCCCGGCTGACGCAGGCCGACTGGAAGGTGGTGGTTGCCACCAACCAGTCCGGCCTGGCGCGCGGCCTGTTCGACATGGACACGCTGACCGCCATCCACACCAAGATGCGGCGTGAACTGGCCGCCGTGGGCGGCGCGGTCGACGCGGTGTTCCTGTGCCCGCACGGGCCGGATGACAACTGCACCTGCCGCAAGCCGCGTCCCGGGCTGTTCGAACAGATCGGGCACCGCTACGACATCAACCTGGCCGGCGTGCCGGCGGTGGGCGATTCGCTGCGCGACCTGCAGGCGTCGTCCGCCGTGGGTTGCGCGCCGTGGCTGGTGCAAACCGGCAACGGCAAGAAGACGCTGGCCAAGGGCGGCCTGCCCGAGAACACACGCGTGTGCGAAGACCTGTCGGCCGTGGTCGACATTCTGCTTCAGGACAATTGATTCAATGGCCCGCCTACGTTCGCTGCTGTATTTCCTGTTCCTGGCCGTCACGGTCATCCCCTACGCTTTCCTCTGCATCCTGTGGGCGCCGCTGCCGCTGCACTTGCGTTACAAGCTGACGGCGGGCTGGCCGCGCCTGGCCATCTGGGGCGCCAAGGTGTTCTGCGGTATCCGCTGGCAGGTCAAGGGCTGGGAAAACCTGCCCGAGGGCCCGGCGGTGATACTGTCCAAGCACCAATCGGCCTGGGAAACCCTGTTCTTCCCGGCGCACATGCCGCGCGAGGTGTGCTTCGTCTACAAGAAAGAACTGCACATGGTGCCGTTCTTCGGCTGGGGCCTGGCGCTGCTGCGCATGATTGCCATTGACCGCTCCAAGGGCCGTGATGCTTTCGAGCAGGTGGTCAAGCAAGGCCAGACGCGCATGGACGAAGGCCGCTGGCCGCTGCTGTTTCCCGAAGGCACGCGCGTGCCGCCGGGCAAGACGGCGCGCTTCAAGATGGGCGGGGCGCTGCTGGCGTCGCGCACCGGCGCGGTCGTCATTCCCGTGGCGCATAACGCCGGCGAGTGCTGGCGGCGCAATGCTTTCGTCAAATACCCCGGCATGGTTACCCTGTCGATCGGTCCCGCGATAGAATCCAAAGGACTCTCCCCCGACGAACTGAACCAGAAGGTTCAGGACTGGATCGAAGGGGAAATGCGGCGTCTCAACCCCGAAAGGTATGCCTAGCACTGATCAGCTCGAACTCCTGTTCGACGTACAAGACCACGACGCGCCCCAAGGCGCGTCGCCACTGATCGCGCTCCAGGGCGCGTCGCCGCTGATCGCCACGCCGAAGCCGCCTGCCGCGCGGCCCGAGCCCGCCTCCCAGGCGGACAGCCCGCAGCCCGTCACCCCCACCAACTTGTTTCCCGACGCCGCCACGGCCGACACGCCCAAGGGCGAGCCGCTGCTGACGCTGTCGCCCAATGCCTCGTCGCGAGTGCCCACGCCCTGTCCGGATCCGCTGCCGCCCGGCGCGCGCTGGCGTGAAGTGCCCACCGAACAGCAGCCGATTGGTTTCGTGCTGCTGCGCTCGCGCCGGCGCAGCATTGGTTTTGTCATTACCGACGACGGCCTGCGGGTGACGGCGCCCAGTTGGGTCACGCTGACACAGATTGACGACGCGGTGCGCGAGAAAGCCCGCTGGATCCTCACCAAGCTGCGCGAATGGCATGCCCGCAAGCAGCAACTGGCCATCGCGCACACGCGCTGGCAGGCCGGTGGCGAACTGCCTTACCTGGGCAAGCGCATCGTGCTTGGCGTGGGTGGCGACAGCCGCCAGTCCCGGTTGTCCGGCGATGCCGACGCACCGCAAGACGGCGACACCCTGTTGCTGGCGCTGCCGTCCGCGGCCGATCAAAGCCGTATCCGCGATGCGGCGCAAGCCTGGTTGCAGCAGCGCGCCGGCGCCTGGTTCGGCGCGCGGCTGGCGCATTTTTTGCAGATCAGCGGCCTGAAGATCCGCCGCTGGCGGCTGTCGTCGGCGGCCACGCGCTGGGGCTCCTGCACCAGCGACGGCAACATCATGCTGAACTGGCGCCTGATTCATTTCGCGCCCGGCATCATTGATTACGTCATCGCGCATGAACTCGCGCATCTGCGCGAGATGAACCACAGCCAGGACTTCTGGCGCGAAGTGGGCCAGATCCTGCCCGACTTCGAAGACGCCAAGAACATCCTGCGGCGTCACGACCCGGCTTCGCTGCCTCAGTTCTAAGACGCTTTATTCGGAAAAGCACCGGCGCCCTCCTGGTTCTTTCCCCAACCCCTCATCGCTTTAAGGAAGATTTCCATGCGTATGCTCCACACCATGCTGCGAGTCGGCAACCTCGACAAGTCCATCGATTTCTACACCAACGTGCTCGGCATGCGCGTCCTGCGCCGCAACGACTACCCGGACGGCAAGTTCACGCTGGCCTTCGTGGGCTATCAGGACGAGTCCGAAGGCGCGGTCATTGAACTGACCCACAACTGGGACACCGACAAGTACGACCTGGGCAACGGCTACGGCCACATCGCGCTGGAAGTCGACAACGCCTATGAAGCCTGTGACAAGGTCAAGGAACGCGGCGGCAAGGTCACCCGCGAAGCCGGCCCGATGAAGCACGGCAAGACCGTGATCGCGTTCGTGGAAGACCCGGACGGCTACAAGATCGAGTTCATCCAGAAGAAAGGCCGTCAGGACTAAGCAGGAAAGCCCGCCATGATCCACCCCATCCTGAAAATGGGCGACCCGCGCCTCTTGCGCGTGGCCCCGCCGGTGGAGCGCTTCGATACGCCCGAACTGCACGCCCTGATCGACGACATGTTTGAAACCATGGCGGCCGCGCAGGGCGTGGGGCTGGCCGCGCCGCAGATCGGCGTGGACCTGCAAGTGGTGATCTTCGGCTTTGAGCGTAACGAGCGCTACCCGGACGCGCCGCCCGTGCCGCAGACCATCCTGTGCAACCCGGTCATCACGCCGCTGTCGGACGAGATGCAAGACGGCTGGGAAGGCTGCCTGTCGGTGCCCGGCCTGCGCGGGCTGGTGCCGCGCTATCGCCACATCCGCTATAGCGGCCGCGACCCGTACGGCCAGTTGATCGAGCGCGAAGCCGAAGGCTTCCACGCCCGCGTGGTGCAGCATGAATGCGACCACCTGATCGGCCGCCTGTACCCGTCGCGCATCCAGGATTTCTCGAAGTTCGGCTTCACGGAAATCCTGTTCCCCGGCATGGACCCGAACGCGGACGATTAAGCGTCCGGTTCGGGGTCCGGGTTCGCCTTGGGCTTCGCTTCCGGATTTGCTTCGGGATGTGCCCCGGCGGCCGCATCGGGTGTGTGTGCCGCCTGCGGCGACAGCGCTTCCGGCGCAAAATCATCCACCTGCAAGACCTTCAACACCAAGGCCTCGGCCGCTTCCAACTGCGCGGCCTGCGCATCGGTAACGGCGCCACGCTGATGCGCCTCGCGCCAATTGCGCACGTTCGACTGGCGCAGACGGTCGCGCAGGGGCTGCACGGACTCCACCAGCGCAAACGCGCGGGTCAGGTCCGCCAAGGGGTCGCTGCCCGCGCGGCCACCGCCCAACAGCACGCCGGCCTCCGGCCCGGTGCCGCTACTGGGTTCCCGTTGCAAGTCCGCCGCCAGCCGCGCATGCGTGGGCGACGGCTTCAACAGAAGCTCGGCGCAGGCGCGCGTCAAGGCGTCATCCGGGCCCCGCGCCAGGCGCAGCGGCAGGATGGCGGCGCGCAAGCCCCAGGCCATCACCCGCCCCGGCAGATTGCGCAGCACTTCATCCAGGCTTTTTTCGATGCTGGCGTAACCCTGCGCCATGCACCAATGCACCAGCGGCAGGTCGTCGTGCTTGCGGCCTTCGTCTTCCCAGCGCTTGAGCACCGCCGACAGCAGGTAGAGCTGCGACAGGACGTCGCCCAGGCGCGCCGAGATCATCTCGCGCCGCTTCAGCCCGCCGCCCAACTGCGCCAAGGTGGCGTCGGCCAACAGCGCGAAGCCCGATGCATAGCGCCCCAGCCGCCGATAGTGGCCCGCCGTGGGGCCGGACACCGGCGATGGCGCCAGCAAGCCGCCCGTCCACGCGCGGCCGATGGCGCGCAGCGCGTTCTTGCCGGCGTGCCGCAAGTGGCGCCAGAAGACATCGTGAAAGACCTCGATGCCGCGTTCTTCGTCGGGGTTGGCCAGCGCCATCATTTCCGGCATCAGGTACGGATGCGCGCGGATGGCGCCCTGCCCGAAGATGATCAGGTTGCGCGTCAGGATGTTGGCGCCTTCGACCGTGATCGCAATGGGTACCGCGCGATACAGCGCGCCCAGGTAGTTGCTGGGCCCGTCCATGACGGCACGCCCGGCGTGCACGTCCATCGCGGCGTTGACGGATTCGCGCATGCATTCGGTGGCGTGGTATTTCATGATGCCCGACACGACGGCGGGCTTCACGTCCTGGTTCAGCGCGGCGCAGGTCAGGCGCCGCGCGGCTTCAACCAGATAGGCGTTGCCCGCCAGACGGGCCAGTTGTTCCTGTACGCCTTCAAACTTGCCGATGGGAATGCCGAACTGCTCGCGCACCCGGGCGTACATGCCCGTGGTGTGCGCGCACATGACGGCCGCCGCGGCCGACAGCGACGGCAGCGAAATGCCGCGCCCCGCCGCCAGCGCGCTCATCAGCATCTGCCAGCCCTGGCCGGCACGCGCCTCGCCGCCGATCAGCGCGTCCAGGGGCACGAATACGTCGTGGCCTTGGTTGGGGCCGTTCTGAAACACCTGCATCGCTGGCAGATGGCGCCGCCCGATCTCCACGCCCGGCGCCTCGGTGGGCACCAGCGCCACCGAAATTCCGATGTCCTTGGGGCCGCCCAGAATGCCATCGGGGTCCGACATCTTGAACGCCAGCCCCAGCACCGTGGCCACAGGCCCCAAGGTGATGTAGCGCTTGTGCCAATTAAGACGGATGCCAATGAGTTCGCGGCCATCCACCACCTGGCGGCACACCACGCCGGTATCCACCATGGACGCGGCATCCGAGCCCGCTTCGGGGCTGGTCAGGCCAAAGCACGGCACTTCGCGGCCGTCGGCCAGGCGCGGAAGCCAGTAATCGCGCTGCGCGGGCGTGCCGAACTGCATCAGCAATTCGCCCGGCCCCAATGAATTGGGCACCATGACCGTGACGCCCGCCGTGATCGAATAGGCGGAAATGCGCCGCACCACTTCGGAATGCGCATAGGGCGAAAAGCCCAGGCCACCGTAGCGGCGCGGAATGATCATGCCGAAAAAGCGTTGCGCTTTCAGGAAGTCCCACACGCGCGGGGGCAGGTCACGCCGGTTCCAGGTGATGTCCCATTCGTCCAGCATGGCGCATAGCTGCGCCACGGGGCCGTCGATGAACGCCTGTTCCTGCGGGGTGAGCGTGGCGACGGGCACGTCCAGCAGCTTCTGCCAATCGGGGTTGCCGGTGAACAGGGCGGCGTCCCACCACGAGTCTCCGGCCTCGATGGCCTCGCGCTCGGTTGCCGACATGGGCGGCAAGGCGTTGCGCGCCCAGCGATACGCGGGTTCCGTGATGCGGCGACGGCGCCAGGCATTGAAGTCCATGAGTGTCCCTCACTGTTATGGCCCTAGGGCGTGTCGGTGCAAAGTACCAGAATTGACAGCGCGCGGCCAAGCTCGCAAGGGCTGACTCTGCGACAATGAGCGTCCCCGCGCTGGTGCGCAATCAACCGCTATCCGGGCATCGCCACGCATGCTGAACAAACTCTGGCTGGGCTTCTTCCTGACCGCCGCCGCCGCCGCGCTCTACCGCTGGCTGGCCATTGGAGACCCCGACGTCTTCCGCCTGATGGTGGCCAGCCTGTTCGACATGGCGCGTGTGTCGGTGGAAGTCATGGTGCTGCTTTTCGGCACGCTGACGCTGTGGCTGGGTTTCCTGCGCATTGCCGAACGCGCCGGGCTGGTGGAAAAATTGGCGCACCTCTTGGGGCCGCTGTTTGCGCGCTTGATGCCCGAGGTGCCGCGCAACCATCCGGCAGTCGGCCTGATCACGCTGAACTTCGCCGCCAACGGCCTGGGGCTGGACAACGCCGCCACGCCGATCGGCCTGCGCGCCATGCGCGAACTGCAATCGCTGAACCCCACGCCGGAGACCGCCAGCAACGCGCAGATTCTGTTTCTGGTGCTGAATGCGTCGTCGCTGACGCTGCTGCCCGTCACCCTGTTCATGTTCCGCGCGCAACAGGGCGCGGCCGATCCCACCCTGGTGTTCCTGCCCATTCTGCTGGCGACCAGCGCGTCGACGCTGGCCGGCTTCCTGGCCGTGGCCGCGTGCCAGCGCCTGCGCTTGACCGACCCCATCGTGATGCTTTGGCTGGGCGGCGCGGCGCTGGTGTTGGGCGGCTTCATGGCGCTGTTGGCCAGCATGTCGGCGGCGGCGATTGCGTCGCTGTCCTCGCTCATGGGCAACCTGGCGCTGTTCGGCATCCTGCTGGCGTTTCTGGTCGTGGGCGCGTGGAAAAAGGTGCCGGTCTATGAAGCGTTCATCGACGGCGCCAAGGAAGGCTTCGACATCGCCAAGAGCCTGCTGCCGTACCTGGTGGCCATGCTGTGCGCCGTGGGCGTGCTGCGCGCATCGGGCGCGCTGGATTTTCTGTTGGACGGTATCCGCTGGATTACGCTGCAGGCCGGCTGGGACACGCGATTCGTTGACGCCCTGCCCACCGCGCTGGTCAAGCCGTTCTCGGGCAGCGCGGCCCGCGCGATGATGCTTGAGACCATGACGCACTACGGCGTGGACAGCTTTCCCGCGCTGCTGGCGGCCGTGATGCAGGGCAGCACGGAAACCACCTTCTACGTGCTGGCGGTGTACTTCGGGTCGGTGGGAATTTTGCGCGCGCGCCACGCGGTGGGTTGCGCGCTGGTGGCCGATGCGGCCGGCGTGATGGCCGCCATCGGCGTGTGCTACTGGTTCTTCGGCTAAAAGTTAAGGGCTAAGCGGGGCAGCAAGTGCCCCGCCCTGCCCTTGCGTCAATCCACCATCAGGATCTTCATGCCGTTGGTGCCGCCGCTGTCGCGGTAGAAGTCACCCTTGGTCAGGATGACCCAGTCGCCCGTCTTCACCAGATTGCGCTTGCGCAGTTCTTCAATGGCGGCCTCGCTGAGCTCGGCCGGTTCGTAGTCCGACGGCGCGAACGGAATGGTGTAGACGCCACGGAACATCGCCACGCGATTCTGCGTCAGGCTGTGCGGGCTGTAGCAGTAGATCGGCACGCCCGAACGGATGCGCGACATGATCAGCGGGGTGTGCCCGCTTTCGGTCAACGCGATGATGGCCTTCACGCCGGGGAAGTGGTTGGCCGCGTACATGGCCGCCAGCGCGATGGTTTCATCGCAGCGCGTGAAGGTTTCGCCCATGCGGTGGTGCGACACGGTGGACGTCGGGTGCTTTTCCGCACCCAGGCAAACGCGCGCCATGGCTTGCACGGTTTCAACGGGATACTGGCCCGACGCGCTTTCGGCCGACAGCATCACGGCGTCGGTGTAATCCAGCACCGCGTTGGCCACGTCCGACACTTCGGCGCGCGTGGGCATGGGGCTGGAAATCATGGATTCCATCATCTGCGTCGCGGTGATGACCACCTTGTTCAGCGTGCGCGCGTGCTGAATGATGCGTTTCTGAATGCCCACCAATTCCGCGTCGCCCACTTCCACGCCCAGGTCGCCGCGCGCCACCATCACGCCATCGCTGGCGCGGATGAGCGAGTCCAGCGCTTCGTCATCGGCCACGGCCTCGGCGCGTTCGATCTTGGCGATGATCCAGGCCTGGCTGCCGGCTTCGGCCAGCAAGGCACGGGCTTCGTCGATGTCGCTGCCATAGCGTGGGAACGACACCGCCACATAATCCAGTTCCATCTCGGCGGCCAGCTTGATGTCGACGCGGTCCTTGTCGGTCAGGCTGGGTGCGGACAAACCGCCGCCACGGCGGTTGATGCCCTTGTTGTTCGACAAGGGGCCGCCCACCGTCACCGTGGTGTGGACTTCGTCGCCTTCAACGCGGTCCACCACCAGCACGACGCGGCCGTCGTCCAGCAAGAGCTCGTCGCCCACGCGGCAATCGGTGACCAGTTCGGGGTAGTCGATGCCGACGATGCTGGCTGTACCGGCATCCTTCGGATGCACGCGCGACAGCGTGAACGGCTGGCCGACTTGCAACTGCACCAGCTTGTCGGTGAAACGCGCGATGCGGATCTTCGGGCCTTGCAGATCGCCCATGATGGCGACGAAGCGGCCTTGCTGGGCAGCGATGTCGCGCACCAACTGTGCGCGGGCGCGATGGTCGTCCGCGCTGCCATGCGAGAAGTTCAAACGGGCCACATCCAGGCCCGCGCGGATCAACGCTTCAATGCGTTCGGGCGTCGACGTCGAAGGCCCCAGGGTGGCAACAATTTTGGTGCGGCGCAATACAGGCATGACGGTCCACTCTCGCAAAAACAACGAAAGCGCTATGGTACGCCGCCTGCGTCGGCACGGGTATCATGGTCAGCACTCCGACCCATAACCAGCCTCTCCGACACCGTGAAAATCGTCATTGCTCCCGACTCTTTCAAAGAAAGCGTTTCCGCGCCTGACGCGGCGGCGGCCATTGCACGCGGCGTGAAAGCCGCCTGCCCCGGCGCCCACACTGTCTGCATTCCCATGGCCGACGGCGGCGAAGGCACGGTTGAAGCCGTGCTGGCCGCAACCGGAGGGAAGGCGCGGCAGCTTACGGTGAACGATGCGCTGGGCTACAAGGTCGACGCCGTCTGGGGTTTGTTGGAAGACGGCACCGCGGTAATTGAAATGGCGGCGGCCGCGGGGCTTGAACTGATCTCGCCATCCAAGCGAGACCCGATGCGCGCCAGCAGCCACGGCGTGGGCGAGCTGATGCTGGCCGCCGTCAACGCGGGCGCCACGCGCATCATTCTGGGTCTGGGCGGGTCGGCCACGAACGACGCGGGCGCCGGCATGCTGACGGCGCTGGGCGTGCGCTTGATGGATGCCGCCGGCAACAGCCTGCCACCCGGCGGCGGCGCGCTGGGCAAACTGGCCAGCATCGACACGCGCGGGATGGACCCGCGTTTGGCCAAGATTCGTATCGATATCGCTTCGGATGTGGACAACCCGCTGTGCGGGCCGCAGGGTGCCTCGCATGTGTTCGGGCCGCAAAAAGGCGCCACGCCGGAACAGGTGTTGGCGTTGGACCAGATGCTGTCGAATTTCGCAGATGTCTGCGCGCGGCATCTAGGCGTGGACCATCGCAACGAAGCCGGCGCAGGCGCGGCGGGCGGCCTGGGCTTTGCCGCCAAGGCGTTCCTGCAGGCGCACTTTCGCCCAGGCGTGGAAATCGTGGCGGAATTGGGCCGCCTGGCTGAAGCCGTCGAAGGCGCCACGTTGGTGTTCACCGGCGAAGGCCGCATGGACGCCCAAACCTTGCGCGGAAAAACCCCGGCCGGCGTCGCCAAAATCGCGCAGCAAGCCGGCGTGCCGGTCGTGGCGTTGGCGGGGTCGCTAGGTGACGGCTACGAAGCGCTGCACGCCGGCGGCATCACCGCCGCCTTCAGCCTGGCCCCCGGCCCCATCACCTTGCAGCAAGCGCTGACAGACGCAGAGAAACTGCTGACGGAGCGCGCCAGAGACGTCATGCAGCTATGGATGGCAGCGCAGAAACGGATGCTGTGAGCGATGAAGCGCGGGAAGGCGGGCAGAAGGGAAATGACGCCGGTCGCGCGTAACCCATCGGGCGGCGTCGGCGGTGTGGCTGATCCCGGTTCGAAATCCAGCGATGCCTATGTGGCGGATTCCGCCTTAATTTCACCTTCGTCTGATGGGCTTCGCGCGTTGGGCGTCTGCTCAATATTGACGTGATCTTCGCGCTGCACCCATCCTACATGGCAACGTCTCTTGGTCCGGCGCTGGCTATGTGGCGGATTCTGGATTTAATTCCACCTTCGTCTGATGGGTTTCGCGCGTTGGGCGTCTGCTCATTATTGACGTGATCTTCGCGCTGCACCCATCCTACATGGCAACGTTTCTTGGTTGGTCGTAGGATGGGTGAAGCGCGGGAAGGCGGGCAGAAGGGAAATGACGCCGATCGCGCGTAACCCATCGGGCGGCGTCGGCGGTGTGGCTGATCCCGGTTCGAAATCCAGCGATGCCTATGTGGCGGATTCCGCCTTAATTCCACCTTCGTTTGATG
>NZ_JBHFIZ010000025.1:0-8250 GCF_057334535.1 Achromobacter colocynthidis
TCTTCTGCCGACCCTTGCCGCGCTTCACCCATCCTACGGGCCATCCTACGGGTGCACGTTCGTAGGATGGGTGGAGTGCGAGATGCCAACCATCTGGGAACTGCCGTCCAGCGCACGTAACCCATCTCGCTCAGCCACGCCCGCGCCCCAGGTTCAACACGATCAGCGCCGCGCCCGCCAGCACAAAACCAAACCCCCACCAGTCGGCTGCGCCAGGTCTGTCGCCGACCAGGGCCATTGCGCCAAGCACGCCAACCACGGGCACCATCAGCGTTGTCAGCGCGGCGACCGTGGCGCTGACGCGTTCGCTCAGGACGAACCACAGCCAATACGCCACCGCCGTGCCCAGGATGATGTGGAACGACAGCGCCGCGACGATGCGGCCGTTCCAGCCTTGGGTGGGAAATGATTCGCCCGCGATCAACACGCCGGTCAGGGCGCAGGCGGCGCCTACGGCGAGTTGCCATGCCGTGATGACGATGCGATGGCCGTTCACGGGCCAGCGCTTCAGGTAGACGGTGCCGGCCGCCCATCCGAACGCCGCCACCAGCGGGAAGATCAAGCCCTTTGTTGCCGCCAGATCGTGTTCCGCGAACACCGCGTGCAGCACGGGCCAGGCCAGGATGGCCACGCCTATCGCGCCCAGCATCAACGCCAGCCCGCGCCGCCGGTCCAGGCGTTCGCCCAGGACCAGCCACGCCAGCACCGCCGACATCATGGGCATGGTGAAGGTCAGCACCGCCGCGCGGGACGTACTGGTGCTGAGCTGCGCCCAGGCCACCGCCAGGTTGAAGACGGCCACGGCCAGCACTCCGCCCACGACGATGCCGGGCCACGCGTCGCGAGGCGGCAGCAGCGCCAGCCGCTTGGCGCGCGCCAGCAGCAGCAACAGAATGGCGCCGCTGCCCAGCCCCAGCACGCGCAGCGTAAACGGCGGGAAGATCGCCAAGATGATCTTCACCGCCGGCCAGTTCAAGCCCCAGAACAGGGCCAACGCCACCGGGATCAGGCGCACGCGGCTTTTTCCATGGCGGTCAGTTCGGACAGCCCCTGGCGCTGCTTGCCTTGCTCATCGAAGTTCGCGGGGTCCAGCCAGCGCTCGTAAGCGGCGCGCAGAGCCGGCCATTCGCTATCGATGATCGAAAACCACGCGGTGTCGCGGCTGCGGCCCTTGTAGATCGTGGCTTGGCGGAAGATGCCCTCAAACTGGAACCCCAGCCGCGCGGCGGCCTGGCGCGACGGGGCGTTCAGGCTGTCGCACTTCCATTCGTAGCGGCGGTAACCCAGCTCGTCGAACGCGCGGCGCATCAGCAGGAACTGCGCTTCGGTGGCGATGCGGGTGCGCTTGAGCTGGCGCGAGAACGATACGAAGCCGACCTCGATGACGCCATTGGCCGGGTCGATGCGCATCAAGGCCAGCGTGCCGATGGCCCGGCCGGTTTTCAGGTCGATGATGGCGTGGTGCAGCGGGTCGTTGCCCGCCTGGGCGGCTTCGGCAAAGGCGCGGTACGCGGCTTCATCAGCGAACGGGCCAACGCCCATGTAGGTCCAGTCGCTATCGTCCGGCGCCTGGCTGAAGGCCTGGTACAGGTCCGCCGCGTGACGCTCGGCCGACAGCGGTTCCAGCCGGCAGTAGCGGCCGGTGGTGGATGTTAGCGGCGGACGCGGGCGCGGCGTCCAGCCGGGTACGTCGGGGCCGATGGGTTGTTGGAATGCATTGACGCGGGATGGCATGCGGCGGGGCCTCATCTAGGGGTAAGCGCGCGCCGCCGGCCGTGGCGGACGCAACACGCAGAACCTCACGATATCGGAATCGTGGCATCATAAAAAGCACCACGATCCTGGAATTTAATGGGGCCATGAATATGCCAGCCCGGGCACCGACGCAGGCAGCAACCCCGGCACCATCGCAGATGCCAACCCACGCACCATCGCAGGTGCCAACCCCTGCGCCATTGCTCGTGCCAACCCCAGCGCCATCGCAAGCGTCAACCCCGGCGCCAATCCAAATGCCAACCCAAATGCCAAGCCCGAACATTCCCGCCGACAGCGCCCTGCTGTCCAGCCCGCTTGCGCGTGGCCCCGGCGCCCTGCCCCGGCAGCGCCAGCTTATCCAACGCTTGAAGCAAGCCATTCTGGCCGGTCAGTTGCCTGCTGGCGGCAAGCTGCCATCGTCGCGCTCGCTGTCTGAAGACCTGGCGATTTCGCGCAACACGGTGCTGATTGCCTACGAGCAGTTGACGGCCGAAGGCTATGTCATCGCCGACCGCCAGGGCACGCGCGTTGCTCCCCTGTCGGCGCCCTTGTCGTCGCCTCTGTCATCGCCTCTGTCATCGCCCTCGCTCACGGCCCCCCAGCCATCAGCAAACCGCACCACCCAGCGCGCCTTGCCGCCCGCCACCGCCACGCGCCTGTCGCGCATCGTGACCACGCGCGCGCCCAGCGACAGTTCGCTGCCGCTGACGCCTGGCACGCCGGCGCTGACCCAATTTCCCTTGAACGCCTGGCGCCGCGCGCAAGACCGCGCCCTGCACGCAGCACCCGCCGCCACGCTGGGCTACGGGCACCCGATAGGCGAACCCGCGCTGCGCGAAGCCATCGCCCAATACCTGCGCGTGTCGCGGGGCGTGCACTGCGACGCCTCGCGCATCATCATCACGGAAGGCGCCCAAGGCGCCTTGGCCTTGTGCGTGCAATTGCTGACCAACCCTGGCGACACGGCCTGGCTGGAAGATCCGGGCTATCGCGGCGCCAAGTCGACCTTTCATGGTGGCGACCTGAACGTGGTGGCCATGCGCGTGGACGCCGACGGCATTGTCATCCCCGAAGACGCCTGGCGCACCCAACCACCGCGCCTGATCCAGACCACGCCCACGCATCAATACCCCACGGGCGCCGTGCTCTCGGTCGCGCGTCGGCTGGATTTGCTGGAACGCGCCCGGCGCGCGGGCGCATGGATCATCGAAGACGATTACGACAGTGAATTCCGCCATCAGGGCGAACCCATCGCGGCCATGCAGGGGCTGGTGCCCGATGCGCCCGTACTGTACGTGGGCACCTTCAGCAAGACGCTGTTTCCCGCCTTGCGGCTGGGCTTTCTGGTGCTGCCCGAGGCGCTTGCCCAAACGGCGCTGCCCTCGGTCGTTGAGATGCTGCGCGGCGGCCATCGGCTGGAACAACTGACCCTGGCCGCCTTCATCGACAACGGCCAGTTTTCGCGCCACCTGGGTCGCATGCGGCGCCTGTACCGCGACCGGCAAGCCGCTTTGCGCGACGCACTGGCCACCCATTTGCGCGTGGATCACGAGGTGCTGGGCGGGCATAGCGGGCTGCATCTGACGGTGCGCCTGCCGCCCGACATTCCGGATCAGGCCATCGTGGCGCAGGCGCGGCTAGTGGGCATGAACCCCAGCGCGCTGTCGTCGTTCGCGATGGTGCCGCGTCCGGAAGACAACGGCCTGGTGATCGGCTATGGCAACACCAGCGCCGACCACTTCCCCACCATGATCAAACGCCTGGGTGACTTCGCGCGCCAGGCAAGGCGCTAGAGGATTGGCGCTGGAGAATCAGCGTCGGAGAATCAGCGCTAGAGAATCAGCGCCGCAGCATCGGGCGCTTAACGCACGCCGCTAATTCACCAGGCCGCCCAGCACCAGTACCGCCAGCACCAGCCAGAACAGAAAGCCCAGGATAGAGCGGCGCAGCAAGGCCTTGATGGCGGCCCACAGGAACATCAGCCCCAGCACCAGCAAGACAAAGTTGAAGATGGATGGGCTCATGCCCATGGCCTTGGACAGCCCGCCGTAGAAGTCGCCCAAGGCGCCGCCCAAGCCGCCCAGCAGCCACTTGATGCCCGCCACCACGGCGCGCAGCGCTTCGCCGAGCATGACGCCCAGCGATCCGAAAAATCCGTCGTCCTGTGGCATCAGCGGCGCGTGTCCATCAGCATGCGCACGGCCAGGCCGGCCAGCACGGTTCCCATCAGCCAGCGCTGAATCACCATCCACAAGGGCCGCCCCGCCAGAAAGACGGCGATGGAGCCCGCGGTGATGGCGATGACGGCGTTGACCGACAGGCTGATCACCACTTGCGTCATGCCCAAGGCCAGCGACTGCGTGAACACGCTGCCGTGATCAGGCTGAATGAACTGCGGCAGCAGCGACACATACATCACCGCGATCTTGGGATTGAGCAGGTTCGTCACCAGGCCCATGGTGAACAGCGTGCGCGCGCTGCTCTTGGGCAGCTCGCGTACCTGGAACGGCGAACGACCGCCCGGCCGGATGGCCTGCCACGCCATGTACAGCAGATACAGAGCGCCGCCGATGCGCAGCGCGTCATAGGCCATGGGCACGGTCAGCAGCAAGGCCGTGATGCCGAATGCCGCGCAACACACATAGAAGATGAACCCGACCGCCACGCCGCCCAGCGAAATCAGGCCGGCGCGCGCGCCTTGGGAGATTGAGCGCGACACCAGGTAGATCATGTTGGGGCCGGGCGTCAGCACCATGCCCAAAGACACCAGGGCGAAGGCAAGAAGATGAGTCAGGTCGGGCATGTTGAGCCGGCGCGAGCCGGGTGTCGTCGAAAAGTGATTCGCACACGTTATCGCAAAACTGTATCGGAACAGGGATTTTTTTGATGTTCCCAAACCCGCTTTCATCTCGTATCGCCCATGCCACACCGGCGTGGACAGGGCCTGCCGAGCAACATCCACGCCTTTACGACCGCGCCTGCGTAGCGATACAGTGAACCGATCGTACGACTGCATGGAGCACCTGAACATGCCGAATCGTCATCAGTCCCAGGGCGCAAGCCCCATCATCCGAGTCGGCATTGGAGGCTGGACCTACGCGCCCTGGCGCGGCACATTCTTTCCCGAAGGCCTGCCCCACGCGCGCGAACTGGAATACGCCAGCCAGCGGCTGACCGCCATTGAAATCAACGGCACCTACTACAGCACGCAAAAGCCGGCCACCTTCGCCAAGTGGCGCGACGAGACGCCGGATGGTTTTATCTTTTCGCTGAAGGCCTCGCGCTACGCGACCAACCGGCGCGAACTGGCGGGCGCGAAAGACTCTATCTTGCGTTTCGTGAACAGCGGCATCGCCGAGCTGGGCCCCAAGCTGGGGCCGGTGGTGTGGCAGTTTGCCCCCACCAAGACCTTCAACGCCGAGGATTTCGGCGCGTTCCTGGCGCTGCTGCCCGACAAGGTCGATGGCCTGCCGCTGCGCCACGTGCTGGACGTGCGCCACCCCAGCTTTGCTTGCGAGGAATACCTGAATTTGGCCCGCCGCCACCACGCCGCCACGGTCTACACGGACAGCGAAGATTTTCCGTCCATCGCCGACCGCACGGCCGACTTCGTCTATGCGCGCCTGATGCGCGCCAGCACCGCGTTCAGGGCGGGCTATGCGCCCAAGGTGCTGGACGCCTGGGCTGAACGCCTGCGCACCTGGGCACGCGGGGCCGATCCGCCCGACCTGCCCCGCATCGGCCAGCCGCCGCCTGGGGCGGCCCGCCCGCAGGACGTCTATGCCTTTTTCATCAACGGGGCGAAAGAGCGCGCACCGGCGGCGGCGCGCGCCATGATCGAACGGCTGTGAGCCTTATTGCGCGACCGGCGTGCGCAGCGTCACGAACTCTTCGGCGGCCGTGGGGTGGATGCCGATGGTGTCGTCAAACACCTGCTTGGTGGCGCCCGCCTTCAGCGCCACGGCGATGCCCTGGATAATTTCGCCGGCATCGGGACCCACCATGTGCACGCCCAGAACGCGGTCCGTCTTGGCGTCCACGATCAGTTTCATCAGCGTCTTTTCCTGCGATTCCGTCAGCGTCAGCTTCATCGGGCGGAACCGGCTTTCGAAGAGCTTGATCTCGTAGCCGGCCTCGCGTGCTTCTTCGGTGGTCATGCCCACCGTGCCGATGTTCGGCAGGCTGAACACGGCGGTGGGAATCAGCTTGTAGTCGACCTTGCGGTATTCCTCGGGACGGAACAGGCGGCGCGCCACGGCCATGCCTTCGGCCAGCGCCACCGGCGTCAACGGCACGCGACCGATCACGTCGCCGATGGCCAGGATGGAAGGCTCGGCCGTGCGGTATTCGTCATCCACATCAATAAAGCCGTCTTCGCGCAGCTTGACGCCGGTGTTCTCCAGGCCCAGGTTGTCCAGCATCGGCCGGCGTCCGGTGGCGTAGAACACGCAGTCCGTCTCGATGACTGAGCCGTCCTTCAGCGTGGCCGCCAGCGAGCCGTTGGGCTGCTTGTCGATACGGGCAAGGTCCGTGAAAAAGCGCAGGTCGACGCCCTTTTTGGTCAGCTCGTCACGCAGATGCTCGCGCACGCCCTGGTCGAAGCCGCGCAGGAACAAGGGGCCGCGATAAGCCTGGACGGTCTGCGCGCCCATGCCATTGAAAATAGAGGCGAATTCCACGGCGATGTAGCCGCCGCCCACCACCAGCACGCGACGCGGCAGCGCCGGCAGGAAGAAGGCCTCGTTGGACGTAATGGCGTGTTCCTTGCCGGGAATGTCCGGCACGCGCGGCCAGCCGCCGGTCGCCACCAGGATGTTGGCGGCGGTGTGGCGTTGGCCGTTGATCTCGACGGTATGCGGGTCGACGATGCGGGCGTGGCCTTCCAGCAGCGTCACGCCGCTATTGACCAGCAAGTTGCGGTAAATGCCGTTAAGGCGCTCGATTTCGCGGTTCTTGTTGGCGATGAGGGTGGGCCAGTCGAAGGACGGTTTGCCCGTGGTCCAGCCAAAGCCGTGGGCCTGCTCGAAGTCTTCGCTGTAGTGGGCGCCGTAGACCAGCAGCTTCTTGGGCACACAGCCCACGTTGACGCAGGTGCCGCCCAGGTAGCGGCTTTCCGCCACGGCCACGCGCGCGCCGAAGCCCGCCGCGAAACGGGCCGCGCGCACGCCGCCCGAGCCCGCGCCGATCACAAACAGATCAAAATCGAATGCCATATTGTTTCCTTCGCTATAGCCCGAGCGCCCGCGTTCACGGTCCGGGAAAACCGTATTTAACACTACCGGGGCCGGCCCCGCTGCGCGCGGGCGGGGGGGGGGGGGGGGGGGGGGCCGATACGGCCCGGCGTCGATGCCGTATCGGGCGATGGCCAGGGCGGCCTGGGCCGGGTCCCGCCGGGCCGGGCGGTCCACGCCGAAGAACGAACGCAGCGCCTGGCGCGTATCCGAACGGCCAAACCCGTCGGTGCCCTGGTCGGCACCTGCGTTTCACATCGTGAGTTGCAATTGCACAATTGGCCAGCTTCAACAGCCCCGTATGCACGCCCAGCCAGTAATCCGATGGCGCGTTGCGCCGCGCAATCCAGGCCCCGTTCGCCACGTGTTCCGCCCGCGACGTCGCCAGCACCAAATCCTGGTGCCGGGCGTCCAGCGCGCCGCAGGCCCGGAACAGGAGACAGTATTTTCCGGCCGCCCCTAAGCCACGCAAGCGACGGGAATCAAGCTTCCCGCAATCAGCACACCTCGAACAAGACAGGGGCGCCGAGCCCGCCTTATCTGCTGCTGGCCGGCCGTCGCCACCCAGAACGGTCAGGTGCGCCTGATCCGCAAAGCCCACGGCCTGGGCGGCCTGCGCCAAGGGCAGGCCGGCGCGCAACAGCACCCGCGCCCGCGCCACCCGCCAGTTGCGTAGCCAGGCCTGCGGCGGCAGGGCAAGCCGGGTCGGCGGTCATGCGTTCGCGCAGCAAGGCGCAGACGTCCGCCGCGTCCTTCCCATCGGCACTGCGGGCATCGTCAGCACGGTCCGCGCCATTGGCGCCGTCTGCACCATTGGCGCCGTCTATATGCGCGTGATGGGGCCCGGGTCGGCCTGGCAAGATCAGGCCGCCAGGATACACCGCTCAGGCGGGCGCGCCGCCAGTGCCGAACGCTTCGGCATGGATGCGCGCAATTTGGTTCACATGGTCTTTCATCGTCACGCCCGTCGTCCCCGCTGGTACCGCATTCCGGGCGGGTGGCAGCGGAGTTGAAGCGGGATGAACCAACTGGAACTTGAGCTCAAAACGCTCGTCACGAATCACTGGGGCTGGAAGACATGAACGCGGTCTGAAGGCACGCCATATGAAGGCGCTGGGCATGAACGTGTTCCGCTCCTTGCACCGGGCCACTCGCCTCCAGGCCGCGCGCGCCGCCGCGCATGGCGTGGCCCTGCTGCTGTTGCTGGCCGCCCTGCCCGCCCACGCCCAGGCCTTTGGCCTGGACGGGGGGCGGCCCGGGGGGG
>NZ_JBHFIZ010000025.1:8305-74413 GCF_057334535.1 Achromobacter colocynthidis
GCCCCCACGACCTGCAAGCCCAGTTGCGCGCCACGCCCATTGTGCGTGGCCACTTCGTGCAGCAAAAATTTTTGCGCTCGCTGCCGCAGCCGCTGACCAGCCGGGGGGACTTCACGCTGGCCGCCGGCAAGGGGTTGTTGTGGCTGCTGCGCACCCCCATCGCTCAAGACCTGCGCATCAACGCCAAGGGCATTGCGCGGCGCGACGAATCCGGCGCCTGGCAAGCCCTGCCGCAGCAAACCGGCTCCAGCCGCGAGAACCGCCTGTTCCTGGCGGTGCTGGCGGGCGACACGAAGGGCCTGCAAGAAAACTTCGACCTGACGCTGACGGGCCAGGCCAGCGCCTGGCAGTTGCTGTTGACGCCCCGCTCGGCCTTGCTGCGCCAGATTTTCGACAACATCCAGATCAACGGCGGCAAGCTTGTCGACCGCATCGAACTACGCGAAACCCAGGGCGACCGCAGCGTCCTGCAAATGACGGACGCGGCCCCCGCCGACGCGCTGACCGCCGAGGAGCAACGTGCGTTTTCCGATTGAGCGCTGGCTGCCCCGGCTCTTCAAGCTGGGCTTGTTGCTGGTGCTGTGCGTGGGCGCCTGGCAGTGCCGCCATGGCTGGCCGGTGTCGGCCAACCTGATGGAACTGGTGCCGCACGCCCAAACCGACGCCATCCGCCAGTTGGCCGAAGCCCGCATCCAGGAGCCGCTGTCGCGGCAGTTGCTGGCGCTGGTGGCCGCGCCGGCGGGCGCCGACCCGGTTGCCCCCGCGCGCGCCTTGGCCGAGCGCCTGCGGGGAAGCGGCCTCTTCGCGTCGGTACAGCTTGAATTGAATGTGGACGTGCCCGCGCTGCGCGCGCAATTGCTGGCGGGCAGGCTTGCCATGCTGCCCGTGGCCGACCGCGAACAACTAAGCTCCGACCCCACCGCCTACGCCCAGCGGCGCGCGCGTGAATTGTCCGACCCGTTTTCATCGTCGGGGCTGGTGTCCGTGGACCAGGACTGGCTGGGCCTGACGCGGCGCGCTGAACAGGCGCTGCGTCCCGGCGGCGCGGTGCAATACGACATGGGCAGCGGCACGCTGCAAGCCGAACACGGCGGCAAGCGCTGGGTGCTGGTGCGCGCGGAAACCCGCGCGGACGCTTTCGACACCGACGCGCCGCAAGACCTGTCGGCCCGCATCGATGCAGCCCGGCAAGCGCTGCGCGCCGAGGGCGCTGAATTGCTGGTGGCGGGCGGCCCGCTGTACGCCGCCGCCGGGCGCGCGCAGGCCATGGCGGAAAGCACGTGGATTGGGTCCATCGCCTTGGCGGGCATCGTGCTGGTGCTGCTGTTGGCCCTGCGCCGCGTGCGCGCCCTGCTGGCGTTCGTACCCGTGGCGGTGGGTTTGCTGACCGGCGCGGTGGCCTGCGTCGCCGTGTTCGGTTCGATCCATGTGCTGACGCTGGTGATCGGCGCCAGCCTGATCGGCGTGGCGGTGGACTTTCCCATGCACTGGCTCGGCAAAAGCTATGGCATGCCCGACTGGCGGGCGTGGCCCGCGCTGCGCCGTGTATTGCCGGGGCTGAGCATCAGCCTGGCGGCAAGTCTGGTCGGCTATATCGCGCTGGCCTTCACCCCGTTTCCCGCCTTGACGCAAACCGCCGTGTTTTCGGCGGCTGGCCTGTTGGGCGCTTACGCCTGCACGGTGTGTCAGTTGCCCGCCTGGATGAACGGCTGGCAACCCCGCCCCTGGCCGCCCCTGCTGCGGGCCGCCGACGCCGCGCTGCGCCTGCGCGAACGCCTGGCCGGCCGGCGCGTGCTGTTGGTGGTCGGCGCGCTGGCGATGTCGGCCGCTACCGTCGGCGGCATCAGCCGGCTTGTCATCCAGGACGACCTGCGCCAATGGTTGAGCCTGCCCGCGCCGCTGTTGCAGCAGGCGCGCCAGATTGGCGAGATCACCGGTTTCACGCCCACCAGCCAGTTCTTTCTGGTGCGCGGCGCCAACCCCGATGAACTGCTGCGCAGGCAGGCCCAAGTGGCCAACAAGCTGGACGCGCTGGTCAAGCGCGGCGATCTTGCCGGCTACAACGCGCTGAGCCAGCTGGTGTCGCCAGCGGAAGACCAGCGGGCGCTGGGCCAGCGCCTGGCAGCCCTGGCGCAACAGCCGCAGGTGTGGAAGCCATTGACCGACCTCGGCATTCCCTTCGACGCCGTGCAACACGAACTGCAAGCCCTGGCGGCGCTGCCCGCGCTCAGCATCGACGCCGCGCTGCAAGGGCCGCTGGCCGAACGCTGGCGCGCGCAGTGGCTGGGTGAGCACAACGGCGAGGCGGCCGGCATGGTCACCTTGCGGGGGCTGCGCAACACCGCCGCGCTGGACGGCATCACACAAGGGCTGCCCGGTGTTGAACTGGTGGACCGCAGCGGTGACCTGAACCGGATGTTCGCATCCACCCGCATCGAAGCCGCCGAACTCAAGCTGCTGTCCTACGTCGTGGCGGCGGTGCTGCTGCTGCTGACCCTGGGCCGCGCCGCCACCTGGCGCATCCTGGCAGTACCCGTGGCCGCCACTGCCTGCGCCCTGGCGGCCCTGGGTTACCTGGGCCAGCCGCTGACCTTGTTCAGCCTGTTCGGCCTGCTGCTGGTGTCCGCCATCGGCGTGGACTACGCCATCTTCATGTATGAACGCGTGGCGGGCGCGGCAGCCAGCCTGGTCGGCATCTTGCTGGGCGCCGTCACCACGCTGCTGTCGTTCGGGCTGCTGGCCGTGAGCCAGACGCCCGCCATTGCCAACTTCGGCATGGCGGTAGCGCTGGGCGTCGGCTTTTCCTTGCTGTGGTCACCCTGGGTGCGTCCGCCCCCGGCTCCCTGACCGTGGCCAACTTTTATTGCACCGACATGGAATCAACTCGCATGGAACATCGTGAAGTCGTCGTCATTGGGGCAGGCCCCGCTGGCGCGGTCGCGGCCGCGCTGCTCAAGCGGCAAGGCCACGATGTGCTGATGCTGGAACGCCAACAGTTCCCGCGCTTTTCCATCGGCGAAAGCCTGCTGGCTCACTGTCTGGAATTTGTGGAAGAAGCCGGCATGATGCCGGCCGTGAACGCGGCGGGCTTTCAGGTGAAGAACGGCGCTGCCTTTGCGCGCGGCGACGACTACACCTACTTTGACTTCCGCGACAAATTCACCGCCGGCCCCGGCACCACCTTCCAGGTGCAGCGCGCGCAGTTCGACAAGGTGCTGGCCGACGACGCCGCCCGCCAGGGCGTGGACGTGCGCTACCTGCAGGAAGTGACCGCCGCGGATTTCAGCGGCGAGCAGCCCGTGCTGAACGTGCGCGGCGCCAACGGCGACAGCTATCAAATCCAGAGCCGCTTCGTGCTGGACGCCAGCGGCTACGGCCGCGTGCTGGCGCGCCTGCTGGACCTGGAACGCCCGTCGTCCATGCCACCGCGCAAAGCCATCTTCACGCACATCGAAGACCGCATCGACGACCCCGGCTTTGACCGCGAAAAGATCCTGATCAGCGTGCATCCCGAACAGCCCGGCATCTGGTACTGGCTGATTCCGTTTTCCAACGGGCGCTGCTCGTTCGGCGTGGTGGGCGGACAGGATCTGTTCGGCGGCCCCGACCAGGACTTGATGACTACCCTGCGCGCCATGGCGGATGCCGCCCCGAACCTCAAGCGCGTGCTGGCCAACGCGGTCTGGGACACGCCCGCCAACACCATCGGCGGCTATTCCGCCAGCGTCACGCGGCTGCACGGCCCCGGCTATGCGCTGCTGGGCAACGCCGCCGAATTCCTGGACCCGGTGTTTTCATCGGGCGTCACCATCGCCCTGCGTTCGTCCAAGCTGGCCACCGACGCCTTGCACCGCCAGTTGAGCGGTGAACAGGTGGATTGGCAGGCAGACTTTGCCGACCCCTTGATGCTGGGCGTGGAAACCTTCCGCGCCTATGTGCAGGGCTGGTACAGCGGCGAATTCCAGGACGTGGTGTTCCACAAGAACCCGCAGCCGGACATCCGCCGCATGATCAGTTCCATCTTGGCGGGCTACGCCTGGGACACGGCCAACCCCTTTGTGGCCAGCCCGCAGCGCCGCCTGCGCATGCTGAGCGAGCTGTGCCGTGGCGTCACGCAAGTAGAACCGGTCTGACATCCACCATGCGCACCCTTCCGTTCCCCCTACCCGCCCGCCGCGCCATCGGCATGGCGATGCTGCTTGCCGTGCTGACGGGCTGCGCCGGCGCCCCGCCCCTTCCCGCGCGCGACGCCCACTTTGCCTTGCCGCGCCAATTGCATGTGGTGCAGTCGGCCGCCGGCCTGCCCGCGGTGGACACGATGCTGGTGGTGCAGCGCGAAGGCGCGGCGTTGCGCTGGTCGCTGTTTGACCCGATGGGCGTGCCGCAAGCGCGTCAGATGCTGGAAGCCGGCCACTGGCGCAACGACGGATTCCTGCGTCCCAACGCCCAGGCCCGTGACCTGTTCGCTGCGCTGATGTTCGCGTGGACGCCACAGACAGAGCTGGACGCCGCCTACGGCGCGGGCGCGTGGCGCGCGCAGCGGCACGATGACGGCGGGGCGGAACGCAGCCTGCGGGATGGCGCCAAGGTTCGATGGACGGTGCGCTGGCCGCAAGCCGCTCGGCCCGAGGTCTTTTCCATCACCGGCGTTGATGGCGTCACGTGGCGGATCGAACCGCTGAAGGAGTCGCCATGAACGTGAGCCGACATGAATAGAAGCCCCATGACCAGTTGGTTAAGCGCCCCTGGCATCGTCTGCGCGCTGGGCGCGGGCGTGGACGCCGTTGCGCAAGCGGCCTTCAACGGCGACACGCGCGGCATGCGCAGGCAGACCGGCTGGGTCAACGGCCGCAGCCTGACGCTGGGCGCTTATGACGGCGCTTTGCCGTCGCTTTCCGATTCTCTGCCCGCACACCTGCACAGCCGCAACAACCGTCTGCTGCTTGCCTGCGCGGACCAGATCGCACCGCAGTTGCAACGCGCCATCGCCCGCCATGGCCCGGCCCGCATTGCCGTGGTGCTGGGCACCAGCACGTCGGGCGTGAACGACAACGCGCCGGACTTCCGGGCGCTTGCCGCCGAGGGCGCCTTTCCCCCTGGCTACGATTACCGCCGTCAGGCGCTATCGTCGCCTGCGTCGTTCCTGGCCGCGCACCTGGGCGTGACCGGCCCGGCCTACACGCTGTCCACCGCGTGCACGTCCAGCGCCCGCGCGCTGCTGTCGGCACGCCGCTTGTTGGCCCTGGGCCTTTGCGACGCGGTGGTGTGCGGCGGCGCCGATACGCTCTGCCGCCTGACGATCAATGGCTTCGCCACGCTGGAAGCCATTGACGACGGGCTCTGCCAGCCATTCTCGGCCAACCGCCGTGGCATCAACATCGGCGAAGCGGGCGTCCTGTTCGTGATGGAACGCGACGCCTGCGATGCCGATGCCGTGGCCCTGCTGGGCGGCGGCGCCAGTTCGGACGCTTGGCACATGTCGGCGCCCGAGCCCTCCGGCGCGGGCGCGCGGCAGGCCATGCTTGCCGCCCTGAACGCCGCCGACCTCACGCCCGCCGACATCGGCTGGGTCAATTTGCATGGCACCGGCACCGTGCACAACGACGCAATGGAAAGCCAGGCCATGCATGCCGTGTTTCCCGAAGGCGTGCCGTGTGCGTCCACCAAGGCATTGACCGGCCACACGCTGGGCGCGGCCGGCGCCATGGAAGCCGCGCTGGCATGGATGACGCTATCCGCGCGCACTGCCGACGGCCGGCTCATGCCGCACGTCTGGGACGGCCAGCCCGACCCGGCGCTGCCCCCGCTGGATTTCAGCAGCAGCGTGCACCGCTACGCCCAAGGCCGGCCGCGCATCGCCATGAGCAACTCGTTCGCGTTCGGCGGCAACAACGCCAGCCTGATCCTGGGAGCCCGCATATGAACGCATGCCCCTGGCCCATCGCCAGCCTGCTGCCGCACGCCGGCAACATGATCCTGATTGACGACGTGCTGGGCTATGACGCCGACAGCCTGCGCGCCCGTGCCGTCGTCAAGCCTGGCCCCTACTCCTTGCCGGACGGCTCGCTACCGCCCTGGCTGGGCATGGAATTCATGGCGCAAGCCGTGGGCGCCTGGGCCGGCTGCCACGCGCGCGAAGCCGGTGCCAGCGTCAAGCTGGGATTCCTGCTTGGCACCCGGCGCTACGACTGCCACTGCGACAGCCTGCCCGTGGGCATGGCCCTGTCCATCCACGTCCAACGCGGCCTGATCGACGCCAGCGGCATGAGCGTTTTCGAATGCGAATTGCGCGAAGAGCGTGACGAGCGCCGCGAAGACAAAGACCGCAGCGATACCCGCCTGCTGGCGCACGCCCGGCTGAATGTCTATCAGCCCAAGGACCCCAACGAATTTACTCAGGAAGCCCCCCTCACATGAGCGCCGCCCCCATACTCGTCACCGGCTCCAGCCGCGGCATCGGCCGCGCCATCGCACTGGCCCTGGCCGACGCCGGCCATGACCTGGTCCTGCATTGCCGCCAACAACGCGAACAGGCCGAAGCCGTGCTGGCCGAGGTCACCGCGCGCGGCCGCCAAGCCCGCATTTTGCAATTCGACGTGTCCGACCGCGCACAATGCGCGTCCGTGCTGCAAGCGGACGTGGACGCGCACGGCGCCTATTACGGCGTGGTGCTGAACGCCGGGCTGACGCGCGACGGCGCATTCCCGGCGCTGACCGGCGACGACTGGGACCAGGTGCTGCGCACCAACCTGGACGGCTTCTACAACGTGCTCAGCCCGCTGGCCATGCCCATGATCCGGCGCCGCGCGGCGGGCCGCGTGGTCTGCATGGCGTCGGTGTCGGGGCTGGTGGGCAACCGTGGCCAGGTCAACTACAGCGCGTCCAAAGCTGGGCTGATCGGCGCCGCGAAAGCGCTGGCCGTTGAACTGGCCAAGCGCCAGATCACCGTGAACTGCGTGGCGCCCGGCCTGATCGATACCGACATGATCGACGAGCATGTGCCCGTTGAAGAAATCCTGAAGGCGGTGCCGGCCCAACGCATGGGCAAGCCCGAAGAGGTCGCCGCCACGGTGGCCTTCCTGATGTCACCCGGCGCCGCCTACATCACGCGCCAGGTCATCGCCGTCAACGGAGGCTTGTGCTGATGAACCGCGTCGTCATTACCGGCATGGCCGGCATCAGCGCGCTGGGCTCGGATTGGGCCAGCGTGCAGCAGGCATTTCAATCGGGCCGCAGCGCCATCCGGCACATGCCGGACTGGTCGCGCTTTGCCGAACTGAACACGCGGCTGGCCGGGCCGGTGGAAGATTTCCGCGTGCCCGCGCACTGGACCCGCAAGCAACTGCGCAGCATGGGCCGCGTATCGCAACTGGCCGTGCGCGCCGCCGAACTGGCGCTGGAAGACGCCGCGCTGCTGGGCGATGCCAGCATCACCGACGGCCGCATGGGCGTGGCCTGCGGCGCGGCGGTGGGCAGCACCGCTGAAATCCGCGCCTTCGGCAACATGCTTCTTAATGGCGTCACCGACGATCTCAACGCCAATTCCTATGTGCGCATGATGCCGCACACCACGGCCGCCAACGTCGGCATTTTCTTCGAACTGAAGGGCCGCATCATCCCCACGTCCAGCGCCTGCACATCGGGCAGCCAGGGCATCGGATATGCCTACGAGGCCATTCGCTACGGCCGCCAGCAGATGATGCTGGCCGGCGGCGCGGAAGAACTGTGCGCCAGCGAGGCGCTGGTGTTCGATGCGCTGTATGCCACCAGCCAGCAGAACGACACGCCAGAGCTAACGCCCCGCCCCTACGACCGCGACCGCGATGGCCTGGTCATCGGTGAAGGCGGCGGCATGCTGGTGCTGGAATCGCTGGACCACGCACTGGCGCGCGGCGCGCGCATCCATGCCGAAGTGGTCGGGTTCGGCAGCAATTCAGACGGCACCCACATCACGCGGCCGGAAGCCGCCACCATGCGGGTCGCCATGGAAATGGCATTGGCGGATGCCGGCCTGCCCCCCGAAGCCATCGGCTACGTAAACGGCCACGGCACCGCCACCGAACAAGGCGACATCGCCGAAACCCAGGCCACGCACGCGCTCTTCGGCAGCCGCATGCCGATCAGCTCGCAGAAAAGCTATCTGGGCCACACGCTGGGCGCCTGCGGGGTGCTGGAATCCTGGTTCAGCATTGAAATGCTGAACCGCGACTGGTACGCCCCCACGCTGAACCTGCGCAACATCGACCCGCGCTGTGGCGAACTCGACTACCTGCAAGGCGAAGGCCGCCGCATGAGCAATGAGTACGTCATGAACAACAATTTCGCGTTCGGCGGCATCAACACGTCCCTGGTTTTCCGCCGCTGGCCCTGAGCCCCCTCTTTCAGCCCTTGATTCACTTTCATAACCGGAAACGCTCGTCATGAAGATCTCCTACAAGCTGTTTGGCGCCCTGTCCCTGTCGCTTGCCTGCTCCGCGCACGCGGTGGCGGCGGATCGCACCGTGTTCCTGCCCCTGCAACCCGCCATCGACGCGGCCCTGGCGGCGGGCAAGATCGACGGCAGCGTGAAGTTCTACCTGGCGGGCACCGGCCCGAAAGGCCAGGTGCTGGAAGCGGGCGTGGTCACCAACCGCAAGACCAACGCCTTTGCCAAGAAGGACGCGGAAGCCTGCCTGTGGGTGGCCCAATCGGCGGTGATCGCGCTGCACGAAGCCGCCAAGAAGGCCAACGCCAACGCCGTCACGAATATCGTCAGCTACTATCGCAAAAACGAATACAGCAGCAAGACCGACTACGAATGCCATGCTGGCGCGGTCGTGGCGGGCGTGGCGCTGCGCGGCGACCTGGCCCGGCTGAAGTAAAACCCGATTTACACTTGCGGATTGCCGCAACACCACCCAAAAGGTTCACTTATGAGCACTGCTACGCTCAAGACCCGCCTCTCTGATGCCGTCAAGGACGCCATGCGCGCCAAGGCCTCGGAACGCCTGACCACGCTGCGTTTCCTGTTGGCTGCCGTCAAACAGAAAGAAGTGGACGAACGCCGCGACCTGAACGACGCCGAAATCACCGCCATCATCGAAAAGCAGGTCAAGCAACGCCGCGAGTCCATCGCCGCGTTCGAACAGGCCGGCCGCACCGAAACGGCGGAACAGGAAAAGGCCGAACTGCTGGTGCTGCAAGAATTCTTGCCGCAAGCCGCCTCGCCTGAAGAAGTGGCCGCCGCCATCGACGCCGCCTTGGCCGAAGTGGCCGCGCAAGGCGTGACCGGCGCACCCGCCATGGGCAAGGTCATGGCGCTGCTCAAGCAAGCGCTGGCTGGCCGCGCCGACATGACGGCGCTGTCGCAGCAGGTCAAGGCCCGTCTGGCCTGATTCGTCTGGCCTGAATCGTCTGGGCTGCCGCGTCTGGCCTGATTCGTCAGCCCAGACCCGAGCCGCCGCTCAGAACGCGCCGCCAAATAAATCCGGCTGGCGCGCCTGTTCGGCGGGGTCGGCAAAATTGCTCATCCCCACCCCTGCCAGCCGGTACAGCGTTTCCGGCGGCAGCTCCACGCGCTCGCACAGCAACCTGGCCACCGAGGCCAGCTCGGCCGCCGACCCTGGCGGGTTCAAGCTGGTCTGGCTGCGCGTCAAAATGCGAAACCGGTCGGTCTTCAGTTTCAGCACCACCGTGCGCCCCAGCGCGCCCTTCTTCAAGGCCTGATCCCACACCTTGTCCGCCATGCGGTCGATGGCGTCGCCCAGCGCGTCCAGGCGGATATCTTCCGAAAACGTGGTTTCCGCCGACACCTGCTGCAAGGGCTGGTCGGTCTGAACCTGGCGTTCGTCGATGCCGCGCGCCAGCTCGTACAGGCGCCGGCCGTAACGGCCGAAATAATGCGACAGCTCTTCCGCGCTGTGCGTGGCCAGGTCGCCCACCGTCTGAATGCCCAATTGCTCCAGGCGCGCCTGCGTCACCTTGCCCACCCCCGGCACCTTGCGCACGGGCAAGGGCTGCAAGAATTCCAGCACTTTGGTGGGCCGGATCACGAACTGGCCGTCGGGCTTGTTCCAGTCTGACGCAATCTTGGCCAGGAATTTGTTGGGCGCAATGCCGGCCGACGCGGTCAGGCCGGTTTCTTCCTTGATCTGCTGGCGGATCACCTGCGCCACCTCGGTCGCCGAGGGCAGCCCGTACTTATTCTGGGTCACATCCAGATAGGCCTCGTCCAGCGACAGCGGTTCGATCAAATCGGTATGGCGGGCGAAAATCTGCCGGATCTGGCGCGACACGTCGCGGTATCGGTTGAAGTCGGGCGGCACATAGATGGCGTGCGGGCAAAGGCGTTCGGCGCGGATGGCGGACATGGCCGAATGAATACCGAAGCGCCGCGCCTCGTAAGACGCGGCGCACACGACCGAGCGCGGCCCGGTCCACGCCACAACGACGGGCTTGCCACGCAGCTCGGGGTTGTCGCGCTGTTCGACGGACGCATAAAACGCATCCATATCCACGTGCACGATCTTGCGCAAGAGTTCAGACATTCCGATAAAGACCAGGGTGGCCGCCGCCGCGCCATGCTGGCGGACGCTGGCGGGCACTGCAAAAAAATATATTATGACCGGCTGAATCGCTTAACCACTGCCTACCCACCCCATCCACCGCCCATGACCGCACCCGCTTCCACCGACTATTTCGGCCTGACGATCCCCTTCATGCACTTCATTGGCCTGGTGCCCGAAAGCATCGCGCCGGGATTCGCCCGCACCACGCTGCCCTGGCGCCAGGACCTGACCAACAGCCGTGGCGACGTGCATGGCGGCACGCTCATGAGCGTGCTGGACTTCACCCTTAGCGCGGCGGCGCGCGGGTCGGCCGACGCCACCGAAGGCATGGCCACCATCGACATGAACACCACGTTCCTGTCGCCCGGCACGGGCGACCTGGTCATTGAAGCGCGCTGCCTGCGCCGGGGCGGGTCCATCGCCTTCTGTGAAGGCGACATCCGCCGCGCCGATGGCGAACTGGTGGCGCGCGCCACGGCCACGTTCAAGATCGTCCGCCGGCGCCCGGGTGGCGACTGACCAGCGCCGGACCGGCGCCGCGCACGGCGCCGGGGCTTAGTCCCGCAGGTCGCGCGAGGGCTTGACGGGCGTGCGCGGGTCCAGCGGCATGTAGCTGCTGCACGACGTGATGCTGTAGTAGACGGCGTCTTGCATCGCGCGCATAGCCGCCGCGTCCCAGGTGCCCTTGCCCCACATCACAATGCGCACGTCGGTGCTCTTCGGGCCGGCGGCCTTCAGGTCGACCCGCGACATTTCGTTGTCGCTATACGGCGCCAGCACGCGCACCACGCCCGACTGCGCCGCTTCGTTCAGATCAGACACCACGCGATAGGCGTTGTCGGTGCTGCGCAGGCAGTTGTTCGACTGCCGGATCACCGCGGCGTAAGCGTCCTTGAACGCGACCGGCGCCTTGAATTCGCTGTGCGGCGACGCGCTGTCCGACGAGATGCCCAGCGAGCAACCCGCCAGGCCCAATACCAGCGCCGATACCGCGACCAGATTCCTGACCATGTAATTCTCCAGATGAACTGCCGCGATTATCCCGCAAACCGCACAGCGGCATAAGTGGGGCCGGTTCGACACCGTCCGCGCGACTATGGCATTATCGATCGCATCCAAAACGCGGAGGTCTTGCCTTGTTTTCATTCATGACGCGCACTGTCCTGGCCGCCAGCATGGCCGGCATCGTCGGCACCACGCTGGGCGCCTGCGCCACCCAGCCGCCGCCCCGCGCCTATCCTCTCAAGGACTTTTTCCGCAATCCGGAACGCGGCTTCTTCCGCCTGGCCGACGACGGCCGTACGCTGGCCTTCATGCAGCCCACCAGCGTGGACGGCCAGCCGGCCCGCATGAACATTTATGTGCAAGCGCTGCAAGGCAGCAAGCTGGTGGGCGAACCCCGCCGCCTCACCAGCGAAACCGCGCGCGACATCTCCAACTACTTCTGGAAGGGCGCCGACGTGGTGCTCTATCAAAAGGACTTTGGCGGCGACGAGAACTACCACGTGCTCGCCGTCAACGCCAAGACCGGCAAGATCACCGACCTGACCCCGTATGAAGGCGCGCGCGCCAGCATCGAAGACGATCTCGAAGACGACCCGGACCACGTCCTCATCAGCCACAACCAGCGCAACCCCGAGGTCTTTGACGTCTACCGCGTCAACGTCCACACCGGCGCGGCCGTGCTGGTGGCGCAGAACCCGGGCAACATCGTCGGCTGGCAGACCGACCACGCGGGCAAGGTGCGCGCCGCCGTCACCAGCGACGGCCTGAACACCACCCTGCTCTACCGCGACGACGAAGCCTCTGAATTCCGCCCGCTGATCACCACCGACTACCGCACCAACGTCAGCCCGTCCTTCTTCACGTTCGACGACAAGAAGATCTACGCGCTCAGCAACCGTGGGCGCGACAAGCTGTCGCTGGTGGTCATCGACCCCGCGCAACCCGACGCCGAAGAAGAAATCTTCACGCCCGACACCGTGGACCTGGACGGCGCGGGCTACTCGCGCAAGCGCCGCGTGCTGACCCTGGCGGCCTACCAGACCGACAAGCCGCAATACAAGTTCTTCGATGCGCAATCCGAAGCCCTGTTTAAGACACTGACTGAAAAGCTCAAGGGCTACGACATCGCGCTGCAAGGTTCCAATCGCGACGAAAACGTGTTCATCGTCGCCGCCTACAACGACCGCACGCCGGGCTCGCGCTATCTGTACGACGCCACTTCCGACACGCTGACCAAGCTGGCCGACATCAACCCGGCCATTCCGGAAAGCGACATGTCGCACGTGCGGCCCATCAGCTACCAAAGCCGCGACGGGCTGACCATCCATGGCTACCTGACGCTGCCCGCCGGCCGCGACCCCAAGAACCTGCCTTGCGTCGTCAACCCGCATGGCGGCCCCTGGGCGCGCGACGGCTGGGGCTACAACCCCGAAACGCAATTCCTGGCCAATCGCGGCTTCTGCGTGCTGCAAATGAACTTCCGAGGCTCGACCGGTTACGGCCGCGCCTTCTGGGAAGCCAGCTTCGGGCAATGGGGCTTGAAGATGCAGGACGACATCACCGACGGCGTGCAGTGGCTGGTGCAGCAAGGCATCGCCGACCCCAAGCGCATCGGCATCTACGGCGCCAGCTACGGCGGCTACGCCACGCTGGCGGGCGTGGCCTTCACGCCGGACCTGTATGCCGCGGCCGTGGACTACGTGGGCGTGTCGAACCTGTTCACGTTCATGAAGTCCATTCCGCCGTACTGGAAGCCCATGCTGGACAAGATGCAGGACATGGTCGGCCACCCCGAACGCGACAAGGATCGGCTGGCCGCGACCTCGCCCGCGCTGCACGCGGACAAGATCAAGACGCCGCTGTTCGTGGCGCAGGGCGCCAAGGACCCGCGTGTCAACAAAGATGAAAGCGACCAGATGGTGGCCGCGCTAAGGGCGCGCGGCGTTGAAGTGGAGTACATGGTCAAGGACAACGAAGGCCACGGTTTCCACAACGACGAGAACAAGTTCGAGTTCTACGAAGCCATGGAAAAGTTCCTGACGCAGCACCTCAAGCCTTAACGTCCGGCGCCTTCCTGAGTCACCAGCGGCGCATTCGCCGCTGGCGCCATCCCGACCAGGCTGCTCACCTGCATGCGGCCTGGGGCGCGCCCCCCAAACGCCATCTCCACACGGTCGCGCCCTTGCTCCTTGGCGCGGTATAGCGCCACGTCGGCGCGCGCCAGGATGACGTCGGCGCTATCGCCCGACTGGTAAGACGCCAGGCCGCCGCTGGCGGTCATGGGCACTTCCACCCCTTGCAGATAAAGCGGCGTGTCGCGCAACGCATCGCACACGCGCTGCGCATGCACCAGCGCGCGCGCGGGGTCGCAGTCCACCATCAGCAGCACGAATTCTTCGCCGCCCAATCTGCCGACACGGTCGGTGGCGCGCACGGCGTTCTGCGCCACCTTGGCGAAATGGCGCAGCGCCGTGTCGCCGGCCGCATGGCCATAGCGGTCATTGATGGACTTGAAATGATCGATGTCCAGCACCAGCACCGCCAGCGGGCTGCCCGAGCGCGCGCAGCGTTGCAGTTCGCGTTCCAGTTCATCCAGGATGCTGCGGCGGGAATGCACGTGCGTCAGGCTGTCAAACGTCAACGCCGCCTGCATCTGCTCGGACAAGCGCGTCTGCACCAGCAACAGCAGCGCCAGGAACAAGGCGGGCACGGTGACGGAACCACACACGATGAAGAACAGCCCCCATGGCGACGGCTCGGCCAACGAAACCGGCTCGGCCCAGCCCATGCCATAAACCAGCACCCGCAGCGCGTGCAGCACGGCCAGGCCGACAATCGCCAACATCAGATAAAGCACCACGCCTCGCGTGCGGATCTGCTTGCGCTGCTGGAAGATCACCCGGCCGGTCATCAATGCGCTGACACAGGTAAACCCCGAAAACAGCAACATGCGGCCGGCCACATCGTCCGTGCCATACAGCAGCAACGCGAAACCCAGCACACACAAGGCACTGATTCCCGCCGTGCGCACGATATGCGGACGCAGCCCAAAAAACTGGCGCACGCCCACGTAGACCAGGCTGATGGCGAACACCCACGCCGCGTTGGACACAATGACGTAGACCTCCGGCGGTATCAGCCGCACGGTGGCAAACGCCAGCAGGGACAACACGGCCAGCGCATTCGCGGCGATGAACGCGCGTATGCCTCTTACGCCGCGCGCCTGGAACGGCAGCAACAGCGGTAACGCCAAGGCCGTGGCCAGCCCCCACATCAGGAAAAACAAGGAAGTCGTCATGTTGTTTGCCGGGCCGCCTTGTGGGCATGCGCCGCCGCTTCTGACCTGCTGTTGCACTGGGTTCGTAAGGTGGAAACGCGTTACACGTCAGCATGATTGATGCTTTTTGTTACCAATAGGACTAAAGGCAAAATCCCCGCAAGACGGCGATGCGTCGTTGCGAGGGCGCGATTTGTCCAGAACCTTTACCACCCGCGCCAAGACGATTGCGCGGTATGCACGGAGAATACGCCAAGGCCGGGGCGCCCGGTTCAACCTTTGCAGTATTTGACAGTTAAAACTTTTACCCGTGCGCCATCGCAAAGGACGACGGGTTAGGCCATAGATTAATTATTGTGGGCCGCCCTTCATAGTCGTCCATAAGCGCTAGTGCGCGTCCGAGGATCCCATGCTTTAGTAGCGTGCTTGGTCGGCGTGCTTGATAGGCGTGCTTCATTGGCGTGCTTTCTCGACTCACCCCTCTCGACTCACCCCTTTTACCCTCGCGCCTTCTCCACATTCGGCAGCAAGATCGCCACTACCCCCAGCAACGGCAGGTACGCGCACACCTGGTACACATAGCCGATGCTGGTGGCGTCAGCCAGCTTGCCCAGCGCGGCGGCACCCACCCCGCCCATGCCGAACGCAAAGCCGAAGAACAGCCCGGCGATCATGCCCACCTTGCCCGGCACCAGTTCCTGCGCATAGACAACGATGGCGGAAAACGCCGACGCCAGCACCATGCCGATAATCACCACCAACGCGCCCGTCCAGAACAGGTTGGCGTACGGCAACAGCAGCGTAAACGGCGCTACGCCCAGGATCGACACCCAGATCACGATCTTGCGGCCGATACGGTCGCCAACCGGGCCGCCCACCACCGTGCCCACCGCCACTGCCGCCAGGAACAGGAACAGGTACAACTGCGCCTCGCGCACCGACAGGCCGAATTTGTCGATCAGATAAAAGGTGAAATAGCTGTTCAGGCTAGCCAGATAGAAGTACTTGGAAAACACCAGCACGCCCAGCACCGCCAACGCGCCCATGACCTGATTGCGCGACAAGCCCGTGCCGGCCCCCTCGCGGCGGGCGCGGGGTTTCAGCGCGACGCGGTTGGCGCTGTACCAACGGCCGATACCCGTCAGCACCACGATGCCGAACAAGGCCGCCAAAGAAAACCAGGCCACGCTGCGCTGCCCATGCGGAATGATGAACAAGGCCGCCAACAGCGGCCCCAGCGCCGACCCCACATTGCCGCCCACCTGGAACAGCGACTGTGCCAGGCCATGCCGCCCGCCCGAAGCCATCCGCGCCACCCGTGAAGACTCCGGATGGAACACCGACGAACCCGTGCCCACCAGCACCGCCGCCACCAGCAACCAGCCGAACGACGGCGCCACCGACAGCAGTAGCAGCCCCATCAAGGTGAACCCCATCCCCACCGGCAGGGAATACGGCTTGGGATGGCGGTCGGTATAAAAGCCGATGAAGGGCTGCAACAGCGACGCCGCCAATTGATACACCAAGGTGATCAGCCCGATCTGCGCAAACGACAGGCTGAACGAGTCCTTCAGCATGGGATAGATGGCCAACAAGATCGACTGGATCATGTCGTTCATCAAATGCGCCACGCTGATCGCGCCCAGCACCTTGAAAGCGGTCGAGGGCGCAGCGGGGGCCGGGGCAGCGGCGGGCGCGGGCATGTTGGCGTCAGAGATACCGGCGACGGGGTTCTGGGCGGAGGTCATGGGGCGAAAGTCCGGGGCGGAAGGGATCGGGTGTAAGCCGTGGCAGCCAGGATCATGGGCCGGCGGATACCACTGACGGAGTGCTCCGACTGACTGTCGGAGCCTGCCCACAGTGTAAAAACGCGCCACGGATCGGATCTGCCAATATTCGTCGGCCAAGTGACAAAATAGCGAAATCGCACGTCTAACCGCGCCCTCATCCTTTCGTCGGAAGTGACATCATGCCCGCCCGCCTGCCTCCGCCCGACCCCACCCGCAGCGTCAATGCGCAGGACTACCAGGACCGCCCCCGCGTGGTTACCGCGATGGCCAAGGAATTCCGGGCGGGCGCGCAAACCGGCGCGCACTTCCACCCCCGCGCGCAATTGATCTATGCGGCCGAAGGCGTCATGCGCGTCACCACGCCCAGCGGCTTTTGGGCGCTGCCGCCCTTGCGCGCGCTGTGGGTGCCGGCCGGCGTGCCGCACGGCGTGGACATGGTGGGCGCGGTGGCCATGCGGTCGCTCTACATCCAGGCCGACGCCGCCGCAACGTATTGGCCGCAGTGCCAGGTGATTGAAGTCAGCCCGCTGCTGCGCGAACTGATCCTGGCGCTGACCGCCGAACCCATTGACTACCCCCTGGGCGGCCGCAGCGAGCAGATCGCCGCGCTGATCCTGACGGAACTGACGGCGGCCCGCGTGGTGCCCGTTCAGATTCCCTGGCCGCGCGACCGCCGCCTGCAAACCATCTGCGCGGCCATCCTGGCCCAGCCCGGCCTGCAACGCGGCATCGAAGCCTGGGGTAGCGAAGTCGGCGCCAGCGCGCGCACCTTGATCCGGCTGTTCCAGGCCGAACTGGGCCTGAACTATCGGCAATGGGTGCAGCAGGTACGCTTGGCGGACGCCATGTGCCGCCTGTCGCAAGGGGAGCCGGTGGCGCGCATCGCCGCCGACCTGGGCTACCGCAGCCCCAGCGCATTCAGCGCCATGTTTCACCGCGCCCTGGGTGCGCCGCCGCAACGCTATCAGCGCGACGCGGCATTACTGAATGGAAGCTGAATCCGAGGCTAATTTCCCACCATCGCATGCAACCGGCCTTGCCGTTTGTCACAGCGCGCAATACATTTCACAGCGCATTTCCCATTGACCCCGCGCGAAAGCCCCGTCCCGCGTATCCTGGACCACGTCCCTCAATTTATCGGGCATGCGCCCCCGCCCAGCCTCGGCAAGTTTGGTTACCGAAACCTTATTGCGCCATGGCCGGTCTATAGCGTTCTGTCCTAGAATCGCCTGCAATGAGCACCCCCCAGCAATCCTCCGCCACCCCGGGCGGCAAATCGGGCCTTCCCTGGAAACGCATCCTGGTCAAAACGGGCATCGCCGCAGCCTGCGTCGGCGCGTGCAGCGCGCTTGCGCTCGGGCTCGCCCTGGCGCTGGCCTGGCCCGCCCTGCCCGACCTGCACGCCATGACCGACTACCGGCCACGGGTGCCGTTGCGCATTTACACGGCCGACAAGGTGCTGATAGGTGAATACGGCGAAGAACACCGCAATGTGCTGCGTTTTGACGAGATTCCCCCCGTCATGCGTCAGGCGGTGCTGGCGGCCGAGGACGACCGTTTCTACAGCCATGGCGGCGTCGACTGGATGGGCGTGGCGCGCGCGGTGCTGACCAACGTGGTCAAGGGCTCGAAGTCGCAGGGGGGCAGCACCATCACGATGCAGGTGGCGCGCAATTTCTACCTGTCGTCGGAAAAGACCTATTCGCGCAAGTTCTACGAGCTGTTGCTCACCTTCAAGATCGAGAACGAGCTCACCAAGGACCAGATCCTTGAGCTCTACATGAACCAGATCTACCTGGGCCATCGCGCCTACGGCTTCGCGGCCGCGTCGCGCACCTATTTCGGCAAGCCGCTGTCGGAAGTGACGGCGGCCGAAGCCGCCATGCTGGCCGGCATTCCCAAGGCCCCATCGCGCTTCAACCCCATCACCAACTTCCCGCGCGCCGAAATTCGCCAGCACTATGTGCTGGGCCGCATGAAGACGCTGGGGTACCTGACGCCCGAGCAGGCCGATCAGGCCTTGCAGCAGCACCTGACCATCCGTGGCGCCGACGGCACCAGCGCGCGCGGCTTTGCCGTGCATGGCGATTACCCGTCGGAACTGGCGCGCCAACTGATGTATGGCGTGTTCCAGGAAGAAACCTATTCCAAGGGCATCGACGTCTACACGACCATCGATTCCAAGGCGCAGGAAGCCGCCTACCAGGCCGTGCGCAGCGGCGTGCTGGACTACACGCGCCGCGCCGTTTATCCCGGCCCGGAAGACCAGATCGACCTGCCCGATGACGTCGAAAGCGATCCCCAGGCGCTGGACGACATCCTGGACGGCGTGCAAGACAAGACGCCCGACAGCGAAGACCTGCTGGCTGCCGTGGTGCTGTCGGCCAGCCCCACCGAGGTCAAGGTCGCCCGCAGCGCGCGCGATATCATCACCATTTCGGACAAGAAGGCGCTGGCCGTCGTGGCCCGCGCACTGAACCCCAAGGCCAGCGACAGCCAGCGGATTCGTCGCGGCTCGGTCGTCTACATCCACAAGACGGGCGGCAAGGACGGAGACGGCTGGGAAATCATCAACATGCCGGCGCTGCAGGCCGCGCTGGTGTCCATGGCGCCGCAAGATGGCGCCATCCGCGCCATGATCGGCGGCTTCGACTACAACCGTGGCGGCTTCAACCGCGTGACCCAGGCCTGGCGCCAGCCCGGCTCCAATATCAAGCCCTTCGTCTACGCCGCGGCGCTGGAACGCGGCTTCACGCCCGCCACGCAGATTTCCGACCAGCCCTTCATGTTGACGGCCGCCCAGACCGGCTCGAAGGATTGGCAGCCCAAGAACGACGGCAACAAGTACGAACCCATGCTGACGTTGCGCCAGGGTCTGTATCGGTCCAAGAACATGGTGTCGATCCGCATCCTGCAGGCCATCTCGCCGCAGTACGCGCAGGACTACCTGACCCGCTTCGGCTTCGACAAGTCGCGCTGGCCGGCGGTGCTGCCGCGGGCGCTGGGCGCGGGCGGCGCCACGCCGCTACAGGTCGTCAACGGCTACGGCGTGTTTGCCAACGGCGGTTACCGCGTCACGCCGTATTTGGTGGACCACGTCACCGACCGCTCGGGCAAGGTGCTGATGCAGGCGCAACCCGTCAAGGCGGGCGACGAAGCAGCGCGCGCCATCGACCCGCGCACCGCCTGGGTCATGGACGACATTCTGCGCGGCGTCACCACCAACGGCACCGCCGCGCGCGCGCACCAGGTGCTAAAGCGCAACGATGTGGGCGGCAAGACGGGCACCACCAACGACGCGGTGGACGTCTGGTTCTCGGGCTTCACGCCCGACCTGGCCACGACTGTCTGGATGGGTTTTGACCAGCCCAAGTCCCTGGGCACCAACGAATTCGGCAGCGGCCTGGCGCTGAGCACCTGGCTGGACTACATGCAGCCGGTGTTGAAGGGCGTGCCCGAAGTGAAGCAGGCGCCGCGCCCCGATGGCCTGCTGGTGGATAACGGCGAATACTATTTCTCGGAATTCCCACCCGGCCAAGCCGTGGCGTCGCTGGATCTGTCTTCCGGGGACGAGCTGACCGACTTCCTGAACAACAACCTCAGCACCGATGGCGTGGACACCTCGGTGAAGCCGCTGCCCGCCCCCGGCGCGAATGTGCCGCCTCCGAATTTGAACAGCCCGATCCAGGCGCCGCTTCAGCCTATCCCGGTGCCCAGCGCCGGCAACGCGCTGCCGGCGGTGCCGACGGCGGGGGTTCCGGCGGCGGGCGTACCCGTCGCCGCGCCGATCAATGGTGCCGACGGCGGCGCGGCCAGCGCCAGCGCCATCACCCCGTCCAGCGCCGTCGTCGCGCGGCCGCTCTGATCCTCGGGTTTTGAAATGCCAACGGGCGCCTCTACGGCGCCCGTCTTCATTTCAGGCCTATGGCCACCACGGCAGCCCAGTTCTTGGCTGCCCTGTTTTTGGCAGCCCAGTTCTTGGCAGCCCTGTTCTGGCGACCCTGTTCGGGTGGCCCTACGCTTCCACCACCAACTCCGTCACCACCTCGCACGGCCAGGCCGACAGCGACTCCAGGTCCAGGAACGTGAAGTAGCCCGCGCGCCATCCCTCGGTATCGATGTGATAGACGTTGCCCAAGGCCAAGGGCGCGGCCACCGGCGTATGCCCGGCCACTACCGCCCGCACGCCCTGGATGCCCGTACGGTTCATCTGCCGCAGCCGCTCGCGTGACCATTGGCAGGCCGCGCTGGTGCGCTTGTAGCGATCCTGCAACGCGAACTCCAGGCGCGGCCAGAACAGCACCGGGCAATCCGCATGCAACAAGCCGACCGCGCCCTCGGACGTTTCGACTTCGATCGCAATGGGCAGTTGCGCGAACGCCTCGGCGAACACCTGCTGCCGCTCCTCGGGCAGGTCCAGGAACCAGCCGCCGCCATAGCCGCGCCAATTCGCTACGTCCACCTGCCCCGTGCGCACATGCCGGATCGCATAGTCCTCATGATTGCCCTGCACGGCGTAGAACCACGGGCGCGCCAACCACTCCAGCGCGGCCTCGCATTCCGGCCCACGGTCGACCAGGTCGCCCACCGAGAACAGCCGGTCGCGGGCGGGGTCGAAACCCAGCCTGTCCAAGCTTTCCTGTAAACGTGAAAAATGCCCGTGCACGTCGCCCACCGCGAAATCGCGGCCCAGCTCGTTGCGCGGGACTTTCACAAAACGCTGCTCCATGATGATTCTCGACAACCGGTTGAGGGGGACATGAACCGTCCCTTGAAACACACCGTGGCGGCTCGCGCCCGGTAAACCCCGACCTGTCTTTTTAACCCGCTTTAGTTGACACGGGCCTTGCGCCCCCGCCGCCAGCGCGGTCAAATAATCCGTTACGAGAATCGCTATTGTTCGTGATAATGTTCCGTACTTCCTCACAAATACCTTAAAGGGGGCCGCGCGCGCCGCCGCCCTCCCGCCGCCATGACAGCCGCGTCCACCATCAAAACCTGGTACTGGATCCATAAATGGACCAGCCTGGTCTGCACGATCTTTCTGCTCATCATCTGCCTCACGGGCTTGCCCCTGGTGTTCCATCACGAGATCGAACACTGGCTGGATGACGGCAAGCCCCTGTCCAACGTGCCGGCCGACACGCCGCCCGCCAATCTGGACAAGCTGGTTGCCAGCGCGCTGACGATGTACCCGGGCGAGGTCGTTGATTATTTGTTCTTCGACCCCGATGAACCTCAGGTGTATGTTGGCATGGCCAAAACCCCGGGCGACGGCCAGGCCTCCGGCCACGCCGTGCGCATGGACGGCCGCACGGGCGAGGTGCTGCTGGACGGCCCGCTTTATACCGAAGACAAGTTCTCTTTCATGGGCATCATGCTGGCCCTGCACGTGGACCTGTTCGCGGGCTTGCCCGGTGAACTGTTCCTGGGGTTCATGGGCCTGCTGTTCTGTGTGGCTATCGTATCGGGCGTGGTGCTGTACGGCCCGTTCATGAAGAAGCTGGAATTCGGCACCGTGCGCGCGGCGCGCTCCACGCGCCTGAAATGGCTGGACCTGCACAACCTGCTGGGCATCGTGACGCTGGTGTGGGCCTTTGTGGTGGGGTTCACGGGCGTCATCAACGAACTGTCGACGCCGCTGTTCCGCCTGTGGCAGTCCACCGAACTGGTCCGCATTCTTGAGCCCTACAAGGGCCAGACCGTGCCCACCCAACTGGCCTCGGCGCAACTTGCCGCCGACACCGCCAAGAAAGCGCTGCCCGGCAACGAGGTGTCGTTCATCGCCTTCCCCGGCAACGCCTTCGGCAGCCCGCACCACTACATTGCCTGGATGCGCGGCGACACCCCGCTGACCTCCAAGCTGAACACCCCCGTGTTGGTGGACGGCAAAACCGGCGAGCTCACCACCGTGGCCAAAATGCCGTGGTACCTGACCGCGCTTGAAGTCTCGCGCCCGCTGCACTTCGGTGACTACGCCGGCCTGCCCCTGAAGATCATCTGGGCCTTGCTGGACCTGATCACCATCGTGGTCCTGGTCAGCGGCCTGTATCTTTGGATCGCGCGGCGCCGTGCGACCGAAGCGCGCATCAATGAACTTGTGAAAAAGCACCAAGCCGCCGCCGCGCCGCAAAGGACGCCGGCATGAGCAAGCGCCAATCCAAAGGCCGGGGCGGCCGGGGCTTCATGTTCGTATGGGGCGCGCCCACCTTGCTGGGCGTCTTGAGCGTGTTCGGCCTGCTGGCCGCCCTGTTGGGCACGGGCGCCTGGCACTGGGCCTCGTGGATCACGCTGACCATCCTGTTGGTGGTCATCTTGCGCTACTGGGTATTCCCGCTGAAACACTAGCCCGCGGGCCGTGGGGTCATGGGGCCCCGCTGCCCCACCCCTGGCCTCGTATCTGGCCTTTGGCCTTGTATTTGGCCGGCTTAGCGGCCGAACTTCTCCGGGTCCGGTCCCAAGCGCGCGCCGTCCTTGATGGCGTCGATGGCGGCCATCTCGTCGGCTGACAATTCAAAATCGAAAACGTCGATGTTCTCGCGGATGCGAGCCGGCGTGACCGACTTCGGAATCACGATCAGCCCACTCTGCAAGTGCCAGCGCAGCGTGATCTGGGCGGCCGACTTGTTGTGCTTTTTGGCCAGGTCCACGATGACCTTTTCCTTGGTGACCCCGCCTTGCGCCAAGGGGCTCCAGGACTCGGTCGCGATACCGTGCCTGGCATGGAACGCCCGCAGCTCACGCTGCGCGAACCCCGGATGCAGTTCTATCTGATTCACCGCCGGCGCCACTTTCGACGCCTCGATCAGTTGCTCCAGGTTGGCCTGCGTGAAGTTGGACACGCCGATCGAACGCGCGCGGCCGTCTTCCTTCATCTCGACCATGGCGCGCCAGGCGTCCAGGAACTTCGTGCTGCCCGCCACGGGCCAGTGGATCAGGTACAGGTCCACATACGCCAGGCCCAGCTTCTCCAGGCTTTCGTCCATGGCCTTGTGGGCATCGTCGTAGCCGTGCTTGTCGTTCCACAGCTTGGTGGTGATGAACAGATCCTTGCGCGCCACGCCCGCCGCGCGCAGGCCCGTGCCCACGCCGGCTTCGTTGCCGTAGATGGCAGCAGTGTCCACCGACCGGTAACCGGCCGCCAGCGCTTCCTTGACCGCGGAAGCCGCCTGGTCGTCGGGCACCTGCCACACACCCAGGCCCAACTGCGGGATGCTGTTGCCGTCGTTCAATTTCACTGCGGGTACCTTCGCCATAAGATCCTCCGAAGCTTGCACCGCGACGCTCGCACGGCGAATACGCGCCAGGTCGCGCAATCCAGGGCCCAGCCCGGCCACCCCCGGATTGAAGAGATAAAAAAAAACGGGCTTGCCGAGCTGCGCCCGCGCCGTAATTCCGGACCGACATCCCCTGGCAATGGTCCGGAAACACCAGGGGTTATCACCAAATAATAGCGCCCGTGCCCGATAATGCCCGTCACAAGGCCACCTGCACCCCCTGCCGTACCGCCTTTCACCCCGTCCTTTGCGCCATCGCGCCCCCTCGCCCAGCCATGAATTCCCCTGACGCGCCGCCCAAGAATCGCGGCGGTTTTTCCACCTTGCGAACCCTGTTTCCCTACCTTTGGCCGCCGGGAAAAACCGGGCTGAAGGTGCGCGTCGTGGCGGCGCTGCTGTGCCTGTTCGCCGCCAAGGCGGCGACCGTCTACGTGCCCCTGATCTACAAGCACGCCATCGACGAACTGGGCAAGGGCGCGCCCGGCGCGGTGACCGTGCCGCTGGGCCTGATCCTGGCGTACGGCACCGCGCGTGTGCTGTCGCTGCTGTTCTCGGAACTGCGCGACGCCATCTTCGCCCGCGTCGGCCAGCACGCCATCCGCGAAGTCGGCCTTCAGATCTTCCGGCACCTGCATGCCTTGGCGCTGCGCTTTCACCTGTCGCGCCAGACCGGCGGGCTGACCCGCGCCATCGAACGCGGCACCAAGGGCATCCAGACGCTGCTGTCGTTCCTGCTGTTCAACATCCTGCCGACGTTCTTCGAGATCGGGCTGGTCTGTATTGTGCTGTGGAAGATGTTCGACATCTGGCTGGCCGTGGCCACCGGCGCCACGGTCATCCTGTACATGGCCTACACGCTTGCGGTGACGGAATGGCGCGCCAAGTTCCGGCGCCAGATGAACGAAACCGACTCGGAAGCCAACACCAAGGCCATCGAAAGCCTGCTGAACTACGAGACGGTCAAGTACTTCGGCAATGAAGAACACGAGGCGCGCCGCTACGACGCCTCGCTGACCCGCTACGAACGCGCGGCCGTGCGCAGCCAGGTCAGCCTGTCCATCCTGAACGTGGGCCAGGCCGCCATCATCTCGGTCGGCCTGACGCTGGTGATGTGGATGGCCGCCACCGGCATTGCCGAGGGCCGCTACACGCTAGGCGACTTCGTGCTGGTCAACACCTACCTATTGCAGCTTTACCAGCCGCTGAGCTTCTTCGGTTTCATCTACCGCGAAATCAAGCAGGCCATGATCGACATGGAACGCATGTTCGAACTGCTGGGCCAAGACCGCGAAGTGGCCGACCGCCCCGACGCCCAGCCCCTGCATCTGGCGGGTGGCCAGGTCGAATTCCGCGACGTGTACTTTGGCTACGACGCGCGCCGGCCCATCTTGAAGGGCGTGAGCTTCAGCATCCCCGCCGGCAAGACCGTGGCCGTGGTGGGCACCTCGGGCGCCGGTAAATCCACCATTGCCCGCTTGCTGTTCCGCTTCTATGACGCCGACAGCGGCGCCATTCTTGTTGACGGCCAGGACGTGCGCAGCGTCACCCAGGCCAGCCTGCGCGCGGCCATCGGCGTGGTGCCGCAAGACACGGTGCTGTTCAACGACACCATCCACTACAACATCGGCTACGGCCGCCCCGGCGCAACCGATGCCGAGATCGAAGCCGCCGCGCGCCTGGCGCACATCCACGACCTGATCATGACCATGCCCGACGGCTACCAGACCATGGTGGGCGAGCGCGGCCTGAAGTTGTCGGGCGGGGAAAAGCAGCGTGTGGCCATCGCCCGCACCATCTTGAAGAACCCCGTCATCTTTTTATTCGACGAGGCCACCAGCGCGCTGGACACCCATACCGAACGCGAGATCCAGGCGAACCTGCGCGAAGTCAGCGAAGGACGCAGCACGCTGATCATCGCGCACCGGCTGTCCACGGTGGCGGACGCCGATGAAATCATCGTGCTGTCGGAAGGCCGCATCATCGAACGCGGGCGCCATGCGCAGTTGCTGGCCCAACGCGGCGTGTACGCCGGCATGTGGGCCCGCCAGCAAGACAGCACCCACAGCGCCCCGGCGGATTGACAAGCCCCGCCCGCTATCCGAAGATCGCACCCTTTTCTTCCAAGGCCCGCCATGCAGGATTCTTCCGCCCCTGACGTCCCCGAGATTCCCGACGCTCCCGGTGTCCACGTCTGTGCCTCTTCCGACCTGGTCAACGGCGGCCTGGGCGTGAAAGTGCCCGTGTCCGATGGCTCGGGCCAAACCACCGCGTTCTTCGTGCGCTACCAAGACCGCGTACACGGCTACCTGAACCGCTGCGCCCACGTCGGCGTTGAACTCGATTGGGAAGGCAGCTTCTTCACCCGCGCCGGCGACCTGATCATGTGCGCGCGCCATGGCGCCACCTACCAGCCCGACACGGGCCTGTGCGTGGGCGGCCCCTGCAAGAACGGCCGGCTGACCGTGCTGACGGTTTCCGAGCACGACGGCGCCGTCTACTGGCACCCCAGCGGCAAGATCGTTCCGCGCAACGACGCTTGACGCGGGTCAGGCCCTAGGCCCCGGCCACCACCGCCTGGGCCGGCTGCTGCCGTTCCGCATAGCGGCGCGCCAGCACGGCGCATACCATCAGCTGCATCTGGTGGAAAATCATCAAGGGCAGCACCACCACGCCCATCTGCGACGTGCCAAACAGCACCGTGGCCAGCGGAATGCCCGACGCAAGCGACTTCTTCGATCCGCAGAACACCAGCGTGATCTCGTTCTCTTTGGACATGCCCAGCTTGCGGCTGCCCCAGGTGGTGATCACCAGCACCGCCCCCAACAACAGGGCATTCACCAGCACCATCGTGGCCAGGTCTATGGCCGGAAAGGCGTGCCAGATGCCCTGCGCCACGGCCTCGCTGAACGCGGTGTAGACGGCCAACAGAATCGAACTGCGGTCCACCTTGGACAAGGTGCGGTTGTTGCGCTGCGCCCAAGCGCCAATCCACGGCCGCAGCAGGCTGCCCACAGCGAAGGGCAACAACAGTTGCAGCAAGATGCGGCCTGCGTCGGCCAGCCCGTGCCCGCCCCCCTGACGATGCAACAGCACCGCCACCAGCAACGGCGTCAACACGGTGCCAAGCAAATTGGACGCCGTCGCCGCGCAAATGGCGCCGGGCACATTGCCGCGCGCCATCGACGTGAACGCAATCGACGACTGCACGGTTGACGACAAGGTGCAGACGAACAGCACGCCCAACCACAACGATGGCGTCAACAGCCCCGGAAACAGCGCACGCAAGCCCAGGCCCAGCGCGGGAAACAGAATGAAGGTGGACGCCAGAATCAAGGCATGCAGGCGCACGTCTTTCACGCCCGCCACGATGGCGTCCGTGGACAGGCGCGCGCCGTGCAGGAAGAACAACAGCGAAATGGCCACATTGCTGGCCACCATCATGAACGAGGCGCCCTTGCCCACGGCGGGGAAAAAGCTGGCGAATGCCACGGTGGCGATCAAAATCAAGGTGAACTGGTCTGGCAGGAAGCGGCGCATGGCGTAAGGGTTTCCAAGAAATTACGGAAAACTATAGGCGCGCCGCTTGCCATCGTGAAGCCCACTGATTACTTTAACTGTCATCGGAAATCATAATGACCAGGCCGCGTTCCCCATGCTGAATCCCCTATGGCTCAAGACCTTCACCGCTGCGGCGGCCGCCCCCAGTTTCACGGAAGCCGCCCGCCGCCTGGGGCTGACCCAGCCCACGGTCAGCGAACATATCCGGCAGTTGGAACAGTCGGTCAACCGGCGCCTATTCCTGCGCGATACCCATTCGCTAGTGCTGACCAGCGACGGCCGCAGCCTGCTCGTTCATGCCGAGATCATCCTGGACGCGCACGAACGCGCCGAACGCCTGTTTGATGCGCCGCGCCTGCGCGGCCGCGTGCGGCTCGGCACGTCGGACGATCTGGCCATGGGCCCGCTGCCCGATGTGCTGGCCGCGTTCCGTTTGGCGCATCCGGAAGTCGAGCTGGACTTGACCATCGGCGTCACCAGCGAGCTCTACAAATTGCTGGACGACAACGACCTGGATGTGATGATCGGCAAGCGGCGCCGGGGTGATCGCCGGGGCCAGACGCTGCACAAGGAAGCGCTGCTGTGGCGCGCCAAGGAAGGCCTGCGCTTTGCGCCCGATGAGCCACTGCCGCTGATTCTGCTGCGCGAACCCAGCGTCACGCGCACGTTGACGCTGGACGCGCTGGCACGCGTGGGGCGCAGTTGGCAGATTGTGTGCACCAGCACCAGTTACGCGGGGTGCCAGGCGGCCGCCCGCGCGGGCCTGGGCATTACAGTGCAGCCCTCGCACTTGTCCACGGCGGGCCTGGCCGCGCCGGGCGGCGCGATTCAGTTGCCGGCGTTGCCGCAGGTGGAATTCATCGTCATCTCGGCCCCGTCGCCCAACAAGCCCACCCGGGCGCTAACTGAAATCCTGATGCGCAGCACCTTGACCTGAACGCGCTGGGCCTGAATGCGCGCGGGGCCATTGCCGCAGCCTCTATTCGGGCAGCGGGTCGGGCACGCCGTCTTCGTCCACACTCTTCACGCGGTCCAAGGCATTGCGCGCGGCCGACATCGCTTCGATCGTGCTGCGAAAGCGCCGGCTGACAAAGATCTCGAAGGGCCGGCCTTCCGCCGGCGCGTCCTCCGATTCCGCCCCATCCCGCGCCACGTCGCCCTCTTTTGCCTTGGACGCCAAACGCCGCGTCTCCAAAAAGGCCCGAGGCGGCGTGCGCCCTTCCGGCTGCGTCGCGTACGCCACCACCGAAAATCCGTTGATCGTCTTCTCTAGCATTGCGGTTCCCTCGCGCCACGGCCACACACGGCGCAGCTTGTTCCTAGCGACAACGGCGCGGCACGAGGAAACTTAAGCGCCATGCAAAAAGCCGATGTTGATCTGCATCAACACCGGCTTTTTCCACCCGCCGACCACACAAGCGACTCTATTTTGTCGACGTAACGGCGTCCATGCGCACGCGCACGTAATCGGCCACCTGCTCCAGCACTGTCGACAAATGCCCGCGCAGCAATTCAAAGCCCGGGTTGCGTTCGCGCGTGACCTCGTCCATGTACAAGGGGCGGCGAATTTCCACCTGCAAGCTGTGTCGGTTCAGCGCGGGCTGCCCAATCTGCGCAATCAACTGCACCCCTTTGTAGGGGTCGTTGCGCGCCACCGTATAGCCCAGGTCGCGCAAGGCCTTTTCGATCAGCGCGATGAACTCGGGTTCGCATGTCGTGCCGTCACGGTCGCCCAGCACAAAATCCGCCAGGGGATGTTCGCTTTGCCGACCCAGGCGTTCATAGGCATCGTTGGGCATCGAATGCAGGTTCAGATGCCATACGGCGCCAAAGCGCGCTTCGGCTTGGCTGATCGCGCGCGCCAAGGCGGCGTGGTAAGGCTCGTAGTAAGCCTGGATGCGATGCCGCACTTCGGCCAGGCTCAGCTTGCGGTCATAGATCGGCGTGGCCTTGTCCATGCGGCGCCAGATCAGCCCTTTGCCCAAGCGGGTTTTCTCGCCGGGCGACAGCGCATGCGGCCAAGGTTCGGCCAACAGCTCTGGGTCCAGATCCTGCAGCGTGCGGTTCGGATCGATGTACACGCGCGGAAAGTGCGCCGCAATCAAAGTTGCGCCCAGCGCGGGGGCTGCCGACCACAACGCGTCCACGTGCGTGTCTTCACCCTGGCGCAATTGCGCCCGCGTGGCGACCGCCCCGAAATCCTCGGGATAGTGTTCGCCGCTATGCGGCGAATCACAGACCAGCGGCAGCGCCGGCCCTTGGGGTTCATGCACGGAAACCACGTTGAAATCGGCGAGCGTCATCGTCAGTCAGCCTGAATGTTGGCGGCCTTGGCCACCTTGGCGTAGCGGGCCAGGGCCTGATGAATCTGGTCCTGGAACTCTTGGGGGGTAGTCGGCATCAGCGTACCACCCACGTCTTCGGCCTTCTTGCGGAACTCGGGATCTTTCATCGCGGCGCGCACCGCCTGATTAAGCTTGTCGATCACGGCCGTGGGCGTACCCGCCGGCGCCACCAGCCCGAACCAACCGCCCGTGCCCATGTCGGGGTAACCCAGCTCAATGTAGGTCGGCACGTCCGGCAGCAAGGGCGAGCGCTCGGCGCCCAGCACGGCCAGCGCCCGCAACTTGCCGCCCTTCACTTGCGGCAGCGTCGACGACAGGTTGTCGGTGATCGCGTCCACCTGCCCGCCCATCACATCGTTCAAGGCCGGACCCGCGCCGCGATACGGCACGTGCAGCAGGCGGATGCCGGACAGCATCATGAAGTTCTCGATATTCACGTGGCCCAGCGAGCCCACACCCGGCGAGGCAAAGCTGTAGCGGTCGGCCGGCGCGGCTTTGGCCATCGCCACGAATTCCGCCATGTTCTTGGCCGGCAGATTCGGGTTGATTGCCAGAATGCTGGGCACCGCCAGCACATTGGCCACGGGCGCGAAATCCTTCACGGGGTCGTAATTCATCTTGCGATACACGGCCGGGTTCGAGCCATGCGTGCTCATCGTGGCCATGCCCAGCGTGTAGCCGTCGGGCGTGGACCGCGCCACCTGCTCCATGCCCATCGAGCCACCCGCGCCCGCCTTGTTCTCGACCACGATGGTCTGCTTCAGTTCGCGGCCGGCGTACTCGGCCACCAGGCGGGCCACGATGTCGGTTGATCCACCGGCGGCGAACGGCACCACCAGCTTGATGGGGCGCGAGGGGTAGTCGGCGGCTTGGGCAATGCCGGCAAAAGACAAGGTAGCGAACACGCCGGCAAGCGCGAAACGCGCGGACCGGCCAAGCAGGCGGCGAGACATGAGTCGACTCCGAAAAAGGAAGGTGTGGGTTTCAGACAGGCCGCCAGTGTCCAAACTTTACCGTCCCCTTTCAAACGACTATATTGCACTCCTTCATTACCAAAGGTCATGCTCGATGCGGCTGCATTCGCCTTCCATGTCCGAGTTGCATGCCTTCATCACGGCAGCGCGCTTGGGCAGCTTCACCCTGGCCGCCCAGACGCTATGCGTGACACAGGGCGCCATCAGCCGCGCCATTTCGCGCCTGGAAGCGCATTTCGGCCAGCCGCTGATGCATCGGAATGCGCATGGGCTGACGCTGACGGCGATGGGTCAAAAACTCTACGATGGCGCGCAGGCGCCGCTGCAAATCATCGAAAAGCTCAGCACCGAGCTACGCGCCGACGACCGCCGCCGGCACCTGACGCTGTCCATGGTTCCCACGCTGGCCAGCGCCTGGCTGGTGCCGCATCTGCCTGACTTCCATCGGCGTCATCCCGACATCCAACTCAATTTCTCGGCCTATCGGCGCAATGAAGATTTTTCGGGCGACACGCCGGACGCGAGCATCCTGGCGGGCACACCCGAGCAATGGCCCGGATGGCAAGCCGACTACGTAATTGGGCGCGAAGTGGTGGTGATCTGCCACCCGGACCGCTTGGCCGCCCGCCAGGCCCACGGGCTATGGAACACACCGAACGGCCTACTGGGTGAGCCGCTGCTTTTTCACACCAATGGGCAAGATAACTGGGCGCAATGGTTCACTGCCGCCGGCGTGCCGCGCCAGACGGTCACGCTGTCACAGGGGTTCGATCAAGTGTCCATCCTGATCCGAGCGGTTATGGCCGACATGGGCATCGCCGTCCTGCAGCGCTGCTTGGTGCGCGATGAGCTTCAATCTGGCCGCGTGGCGGCGCCTTTTCCCAAGCTGCCGATACGCTTGCGCCGCGGCTATCACTTGTGCGCCCCGGCTCAGCGGCGCGACCACTACGCGCTGGCCTGCTTTCGGCAATGGTTATTGCAAACCGCGCAGGCGGATCCCGACGTCGTAGCGGCAGACCAGATGCACGGCTAGGGGCCTGGCCTCAAAGAAACCTTTAGTTTCTTCGGTTCGGAATTTGGTGCAACCAAATAAAACGGGCCTCTTATTCAGAGGCCCGGCTCACATGCGGCGGTGCGACGCTCAAGGCGCCAACTTGAATCCCAGATCCACGCCCCACTTATCGGTTTCACGCAACCATTTCGCCCCACAACTCAGGCACCGGAAGTGATCTTCGCGACTCTCTTCGCGCCCTTTTTGCGTGGGATTGGTGAAACCTTGATGTCCCAGGTGCGAATGCGGCGCAACGCCTGCAAGGCCCGGATTAATGCGTTGGCACGCCAAACACATGACGCTCATTGATGCTTCCCCACAAACAGTGTTACGGAATTGTAAGGGATTTCACCAATGTTTTTCTATCGATTTATATCAAGTGAATGACAATAATTGTTAAATGAGCGTTTAAACAACGTTTGGTAACGCGGCGAGACAGGTCGCCAAATGGTACGGCGATGTCGACGGCATATCGGCCCGCACCACCGCTCCCTGGCTGTCCAGGCACTCATGCCACCCCCCGTCGTGCAGGAATCGGGCTCGGAAACTGGCCAGCCCCGACTCCAGGGCGGGCAAATCGCCCAACACCGCCAACGCCCGCAGGTATTCGGTTTGCGCCCAGATCCGCCGAGTGGCATCAATGACCACGCCCGACTCGTCCAGCGACGCCACCACACCCGGGCCGTCCACATCCACGCCGTGCTCGCGCGACCACCGCATGGCACGCGGCAAGGATTCCACCAGCTCCAGGCCTTCGAACACCTCAGCCGCGCCATGCACCAGCGACAACCATTCGAACTGATGCCCGGGCTCCAGCCGATTGCCGGCCGAGCCCTGCAAGGCCTCGGAAATGCACTGCGTGGGTCCATGCACGAAGAACTGGCTGACGCCCTGCGCCAGCGAACGCAAACGCTGGGAAAACAGCGCAGGCTCCGCCACTTGCGCGGCAGCCAGATACGCTTCAGTCAGATGCATCATGGGATTCTGCGCCGGGGCTTTCAGCGGGTGCAGAAGATCCGCGCTTAGCGCCGCGTGGTACAGCCCATCATTCGTCTTGAAACGCGACTCGATCGTGGCCGCCGTCGACAACATCAGCTTGCGCGCCTGGGCATTGCGGCTGCGCGGAAAATACGCCGCGCAGGCCAGCACTATGAAAGCGTGCGTATAAAGATCTTGCGTGTCATCCAAGGGCTGCGCATCCGCGTCCACGCTGTACAGCCAACCGCCGAGTTCATTGCGAAACACGCGGCATAGCGAATCGAACAGCCGGTCGGCATGCAGGCCGGCTTGCTCGCCCGGCGCCTGCGCGAATACATACAGTTGCCGCGCGCAAGCCATCGCACGATATCGCGTGGGCGCCAACGGTTGACCCGTTGCGGCATCCAACGATTCGTAGGGCAGATTCAGGGTTTGATTGAAGCCCGGCCCCATCCACAAAGGCAGGATCACAGAGCCAAAATGCGCCCGCAAGGCGCGGGCATGTTCCGTGAGAGTAAGAGTGGTCTGTGCGGCAGTCATCTTGGAACGACGCATACCCGAAAAGGGCTCCAGGTTTCGGAGCAGCAACGATAACCGAAAATTTCGTCGCAATTTTTTGAGTATTTTCCTAAGCCTCATGCAAGCACAGACCGGTCCAACCGATCAGCTTCGTCCAGGGCGCTTATGCCCTATCGGAAGATGTTTTCCTCGACCCAGTTCTGCGCGAATATTTCCGCGCGATCACGTGCTTCGTCTAACGAAGCGCAGTTGCCCAAGTGGGAAAACGCGGCATCCACCTCGGTGCCGCCCTCGGCCGTTACCGTCAGCAAGACGCCATATCCGCCGGTATCCATGGCCGCCGTGGAAACGTCGATCAGTACTTCCTGGTCACGATGCTGCATGTGCTACCTCCCAGTCGGTTACCTAAACGCGTGAACCACGCGTGACGTTGCGGGAGCAAATTCCCGCGAAATGAATAGACCTGAAAGCGTCACGCAAGTTCATCTTACTGGCGACGAAAGGTGCGCGATACGTCCGGAAGATGCCAAATCGCACATTCCGTCTCAGGAGATTCCCGTACTGGCCCATAAATACCCCTGAAGTGCGACATAGGACGAAAACATTCGCAAACTATGCGGCAATTCCACGCATCTTGCTTCAATGCGCAGCAAGCAGAAAGATTTCAGGGGGTTGAAAGAAAAGCGCTGCAAGCGTCCGACGGAATGCCGCTTGCGTGGACGCGCTTAGCGCACGTGGATGGCGCCAGGTTCTTCCATGCGCAGGGCAAGCTTGCCCTTTTCGGTAATCAACCAACGGCCATCAGGGCCGGGTTCGATGCAGCGCAAGGTCTGCAATGCCTGCGAAATTTCAGCGGGCACCACAGCTTTAGCGGCGTCAGCTTCACAGTTGTCGGCCACGATGCGCAGCCAGTGACTCAGTTCGCCTTTTTGGAAACGATGCAATGCCATGCTAATTCTCTCTTCAATGGCGTAAACGATAGCATGCCCGTCAAGCCCGCCTGGCTACGTCAAAAGCTTGGGCACCGAAGAGACCAGCAGCGCCACGCCCGATAGCGTCAACAGGCCCAGCACGACGCGGCGAAACGTCACATCGCTGATGCCCACATACAAGCGAGCGCCCAGCAATGTGGGCACCAGCATCGCCGGCAAGATGATGGCGAAGAGCGGCAGCATGTCGCGCGTGACCACGCCCGTGTAGAGGTAGCCCGCCATCGTCACGACCAGCATCGACAGGTTGAAGTTCTGGATCACCGACCGTTGCACATCGCGATCAAAACCGCGCAAGGTACACCACAGGGTTGGGATCACGCCGGTAAAGCCGCCGATGCCACCCATGACGCCGCCCACCGCGCCTACCACCCCATCAGCCACCTTGCCGCCCGCCGTGATGCGCGGCAAGCGCGTGGCGAACAACATCAGGGGGCACCAGACCGCAAGCAAGCCGCCAATACAGGCCTTGAATATCACCGGGTCCAGATGCGGCAAGAGCTGCACGCCAACAGGTATGCCCACCAGGCCCCCCGCTACGAAAGGCAGAAGGTTCGACCACGAAAACCCTCGGCGCACGGTGAATGCAGCCAGTAACTGGCCGGTCAGCCCACCGAACACGGTCATCGCCGCCGCCAATCGGGGGTCTATCGTCCACGCCCAGAATGACATGGCCACCAGACCGAAGCCGAACCCTGACAACCCTTGCACGAAGCCGGCAGCCACCGCACCGACCACGACCAATACATATAACGAGTCCATTCTGCCGCGCACCTACAGGTGTTGCCAGGCCCCGCCCGGCGCACGACATTCTAAAGCGTTCTAAGACGGCCGCAGCGCAAGCGGACGCTTCATGCGCGCCGCCACGGCGGATGCCGCAACGCTTGCCGCGATCAAGCACAGGCCCAACGCCAGGTCTGCCGAAATGCGTTCATGAAAGACCACCGACGAAACGACCAAGCCGATGACCGGCACGCACAACATCGCAATGGACGTAGCTACGGGCGGCATCTTTTGCGTCATGCCCAGCACCACAATGAAAGTCAGCGCGGTGGCCAACGGACCGGTGTACAGAATAATGGGCCAGGCGTCCGGCACGGTCAGGAAGGTGGGTGCGCCGTCGCGCATCCAAGCCAGCGCAACCAACGGCAGCGTGGCCAGCGCTGTCTGCCAGGGAATCATGTCAGCGCCCAAGCGCACATGGCGGCTGCCGCGCAGTTGAATGATGTTGCACGCCCACGCGAACGAGGCGCCCAGCAGCATGATCAGGCCGATCGCCGTATGCGCCTGCCACGGGCTGAACGCGGGCGCCACGATCACGGCTATGCCCGCATAACTGAGCGCCGTTGCCAGCCACTGGCCCGCGCTCAGGCGCTCTTTCAGAATCAGTGCCGACAACGGAATGACCCATATCGACGTGGCGTACGCAATGACGGACGCGCGGCCAGGCGCCACGTATTGCAGCGCCCACAGCGCCAACGCCGTGAACGCGCCCATTTGCAGCAATGCCACGCCCGCCACCAGCGGCCATTCCTGCCGCGTCGGCAAGCGCAGCCGTCCCAACAGCGCCAGCGCCACCATGCTGATCAGCGCCGCCGATCCAAAACGGCTGGCGGCCAGCCAAAGCGGGCTCATGTGCGCCAGCCCCATCTTCATGACGGGCCAATTGCCGCCCCAGATCAGGACCGCACCCGCCAAGGGCAAAAACCTGCGCAACGCACTTTGCTGACTCATCACTGCCTGCTCTACCGCTTGAATATTCTGTGCTTTTGCCGATTGGCAAAAGGAAGGAATAGTCTATAGGGTAAACCCCAGCATATTTCACCTGAATGCACTCCGATAAACTCCTGCCTCAGCACGAATGCGCTGCCAATCGACAAAGCTAGGTGACTTATGCCGGAAATCAATCTGGATGCAACCGACATCCGAATCCTGAACGAACTACAACGCGACGCCCGCCTGACCAATGTCGAGCTTGCCGCCCGGGTCAACCTGTCGGCCTCGCCCTGCCTGGCCCGTGTCAGGCGCCTGGAAACCGATGGGCTGATCGACCGCCGGGTCACACTGCTGAATGCGCGCAAGCTGGGGCTAAAGGTGAACGTGTTCATCCAGATCTCGCTGGACAAGCAACGCAAGGCCGCGCTGGATGTCTTCGAACGCGAAATTGCCGTGCTGCCGGAAATCATGGAGTGCTATCTGATGTCGGGCGACGCCGACTACCTGATCCGCGCGCTGGTGCCGGACGTGGATGCACTGGAACGCCTGATCGTCGAGCACATCACGCGCATTCCGGGCGTTGCCAGCATCCGTTCAAGCTTTGCGCTGAAGCAAGTGCTCTACACCACCGCCGTGCCGCTTGCCTGATGGCTGGCGCCACGTGATCGGCAAGCTTGCGGGATCCAGCGGGCGCCCGCACAATGATTGCGTCGGCGCCGCATGTGCGCCGGCCTTCCCTCCCATCGCTTAGCAAGGAGCAACCATGCCCGAAACAGAATGGTCCCCCGGCAGCACGCTACCCGATCGTCAGGGTTACTTTGAAGTCGAATTCGACACAGGCGAAACCGAAATCACGCGCTACGGCATGCTGGGTTGGGAACCCGAGCCCGAACGCGGTCGCATCCTGCGATGGCGCGGCCTGGACCCCGACATCGAGGAAGCTGAAATCCAACGCGAAAGCGCCGTGCGTAGTAACGGCGACAACCTGATCGGTTGATGCCGTGGGCTTGGCGAATTAGCCGAGCCAAAATAAAAACGCCGCGGAAAAATCCGCGGCGTTTTTTCATGGGAAAAAGATCTTACCAGTCGAGCTTGGAGATCTTGGTGCCCGCCAGCGAAACCCCAGCCATCAGGCCGCCGTTATTCATCACGAAGCCAACAATCGGCTGCTGCGCCGTGTTGGTGTCGATGCGGCCGTTCGCGCCGATGTTCACCACCGCCACCGTGGCGTCCGCACCCACCGTCCAGCCGCTGCTGTTGCGGAACTTGTTCAATGCGTCATCCGTCATGAACAACAACACCATTGCCTTGGATTGCGCGCCAGCCTGAAAACCGATCGAACCCGCCGTCGTGCTGTAGTAGCCGGCATTGGCCCCGCCCACGCGCAGCACACCGTTGCCGTGCTCGGCGCCCACAATGAAGCTGCCGCTCAATACATCAGGGAACACCAGCACGCCCTTAGCACGCGCCACCAATTCCTTGGACTGCGGCGATGCCTCGTAGAGTTTGGTCAGGGTTGCATTGGCCGCGCTATTCATCGAATCGCGCTTTTCAGTGGCTGATGCGGAAGATTTTGGCGTGGTGGTGGTGCAACCCGCAAACAGCAGGCCTGCCGCACCGATAGCCGCCGCAATGCCTACACGACGCAGGACAGGAAAAGTATCAAGCATGGAACTCTCCTTTATTGTTGTCATCCGCCCCCAATGTACCGGCCAAACCCGCCGGGCCACGGCATCGGATTGTGATAAACGAAACAAAACCTACCTGCTGCCGCCCTGACCCAGGCGGGTCTTCTTCAACAACCGTGCGCCTGCGGGCGAGAAATCACCCCCAATCACACGGCAACATTTGGTAGGGCATTTCCCTACCCGTGCTACATCACTACAGAATGCCGTAGCGGGGTTCGCCCGTCGCCACATCCACGGACACGATGCCCGACAAGACCAGTTCCGCATGACGCCTGGCCACCTCGGCGTTGGCAAACGTGACGAAACGCGGCAGGGACCAGCGTTGCTGTCCACCGTCATTGCCTACCCGGCTGACGATTATCTCGATGGCCAACACGCCTGCATCCAGGCTTACGATTTCACAACCGACTTGAAAACCATCGATATGCCGTTGCGGCACCGAACCCATTCTTTTCGCTCCTGAAATCGAACTCACCGCGCGCAATATGCCAAAAAATATTGGCGCTGAAAAGCAGTCATTTCAACGGGTTATGGCGCACTATTTCGCCTAGTACTGACGCATCTTGCACAACATCTCAAGCGGCGAAATTCCGCCCTTTTCGCGCCGTTTTCATTATTTTTTGCGGTTCAAAAAAAAGCACGATGGACCAGAGCACGATACCCAGGGGTATATTTGCAACGTTCAACAAGAGGCCAAACATCCCCATGCAACCCACTGCTTTCGAACCCGACACCGCCCCCCTGGAAATCCTGCCCCGCGACCTATCGGCATACCGCGAAGGCAACACCGGCATCCCGTACGTGCATCGTTTTGAGTCCGGCGTGCCCGGCCCTCACGTACTGATCAACGCCATCACGCATGGCAACGAAATCTGTGGCATGGTCGCCGCCACCCATTTGCTGGACAACGGCGTGCGGCCGAAGATCGGCACATTGACGGTCAGCTTCGCCCACGTCGAAGCCTATGAGGCCTTCGACATCGACAACCCGTACGAAAACCGCCAACTGGTCCACAACTTGAACCGCATCTGGTCCGCAGCCATGCTGGATGGTGCCGAAGACAGCCCAGAACTGCGCCGCGCGCGCGAATTGCGGCCGGTCTTGGACGCGGCGGACTTCGTGCTGGACATCCACTCGACCCGCGCGCCGGTGCAACCTTTCTGGGTCTACAACGAGATGGACCGCAACACCGCGTTGGCTGCCGCGGTGGGCGCCCCCGCCGTGCATCTGGTCATGCCGCAGCACAAGTTTCCCGGCACGGGCGTGATGGGCTATGGCCACCATGGTGACCCGTCGTCCGACAGCGGTGGTGCGCTGGTGGTCGAATGCGGCCAGCACTTTGCGCGTTCGGCCGCTGAACTGGCCACCGACGTGACGCTGCGCTTCCTTGCCCACACCGGTTTGATCGATGCGCCCCAGGACGCCGCGCCCCCGCCCGTGCCCCAGCGCTACCGCCTGCTTGAAGTGCACATGGTGAAGTCTGAAGACTTCCGCTTCACCCGCCCGGTCATTGGCTTTGAAACCTTCGACAAAGGCGAGTTGATAGCCACGAATGGCGCAGAGGAAATTCGGTCGCCGTGTGACCATTGCACGATCTTCATGCCCACGCGCATGCCGATCGTTGGCCGCGAAGCGGTCTATTTGACGGTCGCCATCTAAGCGCTGGCGACCGCATCCCTGGGCGCGTCTGGGATATCCGTCTTAGGTATCCGACTTACGTATCCGGAATCAGGCGCTTGCCCAGGCTCACGACCTCGTCCAGTTGAAAGCCCAGGCTCTTGTAGAAGCCCTGCACGCCCAGGTTGCCCGAACGGATCAGCAGATTGATCTTCGGACAGCCCATGGCAAGCAAGCGAGCTTCAAGGGCATGCATCAGCACCGTGGCGTAGCCTCGCCGCTGATGCGCCGGCGACACCGCCAGGTAATTCACCCAGCCGCGATGCCCGTCATAGCCGCCCATCACCGTCGCGACGATGGCGCCGTCAATCCTGCCCACCAAAAACAGATCGGCTTGCACAGTCGCTTTGCGCGCGATGTCCTTGACCGGATCGTTCCAGGGGCGCGTCAGGCCGCAGTCGCGCCATAACTGGATCAGGGCGGCCTCATCGGCGGGGTGATAGGGCTGGATGGCCAGTGCTTGAATAGTCATGCTTCGTTCCTGTAGCGAGGAAAACGAAGGCCTGGCGAACCGTCTCGTGCGTATCAAGGCAAGCAATGTGCACACCACAGACCCTGCAAACAAAAAGGCCACGAGAGGTATCGTGGCCTTCAAGGGAGAGCGCCGCAAACGCGGCGCCTTGACGTGACTAGCCACTCAACATAAGCGTCGAGTGACTCGTCGGTTGCCTGCCCGGCATGCGGGAGAAAAATGCAGTGCGTTCATGCGGGCCAGCATACACGAGGCCCTTGTGCACAATCAAGGTGGATTCAGCCCAGTTCTGGCGCGGGCAAGGTCCCTTCCATCACCACCACCGCGTGACCCGCCACGCCAGCCCATACGCCATCGGCGCGGGGTTCGGCATGCGCCAGCAACAGGCTGGCCCGGCCCATGTCCACCCCCTGCCCTACGCGCAATTCCAACTTCCCGCGCCCGCGCAACGCTGCGCGCAGCGCCGTGACGGCCGCCGTGGCGCTGCCGGTGGCGGGGTCTTCCGTCATGCGGCCGGTGAACATCCGCGCCTGGATATCGGTCGGCGCGTCGACCGTGTCGCCGCTGGTGTCAGTGGTGTAGACGTAGATCGACTTCGCCCCGTCCAACGGCAACAGCGCCGCGTAGCCGTTCGAATCCGGCGACGCGCGGCGCAAGGCGTCGCGGCTGGCCAACTGCGCCACCAGGAATATCAAACCCACCGACACCACCTGCGGCGCATGCTCGGACATCTCGATATCGGACGGCTCCAATTTCAGCGCACGCGCCAGGTCCGCGGCCGAGACTTCGCTGGCGCGTGACAACGGTTGCGGCGCTTGCAGCTCCACGCTTTCCACGCCCTTGGCGCCCGACCGCAGGGCGATGCGCACCAGGCCCGCAGCCTCTTCAAACACAAAAGCATCCGGCGCCGGGCGCCCCGCCGCGACCATTTCGCGCGCCAGCACCACCGCCGTACCCACATTCGGATGCCCCGCGAACGGCACCTCGCGATCAGGCGTGAAGATCCGCACCCAGGCCGTATTGGCACGATCTTTCGGCGGCAGTACGAAGCTGGTTTCCGAGTAATTGAATTCGCGGGCAATGCGCTGCATCTGCGCACCATCCAGGCCCTCGGCATCCAGCACGACCGCCAGAGGGTTGCCGCAATAGGTCTGCGTGGTGAATACATCGGCCGTCACGTAGCGGTAGCGCATCAAAGGTCTCCCGTTGGCATGTGAATGCCAAGAGTATGCGCGCCGGTGCAAGGGTTGCGACAGGCACAGAAAGCCACGACTTTCGCCATAACAGCGCGGCGCGCGCGCAGGTCGAGTACCCTGTCCTCCTGGGCCGTCCTCGCGGCCCGAAGCGCGCTTTACTCCTGCAAGGAATGCACCATGGAAAACCCTTTTGGCGACGCCGACGAACCCGTTATCGGCCACCGGCAATACCTGATCTTGATCGCGGCGTCGAAAGACAACGCCTCACTCGCCCAAAAGCAGCTTGAAAACCTGAAGAAGCACGTGGATGAACGCGCCGCGCCGCTATGGATCGACGCCAAGGGTATAGGCGTTTTGCTGACGACGGATATGGTGGCCTCGGAAATCTGGCGCGCCATGTTCCAGAAGGAACCGGGCCAAGACCTTGGCGATACCCGCAACATGCTGGTGCTGGAACTAGGCAAGGATTGGGCAGCACGCCGGGACGACAAGATCGAACACTGGCTGGCCTCGCACGTCGGAACCCCACTGGCGCCGATGCCGCGCGGCGCGGGCAAGAAACGTTAAGGCTGAAGCGCTGAAGCCTAGGCAGTGGCCGTGGCCGAGGCGCTACAGCCTACAGGGTTAAAACCTGAAACGCTGAAGCCTGTAGCGCGCGCTCAGGCCTGATTGGCGATGCGATGGATGAACGCCAAGATCTCGACGGTCAATTCGGCCGGCCGGTCCAAGCTGGGCAAATGGGCCGTGCCGGACAAGGTTTGACCAGTGCCGTTCGCCAGCATCGTCGCCACCTGCCGGCTTCGTGCCTGAATATGTGGAAAATCGCAGTCACCCCACATCACCAGCGCCGGCTTGCGGATCTCATTTAAACGCCAGTAGGTGGGCAAATCATCTAGGCTTACTCCACCATACGGCGACTGCAATATGGCGGCATTCATTTCAAGAAAGCGCTGACGTGCAGCGCCCGCTACGCGCCCTTCCGGTTCACAAGGCCCGTCCAGGAACAACCGCGCCTTCAACATGTTCACGCGATCTTTGTCGCCGTCGGCCTCGGCCTGCTTCAGCACCGCCATCAGTGCTTTGACGTTGGCCGGAAACTCCGGCTCGGGCGCGCCTGGCACCGTCGGTGCAATCAACACCAGCCCCCGCACGCGGGAAGGATGTAGCAGCGCAGCGTCCAGCGCCACCCGCGCCCCCTGCGAGCATCCAATCAAGATCACCGGCTTGCCGTCCGCCAAGGCATCAATCACTGCTATCAAATCCGCAACCGCCGAATAATCCTCTGCCACGGCATGCGTCTTCCCATAGCCACGCCGGTCATACGCAATGCCCTTGTTGCCGGCCGCAATGCCCGACATCTGCACATCCCACATGCGGCGGTCGCAAATGGCGGCGTGCAAGAACACGACCGGGTCGCCGCTACCCTCCGCTTCCGCAAAAAGCGTCGCACCGCCGCAAGGGATTTGATGTTGTGTACGCATGGCTCACGCAACCACGGCGGGATCGCCCGCCGTATCGGCTGTTTGCGGCACGGACTCGCGATACGCCACCGCGCACATCACCGTCACGATCACAAGCATGCCGATGCTGATCAGCATGCCGGCTAAGCTGAACCCAACGCCAGACGTCGTCGGGTAAGGCGCCACGTCCGCCACCATGGTCTTGGTAAAGCCCACGGACACAAGCAAGACGAACAGCGCAGTGACCAAGGGCCAACGCTTGAAAAGCATGGCATCGCGCATTGCCTTGAAGCCGTATTCACCCGCCGCAACGGCACGCACCCAACTCAACGCCACCACCGCGCCACCATACACAAACGGTATCCAAAGCAAGCCCAGCACAATGAACAGCGCGATGAAGAATCCGGCATCGCCCACGCCATTCATCGCGAAGTAAAGCAATATTGGGATATCAGCGGACGCCCGCAATAACGCGCCCACCACGACCACAAAGAGCACCAGCAAAGCCAGATGCTTGGCCTCGGCGTTGCTTCCTCGCGCAAGCTGCGACGCCGCCGCATCACGGCCGACAAGCATCCCAAGCCAGGCAAAGGTCACCCGCGCCAACGCCAGCAGGTTCACCATGGCCAGCAGTAGAAACACAAACTGCATCGTGCCCGCGGAGTTGGACAACAGCAACGCGAAAGGCAGCGTAACGATGAACGCGGCCAATGACCCAGGCGCGGTCGCCATCATTCGACGGCCTTGTTGACGGATGGCTTTGAAGGTCAACGCGATGAACTGAGTTCCAGCGAGTTTGCTAGCCACAGGCTTGCCTTTGGGGGACTGAGATGGAGCGATACGTTACACCAGAGTCCGTGATTTTCGTTGGGATTCAATGGTGGCTCCAACTGACGCAGGGAAACCGGTCAGTCAATGGGATTCATGCGCGTCGACCGCATCGTTGCCATGGTCAGAAAGCTGGGCATCAAACCACTTGTGCAACGCACCTACCAGGGGCGCTTCTTTCGCTGTGTATGTCAGCTGCGCTCCACCTTTGACTTCCTGGTAGGCAATGTCGAGTTGCCCAGGGCTGGCGGCCTTCAGTTCAGCCAATCCCGGCATGTTTTGACCATGGATGTGACTCGGACCCGAGAAGTCTCCCTTCAAGAACTGCGCTTGGATCTCCTGCAAATGCTGCCGAATCCGCGCCACTTGATCAGCGTCTGACGCATTCTTCGCCACCACTCGTTGAACGCCGCCGTCCGTACTCTTGGTGAAAATATGGGTCGTGGCTGACAAGCTGAAAGGCATCACATCTTTGCCCCGCTCGGAAACCACTGTCTGACGCCGCGCGTCAGCCTTCACTTTCATGTGAGCGGCATGGTCCATCTGGGAATGATCCATCGGCGACGAATCGGTGTTCTGCGCTTGAGCGAAACCAATCAATGCAGAGAAAGCGAGCGCCACTGCAATTAGCTTCCGCATTCTTGATCTCCGGGTAGTTGTCGCAACGCTTGAGCAAGCGCATTACACGTAGCAATGATCACACGCCTGCGTTGACGGCATTGAACCGACAACAATAGAGCAAAGCCCCCATGGCGTTCCAGCAATGAGAAAGGGGGTTAGTGATTTTCATCACTAACCCCCTTAGGGTATTGCTGGTCGGGACGGCGGGATTCGAACTCGCGACCCCTTGCACCCCATGCAAGTGCGCTACCAGGCTGCGCTACGCCCCGAAAGAAAAAGAGTATAGCAGAACAAAAAATTGTTTGCACGGATTGGTGCAAAAAAAGTGCTGAATACTCAAAAAAATTTGCGCCTCATGTTCGTCGCTTGCATCAGCTACATACAAGACGGCGCATGACGCGCAAAGGCACTGCGATGTGCAACGCGCGCTGCTGGATCAGCGGCGCGCGTTGCGGATGTTGCGTACTGTCGGAAGATCTTTGACGACGATGAAGCGGTAGATCAGCTCAGCGCTCAGACCGCGGTGCCAACGTTGCTGTTGCTTGCGGTGTTGGCGGAGCTGGTCGCGTTCGCAGGCAAGCCCAAAGCATCGGCCAACATCGTCGAGACGTTGGCGAGTTCGTTGCGCAAGCCTTGCATTTCGGCACCGGACAAGCGCACCGCCGCGTCCTGATCGTGCGGCATGTCGCGCGCGTCGCCCAAGCGATTGCGTGCGCCGCTGATGGTGAAGCCTTGTTCATACAGCAAGGAACGGATGCGGCGGATCAGCAGCACTTCGTGGTGCTGATAGTAGCGGCGGTTGCCGCGCCGCTTGACCGGCTTGAGCTGGGTGAATTCCTGCTCCCAGTACCGCAAGACATGAGGCTTGACGCCGCACAGCTCGCTGACTTCACCAATGGTGAAGTAACGCTTGGCGGGAATGGGCGGTAGCGTAACGGTGGATTCAGTACGTGTCATAAGCGAATTTTATGCCGCGAGTAAGCCGGGTGCCGATAACAATTACCGACAAAGCGTATCACTCCGCGGCGTCGGGTGCAGCAGGGGTGGCCTGCTCCACCACGCTCTTGAGTTTTTGACTCGCGTGGAACGTGACCACGCGGCGTGCGGCGATGGGAATGGTCTCGCCGGTCTTGGGGTTGCGGCCCGGGCGCGGCGGTTTGTCGCGCACCTGGAAATTGCCAAAACCCGAGAGCTTGACGGAATCTCCGCGCGCCAGAGCGTCGCGGATTTCCTCGAAGAAGGTATCGACAATGTCCTTGGCTTCGCGTTTGTTCAAGCCGACCCGCTCGAAGAGCAGTTCGGCCAGCTCAGCCTTGGTCAGGGTGCGTGGCTCGGCAGCAAGCATACTGTTCCCCATGGTTCATGTACGCTGGCGCGCGCCGTGGGCACTGACCAATGCATCCTTGATGCGGGACAGGCAATCCGCCACACGAGCTTCGTCCAGGGTGACTTCAGTGTCCTGTAGCCAGAAACGGAAAGCAAGGCTTTTCTCCGTGACGGGCTCGCCGCCATGAGCCTTCTCGCGCCACACGTCGAACACGCGCGCGTCCTGCACAACGGCCAGTTGGGCATCGGCCTTAACGGCTGCGAACACGGTGTCCAGCATCGATTGCGTGGAGACGGATGCGTCGACCCACAGCGCCAGATCGCGCACCACCACCGGCTGACGCGAGAGCTCGCGCACTTGGGGCAGCTCACCTTCAGACAGCGCGTCCACGTCCAGCTCAAACACGACAGGTGCATGCGCCAAGTCGGCTTGTTGCGCCCAACGCGGATGCAGTTCGCCGAGCCAGCCCACTTGCTTGCCGTCCAGTTCGATGCGGGCACTGCGGCCCGGATGCAGTGCAGGATGGGCGGCGGCTTCGAAACGCAAGCGGCGGCCGCGTGCGCCGAATAGCGCCTCGACGTCCATCTTCACGTCAAAGAAATCGACTTGGCGCGTGGCAATGCCCCACTGCTCTTCAACGGCCGGGCCCCAGGCGGCGCCCGACAAACGCATCGGCTGGCGCACACCTGCGACTTCCAGGGGACCATCTTGCGCGTCGGCGTCGCGCATGAAGACGCGACCCAGTTCGAACACACGAACGCGCGACTGCTTGCGGTTGGCGTTGTGACGGATGTTGGCAACCAAACCGCCGATCAGGCTTGAACGCATGACCGACAAATGGCTGGCAATCGGGTTCACCAGGCGCACGGGCGTGTCGTTGCCGGCGTAGTCGCGTTCCCAGTCGGCTTCGACGAAGCTGTAGTTGACGACTTCCTGGTAATCCTGCGCGGCGGTCAGGCGGCGCAGCGCGTGCGCGCCGCGATGCACTTCGGGCTGCGAGAACATTTTGGCGCGGGCCATCGGCGGCACGTCGGGAATGCTTTCGAAACCGTAGATGCGAGCCACTTCCTCGATCAGGTCTTCCTCGATCTCAAGATCGAATCGATACGACGGCGGATTGACGATGAAGTCATCGCCTTCAACCGTGAATTCCAGACCCAGGCTGGCGAAAATCTTCGCGACCTGTTCCTGCGTGACGGGCACGCCCAGCACGCGATGGCAACGCGCCAGGCGCATGCGCACGGGCGGACGCGCCGGCAGGTTCACGATCTGATCGTCCAAGGGGCCAACCTGGCCGCCGCAGATATCAACGATCAGGCGCGTGATGAATTCAATGTGCTCGGGGATGCTGGCGTAGTCCACGCCACGCTCGAAGCGATGGCTGGCTTCCGAGCTGAACTTGTAGCGGCGCGCGCGGCCGGCGATGGCTTGCGGCCACCAGAACGCGGCTTCCAGATAGATGTTCTGCGTGTCCAGCGTCACGGAGGTGGCTTCGCCGCCCATGATGCCGGCCAGGCTTTCCACCTGATCACCAGCGACGACGACGCCCACCTTCGGGTCCAGCGCGACGGTCTGGCCGTTCAACAGTTCCAGCGTTTCACCTTCGCGCGCCCAGCGCACGGAGATGTCGCCGCCGATCTTGTCCAGATCGAACACGTGCGACGGACGGCCCAGCTCAAGCATCACGTAGTTCGAGATGTCGACCAAGGCCGACAGCGAACGTTGGCCGGCACGCTCCAGGCGCGACTTCATCCAGTCGGGCGTTGCAGCGCGGGCGTTCACGCCGCGGATCACGCGACCGCCGAAACGGCCGCACAGATCAGGGGCTTCAATCTTGACGGGCAGGCGCTCATCAAGCTGCACGGGCACGGCAACGGCCGTGGGCACGGACAGCGGAGCCCCCGTCAGCGCGGCCACTTCACGCGCCACGCCAAGGATCGACAGACAGTCGGCGCGGTTGGGCGTGAGCTTGAGCGTGAAGAGCGTGTCGTCCAGATCGAGCGCTTCGCGGATGGACTGGCCGGGCACCATGTCGGCGGGCAGTTCCAACAGGCCGGCGTGGTCTTGCGACAAGCCCAGCTCGCGGGCCGAGCACAGCATGCCCGACGATTGCACGCCGCGCATTTTCGCGACGCCGATCTTCATGCCGCCGGGCAGTTCTGCGCCCACGCGGGCCAGCGGCACCTTCAGGCCGGCAGCCGCGTTCGGTGCACCGCACACGATTTGCAGGCGTTCGCCAGAGCCATCGTCCACTTGGCAGACGCGCAGCTTGTCGGCGTCGGGATGCGGAGCGATCTCAACGATGGGGCCCACGACCACGCCGGTAAAGGGCGGTGCGGCAGGCGCGGTGTCTTCGACTTCCAGGCCGGCCATGGTAAGCCGGTGCGCGAGTTCGTCGGTTGCGATCGGAGGGTTGACCAGCGTACGCAGCCAGGATTCGGGAAATTGCATGATCAGCCGTCTGTTATTCGTTGAACTGGCGCAGGAAGCGCAAATCGCCTTCGTAGAACTGGCGCAGGTCGTTGACGCCGTAGCGCAACATCGTCAGGCGCTCAAGTCCGGAGCCGAAGGCAAAGCCGATGTAGCGCTCGGGATCCAGGCCGAAGTTGCGCACCACTTCGGGGTGCACCTGACCCGAGCCGGAAATTTCCAGCCAGCGGCCACGGTTGGGCCCCGAGGTGAACATCATGTCGATTTCGGCGGACGGTTCCGTGAACGGGAAGAACGACGGACGGAAACGCACGACGAGATCATCGCTTTCAAAGAAGCAACGCAGGAAATCGGTGTACACGCCTTTCAGATCGGCAAACGAGATGTCCTCGGCGATCCAGAGACCTTCCACCTGGTGGAACATGGGCGAGTGCGTGGCGTCGCTGTCGACGCGATAGGTGCGCCCAGGTGCGATCACCTTGATGGGCGGCTTGTGCATGCGGGCGTAGCGCACCTGCATGGGGCTGGTGTGCGTGCGCAGCAGCAGCGGCAGGCCGTCGGCGTCGTTCATGTCGACGTAGAACGTGTCCTGCATGGAACGCGCCGGATGATCCAGCGGGTTGTTCAATGCGGTGAAATTGGTCCAGTCGTTTTCCACTTCGGGGCCGTCGGCCACGTCGAAGCCAATGGAACGGAAGATGGCTTCCACACGTTCCCAGGTCCGGATCACCGGATGGATGCCTCCAGGCGCGCGACCACGGCCCGGCAGGGTGACGTCAATGGTTTCAGAGGCCAGTCGGGCATCCAGTTCCGCCTGCGCCAATGCGGCGCGGCGCGAATTCAAGAGCTCTTCGACTTGTTGCTTGGCCTGATTGATCCGGGCGCCCATCTCGCGCTTCTGCTCGGGATCGAGTTTGCCCAGGCCTTTCAGCAGCACCGTCAGTGCGCCTTCCTTACCCAGGAATCGAGCCTTTGCGTTCTCAAGCGCGGCGGCATCCGTAGCCGCGGCGAACCGTTCTTGCGCCTGGGAGACCAGGTCGTCAACCAATAGAGTCATGAAATCCAGCCTTCAAAACGCAAACGGGGCTATTACAGCCCCGTTTGCAGCGATGCGCGATGAGTTAAAGCGCGCGATCAGGCAGCCAAGGCAGCCTTGGCTTGTTGCACGATGGCGGCAAAGCCGGCCTTGTCGCGCACGGCCAGGTCGGACAGAACCTTACGGTCCAGTTCGATCGAAGCCTTCTTCAGGCCAGCGATGAACACGCTGTAGCTGACGCCATGTTCGCGGACAGCAGCGTTGATACGCGTGATCCACAGAGCACGGAACGTGCGCTTCTTGTTACGGCGGTCGCGGTAGGCGTATTGGCCAGCGCGCATGACTGCTTGCTTGGCAATACGGAACACATTACCGCGGCGGCCACGGTAACCCTTGGCGGCGGCAATGACTTTTTTGTGACGTGCGCGGGCAGTTACGCCGCGTTTGACGCGAGGCATATTAGATCTCCCTTATCAAGCGAAAGGCATCATGGCCTTGACGGAGGCCACGTTGGATTCATGAACGGCCGTCGAGCCGCGCAATTGACGCTTGGCCTTCGTGGTCTTCTTGGTCAGAATGTGGCGCTTGAACGCCTGACCGCGCTTGATGGAGCCGCTGCCGCGAACCTTAAAGCGCTTGGAAGCGCTTTTCTTGGTTTTCATCTTGGGCATGATGATTCCCTAAACTTAAACTCGTAGTTGATTTGACATGACGCGAGGTGCTTGACGCTGGTGGCTGACAGCCCAAAGGCTGGTACCGACACAACGGCAAAACTTGTAGACCTGTTGCCACTTCTTGGGGGTACTGCTGGGGTACTGCTGGGGTTCTACTGATGCACTACTACCGGCAACGCCTGACCTACAGCGCCACCGCTTGCCCGGAATTTCTCCCAGGCTTTCCTTCCTGGAACTTGGCAAACAAGCAGCCCAGACCCGGGAAAGCCTTTGATTATATGGTGATTTCCGGGCGGTTGTCGAGCCGAAATACGGAATAACCCGAGGCGGGTGCTCAGCCCGGCTTCCAAGCAACCTTACAAACCCGGCCGGCGGTACTGAACCGCCTGCGCGACATGGCTGGTGCCCAGCACGTCCACCCCCTCCAGATCGGCGACCGTACGGGCAACCCGCAATGCGCGGTGCAAGGCTCGGCCGGACCCGGACAGACGACGCATGGCCTGAAACAGCAGCGCCTGGGCGTCTGCCTGCATCACGCAGTACTGATCAAGCTCCGCGCCGCTCAATGCGGCGTTCAGCTTGCCCTGGCGGTCTTGCTGACGCTGACGACATCGCCGCACGCGCTCCGACACATGGCTTGAGGCCTCTCCCGCCGGCCCCGCCATCGACTCGGGATCCGACGGCGGCAGCGCGACATGCAGATCGATACGGTCCAGTAGCGGCCCCGATATCTTGCCTACATAACGAGCAACCTGGTCCGGCCGGCACACGCAGGCCCGCACGGGGTGCCCGCGCCAACCGCATGGGCAGGGATTCATCGCGGCGATCAGTTGAAAACGCGCCGGAAACTGCGCGGCGTGCAACGCCCGGGCGATAACCACCCTGCCCGCCTCCAGGGGCTCGCGCAGCGCCTCCAGGGTACGGCGGCTGTACTCGGGCAATTCGTCCAGGAACAGCACGCCGTTGTGCGCCAGGCTGATCTCGCCGGGGCGCGGCCGGCTTCCCCCTCCCACCAGGGCGGCAACGGATGCGGAATGGTGCGGCGCGCGAAACGGCGGCTCGCCCATCAGGGTCTGCGGCAAGCCCGCCAAGGCGGCGACGGCCGCCGCCTCAAGCGCTTGTGACCGGCTCAATGGCGGCAGCAGCCCCGGCAAACGCGCCGCCAGCATGCTTTTACCGGCCCCCGGCGGGCCTACCATCAGCAAACTGTGCCCGCCTGCGGCGGCCACTTCCAACGCCCGCCTGGCGACAGCCTGCCCTCGCACATCCGACAGGCATGGCCCGGGTGGCGCTTGCGGCCATGCCTTCGGGATGGCGTCGGGCAGCAATTGCGCGCCCGAGGCATGCGCGGCGACATCGGCCAAACTGCGCGCTGACAAGACACGCAAGTCTGGCACCCAGGCGGCTTGTTCGGCGCTGCCCGCCGGCAAAATCAGCGTAGCGCCGGGAGCATCGCGAGCCACGCTCAACGCAATGACCAATGGCGCGGCAACCGGCACCAACGCGCCCGTCAGCGATAGCTCGCCCGCGAACACCAGATCCGCCAGCGATTGATCAGCCGCAGGCGGCTTGCCCGCCACGTCGCCACCGGCGGGCGCGGCCAGTTGGCCAGACGCCAGCAACAAGCCCAATGCGATGGGCAGATCAAAGCGCCCCGATTCCTTCGGGATGTCAGCCGGCGACAAATTGACCGTGATTCGTCCGGAAGGAAAATCGAATCCGCTGTTCAAAATCGCGGCACGCACGCGTTCGCGGCTTTCGCGCACTTCCGTGTCGGCAAGCCCCACGACGTTGAAGCTGGGCAGCCCAGGGCCTAAATGGGTTTCGACCCGGACGGCGTGCGCATGCATGCCGCTAAGCGCGCGGCTGGCAAGTACGGCAAGCGTCAAGACAGTCTCCGTGTATGCAAGACCGTCAGTATCGGCAATTCCGCCCGCGGGCCGCAGGCCCAGCGGGACAATGATGTCCCTTATCAAGACTGCATTGCCGCCAAAGCAAAACGACCGCACATGGCGGTCGTTTTACTGCAAGCCGGCGAACCGGCTGGCGATCAATCACTTGTCCAATGCGGACAAACGCGATTCCATCTGCTGCACCTGAGCCGAAAGTTGATCAACGCGAGCGCGCGTACGGGCCAACAAATCAGCTTGCACGTCGAACTCTTCGCGGGTGACCAGATCCAGCTTCGAAAACGCCTGAGTCATCATCGCGCGCACGTTGCGCTCTACATCCGCGGCCGGGCTGCGGGCGATCAGGTCGGAAATATTCTTCTGGATGTCTTCCATCCACTGGGTGCGATTGTTCATGGCGGCCTCTCGTGTTCTTGATGGCTCAAGTGTAGTGCTTTGGCAGCCCGTCGCAGGCAGGCAGCGAAACGCCAGGCAAAAAAAAGGGCGGGCCGCATGCGGTGACCGCCCATCAAAGCACAGGAGAAAACCGGGCTGCCATGGCGGCAACCCCCTACCAACATCGTTACGGGCAACCTACCTGGCTTATCGACTACGCGAATAAGTCAGACGACTGCTTGCACTGCACCAACAATTGCGACTTATTCTTCAAGGCGTTCCACCGACCACAACGCGCTTGGCGCCGGGCTTGCTCACCAATTTAGGTGAGCTTTTGTTGATTCTTCGTCAGGTGATGCTTCGCAACAAGCTGATGCGTGTAAACCCTGGTATCACGCATGGCCGTAATTTTGGGCGCTTGAGAGCACGCATCGGCCCCCGTTTTTCGCACCGTCGCACCCCCTGCGGCCCCGGCCCGCATAGCTGCGAGCCGCATCGCCGCTTGTCGCACAGCCAGCCCGAGGGATGCAAAACGCCATACAAACGGCTACGGGCGCAGCATTAACTGGCTACAAATACCGAGTCTGAAACATATTTGGTTGCACACCCCAGGATCCCCACGTTACGCACCAAATTGAGGCCGCCTCATGGTGCACGACGCCCCATATTGGTGCAGTCAGGCACAACTCGAGCGCCTGCACCCCGTATTCCGCGCACCAGGAAACATGGCATGGATATTGCTTGATAGTCGTAGCCAACGTGCAACCAAGAGAGGAAATGCCATGAAACTCATCATCGCCATCATCAAGCCCTTCAAGCTCGACGAAGTGCGGGTGGCTCTATCCGGGATCGGCGTCCAGGGCCTGACTGTTACCGAAGTAAAGGGTTTTGGCCGTCAAAAGGGCCATACCGAGCTGTATCGCGGCGCGGAATACGCCGTCGACTTCCTGCCCAAGCTGCGCGTCGAAGCGGCCGTGCCTGACCACCTTGTCGATCAAGTCATCGAAGCGATCGAGCAAGCTGCTCGTACCGGCAAGATCGGCGACGGCAAGATCTTTGCCGCGCCCCTGGAACAAGTTATCCGTATCCGCACGGGTGAAGCTGGCGAAGCTGCGCTGTAAATAAATAAATAAAGACTCATTGGAGCCTGAAAATGGATAAAGCAGATATCTCCTGGTTGCTCGTCTCTACCCTACTCGTATTGATGATGGCCGTACCCGGTCTGGCGATGTTCTATGGCGGCCTGGTACGCAGCAAGAACGTGTTGTCTGTGTTGCTGCAAGTGCTGTGCACGTTCGTGCTGGGCCTGGTTCTCTGGTTCATCTACGGTTATTCGCTTGCCTTCACCGAGGGCAACGCCTTCTTCGGCGGCCTGTCGCGCGCCTTCTTCTCTGGCATGTTCAACCCGGCAGATGGCTCCTACGCCATGTCGAACAGCCTGACCGAGCTGCTGTTCGCCTCGTTCCAGGCTACGTTCGCCGGCATCACCTGCGCACTGATCGTGGGCAGCTTCGCCGAACGCGCCCGCTTCTCGGCGGTGCTGGTATTCACGGTGATCTGGTTCACGTTCGCCTACGTGCCGATCGCCCACATGGTGTGGTTCGCTTCCGAAACGGCGCCTGGCCTGCTGAACGCCAAGGGCGCGCTGGACTTCGCCGGCGGCACCGTGGTGCACATCAACGCCGGTGTGGCTGGCCTGGTGGGCGCCTATGTAGTGGGCAAGCGCGTGGGCTACGGCCGCGAAGCGATGCAGCCGCACAACCTGCCGATGACCTTCGTGGGCGCCGCCCTGCTGTGGGTGGGCTGGTTCGGCTTCAACGCGGGTTCGGCCTTGGCCGCCAATGAGAACGCCACCCTGGCCTTCTTCAACACCATGATCGCCACCGCGGGCGCCGTCCTGGCCTGGCTGTTCACGGAATGGGCTGTCAAGGGCAAGCCCTCGATGCTGGGTGCCGCCTCTGGCGCTATCGCCGGCCTGGTGGGCATCACCCCCGCAGCCGGCCTGGTTGGCCCGGTGGGCGCACTGATCATCGGTGTTGTCGCCGGCGTGGTTTGCGTCTGGGGTGTGAATGGCCTGAAGCGCCTGCTGCGTGCCGATGACGCGCTGGATGTGTTCGGCGTGCACGGCGTGGGCGGTATCGTCGGCGCCCTGCTGACCGGCGTGTTCAACGCGCAAGTCCTCGGTGGCCCCGGCCTGGCCGAACCCGGCATGATCGCCCACCAATTGTGGGTCCAGCTGGAAGGCGTGCTGCTGACCATCGTCTGGTCCGGCGTGGTGGCGTGGATTGCCTACAAGATCGCCAACGCCCTGTGCGGCCTGCGTGTGCCGGAAGATCAGGAACGCGAAGGCCTGGACGTGACGAGCCACGGCGAATCGGCTTATCACAGCTAAATCGGTATGACGGGCCCGCAGCACTTGTTGCAGCGGGCCTTGCAGGAAAGCGGCGCCGGGGTTTAAACCCGGCGCCGTTTTTCATTGCGGATATCGACGGGCCTGCAAAACACCTCGCAAGAAAAACGCCCCATCACGGGGCGTTCGGCGTAAGGCGATTCAGGCAGGGATCAGACCGGATCCAGTGCATCCAGGTCAACAGGCAAGGCGCGGTTCAGCGCCGTGGCCACCTTGATCCGCAGGGCATTCGAGTGCGCGCGGCGCACCTCGCGCTTCACGTCCAGCAATTGCTGCGGATGCATGGAAAATTCGGTCAGGCCCAGACCCAAGAGCAGCCGGGTCATGCGCGAATCGCCCGCCATTTCGCCGCACACGGCCACCGGTTTGCCGGCGCGCTCGCCGGCATTGATGGTGTTGGCCACCAGCCGCAAGACGGCGGGGTGCAGCGGGTCGTACAGCGACGCCACATCGTGGTCGCCGCGGTCAATGGCCAGCGTGTACTGGATCAGGTCGTTGGTGCCGATGGACAGGAAATCCAGCGCCTGCGCGAAAGGCTCGATAGCAATCGCGATGGCGGGCACCTCCACCATGGCGCCCACTTCCATGTGCGGCGCATAGGCCTGGCCGCGCGCATCAAGCTCGCGGCGGGCGGACTCAATGGCCGCCTTGGTAGCCACCACTTCATGCATGTGCGCAATCATGGGGATCAGCAGACGGACCGGCCCGTGCGCCGATGCGCGCAAGATGGCGCGCAACTGCGTGGCGAACATTTCGGGACGCGCCAGGCAGTAGCGGATTGCGCGCTGCCCCAAGGCAGGATTGGTGGCGACTGTTGCTTCGCCATCCAGCGTCTTGTCAGACCCGATATCCAAGGTGCGGATCGTGACGGGCCTGCCCGCCATGACCTTGACTACCGAGGAATAGGCTTCGTACTGCTCTTCCTCGCCGGGCAGGTCCGGGCGCCCCATGAACAGGAATTCACTGCGGAACAAGCCGATGCCATGCGCGCCCGAGGCCAGCGCCAGGGCGGCCTCTTCGGGCAGCTCGATATTGGCGTGCAGCACGATATCGATGCCATCCAGCGTCACGGATGGCTCGTCGCGCAGCAGGCCGAGCTCGGCGCGCTCGTCGGCGTACACCGCCTGACGGCGGCGATATTACTGAAGAATGCGATCCGACGGGTTGACCACCACCGCGCCCGCCGCGCCGTCGATGATGAGCATGTCACCATCACGCACCAGCTCGCGCACGTTACCCATGGCCACCACGGCGGGCACACCCATGCTGCGCGCCACGATGGCGGTGTGGGACGTGGGGCCGCCCAGGTCGGTCACAAAGGCTGCGAAACGGCCGCCGCGCAAGCGCAGCATGTCCGCGGGAGAAATGTCGTGCGCCACAACCACCAGCGCGTCGTCGCCACCCATATGCGACATATCGGGCAGGATGGCCGACGTACCGGCCAGCACATGCAGCACCCGTTCAATTACCTGGCGGACGTCGGCCCCGCGCTCGCGCAGGTATTCGTCTTCCATGGCATCGAACTGTTGGCCCAGCATCTGCCCTTGCGTCGTCAGCGCCCATTCGGCGTTGTAGTGGCGTTCAGCAATAAGGCCTAGCGTTTGCTCGGCCAACAAGGGATCGCCCAGCAGCAGGCTGTGCACGTTCAGCATGGCGCCCAGCTCGCGCGGCGCGTCGGCAGGCAGCGTGTCGGCCAGTTGCCGAAGTTCATGCTGCGCCGATGCCAGTGCCTCGGTTAGGCGGCTGCTTTCGGCAGCCACGTCCTCGGGGGCAATCCGGTAGTGCGCCACTTCCAGCGCCGCGGCGCCCATGACGACCGCGCGTCCGATCGCATATCCCTTCGCAACGCCTTTGCCATAAAGACAAACGACGGGACTGGCACCGCCAGCCCCGTCGTGGGGATTGTTCAGGGTCGTAGACCGGCCAGCCTGGGCTATGCCCGGGCGGGCGGATTCAGGGGTTGTTCTATTCCTGCTCACCGAATTTGCTGTCGAACAGAGTTTCGATTTCGGAAAGTGCTTGCTCGGCATCGCTGCCGGAAGCGTCCAGTTTGACCGTCACACCCAAGCCGGCCGCCAACATCATGACGCCCATGATGCTCTTGGCGTTCACACGCTGCGCGCCACGAGAGATAAAGACCTCGCTTGAAAATTTGCTGGCCAGCTGTGTCAGCTTGGCTGCGGCACGCGCATGCAAACCCAATTTATTGCTGATGACGATGTCTTTAGTAGGCATAGGAAATATTATGACCGCGGATTAACGCCGCAGTGTTGATCGCAGCAAAGCGCCGAACACCAACCGCATTTTTTTGACTTGAATTGCCAGCCGACATATTAGGGCAAATTCCAGCGCAAATTCTGCCCGTCAGTCTACACGCAAGACGCCCTGCACTCCGCCCGCCAGGGCCTTCTCGCGCGTTTCGGCCAACGGAAGATTGCGGTAGGTCAATGCGCGCAGCAGCATCGGGGTGTTCAACCCCGCCAGAACGCAGCATTGGATGCCCTGCGCCTGGGCATCGGCCACGGCGCGCTTCGAGATGTTGGCGGGCGTGGCGCCGATCAAGTCCGTCAGCACAAGCACGCCTGCCCCGTGATCCTGGCCCAGGATGTCCTTCAGAACGGCGGGCGCCTGTTCATCGGGCCGGTCTTCGGGCTGGATATCGTGAATGGCCAGCATGCCGTCAAGGTCGCCCATGACGTGACTGGCGCATTCCCGCATCGCCGCGCCCAAAGGCGCGTGCACGACGATAACAATACCCGTGGTCATGACGGTTTCCAGAGAGATCAGGCCGCGAGAGCAGTCGTCGCCACGGCCTTTTCAAGCGCCTGGACGAACATGCCCGCGACATCGAAACCGGTCTGTTCGGCAATCTCTACGAAACAGGTGGGGCTAGTGACGTTGACTTCGGTGACGTAATCGCCAATGACGTCCAGGCCGACCAACAGCAGGCCGCGAGCGGCAAGCTTGGGGGCCACGGCTTCGGCGATTTCGCGATCGCGCGCGGACAATTCTTGCGCGACGCCACGGCCGCCGGCCGCCAGGTTGCCGCGCGTTTCGCCGGCCAAGGGAATGCGCGCCAGCGAATACGGCACCGGCTCGCCGCCGATCAGCAGGATGCGCTTGTCACCGTTGACGATCTCAGGGATATACCGTTGGGCCATGATGGTGCGCGCGCCGTTGTCGGTCAGCGTTTCCAGGATGGCGTTCAGGTTGGGATCTTTGGGCTGCAAGCGGAACACGCCGGTGCCACCCATGCCATCAAGCGGCTTCACGATCACGTCGTGATGCGTGTCGTGAAAGGCTTTCAGGCGAGCCATGTTGCGCGTCACCAGCGTCGGGGCGGTGAACTCGCTGATCTCGGTGATAGCCAGCTTTTCGGGATGGTTGCGAATGGCGGCGCCGGTATTGAACACGCGCGCGCCTTGCGCCTCGGCGTATTCAAGCAGGTGCGTGGAATACACGTATTCCATGTCAAAGGGAGGGTCTTTGCGCATGACCACGGCGCCAAAATCCGCCAGCGGCAGATCTTGCGCGGCGGACTCCGCCCACCAGTCGTGGCCGTGCAAATCGGCGTCCGCCACCAGCGCGATGGGCGTGGTGACAGCCTTGACCGTGCCGGCCTCAATGTAGAGGTCGCCCTGCATGGCCACGCTAAGCGTGTGACCGCGCGCCACGAGGGCACGCATCATGGCAACCGAACTGTCCTTGTACGCCTTGAGAAGCGGCAAGGGATCAATAACGAACAATACATGCATCGCGACACCCTGAACGTACGCCCCCATACCTAGTGGGAAGGCGGCTTTTTTACATCGTAGCGCAGAGCCGCCCAATAAGCGAACCCGCCGGTCACACAATGGACGGCGGGTCGGATGGGAAGCGGCCTAGCCCTCTAAGGAAGGCCAAGGCTGGAACTTACGCCGCCGTCTCAGGCTTACCCGCGGCGGGCACGGCCTTCTTCTTGGGCGCCAGCACCATGACCATCTGACGGCCTTCGAGCTTCGGCATGGCTTCGACCTGGGCAAGTTCCAGCAGATCGTCACGCACACGTTCAAGCACGCGCATACCAAGTTCCTGGTGGGCCATTTCGCGGCCACGGAAGCGCAGCGTCACCTTGGCCTTGTCGCCTTCTTCGAGGAAGCGGCGCAGGTTGCGCAGCTTGACTTGGTAGTCGCCCTCGTCGGTGGCCGGACGGAATTTGACTTCCTTGACCTGGATGACCTTCTGCTTGGAACGAGCTTCGGCTTGGCGCTTCTGCTCTTGGTACTTGAACTTACCGTAGTCCATCAAACGGCAGACCGGCGGCTCGGCGTTCGGCGCGATTTCCACCAGATCCACGTCGCTTTGCTCGGAAAGACGGAACGCGTCGGCAATCTTGACGATGCCCAGCTGTTCTCCTTCCAGACCTATCAGGCGCACCTCGGGGACGCGGATTTCACCGTTGATGCGATTGGCTTTTTCAGTGGCGATGTTGAAAGCTCCTAGAAATGTTAAGCAGCACTGCTATCAGGTTGATTGACGTCGCGACGGGCGGAGACATCCTCGGACAATCGCGCGACGAATTCGTCGTATGCGATGGCGCCAAGGTCCAATCCACCCAGACCGCGAACGGCTACGGTGCCATTTTGTTTTTCCTTGTCGCCGACGACAAGAATGTACGGCACCTTTTGCAGGCTGTGCTCCCGGATTTTACGAGTGATTTTTTCACCACGCAAATCGGACTCTACTCTAAAGCCTTGTTTTTTCAGGCTTTGTGTTATTTCAGCCGCATAATCGGCCGAAGGTTCGGAAATGCAGCATACAACGGCTTGCACCGGAGCCAACCAGGGCGGCATCGCGCCGGCATGGTTTTCGATCAACATGCCGATGAATCGCTCAAGCGAACCCAGGATGGCACGGTGCAGCATGACCGGCGGACGGCGCTGGTCGTTCTGGTCGACATACTCGGCGCCCAGGCGTACCGGCATCGAGAAGTCGACCTGAATGGTACCGCATTGCCAGTGGCGGCCGATGGCGTCTTTCAGGGTGTATTCCACCTTGGGACCGTAAAACGCGCCTTCCCCCGGGGAAATCTCGAATTCGCAGCCCGTGCGGCGCAGGCTTTCCATCAGGGCCTGCTCGGCCGTATCCCAGACTTCGTCCGACCCGATGCGCTTTTCAGGGCGCGTGGCAACCTTGTACAGCACTTCGGTGAAACCGAAGTCGCGGTAGACCTTTTGCAGCAATGCCGTGAAGTCGGCGCATTCGTCCTGCAACTGTTCTTCGGTACAGAAAATGTGGCCGTCGTCTTGCGTGAAACCGCGCACGCGCATCATGCCGTGCAGCGAACCCGAGGGCTCGTTGCGATGGCACTGGCCGAATTCGCCGTAACGCAGCGGCAGTTCGCGATAGGAATGCAGGCCGGCGTTGAAAATCTGCACGTGGCCCGGGCAGTTCATGGGCTTCAGGCCGTAGACGCGGTTCTCGGACTCGGTCGTGAACATGTTTTCACGATAGTTGTCCCAGTGACCGGTCTTTTTCCACAGCGAGATGTCCAGGATTTGCGGCGCCTTGACTTCCTGGTAGCCGTTGTTGTTGTAGACGGAGCGCATGTACTGCTCCACCTGCTGCCACAACGCCCAGCCCTTGGGATGCCAGAAGATCAAGCCCGGCGCTTCATCCTGGAAGTGGAACAGGTCAAGTTCGCGGCCGATCTTGCGGTGGTCGCGGCGCTCGGCCTCTTCCAGCATGTGCAGATAAGCTTCCTGTTCTTCCTTGGTGGCCCAGGCCGTGCCGTAGATGCGCTGAAGCATCTCGTTCTTGCTGTCGCCGCGCCAATAGGCCCCAGCCACTTTCATCAGCTTGAAGACTTTCAGCTTGCCCGTGGACGGCACGTGGGGGCCGCGGCACAGGTCGATGAAGTTGCCTTCGCGATACAGGCTGAGCGGCTCGTTCGACGGAATCGACGCGATGATCTCGGCTTTGTACTTTTCGCCAATGCCCTTGAAGAACTCGACGGCGTCGTCGCGCGACCATTCTTCGCGCGTCACGATTTCGTCTTTCTTGGCCAGCTCGGACATCTTCTTCTCGATGGCCGTCAGGTCTTCGGGCGTGAACGGACGCTTGTACGAGAAATCGTAGTAGAAGCCGTTGTCGATCACGGGGCCGATGGTGACCTGGGCATCCGGGAACAACTCCTTCACGGCATAAGCCAGCAGGTGGGCCGTGGAGTGGCGGATCAGGTCCAGGCCGTCGGCGTCCTTGGCGGTGACGATTGCCAGGCGCGCATCGCCTTCGATGCTGAAGCTGGTGTCGACCAGCTTGGAGTCGGCGCCTTCAAACGTCACGCGGCCGCCCAAGGCGGCCTTGGCCAGGCCCGTACCGATCGACTGCGCCACTTCGGCGACCGTGACCGGCCCCGGATATTGGCGTTGCGAACCATCGGGCAATGTGATCTGTACCATCGGGAGTGCTTCCTGGGGTTCTTGGGAACGAGAAAATCAATAAACGAAACGGAAACGAAAAACGCGGCCTGAGAGCCGCGTTTTTTGGTTGTCTTGCTGAGTCCTGCCGCTGACCTGACACGGTGGAACCCGACGCACGAAAAACTAACGCGACATAGGGCGAAAGTTCCGGGTCGTAGTTCGTGCCAGCGGGAAAAACATGATTCTAAGCCTGTTGAAACGCGCCCAAGGCGGCGCGATACATATTGAACAATCAAGTTTGAGCCATCGATTCACGCTGGAACCACGCGGGGAAAACCCCGGACACCAACGGAACGAGTGCAATTAACGTTGCCGATTGTAGCACCCTTTGCGCCCCCTCCCGAATACCAGCAATTGCCACCCCTTGCCGGGGAGTAGGCCGAATGCGCGTCCGGAGGTGCAACGGTCTGATTTTCGCGTGATTCCTATCCGGACAGCCGCCCGAAAACGTAACCTTCCATCGCAAATTTACGACTGACCGCGGAGCGTGCTCCGGACTTCAACTCTAGCCGGCTGAACCCGCCACCAACGTCCTTTTTCCCGGCTTGTGGAGCATCGATGAAAGCTGTCCCAAAACTTGTGACCAAAGCGGCAACGCTTTCAAACCCGTCTCGCTGCGGCGACGGCGGCAGCCGCTCAGGCGGGCGTCGGCACCTGCTGCTGTCGCGCCTGCCCTCGGTCATCAAGGTTGCAATACTTGACGACCATCCGGTCGTGGCGCTGGGCGTCGGCGCGTACCTGGAAAGCCGGCCGGGCTTTCGGGTGCTGCATCGCGAAACGTCCGCCCGCGCCTTGCTGGAAAAACTGAGCAAATCGCCCTGTGACGTCGCCCTGGTCGACTTCTATCTGCCCCAGGAACCCTGGGACGGCGTCAATTTCCTGCGCCGCTTGCGGCGCTACCACCCTACCCTGTCGATCATCACGTTTTCGGCCGGCAACCGGCAGGAAACGCAATACGCCGCCTACCGCGCGGGGGCCAACGGCTATCTTGCCAAGCAATGGGGCATGATGCTGCTGCCCGAGATCATTCGAGGCGTGCTCAGCGGCAAGGATGATTTTCTTTCAGTGCAAGACGGCAAGATCCGCCCGCTTCTGCCGACCAACCCGCACGCGATGCTGACCACGTCGGAAGTCGAAATTCTGCGTCACATCAGCCAGGGGCTGTCGGTCACGCAGATTGCGGCGCGGCTCATGCGTAGCAAGAAGACCATCAGCACCCACAAGCGCCCCGCCATGCGCAAGCTGCAGTTGGCCGACGACCTGTCGCTTGCGCTCTACCTGCGCGAAAAGTTCGCCGAATGAAGCCGCCGCACGGCGACGATCCCAGGCCTCGATCTCAAATAATGCGGGAATAGCTGGCGGTGCTGCTGACGCTGCCCAGATAGCCGTCAAACACCATCGCGACGGCCCGCACAAAATACCAACCCAACCCGGTCACCTGCACATCCCCCGCCCGCAGGTTGACCAGCCCCAACTCGGCCAGATTGGCCATCTGCAGCAGTTCGCGGCTGAAATAGTCACCGAAACGCAACCCGTGACGCGCTTCAACCGTGGCGAAGTCCACGCGCCCCTGGCACATGATGTCCATGATGACGTCGCGCCGCACCAAGTCGTCGGGCGACAGGGTCAGGCCCCGTTCGACCGCGAAATGTCCGGATTCGATCGCGCCGTAGTAGGCATCCAGCACCTTTGCGTTCTGGCTATATGTGTTGCCGATGCGACCGATGGCGGACACGCCCAGCGCGATCAGGTCACGGTCAGGCTGCGTGCTGTAACCCTGAAAATTGCGATGCAGTTCACCGCGCTGCCTGGCGATCGCCAGCGCGTCGGTGTTCAGCGCGAAATGGTCCATGCCGATGTAGGTATAGCCCTGTTGCAAGAAGCCATCGATGGCAGACCCCAGCAGGCCGACCCGCGTTGCGCGCTCGGGCAAGTCTGCTTCATTGATGCGGCGCTGGGGCTTGAAGCGCTCAGGCAAGTGCGCGTAGGCGTAGAGCGCGATGCGGTCGGGGCGCAGCGCCACCACCTGCTTGATCGTGCGCGCGAAAGATTCTGTGGTCTGCAAAGGCAGGCCGTAGATCAAATCCATGTTGACCGAGTCATAGCCCAGCGCGCGGGCGCTTTGCATCAGCGTCCGGACATCTTCGAAGGACTGCACGCGATGCACTGCCTTTTGCACGCGCGCATCGAAATCCTGCACGCCGAAGCTCAGCCGGTTGAATCCCAATTCGCGCAAATGCGCCAGGCGTTGCGGCGTGGCCGTGCGGGGATCGACCTCGATAGAGATCTCGGCATCCGGCGCAAACTGGAAAGCCGCCCGCAAGTCCTGCATCAGACGGGTCAGTTCGTTGTCGGACAGAAAGGTTGGCGTGCCCCCGCCAAAATGCAGTTGCGACACGGGAACGCCCGCGCCAAGCTCGTTGACGTGCAGCGCAATTTCGCTTGCCAGCGCATCCAGGTATCGGGCGGCGCGGTCGTGATGCCGGGTCACCACCTTGTTGCACGCGCAGTAATAGCAAACCGAATCACAAAACGGAATGTGCACGTACAGCGACAGGGGCTCGGTCGGACAGGTGGCGGGGCCGCTGTCGCAGCGCGAGCCGATAGTCTTGTTCGCCAAAGTTGCCGTGATAGCGGTCGGCCGTGGGATACGACGTGTAGCGCGGCCCGTTCTTGTCCAGCCTGGCCAGCAACTGAGGGGGAAAAAAAGGCGCGGCGGCGACAGGCGCGGGCGGCGATTCGGATGGGCGTAGGGCGGCTTGCATACCCGCGATTATTCGCCCATGGCTGCCGCCGCATCTTGATCTGGCGCAAACGCTGCCCGCACCCGCGCGCGGGACTCGCCCGGACCTTAAAATGCCCCCTTTCACGTTGCATAACAAGGACGCCTCATGGGCACTGAACTGGACGGCCGCCTGCTGGCCATGCGCCAGGCGCTGGCAATTGCCATCGCCCTTTCCACCCGCAGCAGCCCCCAAGCCACCGACATGGCACTGGAACTGCTGAACGATCTGAAGGCAAGCATGGACAACGCGCCTTCCGACAGCCCCTTCGAAAAGCCCGAATGGGTCGTCGGCGCGCACGACGAACTGGACGGTATTGCCCGCCTGGTTCGCGCTTTCACGCAGACGCCGGAACCCGACGGCGACAACGAACCGCAATAGCCCGCCGCACGCTTCCTAACTGGCCTGACCACCAGATAGGAAGACGTGGAATCCCTCTGATCGTTTTCCCTGAAAACGCGATATTTCCCTTCTATTTCAATGGCGACGTGCCTATATTGGTGGCCTGACCACCAGGCCATATCAACGTCCCATTGATGAGCACCTTCCAGGCTGTCGCCGCCACCCGCCTTTACCGCATGATCGCCGACCAGATCGCCGGCCGCATCCGGGCGGGTGACTTTGCTCGGGGCGGACGCTTGCCGTCTGAACGCGAGCTGGCGGAACAACTGCAAGTCAGCCGGGCCTCCATCCGCGAAGCGTTGATTGCCCTGGAAATCGAAGGCTATGTGGAAGTGCGGGTGGGCACGGGCGTGTTCGTCACCATCGCGCCCGACGGCGCCGCGTTTCCCGCCCTGCCCGCCGGCGGCGCGGCCGTACCAGCCGGGCAGGACGACATCGGCCCCTTCGACCTGCTGGAAGCGCGCATGCTGATTGAACCGGAATGCGCCGCGCTGGCCGCGCACCAAGCCACCCCCGCGCAGATTGCCGTCATCCGCGACGCCCACGCCGCCATGTCATTGACCGAGTCGCCCGGCGACCACGACCGCGCGTTTCACAGCGCCATTGGCGCGGCCTGCGGCAACGCCGCGCTGGCCTCGGCCGTGGCGCACTTGTGGAACCTTAGCCAATCCAGCTCGGTGTACAGCCGCATGCAGGACTACTTTGTCACCACCCGAGCCTGGGCCGCCGCCCACGCCGAACATCAGCGCATCCTGACCGCCATCACGGCGCGGGATCCCATCCGCGCGCGCCACGCCATGCACACGCATCTGTTGGGCATCCTGGCCAGGCTGCGCGAAGACTTCGACTCACTTTCCGACCATCGAGGCGCCCCATGACATCGTCTTCCCTGTCCATCAATGGCCAACGGCTGTGGCAGTCCTTGATGGATCTGGCGCAAATTGGCGCTACCCCCAAAGGCGGCAACTGCCGCCTGGCGCTCACCGCGCTGGACGGCCAAGGCCGCGACCTGGTCACCGCCTGGATGCGCGAAGCAGGCCTGACCGTCAGGGTGGACCAGGTCGGCAATATTTTTGCGCGCCGCGCGGGCAGCAACAACGACCTGCCGCCCGTCATGACCGGCAGCCACATCGATACGCAGCCCACCGGCGGCAAGTTCGACGGTTGTTATGGCGTGCTGGCCGGGCTTGAAGTGATGCGCACCTTGAACGATGCCGGCGCGCAGACCGAAGCGCCGCTGGAACTGGCCATCTGGACCAACGAGGAAGGATCCCGCTTTGTGCCCGTGATGATGGGGTCAGGCGTGTTCGCCGGGAAATTCCCCTTGGAGACGGCCCTATCAGCGCAAGACGCCCAGGGCATCGCCGTGCGCGACGAGCTTGCGGCCATTGGCTATGCGGGCACGGACCCGGTGGGCGGGCGCCCGGTGGACGCCTACTTCGAAGCCCATATCGAACAAGGCCCGATCCTTGAGCACGAGGAAAAGACCATCGGCGTGGTGACCGGGTCACTTGGCCTGCGCTGGTACGACATCACCGTAACGGGCATGGAAATGCATGCCGGCCCCACGCCGATGGCGATCCGCCGCGACGCGCTGTTTGCCGCCAGCTTTCTGGTGCAGGCGGTGATCAACATTGCCAACGCGCATCAGCCGCACGGACGCGGCACGGTGGGAGAAATCCACGCGCACCCCGGATCGCGCAACGTCATCCCGGGCCAAGTCCGCTTTACCGCCGACCTGCGCCACGAAGACGAAGCCACCTTGACGCGCATGGACCAGCAATGGCGGCGCGCCTGCGATGACATCGCGGTGGCCCACGGCGTGCAGGTCGATTTGAAAGACGTGCAGTATTTCCGCCCGACACCGTTCGACACCGACCTGGTGGACAAGGTGCGTCAGGGCGCGGCGCAGCGCCACCTGCCCGCCATGAACATCGTGACGGGCGCCGGACACGATGCGGTCTACATGGCCGCGGTGGCGCCGACCGCCATGATCTTCGTGCCGTGCAAGGACGGCATCAGCCACAACGAAATTGAAGACGCGCAGCCCGAGCATCTGGAAGCCGGCTGCAACGTCCTGCTTGACGCCATGGTGGCGCGCGCCAACGCCGCGCGCTAGCGGCCACGTTTCAATCCGATCAATGCACCGCCCTTGCCGACGTCCTCAGGCACGCCGCGGTGCACCGCCGATTTCGCCGCAATGGTGCGCGGCCTGCCTTACCCAGCACCTGTACGAAGCATGGCTGTAGCGGCTTCACCTGTAGTACCCCTGAGAAACCCAGGTGGCACAAGGTTTGCTTGTCAAAGCACGGCATCCGCCCCGCAGCGGCGG